>DXCC01000005.1 GCA_019116245.1 Candidatus Tidjanibacter faecipullorum
GTCTATCGTAGGAAAGGTAAGATACCTGATAGACATCAAACATATCAATCCTCAGAACATCCTTCTTATCAGCTATACAAACAAGGCTGCTGCCGAACTGACGGAAAGAATGAATATTGTGGGGCTAAGAGGATACACCTTTCATAAACTTGCCATTGACATCATTGGAAAAGCAACTGGACAAAAACCCTCTATCTATGATAATACAGACGCACTGTTTGTGAGAATCTATCATAAGTTGTTGGAAGATGAGGATTTCAAAAAGAGTATCGTAGAATACTTTGTTGACTATCAGGTACAAGAAGCGGATTGGGAACATCGTAAGAATGAACGCAGGCAACAACTCTCCGAATTGAAAGAAGTACGCTTGAAAACTCAATTCCCAGACATGGACGGGAAAGCTATTTATGTTCGGAGTGAGCAGGAACAGAAAATCTGTTTTGCATTATCTTCTTTGGGTGTGAAATTCAGATATGAAGAACCTTATGAACATCCGTTGGCAGATGAAATGCACTCACAATACAGACCCGATTTTTCCATTTACTTCGAGCAGGACGGCAAGATAAAACGTATTTATTTAGAACATTTTGGTGTGGACGAGCATGGGCTTGTTCCCACATGGTTTGCAAAAGACAAAGGCATTACTTATGAAGAAGCAAATCAAAAATATAATGACGGAATAACATGGAAAAAAGCAGCCCATGAGAAGTTTGGGACTATATTATTGACAACTTCAAGTGCTGATTTCCATTATTCAGATATTCGGCATACATTAAAAGTGTCATTGGAAAAAGCAGGTGTTCCTGTTCAAGAAAAAACTGATGCTGAATTGTATGATATGGTTCTTCCTCCAAACAGCAAGCAGGAAAAGGCTTTCATTCGGCTTGTTGTAACTTTTATTACATTAATAAAATCAAGCTGTAAGTCCATACAAGAGGTCTTGAAACAGGCTAAAAGTGCAGGGGATGAGCGCAGCACATTCATTATAAAAAGAATATTCCAGCCTGTTTATGAGCGGTATATTGAAGAATTGAAAAGCAGTAATCAGATAGATTTTACCGACGCTATTTTGCAAGCCACGGAAATATGCCATTCCTCTCATCCTGTAAAATATGAGTATATTATCGTTGATGAGTTTCAAGATATATCAGTTGACCGTTACAATTTCCTGAAAATACTCCGAGAAGGCAATCCTCCTGCAAAATTGTATTGCGTGGGCGATGATTGGCAATCCATATACCGCTTTTCAGGAAGTGACATGGCTCTTTTCAATCAGTTCTCAGATTATTTCGGTTCAACAGAAATCAATAGAATCGAGACAACATATCGTTTTGGAGAACCTTTGGTAAGCCTGTCATCGCAATTCATACAGCGGAATAAGGCACAGCTAAAAAAGGATATACACCCATTCAATCCACAAGCCAAAACCGACTTACAATTCTGCGCTTATGAACGGCGAGACTATTGTAACGTTATCGGACAATTAGTTACGTCTATTCCTGCGGATAAATCCATCTTCCTGTTAGGGCGGTATTCCTTTGATGACTATTACTTATCGTTTTTGTACAAATCAGTGAAAGAGGGCAATCGCTTTTACTACTTCATTGGAGACAGGAAAATTGAATTTTTGACTGTACATAAATCCAAAGGACTTGAAGCGGACTATGTGATAATTCTTCAATGTAATAAAGACACCTATGGATTTCCTTCAATGGTAAGCGATGACCCTGTTCTTGATTATGTTTTAACTAAAAGCGACCAATATCCGTATGGTGAAGAACGCAGGTTGTTTTATGTGGCTATTACCAGAGCGAAAATAAAGACATACGTACTTTACGACAGACGCTTCCCATCCGTTTTTGTTGACGAGTTTTTACACCCTGAAAAGGTTACGGAAGAAAGTTATGTCAAGCACCCTAATGCCAATAAGAAATGGACACGCAGTGCTGACAAATTCCTACTTACCCTTTACCATGAAGGAAAGAGCATAAAGTATATCGCAGAGAAAATGGGAAGAAGTCAAACCTCTATTGTGATGCGGATAGGAAAATTAGAAGGTAAGCAATAATAAAAACGCTCGTTATACCTTTCATTCGATAAATTGTACTACCTTTGCATAACAAGAGTTGTTTGACAGAAAGAAACGCAACGCATATCGCAGAATTTGTAACCGTTGCCAAGTCATTACCTCATTTTATGAGAAAATCTCATAAGTAGCTTATTTCTAATATATTCCTATTTACATATCGTTTTTTTACACAAAATCGAAACAAGGGCGGGCCGCCGTGCCGGCCCGCCGACAAAACAGATCACCGATGCATATCAACATACTCCGGGGTGACGACACCCACCTCTACCCGCTGGTGGGTCCGCTGGTCATGAACCACGATGTGCTCGCCTATAACCGCAACTACCCCTTCCGGACGTCGTCCGACTACGTGTGGTTCATCGCCTGCGGAGAGCAGGAGGAGGTGGCCGGCTTCATGCCGGTACAGTTCCGGCGGCAGACCGCCACGATCAACAACTACTACGTCGCCGGCGACCGTCCCGAAGTCTTCTCCCTGCTGCTGGCCCGCATTGTCGCCGACCTGACACACGATTTGCTCCTTTCGGCCGTTGTACAGACGCGGCACGAGGCGCTGTTTGCCGAGAGCGGCTTCGACGTCACGCTCCGCTGGACCCGCTATGTCAAAATGTTCTATCCCCGCCATGCCACAAAACGTCTATGAGAAGGCTCTCGAACGGCTGGACACCGTCTTCCGGGAGTTCGACAACATCTATGTCTCCTTCTCCGGCGGCAAGGACAGCGGCGTGATGCTGAACCTGTGCATCGACTACATGCGCCGCCACGGCATCACCCGCAAGATCGGCGTCTTCCACCTCGACTACGAGGTGCAGTACACCGAAACGCTCCGCTACCTGGAGCGTACCTTCGCCGCCAACGGCGACCTGCTGGAAATCTACCGCATCTGCGTTCCCTTCAAGGTGACCACCTGCACCTCCATGTACCAGTCCTACTGGCGGCCGTGGGACGAGGCGCTGCGCAAGTTGTGGGTAAGGCCGCTGCCCGAAGCGTGCTACACGGCCGCGGACTTCCCCTTCTTCGACCGCGACATGTGGGACTACGAATTCCAGAGCCTCTTCGCCCGCTGGTATCACCGGCGCAAGCAGGCACGCCGCACCTGCTGTCTGATCGGCATCCGCACCCAGGAGAGCTACCACCGCTGGCAGTGCATCTATGCCAACCAGCACGCCGCCCGCTACGAAGGTTTGCCCTGGACCAGCCGCAACGACACCGACGTATACAACGCCTACGTGTTATACGACTGGCTGACGACCGACATCTGGACCGCCAACGGCCGTTTCGGCTGGGACTACAACCACCTTTACGATCTCTACTACCAGGCGGGCGTACCGCTTGAAAAGCAACGCGTGGCCAGCCCCTTCATCTCGGCCGCCCAGGAAAATCTGGCCCTCTACCGCGCCATCGACCCCGATCTGTGGGGCAAGATGATCTGCCGTGTAAACGGGGTGAACTTCATGGCTCTCTACGGTTCGGGAAGCGCCGTGGCCCACTACCGCACCCGGCTGCCGGCCGGCCACACCTGGGAGAGCTACATGTACTTCCTGCTTTCCACTCTGCCTCCGGCTACCCGCGACAACTACCTGCGCAAGCTCTCGGTGAGCGTCAACTTCTGGCGCACACGGGGCGGCTGCCTGCCCCAGGAGACCATCGACGCCCTGCGCCGGCTGGGTATTCCCATCACGGTGGGCGACCATACCAACTACCGCACCGACAAGAAACCGGTCCGCATGGAGTATCTCGACGACATCGACCTGCCCGAGTTCAAGAGTCTACCCTCCTTCAAGCGCATGTGCATCTGCATTCTCAAGAATGACCACGCCTGCCGCTACATGGGATTCTCGCTCACCAAAAAGGAGCAGGACGACCGACGCCGGATCATGGACTTCTACCATTCGCTGTTTTCCTAACCCGCTTCGCACACATGACACCGTCCTATACAAGCCCCGTCTACAACGTCCGCGCCGTACCGATCGACAAGATCCGCGCCAATGCCTACAACCCCAACATTGTGGCTCCGCCCGAGATGCGCCTGCTGGAACTCTCCATCTGGGAGGACGGCTACACCTCGCCCTGCGTCTGCTACTACGACCGCGCGAACGACACCTACGAACTGGTGGACGGCTACCACCGTTACCTGGTCATGAAGACCTCCCCGCGGATCTACGAGCGCGAGCGGGGGCTGTTGCCCGTGGTGGTGATCGACAAGGATCTCTCGAACCGCATGGCCTCCACCATCCGCCACAACCGGGCCCGCGGCACCCACTCCGTCGAGCTGATGACCAACATCGTGGCCGAACTCAAGCAGGCCGGCATGACCGACGCCTGGATCATGAAGAACATCGGCATGGACCGCGACGAGCTCCTGCGTCTGAAACAGCTCTCGGGACTGGCCGCCCTCTTCGCCGACAAGGATTTCAGCATTCCGGAACACGATCTGCCCACCCGTCCCGTCACCGAACCCGCCAAGCCGCCGCGCCACAGGTAACGCCCGGCGGCTGTCCGCAACGACTTTTTGTCTATTTTTGCGTCCGATTCTATTACGCTCATGGAACAGGAACTCGATTTGCTCCGGCTGCTGTGGACCCGGCTGGCTGCCCGGAAAACCGCGCTGACCCTGCAGGACGGACGCCCCTGCCGGATCGACTACCCCGGTGAGGAGGATCCCGCAAGCGGCACCTTCCGCGCCGCTGAACTGACCATCGACGGCATCCGCCGCCGCGGCGACATCTGGTTCGGTCCGGAGCTGCCCGCCGACCGCACCCCCTATGTCGTGCTCCAGATCGTTCCGGCTCCCGCCCCCTCGATCTACCTCCGTGACGGCGAGCGGCTGCCCCAACTGGTCATGCCGGCCGCCGAGGAGGTGCGCCGTGCCGTAGCCTCGCTCCAGACGGGAGCCGCCGCGTACGAATGCGGCCAATGGCTGGGCGAACTGCCCGCCGCCCGCCGCATCGGCCTGCTCGACCGGCTGCTGGTCGAACGCCTCGACCGCAAGTGCCGCGACGTCATGCGCCTGTTCGATGCCTGCGGCGGCGACTGGTCCCAGACCCTCTACGCCATGCTCTTCCGCGCGCTGGGCGGCAACCGCAACCGGGAAGCCTACCTCGACCTCGCCTCCCGGGCCACCTATCCGATGGTGCTCCGCGAACGCAGCTCGATGGAGCAGGTAGAAGCGCTCCTGCTGGGCACGTCGGGGCTGCTGGAAGGGTGCTTTTTCGACGACTACATCCGCCGGCTGAACGACCACTTCCGCTACCTGGCCCGCAAATACGACATCACCCCCATGTACGCCGGCGCCTGGGAGTCGTCGCGCATCCGGGCCCAGAACCGGCCGGTGACCCGCATCGTGCAACTGGCCGCCGTGGTGGCCGGTTGCGACTTTCTGTTCGACCGGGTCGTGGGCGCCGCCTCGCGCGAGGCGCTCCACCGCCTCTTCGACGTGCCGGTCTCACCCTACTGGACCACCCACTACGTACCGGACGGCACGGGCAACCGCTGCCCGCACCACATCGGTCCCGAAAAGGCCGACCTACTGATTATCAATGCGGCCGTACCGGTCATGTTCGCCTTCGGCAGCCGCACGGGCAAGGAGTCGATCAAGGCGTCCGCCCTGGAACTGCTGGCCTCCCTGCCGGCCGAGAACAACGCCATCACGCGCGGCTGGAGCGGGACGGGCGTCCCCGTGCGCAGCGCCCTCGATTCGCAGGCACTCATCCAGCTGCGGAACGAATACTGCACCCCGCACCGGTGCGCCGCCTGCCGCATCGGACGCTCGCTGATAAAAAACCGCCGCTAAGGATTGGGGTTCCGGCAAAAAGCAGTATATTTACCGTCTATTTTTCAGGAAACCTGTAACAACGCTTATGGATATCTTATCGAAAATCATCAAAACGTTCTTCGGCACCAAGAGCGACAAGGACCGCAAGGAGATCCAGCCCTACGTGGACCGCATCCTCGCCCTCTATCCGCAGATCGACGCCCTCTCGAACGACGAGCTCCGCGCCCGGAGCGCCGCGCTCCGCCACGACATTGCGGAGACGATCCGTCCTGACGAGGAGAAGATCGCCGAACTGAAAGCCATTCTGGAACAACCCGATACCTCCATCGAGGACAAGGAGCGCCACTCGCGCGAAATCGACCGCCTGACCAAAGAGATCGACGACAAGATCGAGACCAAGCTCGACGAGATACTGCCCGAGGCATTTGCCATCATGAAGTCGACCGCCCGCCGTTTCGCCCAGAACGAGACGATCGAGGTGACCGCCACGCAGTTCGACCGCGACCTGGCCGCCACGAAGGATTTCGTCACCATCGAGGGCGACAAGGCCATCTACAAGAACAGCTGGACGGCCGGCGGCAACAAGATCACCTGGGACATGGTCCACTACGACGTACAGCTCTTCGGCGGCGTCGTGCTACACAAGGGACGCATCGCCGAGATGGCGACGGGCGAAGGAAAGACCCTGGTGGCTACCCTGCCCGTCTTCCTGAACGCACTGGCCGGCAAGGGTGTCCACGTGGTGACGGTGAACGACTACCTGGCCCGACGCGACTCGGAGTGGATGGGCCCGATGTACGAGTTCCACGGCCTGTCGGTGGACTGCATCGACAACCACCAGCCCAACTCGGCCGCCCGCCGCAAGGCCTACATGGCCGACATCACCTTCGGTACGAACAACGAGTTCGGCTTCGACTACCTGCGTGACAACATGGCCATCCAGCCCGAAGACCTCGTCCAGCGCAAGCACCACTTCGCCATCGTCGACGAGGTGGACTCCGTGCTGATCGACGATGCCCGTACGCCGCTCATCATTTCGGGTCCGGTGCCCAAGGGCGACGACCAGCTCTTCGAGCAGTACCGGGGCTACATCGAGCAGCTCTACAACGTGCAGCGCAACTTCGTGAACGACCTTCTGGCCCGTGCCCGCAAGCTGATCGGCGAGGGCAACACCGAGGAGGGCGGCGTGCTGCTCTACCGCGCCCACAAGGGTCTGCCGAAATACCGCCCGCTCATCAAGTTCCTCAGCGAACAGGGCAACAAGGCCCTCATGCAGAAGGTGGAGAACATCTACATGCAGGACAACAACCGCCGCATGCCCGAGATCGTGGACGAACTCTTCTTCGTCATCGACGAGAAGCTCAACTCGGTGGAGCTGACCGACAAGGGCCACGACTTCCTAGCCAAGGCGGTGGGCGAGGACAAGTTCTTCGTGCTGCCCGACATCGGCGCCGCCATCGCCGAGATCGAGAAGAGCGACCTCTCGGCCGAAGAGAAGACCGCCAAGAAGGATGAACTCATCAACGAATACGCCATCAAGTCCGAACGCGTCCACACGATCAACCAGCTGCTCAAGGCATACAGCATGTTCGAAAAGGATGTCGAATATGTGGTGATCGACAACAAGGTGAAGATCGTGGACGAACAGACGGGCCGTATCATGGAGGGCCGCCGTTATTCGGACGGTCTGCACCAGGCCATCGAGGCCAAGGAGCGCGTCAAGGTCGAGGCGGCCACGCAGACCTTCGCCACCATCACCCTGCAGAACTACTTCCGCATGTACCACAAGCTGGCCGGTATGACCGGTACCGCCGAAACGGAGGCAAGCGAATTCTGGAGCATCTACAAGCTGGATGTGGTGGTGATCCCGACCAACCGCCCCGTGATCCGCGAGGACCTGGACGACAAAATCTACAAGACCAAACGCGAAAAGTACAACGCCGTGGTAGAGGAGATCGTCCGCCTGGTGGGCGAAGGCCGTCCGGTACTGGTCGGCACGACCTCCGTCGAGGTGTCCGAGCTGCTCAGCCGTGTGCTGAAGCTGCGCGGCATCAAGCATAACGTACTGAACGCCAAATACCACCAGCAAGAGGCCCAGGTGGTTGCCGAAGCCGGCCGGGCCGGACAGGTGACCATCGCCACCAACATGGCCGGTCGTGGTACCGATATCAAGCTGACCCCCGAAGTCAAGGAAGCGGGCGGTCTGGCCATCATCGGCACCGAGCGCCACGAGTCGCGCCGTGTGGACCGCCAGTTGCGCGGCCGTGCCGGTCGTCAGGGTGACCCCGGTTCGTCGCAGTTCTTCGTTTCGCTGGAGGACGACCTGATGCGTCTGTTCGGTTCGGAACGTATCGCCACCATGATGGACCGTCTGGGCCTCAAGGACGGCGAGGAGATCCAGGCCGGCATGATGACCAAGGCCATCGAGCGCGCCCAAAAGAAGGTTGAGGAGAACAACTTCGGAATCCGCAAACGGCTGCTCGAGTACGACGACGTGATGAACTCGCAGCGTACGGTGATCTACTCGCGCCGCCGCAACGCGCTGGCCGGCGAGCGGATCGACATCGACCGCAACAACATCGTGATGGACTTTGCCGAATCGTTCGTGGAGAACTTCGGCGAATCGAACTTCGAGGATTTCAGCTTCGAGCTGATCCGCCAGGTAGCCGTCCAGCCCTCCTTCGACGAGAAGACCTTCTCGGAGGCCACGAAGGAGCAGCTCGTCTCGCTGCTGGCCGCCGACCTCAACGCCGCCTACGAACGCCGCGCCCAGTCGGTTGCCGCCACGGCCATCCCCGTGCTGCGCAACCTCTACGAGCGCCAGGGCGACCAGGTGAAGACGATCTACATCCCGATCACCAACGGCAAGCTGGTCTACAACGTACCGGTGGACTTCAAGAAGGCCCTCGAAAGTGACGGCGCCGAGATCTACAAGATGTTCACCAAACTGGTGATGCTGACCACGATCGACGACAACTGGCGCGACCACCTGCGTCAGATGGACGACCTGCGTCAGAGCGTACAGAACGCCTCCTACGAGCAGAAGGATCCGCTGCTGATCTACAAGCTGGAGTCCTACAACCTCTTCAGCGCAATGCTCGAGAAGAGCAACCGCGAGGAGCTGTCGATCCTGAACAAGGGTTACATCCCGATGCGCGAAAATACGGACGAACCCATCCGCCAGCGCCAACCGCAGCAGCAGCCCGGCCAGAAGGTCGACATGAACAAGCTCCACGCCTCGCGCATGCAGGCGGCTGCCGCAGCCGGACAGGCCGAGAAGAGCAAGCCGGCTCCCATCCATGTGGAGAAGAAGATCGGTCGGAACGATCCCTGCCCCTGCGGAAGCGGCAAGAAATACAAAAACTGCCACGGCGCATAGCCGTCCGTGCGGCCCCCGTGCGAAAGCCCCGTAAGCGGAAACGTTACGGGGCTTTCTGCAACCCCGCCGCCTCAACACCTCAACGCCCCGCCCGCCACATACCACGCCGGGGGGACGATCCGTTTGGTCTGCATGGGGCACATGCCCCGAAACGAACAAGAAACCATGAAACGCATGTACCGCTGGATGGCAGGCATGGCCCTGCTGCTGTGGCCCGGACGGCTCTGCGGCGCCACCGACGATCCGCTGCCGCAGTTTCCGCTGAATGCGGAGGGCAGCATTGAAATTCTGGGCGAAGGCACCACGCCGCTGACCCGTGCCGAAGGCATGGAACGGATCACGGAATGGATGCAACAGCTCGGCCCGATAACCGCCATTGGCCTCTCGTCCGATGCCCGAACCGGCCAACTCTCCGCTCCGTGCAGTAGGGTCATCGCCAACGAAACAAACGATGAGGGGCTGTTTTTCGAATATTTGAACTACACGGTCACGGTCGTATGCGACGACGGCCGTTATGCCTACCGGGTCGGTGACGTAACGGCAGGCATTGCCTCCTATATGGATCTGGACTACGACGGCAGTTACGAGTTGGTAAACGAAGATGCAATCCGTCTGCCCGACGACTACGTGAACCTGCTCCGCTCGGCGGAGAGCGAACGGGAGGAACTCCGCAATGAACTGCAGTCCCTCATCGGCCAGGATCTGACCGAACTGACGGCCCGCCAGCTCCGCCGCTACGAACAGCAGCTGGCCGAATACACCGAATGGTACACGGCCGTGGACGACTACTGCCACATGATCCGCAACAACTACATGACCTGTCTGGAGGAGCTGACCGGCACGGCCGACACGCTGCGCGCCCTGCTGTCAGGCCGCAGCGGAGAGAGCATCCAGCTCGACCCGCTCCCCTGAGCGGCCCCATCCGACAAAAAGGCAGCGGGCGGGAACCTTCCGGTTTCCGCCCGTCTGGTATCGTTGGCGTTCCTCAGGCGCCGAAGTGGTGCCGCTCGGCGCTGAAATCGAGTTGCGGCAGGGCGCGCTGCAACTCGTCGATCAACGCCAGCGAACGGCGGCGGAACATTGCCTCGCCTTCGCTCCCCGCATGGAGCATCCGATGGCCGAGCGCCGTCCGGAGCCGCTCCAGCCGGGGCAGCAGGGCGGCCGTCGCATCGTCCATGGCGAAACGGACGAAACGTTCCCAGACGTAGTCGATCGCCTGCGGGGAGGGATGGGTCATGTCGGGCGCATAGAAGCGGTAGTCGCGCAGATCGTCGTTCAACAGTTCATAAGCGGGGAAATACCACACGTTCGGCCACCGCTCGGCCAGATCGGCCGCCGCACACCGCAAGATCGCCTTGCTCAGCGAGTTCTCGACCAGCCCGTCCTTCAGATGGCGCACCGGACTGACCGTCAGCAACACCTGTTTGCCGGCCAGCGGACCGGCCAGCAGCGCATCGTACTCCGCCACGATCGCCTCCGTGCGCAACCGCTCGCGCACGAAACGGTCGGCCGGCTGCTTGTGGCAGTTGGCCACGATCCGTCCGTCCTCCACCAGGCGGTAGATCCACGCCGTGCCGAAGGTCAGCATCACGTAATCGGCCCGGCGCAGCCCCTCCGCACCGTTCCGGAAGGCGGCATTGACCGCCCGCAGCGTCTCCCCGGCCGTCGGCCGCGAAAAACTGCCGTGGTGGTCGTAGCTGTGCCAGAGGCCTCCCGATTCGAACAGTTCGTCGACCGCATAGGGTTGTCCCCCGGCCAGCCGCCGGATCATCGCGGCCATCGAGGCGGGATTGAAGAGGATGCCGGTCGGCGAAGCGGTCAGCGGGAAGCGTAGCGCCTCCAGCCGGGCAGCCATCTGCTCGGCGAAGCACGATCCGGCCGCAAAGCCGCAACGGTCGTGGGCCACCGTAAAGGGTGAACGCCCAACGGATATTTCGGTTCTGAATTCCATGGTCACAGGGATCCGCCTCCTGGCCGGAGGAGCGGGCTATTCGGCGCGGCGGGCGGCTTTTGCCCGGGGTCGGTCGGCTGCCGGACGGGCCGTTTCGTCCTTCGGCCGGGGGTGCTTGCGGAACATCTTGTCCGAAAGGGGCACCTGCAATTCGATGCGCTGCTGCCATCCCCAGCCGTGGCCGTCATAGTGATGGACGGAGGCCACCTTGAAGGCCACGCCCGACGGGAAGCAGTGGCGCCAGTAGATCTCCAGCCGGTTGTACACGCCCGCCGTCGTGCGGTAGAAAAGCTCGCCGGGATAGAGTTCCGCGCCGTAGGCGGGCTGTCCCTCCACCACGCTGTCGTAATAAGGCATCAGTCCGGAGCCCAGGTAGAGGGTGTTGTCGATACCGAAGCCCCAGCGCTCGATGCCCAGTTCGATCTGCATGCCGCCCGGATTCACGAAACGCCCCACATAGAGCCGGTCGCGCTGGAACGACTGCAACCAGCCCACCTGCAGGAAGAGTTTCGAGAAGGCCGGCAACACGGTGCGGAAATCGGCGCCGGCAAAGGGATAGATCAGGATGTTGTCCACCACGCCCGGCTCCTCGAGGCTGCACGAGTAGTGGTACATGTTGGCATTGTAACCGCCGTAGAAGGCGCCGTAGTTCAGCCGGCCGGAGGAGAAGATCATGAACTTCTCGCGCTGCCCCGCGCCGATCTTGCCGTTCCAGTCGAAAGCCAGTTCGACGTAACCGTGACGGCCGCGCCAGTTGGCCATCAGACCGTCGATATTGCTGTCGTAGAAATCGATCCAGTCGCTGAAGAAAGCCTTCTCATAGTCGCCCATCAGATGGCGGCGCGGGAAACGACCGAAATGGACGTCGAACCGGTCGTCGCGATAGCGGTAATAGACGATCATCTGGCGAGATATGTCGGTTGTCGTACCGAAATCGCTGAAGAGGTCGAGCCCCACCATGACCGCATTGCCCCGTCCCCATCCCAGGCCCACCTCGGGGGTAAGCCGGACACCGAAGATCGTTTCGGAACGGGCCGTAGCCATCACGTCATACTCCCGGTTGTCGAAGCGGAAATCAAAATCGGCATTCCACAGGAACTGCTGGCCCGCGGCATCAGGCACCAGCCACAGCCATGCGGCCACCGCCGCAACCGCCACTCGTAAGGCTTTCATGTCGTCGTATTACAATCTTTCATACAAAGGTAGGGAAAATGGCGGAAAAACCGGGAAGCCCGCCACGCAAAACGCTCCGTCCCGGGGAATCGGAGCGGAGCGTTTTTTCCTGTTTTTCGGGCCACCGATCAGGCAGCAATCTTGCCGCCGGGGAACTTCTGGACGACGTAGGCCGTGATGATCGGAAAGAGCAGCATGCCGAACACGGGCAGCAGCACATTCAGGATCTTGCCCACCAGCGTGACCGGCACCAGATCGGCACCGATGGCCGTCACATTCAGCGCCACCCAGAAAAGCGCATCCCCGAAGTCGTGCAGCCCGGGATTGACGTGCCGTTCGAAATCGAAGAAGATCAGCGCCGAGACGTAGGAGAAGGAGAGCACCGCGAAAATGTAGGCCCACAGCAGCTGGGCGATCTGCTTGTTGAGCCACCACCGGATGACGATGTAGAGCGCCAGCACCACCCGCAGCAGCGGCACGGCAATGATGAGCACGCTCCACTGGCGCGACACGTCGATCCCCGTCCAGGCGATGATGTTCATGTAGGGGATGGAGATCAGCAGGAACCAGCAGTTGCGAAGGAAGAACCGTCCCTTGTGTTCATCGACCGCCATGCGGATGAAGAAATCCGCCATGAAGACCAGGCATACGAAGAGCTGAATCCACAGGTAGGTGGGTGAGAAATGGGTCGACACGCCGGTGAGGATCTCCCACGACATGGCGACCAGCAACAGAATGCCGCTCACCAGCGACAGCACGTTGAATATGCGACGGAGCACCTGCATACGCACGGAAACGATCGGGTTATGCCAGCGCGATGAACGTCACGATGGCGATCAGCACGCCGAGGAACATGCAGGCCACGCCGATGAGCGTCAGGATGCCGACCAGCTGGAAGTAGCGTTTCAGATTCAACATACCCTGCGCCAGCAGCGACTCGTCGCTGACGGTCAGCGCCCGGCGCACCTTGTCGGCCGCCACATAGAGGAAATAGGCCTGGAAGAAGGAGATCACCGCAATGATCAGGTAGACAACCCCCAGGATCACGAACGGGGCCCCCATGTAGTCATAGCCGTAACTGCCGGCTCCCTGCAGGAACAGGCTGTTCATGGCATAGCCCCAGCTTGCCCCGCCGATCATACATCCCAGCGCAAAGACCGCCAGCAGGCCCGTCACGAAAAATCCGACGATCGCCATGAAGCGGGCCCACCACATGGCCTGCCGGACGTTCTCCGCAGCGATCACATTCAGTTTCAACTCCTTGTTGGTTTCAAATTCAGGTCGAACAATCTCCATAATCGTTGTAGTTTACAGGTACAAAAAAAGTGATTACTCTAAAATAAGCATTTTTCCGGGCACCGCCAAACCGTCCTGCCGGTTCCGGCCGCCCCCTACCCCAGCAGTTCCTTCAGGTAATGGCCCGTGTAGCTGGCCTCCACCTGCGCCACCTCTTCGGGTGTGCCCGTGGCCACGATGCGTCCTCCGGCCGCGCCCCCCTCGGGACCGATGTCGATCAGATAGTCGGCCACCTTGATGACGTCCAGATTGTGCTCGATGACGATCACCGTATTGCCCCGCTCTACCAGTTTGTTGATGACCTCCAGCAGCTGGCGCACATCTTCGAAATGGAGTCCCGTGGTGGGTTCGTCCAGAATGTAGAGCGTCCGCCCCGTGTCGTGCTTGGCCAGTTCGCCGGAGAGTTTGATGCGCTGGCTCTCGCCGCCCGAGAGGGTCGTGCAGGGTTGTCCCAGTTTCAGATAGCCCAGCCCCACCTCCTGAATGGCCCGCAGCTTGGTGTAGATGGCAGGAATCGCCTCAAAGAATTCGGCGGCCATATTGACCGTCATGTCGAGCACGTCGTTGATGTTCTTGCCCTTGTATTTCACCTCCAGCGTCTCGCGGTTGTAGCGTTTGCCGCCGCACGCCTTGCAGGTCACATAGACGTCGGGCAGGAAATTCATCTCGATGGTCTGCACGCCCGCACCGCGGCACACCTCGCACCGCCCGCCCTTGACATTGAACGAGAAGCGGCCCGCCTTGAAGCCCCGCGCCTGGGCGTCGGGTGTCGCCTCGAAGAGTTTGCGGATGTCGCCGAACACGTTGGAATAGGTGGCCGGATTGCTGCGCGGGGTGCGGCCGATGGGCGACTGGTCGACCACCACCAGCTTGTCGATATGTTCCAGTCCCTGGATCGCATCATAGGGCAGCGGCTGATCGAACGACCGGTAGAGCTGGCGGCTGACGGCGGGACGGAGCGTCTCGTTGATGAGGGTCGACTTGCCGCTGCCACTCACCCCCGTCACGCAGATCATCGTTCCCAGCGGGAAGTCGACGGTCACGTTCTTCAGGTTGTTGCCGCGGGCTCCGGAGAGCCGGATCCGTTCGCCGTTGCCCCGGCGCCGCACGGCCGGCACCTCGATGCGCAGTTCGCCGCGCAGGTAGCGGGCTGTCAGACTGTCGGCTGCCATCACCTCCTGCGGGGTACCCTGCGCCACAATCTGTCCGCCCTTGCGCCCCGCGCCGGGCCCCACGTCGATCAGGTAGTCGGCGCTGCGCATCATCTCCTCGTCATGCTCGACCACGATCACCGAGTTGCCCGCATCGCGCAGCTCCTGCAGACTGTGGATCAGCCGCCGGTTATCGCGCTGATGGAGTCCGATGCTCGGCTCGTCCAATATGTAGAGTACATTGACCAGTTTCGATCCGATCTGCGTGGCCAGCCGGATGCGCTGGCTCTCGCCGCCCGAAAGTGACCGCGACGACCGTGCCAGGGAGAGGTACCCCAACCCCACCTCGAGCAGAAAGCCGACCCGCTCGCGGATCTCCTTGAGGATCTCGCGGGCAATGGTCAGTTCGCGTTCGGTGAGCTGCGCGGGCACGCTGTCGATCCAGCGGGCAAACTCTTCCAGGCTCAGGGCCGACACCTCGGCGATGTTGCGCCCCGCAATGCGGAAGTGCAGCGCCTCGTCCTTGAGGCGCGTGCCGTGGCACACCTCGCAGGTGCGGTGCACGAGGAACTGTCCGGCCCACTTGTTGCCGCGTCCCGACTCGTCGTCCTGCTGCCGGGCGATGTATTCGCCGATGCCCTCCCAGCTGATCATGCGCGTGCCGCCGTAGGAGGCAAACTCCTGCATGTCGACCCGCACGGGTTCCGAATCGCCGTTGAGGATGGCGTTCAGCCCCGCTTCGGGAATGTCACCCACCGCATCGTCGAGCGTGAAACCGTAGCGGTGGCCGAGCCCCGCGATCACGGCAAAGAGCATGTTGTTGGCATACCTGCCCAGCGGATCGATGGCACCGGCGCGGATCGAACGGCGCGGATCGGGAATCACCTTGTCGCGGTCGAACACCGTCACCTCGCCCAGCCCGCCGCAATGGGGACAGGCCCCCTGCGGGGAGTTGAACGAAAAGGTGTGCGGCGCCGGATCACTGAAGGCCATGCCGGTGGTCTGACACATCAGGTGGCGGCTGTAGAAGCGCGACTCGCCCGTGCCGTAGTCCAGCAGGGCAATGGTTCCCTTGCCCTGCCGCATGGCCTCCTGCAGGCTCTTGGCGAGCCGTTCGCGAATGCCGGGGCCGACCGCCAGACGATCCACCACCAGATCGATGTTGTGCACCTTGTAGCGGTCGAGGTGCATGCCGGGAGCCAGTTCGCGGATCTCACCGTCGATGCGGGCATAGAGGTAGCCCTTCTTGACAAACGACTCGAACAGTTCGCGGTAATGGCCCTTGCGCCCCACAATCACGGGAGCCAGCAGGGCCACCTTGCGGCCGTCGTAGTTGGCGAGGATCAGATCGACGATCTGGGCATCCGTGTAGTGGACCATCTCCTCGCCCGTGGCAGGCGAATAGGCCCGCGAGGCCCGCGCATAGAGCAGGCGCAGGAAGTCGTTGATCTCGGTCACCGTACCGACGGTCGAACGGGGATTCTTATTGGTGGTCTTCTGCTCGATAGCCACCACGGGACTCAGCCCCGTGATCTTGTCCACATCGGGACGCTCCATCGTGCCGACGAACTGGCGGGCATAGGCCGAGAGGGTCTCCATGTAGCGGCGCTGCCCCTCGGCATAGATCGTGTCGAAGGCCAGCGACGACTTGCCCGATCCGGAGAGGCCCGTGATAACCACGAGCCGGTCGCGCGGAATGTCGACGTCGATGTTCTTGAGGTTGTTGGCCCTCGCCCCGAGGACCGATATGTATTTGGGTTCGTTCACCTCGCTCATGGTCGGAATCTGCTAACGGGTGCGGAAGTGCTGGCCGGGCATCTTGACCTGCAGCGTCTCGTTGCCGGGATTGTCATACTCGTAGGCGCGGATCCAGGGATTCAGCAGCCGGAGCATCTTGTAGTTCGTGCCGTAGCGGCGGGCCACCTCCGACCAGCTGATGTCGCGCCCTCCGACGGCCACCTCCCGGCAGTCGTCGAGCCGCGGATAGCGGTCCTCCGGACGGTAGCGGTAGCCGTAGGCCGCCGGATCGGAAGCGATCAGTTTCAGCGACAGGATGCGGTAGACGTACCGCATGGTCTCCTGCGGCAGAAAGGTATCGTAGTAGCTGTCGGTGCCCTGAATGCCGGTGCGGCGCACCACGCCGTTCTCCCCGGCGTTGTAGGCGGCGGCCGCCAGCGTCCAGCTGCCGAGTTTCTCGTAGGCTTTTTTCAAATAGCGGCAGGCCGCCTCGGTCGATTTTTCGATGTGGAAGCGTTCGTCCACCTGGTTGCCGACCTTCAAACCGTACTCACGCCCCGTGGCGGGCATGAACTGCCACAGTCCTCCGGCTCCGGAGGGCGACACGGCCTCGGGGTTCAGTCCGCTCTCGGCCATGCAGAGGTACTTGAAATCCTCCGGAATGCCGTTGCGGCGCAGGATCGGTTCGATGATACTGAAATAGCGGTCCATGGCCAGCAGGGTGAGGAAAGTCCGCGAATGGAGATAGCCGGTGACGAGCAGTTCGCGCTGGAGCGCCTCGCGCACGTCGAAATACTCGAGCGGCACCCGTTCGCCCGCGAAGTCGAGCTCGTCCGGCAGGGCGGGCAGCACGATGGGCGAGAAGGCCTCCTCCGTGGTCGAAGTGGCCTGCGAATAGGCCGAGGGCATGCACCCCGCGACGGCCAGCGACAGGGCCATGGCAAAAACATAGAACGCTTTCATGGCAAATTGACTAAACCTTACAAAGGTACGATTTATTCCGGAACGTTCATCCCCGCGCGCCTCCTCAGCGGAGCAGCTCGAAGTCGTCCGCATCGGCCCAGGCCCGGAAGCGGTCACGGAACGCCGCCAGTGCCTCCGTGTCGATCGTCACGCGCACCACGCCCTCCCGGCCGTCGGGCACGCGGCCCAGCGGTCGGCCCAGGAAGTCGAAGGCGGCGGTGTGGCCGTCGTAGCGGGCCGTCGGATCGGTTCCCACCCGGTTCACCCCCAGCACGTAGGCCTGGTTTTCAACGGCGCGGGCAGGCAGCAGGATGTCCCAGGCGGCCATGCGTCCCGCGGGCCACGAAGCGACGTACAGGATGGCGTCGTAATCATTCCGGTTGCGGCTCCAGATGGGGAAGCGCAGATCGTAGCAGATCTGCGGCAACAACCGCACGCCCCGGCAGCCGATCACCCGCCGCTCCCGGCCGGGCGCATAGAGGCGGTCTTCGCCGCCGAACGAGAAGAGGTGCCGCTTGTCGTACCATGCCAGCGAACCGTCCGCCTCGGCCAGCACGAAGCGGTTGCAGACCCGCTCCCCGTCGCGCACGATGACGCTGCCGGCCACGGCCATGCCCGTCTCGCAGGCCATGCGGCGCATCCAGCCGACCGTTTCGCCCGTCATCGGCTCGGCGGCCGAGACGTCGCCGGTCATGAACCCCGTGGCGAACATCTCCGGCAGGAGGGCCAGGTCGGTCTCTTCAAGCGTGCGCAGCCGCCGTTCGGCAGCGGCCAGATTGGCCTGCCGGTCGCCCCAGCAAATATCCGTCTGGATCAAAGCGGTTCGTAACTGCATCGTGATCTCCTTTCCGGACGCATGCGGCGTCCCTGCACAAAGATAACGATTCCCGCCGCGTGACCCGCCGGAAAAATCGCTTCATCCCCGCCCTTTTGCCTCTCCGCGGGAAATTCCGGGGCCGCAACGCATGCCATTCCGACAAATCGCCGTATCTTTGTTTACTTACCAACATATCGCGCAACCATGCTGCAAGCAGGCTACTACCACACCCTGAAGGTGAACCGGATCTCCGACTACGGCCTCTACCTGGCCGACGAGGAGGGCAACGAAGTGCTGCTGCCCAACCGGTACGTCTCCCTGAACGATGCCGTGGGCGACACCAAGCGGGTCTTCGTCTACCACGACTCGGAGAACCGGCTGATCGCCACCACCGAACACCCCCTGGCCACGGCCGACCAGGCCGCCTATCTGGAGGTGATCGACAAGAATATCCACGGCGCCTTCCTGGCGTGGGGCATCACGGCCAAGGATCTGTTCGTGCCGATCGCCAACCAGCCCTTCCGCATGGAGGTCGGCCGGAGCTACGTGGTCTACGTCTATCGCGATCCCGTTTCGGGACGGGTGACGGGCTCGGCCCGACTCAACCGCTTCATTTCCAACGAGACGATCACCGTGCGGCCGCATGAGGCCGTCGATGTGCTCGTCGCCGCCCGTTTCGCGGCGGGCTTCCGGGTGATTGTCAACAACCGCCACTGGGGCGTACTGTACGACAACCAGCTCTTCCGGCCGGTAGCCATCGGCGACCGGATGACCGCCTACGTGAGCCGCATCACCCCCGACCGGCGCATCGACGTGAGCCTCCAGCAGCAGGGACTGGACGAGGTGAAGGCAGCGGCCGACCGGCTACTCGCCCTCCTCGGCGAAGGGGGCGGACGCCTCGCGCTGAGCGACAGGAGCACGCCGGAGGCGATTGCCGCCGCCACCGGCATGAGCAAGAAAACCTTCAAGAAGGCACTAGGCTACCTGATGAGCCACGGCCAGGCCTGCACCGAGGGAGAGACGATCAAAGCCACCGAACGCCTATGAAAAACATCCAAAGCGCCGAACGGGTCTCGCAGAGCGACGCCTCCGACAACTACGTCTTCCAGCGTTCGCTGCTGGCCTACGAAAAGGCGGCCGAAATCGTGTCGGGCGACGTGCTGGAGATCGGCACGGGCAGCGGCTACGGCGTCGCGCTCATCGCCCCCCATGCCGACCGCTTCCTGACCGTCGACAAGACCGTGCCTCCGCCCGGTATCGTGCCCGAGGGAGGCAACGTCGAGTTCCGCCGTATGACGATTCCGCCCCTGAAGGGTCTTCCCTCGGGGTGTATGGACTATGTGATCTGCTTCCAGGTGATCGAACACATCCGCGACGACTTCGGCACGATCGCCGAGATCCAGCGCGTGCTGAAGCCGAACGGCCAGCTGCTCATCTCGACCCCCAACAAGGCGATGTCGCTGACCCGCAACCCGTGGCACCTGCGCGAATACACGGTGGACGAATTCAAGGGACTGATCGGCTGCTACTTCGACCATTTCGAGGCCTTCGGCGTCTACGGCAACGGCAAGGTAATGCAGTACTACGAGGAGAACAAGCGCGCGGTGGAACGGATCACCCGCTATGATTTTCTGCGGCTCCAGTACCGGCTGCCCGCACCGCTGCTGCGACTGCCCTACGACATCCTCAACCGGATCAACCGGCGCCGTCTGCTGCGCAACAACGACGAGCTGACCACCTCGATCTGCGCCGACGACTACTACCTCAAGAAGGCGGACGACCAGTGCTTCGACCTCTTCTTCATCGCCACCAAGCAGTAGGCCTCCCCGCCCCCTTACCTTTCCCGATCGCCCCGACCGTCCCCGCACCGACGGCCTTTCCATGCCACGGCAGCCGCACTCCGGTTGCCGTGGCTTTTTATCCGGCCGCCCGCTGCCAACCAGGCCGCAAGCCTGCTGACAGTTTTTCCTCCTGCAGCCAGTCACGCTCTCCAACAGCTCCCTCCGCAGCCGGTCACCAACACAAAAAAGCGGATGGAACCTCGAAGGATTCCATCCGCTGGGTCGGTTGATCCTGACCTTCGCGCGAACTACTCGGCCGGCGTTTCGGTCGTCTCCGCTGCAGGCTGTTCGGCCTCGGCCGGCGTCTCGGTTGCGGCGGGAGCTGCGGTTGCGGGAGCCACCGTATTGGGCAATGCGATCTCCGGCTCGGCTACGACCTGCTCAATGATTGCATCGCTGCCTCCGTTGTTGGCGCGACGCTGCGACGACATGGCGATCGAAGCCAGCAGGCTCAGTACGACAATGGCAATGGCCAGCGTCCACGAGGAACGCTCCAGAAAGTCGGCCGTCTGCCGTACGCCCATCACCTGATTGGATGCGCCGAAGTTGGCAGCCATGCCGCCCTTGGGATTCTGTGCAAGAACCGCAAGCACCAGCAGGATGCTCGCTATGATAATCAGGATGACTAAGAAAATGTACATGGGTGAATCGAATATTTTTAGTTATTTATTTTCCAGTTTCGTCCTCCGCCTCGGCCCCCGTTTTGCGAGCCAGGGCTTTTTCAATAATCTCGGCAAAATAAACACTTTTTTCGGGATTTAACAAACTTAATCTCCGATATATTTCAACGGCCCGGTCGACCAGCCCCTGTGCCAGGTAGATCGCGGCCAGCTGTTCCGTCAGCAGATCGTCGGCAGGCAGTGCGTCGGTCTTCCGCTCGGGCAGCGCATCGGGGGTATGTTCGTCGGCCACGATGCGATGTTCGCCGCCGGCCATGAAGGCGTCGATGATGGCGAGCGTATCCTCCCCGTCCGATTCGGCCGCCTCTTCCGGCCCGGCCGGTGCCGCCGGTACAGGCTCCAGTTCCTCCGTCCGGTCGGGGTACAGCAGCCACGGGCGCAGCCGCACAAGCAGACGGATGCGCGGCGGCACCTCCCTGCCCTCCGCCACAGCAGCCAGCAGGGGCAGGTCAAACCACGGATAACGCTCCAACAGTTCCTCGTTGTTCATGACGCGTTGCGATTACCAGTTGGAAACGGCGGCATTGAAGATATCCTCGACCAGCATGTCGACCAGCTCGGGAATCAGCGCAGCTTCGGCGCTGGAGAGGTCCATCGTCGCATCGTACTCGAGGAATGCCGAGAACGACTTGTCGGTGAAGTTGAAAGTGGGGTCGATGCGGTTGGTGAAGGAGACCTGCACGGTGACCGTCAGACGGTTCTGGGCGGCCAGTTCATCGCTCTGCACGGAGGTCGGCGAGACGACGTAGTTGGTGATCGCCCCCTCGAAGGCGAGGTCGCCGTTCTCGGGCACCAGCGCCAGACGGGTCTGACTGATGAAGCGGTCCTGCAGCCCCTGCGTCAGCGTCGAGCTGAGCGAGGGAGCCACCAGCGTGGCGTTGTTCGGGAAATAGGCGATGCTCACGGTCTGCGCATTGGCCGGAATGGAGGCACCGGAGAGCGAATAGCTCACCTTGCACCCCACGAAGAGGCACAGCGCGGCGACCGCCACCGCACCGATCAGATACTTGACTCTAATATTCATTGATACCCAGTTCCTTGATTTTACGATAGAGGGTCCGTTCGGAGATAAACAGGTCCTTGGCCGCTTCCTTGCGGCGGCCGTTGTGGCGGCGCAGTGCCTTGATGATGGCCTCGCGCAGCGCCTCCTCCTTGGTGACCTCGCGGGGCGGATCGGCTACCTCCTCGCTCTCGGCATACCCGACCGCCGGCTGCTGGACGGGCTGGGCCGGAGCCGGAATGACATGGGCGGCCTGCAGCAGACCGGCCACGCGGTCGGTCTGTTCGGCGGTGGCGCGACCGGCCAGCACCTCCTGCAGAAGATGCTTGATGTCGGCCATCTCGGCCCGCATGTCGAACATCATCTTGTAGATCAGCTCCCGCTCGAAATCGCCGTTGGAGGCGTTCTGCGACGCAGCGGCAACCGGCACGGGCACGGACGACTGGTTGCCGTCCTCGGGTAGGTAGCGGCGCAGAATGGCGGGCGTGATGACCCGCGACTCCTCGATGGCGGAGATCTGCTCGGCCACGTTCTTCAACTGACGGATGTTGCCGCGCCAGTAGTAGTTCTCCAGCATGGTCCGCGCCTCGGCATCCAGCGAGATGGGAGGCATCCGGTACTGGATGGCCACGTCGGAGGCGAACTTGCGGAAGAGCGTGTAGATATCCTCCTTGCGTTCGCGCAGCGCAGGCACGTAGATCGGCACCGTATTGAGACGGTAGTAGAGGTCTTCGCGGAAACGGCCCTCGCGGATGGCCAGTTGCAGATTGACATTGGTGGCCGCCACGACGCGGACATTGGTCTTCTGGATCTTGGAGGATCCCACGCGGATGAACTCGCCCGTCTGCAGCACGCGCAACAGGCGCACCTGCGTCGAATGGGGCAGTTCGGCCACCTCGTCCAGGAAGATCGTTCCGCCGTCGGCCTCCTCGAAATAGCCCTTGCGGGCCTCGGTGGCGCCGGTGAAGGCCCCTTTCTCGTGACCGAAGAGCTCGGAGTCGATCGTACCCTCCGGAATGGCGCCGCAGTTGACGGCTATGTATTTGTTATGCTTCCGCGCACTAAAGGCGTGAATCACCTGCGGGAAGAATTCCTTGCCCACGCCGCTCTCGCCGGTCACCAGCACCGACAGGTCGGTGGGGGCTACCCGCAGGGCAATCTCCAGCGCACGGTCCATCGCCTCGCTGGTGCCGATAATGCCGAAGCGCTGCTTGACGGCAACAAGATCCATCATATGTCTGTTTCTCCTTTTTTCTTCTTGTCAATAGCCTCCTCCGCTGGGCGGTCTCACTCCGCAGCCTCCTCCGCTCCGGAATCGGCGGTCATCTCCAGCACCAGCTCCTGCTCGTGCATGGCGGCAATGTCGCGTTTGGCGAAATAGCCGTACACCAGCACGCCCAGCGTAATGACCAGCGCGATGACGGCAATCACCAGCACGCCATCCATCCGTTTGCGCGGACGGTTCGGCCGCCGGATATGGATTTCGGGACGATAGGGCGCCGGCTCCTCGGCCCGGTCTGTCTGCGGGCCAGCCTGCGAGCCGCCCGTTGCCGTTGCGGCCTGTGCCTCCCCGGAGGTTTCCTCTTCATCGAACAACACGTTGCGCAGACGCTGCTGACCGGTGCGACGGGCGGCCATCCCCTCCCGACCGGAACCTACGGCCGCGGCCGATGCGTCGGAGATAGCGGCAACAGGTGCAGGTGCAGTCTCGGCCTGGATCGGGCCGTCGGTCGGTTCGGCCACCGGATGCGCGGCTGCAGCCTCCTCGACGGATGGCATTGTGGCCGGCGTGGTCTCCTCCTGAACGGATGCGGCCGGGCGGGCCGGTTCCGCTGCGGGGCTTTCGGCAAAGCCGGTCCGGGAACGCTCCTCCGCTTCCGGAGACGGCGTCGCTGCCGTATCGGCAGGCTGTGCATGCGGGGATGCCGCCTGTTCCTCAACGGCGGGCTGGCAATGGTCGCACGGTGCGGCCGCAGGCTCCTGCCGGTTGGCCGGCACGAAGCGATAGTGGCCCTGCTCCGTCCGGCTGAGGATGCCCCAACCGGGAAACTCCACGCGCCCCGAGCGGGTCAGCTCCGCCTGCACGCGCCCGGCGTATGCCCGGGTGCGCTCCTGCGCCATGGCCGGCGTAATTCCCTCGTGTTCGACCAGATAGGCCGCCATTGCGCCGTCGTCGCAGCGCAACAGATCCGAGAAGATAACCTCGCCCGACTCCTTCCGGATGAAGGCACCGACCCCCGGGATGATGGCCCGGCGGGCGCCGTTGCGCAACATCCCGTCAATGATGCATTCCATATATCTACATAGTTTTGCCCAAAATTAGGGATTTTTCGACGAAAACGGCGGGCTCCGTTTCAAAATAATCGCTTCTGCGCCCCCTCCGGCGACAGGGCCGGAGCAGCCAGATTGAGCACCGGCACCCCCGTCCGGCGGGCACGGGCCACCGTATAGGCCGTACCGCCCCGCAGCCCCGTATGGAAGCAGAGCACCACGGCGGCATGATCGACCAAAAAGTCGTTGCGCCGATGGAACACCTCGGGCAGATACGCCGGGGCAATCAGCACGCGCAGGGAGGCCCGCCCCCAGACCGCCGCATAGAGCGAACGGAACCAGGCTCCGCACCGCCCGTCATGACCGGCAAACGGCACCACGGCCACCACCTCCGCCTCGGGACAACGTCCCGTATCGCGCAGGGCCAGCACCTCCGCGGCCGCCCACAGGTCGAACCCGTCGGCCATGCCGCACAAAAAACGACGCCTGCCCTCATCGTACAGCGTCGTTATCGCGGGACGCAACAGCCCCGCCAGTCGTCGTTCAGCCTCCCCGTCCGGCCACACCGTCCGGAACTTTTCCGGCCGATAGCCCGTAAAGGCCACGCAGGCGCTGCGGGGAGCCAGCCGCTCGGCGGCCTCCTCCGGCGTGCAGTATCCCGCCGGCAACGCCCCGTGCCAATCACTTCTTCCGGTCGCCATCGTCCATGAGTTCTGCGCCAAAGCGGGAGCCGCCCTTCGGCACGTCGTCCGTACCGATATCGAAATCGGGACGCTCCTCCCCGACACACTGTCCAGGATCGACCTCCCCCAGCCGCGCCGCCGAATCGGCAATGGCACGCTCCCGCCCGAACAGGCCGGCAAAGGCCCGGCGGGTCTTCTCGCGCCAGCCGGCCGTCTGGGCCACGGCATGATCCTCGGGCAGGCGGTCCGATTCGCCCGTCACACAGAGCATCTTGTCGCCCACCTGCAGTTCGGTGTCGCCCTTGGGGACAATGTAGTCGTCGCCGCGGCGGATCATCATCACCAGCGTATGTTTGTCCAGCCGCAGGTCTCGCATCAGCGAACCGTGGGCCAGCCATTCGGGGCGCACCTCCATTTCGGTCAGATCGGCCTTGATCTCGTCGGGCATGTCGATACCGAAACTGTCCTCCTTGAGGGTGGTCGAGAGACCCAAGACGTTGGCCATCGAGCTGACCGTGGTGCCCTGGACGAGGAGCGAAAGAATCGTAATGAAAAATACCGTATTGAATATCACGCCGGCATGATCCAGCCCCGCCACCCAGGGATAGGTGGCGAAGATGATCGGCACCGCACCGCGCAGGCCCACCCACGAAACGTAGAGCTTGCCCTTGGCGGTAATTTTGCGGAACGGCGACAGGCACAGGAATACGGCCGCCGGACGGGCCACGACGATCATGAACACCGCCACCAGCAGCCCCATGTGCCATACGCCGAGCATCTCGTGGGGATTGACCAGCAGGCCCAGCGTGATGAACATGACGATCTGGAAAAGCCACGTATAGCCGTCGAAGAAGGTCGCCAGACTCTTCTGATAGACAATCTTGTAGTTACCGACCACCAGACCGGCCAGATAGACGGCCAGATAGCCGTTGCCCCCGATCAGATCGGTCATCGAGAAGATGAAATAGACGATGGCCAGCAGCAGCACCGAATAGAGCGACTTGTTGCGCAGGTTGATCCGGTTCATCACGTAGACCGTCAGCCGGCCGAACAGATAACCGGCTGCCGCACCGACCACCATCTGGATGAGAAACATGCTCACGTACGACCACACGCTGCCGTTGTCGCCGGGCTGGGCGGCCTGCACGAGGATGATCGTGAGGATATAGGCCATGGGGTCGTTACTACCGCTCTCCAGCTCCAGGAGCGGACGCAGGTTCTGCTTGAGCCCCTGTTTTTTGGAACGCAGAATGGAAAAGACCGACGCCGAATCGGTCGAGGACATCACCGAAGCGAGCAGCATCGCCTCCACCGGCGACAGTCCCACCCCGAAGAAATCGCTGACCACCCAGATGAAGGCTCCCGTCAGCAGGGCGGTCAGAAAGACGCCCAGCGTAGCCAGCACGATGCCCTCGGCCGCCACCGGACGGATCTCGCCGTACCGGGTATCCATACCGCCGGTGAACAGGATGACGCTCAGCGCCAGAATGCCGATGAACTGGGCCGCCATCGGGCTGTTGAACTTGATGCCGAGGCCGTCGCTGCCGAAGGCCATGCCCACCAGCAGGAAGAGCAACAGAATGGGGGTTCCGAAACGGGTGCCCGACTTGGCGGCAAGGATGGCGACCAGCAGGATGATCGACCCCACCAGCACCACGTGTTCGCTATTGAGAAAAGACTCTATCATAATCGTTACGCTCTGTTGTCCGACCGGGGCACTCCGCCGCAGCGGCTGCGGGTATCCCCGTCATCGTGCAAGTTACGCATAATTTTCCAACCGGGCGGAACACCGCAGCCGATTGTCCCGGTTTTGTTCCCCTTTTGCCTCCTCCCGCCGCTACCGGGACTGGGGCACGAAGGCGTACGTGATGGTGCCGCCGTGACGGGAAGGCGCCGAGGCATCCACATTGAACCGGGCCCGCAGGGCCATCTCCAGCGCCGCGGCAGTCATGCAGGGATCGTCCGTCGAACGTGCCTTGTCCACGCTGGCCGCCAGCACGTCGCCGTTGCGGCTGACCACCACCTCCACCACAACCCGGCCGCCTCCGGCACACTTGTAGGCCGGAACCGGCAGCCGGACGGCATGCCGGACCGGATCGGCCAGCGAGAAGGAGACCGTTACCCCGCCCGACAGTTTCGCGTCGCGCGGCTCCCGGTCCGTCGGCTCGGGACGCCGGTCATCGGCCAGTGCGGCGAGCCACTCCTCGTACTCGGCGCTGTTGCGGTCCATCTCCTCCATCACCTCGTCGGAGGCTTCGAAGAGTTCGCGGGTCTCCTCGCTCAACTCGTCCATCGACTCGGCCTGCTCGTTGGAAACGGCATTGCGCACGGATTCGTACTCCGTCGGCATGGAGGAATTGAGCAGGTCGTTCAACTCCTGCGCCCGCTGCAACTCCTCTTCCAGACGCTGCAGCTCCTCCTGATCCTCGAAGGAGACGACAATGGCCGACTCCCGCTCGCGCGGAGCCAGCAGCACCCGCGAGGTCAGCAGCAGGATGGCCACCATCAAGTAGGCGATCACCGTGATGCAGATGGTCTCCCGGTTATCGAAAATCCGTTCGCCGAACTCCCGGCGGGGTTTTTGCCCGAAAGGCACACGGATTTCGGGAGGCGGACCGGGCGGCAGGCCCCACTCCACCTCTTCTTCCTCGTTATGTTCTTCTTCCGGAAAGGTATTCATACGGACAGCAGCGACGACGGACCGGCCCGACAGGCCGCTCCGCAACGTACAGAGCACAAATTTCATATCGGCCGCCTGGGTTTCCAGTCGGTTTATCGGCAAAAGTACGGATTCTTTCAAAAAATTAATACCTTTGCAATCAAAAATTAACTCAACCCATTCCATATGGCTGACAATCAGAAGACGCTCAAAGCCCCCGTCGCCTTCAGCGGCAAGGGCCTCCATACCGGGATTCTCTCCACGATGACCGTACAGCCGGCACCGGCCGGCACCGGCATCCTCTTCCGCCGCATCGACCTCGAAGACAAACCGGAGATTCCCGCCCTGTCGGACTACGTGACCGACACCTCGCGCGGCACGACCATCGAGAAGGGCGCTGCCAAGGTATGCACCATCGAGCACATCATGGCCGCCCTCTGGACGCTCGGCGTCGACAACGCCATCGTCGAGATCAACGCCCCCGAAACCCCGATCATGGACGGTTCGGCCAAGGCCTATGCCGAGGCCATTCTCGCCACGGGCCTTGAGGAGCAGAACGCACCGCGCCAATATTACGAGGTTCGCGAGAAGACCACCTTCGACTATCCCGAAAAGGGCTCCTCGTTCATCATCTATCCGGACGACAAGTTCTCCGTTTCGGTACACGTGGACTACAACTCCCGCGTGGTGGGCAACCAGTACGCCATGTACACCGAGGGGGATGACTTCGCCACCGAAATCGCACCCTGCCGCACCTTCGTCTTCCTGCACGAACTGGAACCGCTGCTCAAGGCCAACCTGATCAAGGGCGGCGACCTGGACAACGCCATCGTCGTGTGCGAACACGAGGTATCCGACGCCGAAGTGGCCCGCCTGGCCAAGGTCTTCGACAAGCAGGACATCCGCATCACCGGCGGCTACGTGAACAACCTCCAGCTGCGCTTCATCAACGAGATCGCCCGCCACAAGCTGCTCGACGTGCTGGGTGACATGGCCCTGCTGGGCATCCGCCTCAAGGGGCGCGTCATGGCCCTCCGCCCCGGCCACTTCGTCAATTCGGAGATGGTCAAGGGGCTGCGCAAGAACCTGCGCCGCGACGCCGCCCGTCCGACCTTCGTCTACGATCCGTCGGCCGAACCGCTCTACGACATCAACCGCATCCGCCAGATGCTTCCCCACCGCCCGCCGTTCCTGCTCGTGGACCGCATCTTCCACATCGACGAGAACAGCGTGGCCGGCATCAAGAACGTCACGATGAACGAGCCCTTCTTCGTGGGCCACTTCCCCGATGAGCCGATCATGCCGGGCGTCCTCATCATCGAGGCCATGGCCCAGTGCGGCGGCATCCTGGCCCTGCACAACGTGGCCGATCCCGAAAACTACTCGACCTACTTCATGAAGATCGACAACGTGCGCTTCAAGCACAAGGTCGTACCGGGCGACACGCTGCAGTTCGAACTGCGGCTCACCGAACCGATCCGCCGCGGCATCGTCATGATGGAGGCCAAGGCCTTCGTGGGCGGCCGACTCACCACCGAGGCGACCCTCATGGCCCAGGTGGCCCGCAACAAGGCCCAGTAACCGCGCCCGAAGACCGGCGCCTGCCCGAACGAACAACCGAAGTAAACCAAAAAAGCAACGAAAATAAATGATCAGCAACTTAGCCTACATTCATCCGGACGCCCGCCTCGGCAAGGACGTCGTCGTCGAGCCGTTTGCCTACATCGCCGGAGACGTCGTCATCGGCGACGGTTCGTGGATCGGCCCCCATGCCGTCATTCTGGACGGCGCCCGCATGGGCAAGGGATGCAAAATCCACGCAGGCGCCGTCATCGCCGGCGTACCCCAGGACCTCAAATTCAAGGGTGAGTACACCACCGTCGAGATGGGTGACTACAATACGGTCCGCGAATCGGCCACCGTCAACCGCGGTACGGCCGCCAAGGGCAAAACCGTCATCGGCAACAACAACCTCATCATGGCCTGCGCCCATGTGGCCCACGACTGCGTGGTGGGCAGCAACTGCGTCATCGTGAACAACGTGCTGCTGGCCGGCGAAGTCGAAGTGGGCGACTGGGCTATCATCGGCGGCGCCTCGGCCGTACACCAGTTCTGCCGCATCGGCCGCCACGCCATGATCAGCGGCGGCTCGCTGGTGAGCAAGGACATCCCGCCCTTCGTCAAGGCAGCCCGCTTCCCGATCACCTTCGTGGGAGCCAACTTCATCGGTCTGCGCCGCCGCGGCTTCACGGCCGAGCAGATCGGCGAGATCCAGGACATCTTCCGCGTACTCTTCCAGGAGGGCCACAGCTACGGCAAGGCCTGCGACATCGTGATGAATTCGTTCCCGCAGAGCGAGACGCGCGACGAGATCATCGAGTTCATCCGCTCCTCCAAACGCGGCATCCTGAAACCCTACAACTGCGCCATCGCCGCCGAGGAAGAATAGGAAGACGCACACTTTTCCGACGGAACATTAGGAAATTCCGACGGAAAGACCTATATTTGCACCCGTTACGGGATAACACGAGAATTTGGGGACGCGAGTCCCCAAATTTCGTAATCGGGGCACAGGGGACGCCCCTGCCCCGTCGGCCGTCCGTCCCCGCCGCATCATCCAACGAAGAAAACAAGAACATGATAGATACCGCAAAGATCGAAGCGATCGCCAATGCCGCCCTGGAGGGCAGCAAACTGTTCCTGGTCAGCGTGACCGCCACTCCGACCAACGAAATCGAGGTCGTCATCGACAGCGACGACTCGGTGGACATCGACGACTGCGTCAACCTCAGTCAGACGATCGAGGCCCAGTTCGACCGCGAAGCGGAGGATTTCGAACTGACGGTCACCTCGGCCGGCGTGGGCCAGCCCCTCAAGCTGCTGCGCCAGTACCGCAAGCTGATCGGCCAGCCCGTGGAGGTGCTGCTGCAGAACGGCACGAAGATCATCGCCGAGCTGCGCGATGCGACCGAGGAGGGCATCACCCTCGCCTACGAGGAGATGCGCGCCGTGGAGGGCAAAAAACGGAAACAGCCCTTCGACGTGGTGCAGACCTGGCCGATGGAGGAGATCAAGTACACGAAGGAGTACCTCGATTTCAAGTAGCGCCCCCCGCCGAGCGACACACATGAGAAGAGAATAGAAAAACAATACACATAAACCATGGACAACCTGAATCTGATAAGCAATTTTGCCGAGTTCAAAGAGCTGAAGAACATCGACAAAAGCACCATGATCGGCGTACTGGAAGATGTCTTCCGTCACCTGTTGATAAAGACCTACGAAACGGACGAGAATTTCGACATCATCATCAACGCCGACAAGGGCGACCTCGAGATCTGGCGCAACCGCGTCATCGTCGAGGACGGACAGGTCGAGAATCCCAACCAGCAGATCTCCATTTCGGATGCCCGCAAGCTCGACCCGACCTACGAGGTCGGCGAGGAGGTAGCCGACGAGATCAAGCTCGATTCGTTCGGCCGCCGCGCCGTTCTGTCGCTGCGTCAGAACCTCGCCTCGCGCATCCTCGACCTGGAGAAGGCCAACCTCTTCGAGAAATACAGCGAGCGCGTGGGTGAGATCATCACCGGCGAAGTCTATCAGGTGTGGAAGAAGGAGATCCTGGTGCTCGACGACGAGGACAACGAGCTGATCCTGCCCAAGAGCGAGCAGATTCCCAGCGACTTCTTCCGCAAGGGCGACACGATCCGCGCCATCGTCACCAAGGTGGAGATGCGCAACAACAATCCGGTCATCATCCTGTCGCGCACGGCGCCCGAGTTCCTCGAGAAACTCTTCGAGCAGGAGGTTCCGGAGATCTACGACGGACTGATTACGATCAAGAAGATCGTCCGCATCCCCGGCGAGCGCGCCAAGGTGGCTGTCGAGTCCTATGACGAGCGCATCGACCCGGTGGGCGCCTGCGTCGGCATGAAGGGATCGCGCATCTACTCGATCGTCAAGGAGCTGCGCAACGAGAACATCGACGTGGTGAACTGGACCTCCAACACGCAGCTGCTCATCCAGCGCGCGCTGAATCCGGCCAAGATCTCCTCCATCACGCTCGACGAGGAGAAGAAGACCGCATCCGTCTATCTGAAGCCGAGCGAAGTGTCGCTCGCCATCGGCAAGGGCGGCCTCAACATCCGTCTGGCCAGCATGCTGACCGGTTACGACATCGACGTTTACCGCGACGTCGAGGAGGAGGACGTCGATCTGCAGGAGTTCTCCGACGAGATCGATCAGTGGATCATCGACGCCCTAAAGGCGATCGGCTGTGACACGGCCAAGAGCGTACTGGAGATCGCTCCCGACGAACTGGCCCGCCGCACCGACCTGGAGGACGAGACCATCCGCGAGGTGATCGGCATCCTGAAGTCGGAGTTCGAATAGGTCTCCGCACCGGAAGAGGACGACCGCCGCGAGGCGGCCGGACGGCCGACGGAGAGCGGCCCACGGACGGAGAGGCTGCCATGCCGCTCCGCCGACAAGAGTAACACGAGAAACATAACGCCGAAAAAACAGAGAAAGAACATATGTCAAATGAGAGAAAACTGCGACTCCTGCAGGTTGCGAAGGAGTTCAAGGTAGGCATTGCCACGATTACGGATTTCCTCGAGAAGAAGAACATCCACATCGAAAGTTCCCCCAACACACCCATCGAACACGATGTGTATGCCATTCTGGAGAAGGAGTTCGGAGGCAACCGCACGGCCGACGACCGGGCCAAAGTCCGCGAGCGGATCAACATGAAGCCCGAGACCGTCTCCCTGCATGACCGCAACCACACGCATCACGATGAGGACGACGAGGAGGTGGTCATCAAAAGCGGCGTTATCAGCGTAAAGGACGAAGTGAAGACGGGCGGCCCGAAGATTCTGGGCAAGATCGACCTTTCCAACGGACACAGACAACCGGCGGCTCCGCAACCGGCCCCGGCTCCGCAGCCTGTCCACCGGGAAGAGCCGGCCGCACCTGCCCGCGAGGAAGCCGCTCCGGCTCCCGCAGCCACCCGTCCGGCACCCCAGCCCGCTCCGGCCCGTCACGAGGAACCGGTCCGGGAGACTCCGGCTCCGGCCCCGGCACCTCAGCCCGCTCCGGCTCCCGCAGCCGCTCCGGCCCAGCCGCAGCAACCGCGTCCCCAGCCGGCTCAGCCCCAGGCAGCCGCCCCCGTCAAACCGGAGATCAAGATTCAGGAGAAGACCTACGACGAGCGCATGGCCGAAAGCCGTGACAATGTCTTCCGCCCCAGCGACGAGACCCGGCTGACCGGTCCGAAGGTGCTGGGCAAGATGGACGTACAAAACCTGGGCCCGGCCGGTGGCCGCCGCGAGAAGCGCAAACGCATCGGCAAGGACAAGGTAGACGTCTCCAAGCCGCAGCCGGCCGGCCGCGACGCACGCGGCGGTCAGGGCAATCCGGGCGGCCACGGAGCGAACAACCCGAACGCAGGCCGCAACGGCGCCGCACAGGCAGCCCAGGCCCGCAAGGAGAACGGCAAGAAGAAAAAAGCGGCGCCGAAACCCGTCGTACGCCCCGAAGTGAGCGACGAGGAGGTATCGAAGCAGATCAAGGATACGCTGGCACGTCTGACCGCCAAGGGCGGCAAGAGCAAGGGTGCCCAGTACCGCAAGGAGAAACGGCAGGATGCCCGCGCCCGCATGGACGAGGCGATGGAACGCGCCCACATGGAGGAGTCGATCCTGAAGGTTACGGAGTTCGTGACCGTCAGCGAGCTGGCCACCATGATGGATGTACCGGTGACGGAGGTCATCACGGCCTGCATGAACCTGGGTCTGATGGTGTCGATCAACCAGCGGCTCGATGCCGAGGCGCTCGTGATCGTGGCCGAGGAGTTCGGCTACAAGGTCGAGTTTGTCTCGGTTGAGATTCAGGAAGCCATCGACGACGAGAAGGACGATGACAAGGATCTGGTGGAGCGTCCGCCGATTGTGGCCGTCATGGGTCACGTGGACCACGGTAAGACGTCGTTGCTGGACAACATCCGCAAGACGAACGTGATCGAGGGCGAGGCCGGCGGTATCACCCAGCACATCGGTGCCTACAGCGTCGATCTGAACGGCAAGAAGATCACCTTCCTCGATACGCCGGGTCACGAGGCCTTCACCGCCATGCGTGCCCGCGGTGCGAAGGTGACGGACGTGGCGATCATCATCGTCGCCGCCGACGACAACGTCATGCCGCAGACGGTCGAGGCCATCAACCACGCGGCCGCAGCCGGCGTGCCGATCGTCTTCGCGATCAACAAGATCGACAAGCCGAACGCCAACCCCGACCACATCAAGGAACAGCTGGCCCAGATGAACTACCTCGTGGAGGACTGGGGCGGCAAATACCAGTCGCAGGACATCTCGGCCAAGAAGGGCATCAACCTCGACAAACTGCTCGAGAAGGTGTTGCTCGAAGCCGAACTGCTCGAACTGAAGGCCAACCCCAACCGCCGTGCCACGGGTACGATCATCGAGTCGTCGCTGGACAAGGGCCGCGGTTACGTGGCTACGGTGCTCGTCCAGAACGGTACGCTCCGCATCGGCGATGCCATGGTGGCCGGCACCTATTCGGGCAAGATCAAGGCCATGTTCAACGAGCGCGGCCAGCGCGTGCAGGCCGCACCGCCCTCGACGCCGGTACTCGTGCTGGGTCTGAACGGTGCTCCGCAGGCCGGTGACACGTTCAACATCATGGAGGACGAGCGCAGCGCCCGCGAGGTGGCCAACAAACGCGAGCAGCTCCAGCGCATCCAGGGTCTCAAGACCCAGAAGCACGTCACGCTGGACGAGATCGGACGCCGCATCGCCATCGGCAACTTCAAGGAGCTGAACATCATCGTCAAGGGCGACGTGGACGGTTCGATCGAAGCCATGACCGACTCGCTCATCAAACTCTCCACCGAGGAGGTGCAGGTGAACGTCATCCACAAGGCCGTGGGTCAGATCTCCGAATCGGATGTCATGCTGGCCATGGCTTCCAATGCCATCATCGTAGGCTTCCAGGTACGCCCCAGCGCCAGCGCGCGCAAGGAGGCCGAGAAGGAGGGCATCGAGATCCGCCTCTACTCGATCATCTACGACGCAATCAACGATATCAAGGACGCCATCGAGGGTATGCTCGAACCGGTCAAGAAGGAGGAGATCGTCTGCTCGGTGGAGGTGCTCGAAACCTTCAAGATCAGCAAGGTCGGCGTGGTGGCCGGCTGCGTGGTCCGCGAGGGCAAGATCACCCGCAACACGCCGATCCGCGTCATCCGCGACGGTATCGTGATCCACACGGGCCGTCTGGGATCGCTCAAGCGCTTCAAGGACGACGTGAAGGAGGTTACCTCCGGACTGGAGTGCGGTCTGAACATCGAGAGCTACAACGACGTACGCGTCGGCGATGTCATCGAGGGTTACGAAATCGTCGAGGAGAAACGCAAACTGTAAGCGCCTCGTCCCGCTCTATACACCAAGCCGCCCGACCGGAAATGGTCGGGCGGCTTTGTTATATCATCGAGAGAGCGGCTACGCATGCACGGCAATGTTCCGGGCTCCCCGCCTATCCTGCAGCGGACTTTTACCCTGCCGTCCGGCCATCCGCCAGAGACTCCGCCCGGCTATCCACCCTGCCCACGGACGGCTTCCACGGCCAACGGGCCGCTACCGGCGAATGCCCGAGCAAAAAAAGATCGGCGGATCTGTCACGCAAGACGATCCGCCGCTCTTTTCGTATCAGTTCGTGTGGCCGACACTGCGGTAATCCCACTCGATATAGGTTTGCTTCAGTTTACCCCGATCACCGATGGTCACTCCCTCCTGGTAGATCACCTCCCGGGGCCAACCGTCGGGGAAATACTGCAGATAGAAGCAGGAGTTGTTGACCGCATCCTCGGTTACCTGCTCATCGAAACCGGCGTCCAACTCGCTCTTGAGCAGATCGGCCTCCATCTTCTCGTCCGCAAACAGTTCGATCAGCTCACCGAGCAGGCTCTTGAGATCCTCCCGTGGAATATAGCTGTACACATCAAACAGCAGTTCGTACTCAGAGGTTTCCGGATCGAGGTTTGCCATCACATAGGTATCCGACGCATATTCCGTGTCGGTCTCGTCCGAATGCTCCGTAAACTCTCCGATCTGATACTGGTTGCCGTGGCACCGGAACAGCATCTCCAGCTCCTCGATATAGCCGTTCACCAGAGCATCCGCATCAACACCCCGCACCACGTCCTTCATATCCATGCCGGGCGGAACCAGACTGTCGATACCGGGCAGGTCGCGCACCACATCGGCCAGCACCTTGCGGGCCTGTTTCCTGACGGCGCCCAGGTTGTCGTACTTGACAATCCGTCCGAACTCGTCGGTACGGAACCGAATGGCGGTTCCGACCACCTGCTGCTGCAGTTTGCCAACGGCAGACCGCACCCAATCCTGTGCCCATGACTCGGCCGTCGAATCGATGGCGAATTCCAGGAAACGGTACTCCATCCGGTAACGGTGCTTCGTGGAGTCGGTCACGGTTACCTGCACCTTGGTCGACAGGCCGAGCGTCTTCACCGTATCCTGTCCGGACACTTGCCACGCTCCTTCGTGGATCCAGTAGGTCATCGTGTCCCGCTTCCAGAACCACCCGATCACCGGCAGGTATTCTTCTTCGATTTCCTTTGCCTCCGTCGCCACGACGACTTCCTCCGGAGCCGTCTCCCCCTGCCGGACGCGCGGCGCAGCCGTAAACGACGCCAGCGTCAGCAGCATGCCGCCCAGCACCAGACCGGACACAATTCGCTTCAACATTGCTTGATTTTTTGGTAAAACACAACAACAATCACTCGCTCCGCGGGCCTTCCGTTCCGCTCCCGGAGGATGCGCAAGGCGGCCACGCCACGAAATTATCGTAAAAATAATATCTTTACAGCGAAACCGCAAACTTTCCGGGACTGTTCCTCCGCCCCGGACATCGGTGCACCGGCCAAACGCGTCACGGCATCCAGGTCGTGATGCCCGTCAGTGGATGGCGCGCACGCCACGCCTCCAGTTCGGCAAACGTCCGCACACCCCCTTCCAGCACGGCCCGGTAATACTCCACACCGGCAATCGGACAGGCCTCCGGGGTCTCGTATTTCAGCCGCAGGATGGCGTCGCGCGTCTCGTCGGTCAGCGCCGCCGCGATGCGGGAGGCCATCAGCTCGAACACGCCGTCGTAGCGCGAGCCCCTCACGATATGAATCATGTCGATCTGCCACAGCGCCCCCTCCTCGCCGCGATACCACACGTGGTACTCGATGCAGGCCTCCTCGGTCCGCAGCAGATTGCCGTACGCGATCCGCTCGACGGCCGGATCTTCGGCCAGCTGCGTCATGACCGCCATCCCGACGGCCGGCCGCACCTCGTCGGAATAGATGTGAAAATCCAGGTCAAGGTGCTTCACGAGCAACCCCATGGGCAGCGAGCCGACCGGATGCACCTCGGCACCCGCCTCCTCCCACCGCTCCGCAATACGCAATGTCTCGGCCACCTGGCGGGCCCGGCGCTGGTTCTCCGCCGCCAGCCGGCGCGCAGCCTCCGCCACCGGCTCCCGATTGATCTTGGGTTCCATCCGTTCCTTACCGTTTTACAGGCTCCGCCCCGGCAGACACAGACAAAAAGAGAGGGGATCACTCCCCTCTCCGTTGGTTTGTCCGGACTTGCCGCACCCCGATCGGGCCGGAAGCCGTTCGTTCCGTACTACTGCAGGCTCTTTACGATCTTGAACAGTTCAGCCTCCGAACCGGGCGTATAACCCGTGTGCGAGTAAACGATCTTGCCGTCGGCATCCATAATGAATACCTGCGGAGTCAGATTGACGTTCATGGCACGTTTGAAGTCCTGGTTCTTATCGTACAGAACGATGAAATCGTTCCAACCGCTGCCGCTGGCCAGCGCTTTGGCCTTTGCCGACGAACGCGTATCGTCGATCGAAACGGCAACTACCTGGAAATCGGCCTCGTCCAGCCAGTCGATCATCTGATCGTTGATGGCGTTGAGCTCCATCAGACAGGGTTTGCAGGTGATGGACCAGAACGAAATGATGGTCGGCTTGCCTGCCTTGAGCAGCGAACGGGTGCTGATGACGTTTCCCTGATGATTTTCAATCTTGACATCCGGCATCTGAGCCATGGTCATCCCGATTCCGGCAAACAGTGCCAACACGGCTGCTACAAAAAACTTTTTCATACTAAATTTATGTTAATCAGTTACTTTCAATCCGTCAACCCTCCCGATTGACGCTTAATCTTCAAGTCAAAATTAGGAATAAAATTGTGTCTGAGCAAATTATTTACTAATATTGTGACGCAATTGGGGACCGTGCCGAACCCTCGGCAACCGGCGGTTTACTTACCAAACGGAGATCGGTCCTCGGAATTGTGTATTATAATAATAAGGTATAGAAAAAGATTAAAAAACTATTTCAATTACTCATTAAAGCCGTATGAACAAACTCTTTAAATTCGTCCTCGCGACGGCATCGGCCGTGCTCTTCGGTGCGGCGCTGGCCCAGGCGCAGGATGTACAATGGAGCTACAAGGTCAACGACCTCGGCAAAAACACCTACGAGGTGGTTTTCAACGCCGAAATCGAAGACACATGGCACATGTACGATCTAGGTCCCTACGACATGATGGGCCCCAACCCGACCGTCATCACGTTCGAGAACGTCGAGGGCGCTACGCTGGAAGGCACGCCCGTCGAGGTGTCGGAGCCGATCGTCACCTACGACGACATCTTCGCCATGGAGATCGGGTACTACGAGAAGCAGGCCTCCTTCTCGCAGAAATTCGTCGTGACGGATGCTTCCGCCAAACTGACCGGTTACATCGAATGGATGGTCTGCAACGACGTGGGTTGCTCGCCGCTGCAATATTGGGATTTTGAAATCGACGTGGACAGTGACAGCGCAGCTGCCGCTTCGACCTCGGCCAGCGCCACCAGCGGCAAATCGATGTGGGGCGTGATCCTGTCGGCCATCCTGTGGGGCTTTGCCGCCCTGCTGACGCCGTGCGTCTTCCCGATGGTGCCGATGACCGTATCGTTCTTCATCAAGGGTTCGGGCAACAAGGCGCTGGGCCGCTTCCGCGCCTTCATGTACGGTCTTTTCATCGTACTGCTCTATACGGTGCCGATTGTCGCCATCATCCTCATCACCCGCTGGATCGGCGGTGACGCCGTGACGGCCGACATCTTCAACTGGCTGGCTACGCACTGGTTGCCGAACATCATCTTCTTCATCGTCTTCATGATCTTCGCCGCTTCGTTCTTCGGCGCATTCGAGATCACGATCTCCTCGAAGCTGGTGAACAAGACCGACAGCAAATCCGACAAGGCCGGTCTGGGCGGTATCTTCTTCATGGCCCTGACGCTGGTACTGGTATCGTTCTCGTGCACGGGTCCGATCGTGGGCGGCGTACTGATCGAGTCGATCTCGGGCGGCAACTTCTGGCAGCCGATCGTCACGATGCTCGCCTTCTCGATTGCCTTCGCCCTGCCCTTCACGCTGCTGGCCCTCTTCCCCTCGCTGCTGGAGAAACTCCCCAAGAGCGGCGGCTGGCTGAACTCCGTCAAGGTGGTACTCGGTTTCATCGAGTTGGCACTGGGTCTGAAGTTCCTCAGCGTGGCTGACCAGACCTACCACTGGGGCCTGCTCGACCGCGAGATCTACCTCGCCCTGTGGATCGCCATCTTCACCCTGCTTGGCTTCTACCTGCTCGGCAAGCTCAAATTCAAACACGACAGCGACCTGAAGTTCATCTCGGTTGGCCGTCTGGTTCTGGCCATCTTCGTCTTCGCCTTCGTGGTCTACATGATCCCGGGCATGTGGGGTGCGCCGCTGAAGGGCCTCTCGGGTTACATGCCGCCCATCCAGACGCAGGACTTCGTGCTGACGGCCGGTTCGGGTGCCGTTTCGACCACCTCCACACAGAGCGGTACGTCCATGACGACGGCTACGGGTGAAACCAAGAAATATGCCGACTTCCTCTCGCCGCTGCCCTACGGCATCGACGGCTACTACCACTACGGTCAGGCCATGGAAGCCGCCATTGCACAGGACAAACCGCTCTTCATCGACTTCACGGGACACGGTTGCGTGAACTGCCGCGAGATGGAGCAGCGCGTATGGTCCGATCCGGAAGTACAGCGCCTGCTGCGTGAGGAGTTCGTAGTTGTATCGCTCTACGGCGACGACAAGAAGAACGTTCCCGAGGAGGATTGGGTAACCCTGCCCAACGGCAAGGTACTGAAAGGCCTCGGCCGCATCAACTCGCACTTCCTCGCCGAGAAATACGGCGTGAACGCTCAGCCGGCCTACATCATCGTCAACCACGAGGGTACGCCGCTGATGCCGGTACGCGGTTACGATCTGGACGTGCAGGGCTACATCAAGTTCCTGAACGACGGTATTGCCGCCTTCAAGGCACAGCAGCAGTAACCTGCTGACACACCACTATCAATCGGGCCGGTATCGCATGATACCGGCCCGATTCTTTCTACATACGGCATGCGCAACATCTTCTCCGCCGGACCGCGGTGCAGGAAGGGATATTATTCGTATTTTTGAGAACAGGACGGCCAATCCGTCCGGAGCAGCCTATGAAATTCACCTTGCTCTTCTATACCGACAACTGGGAGTCGGGCCCTACCGTAGAGCTGGCCTCCATGCCTACCACGGGCAGCGTTGTCTGGGTGCGCGGTGCCGACCGGGACGACGAGGGCGCCATGTACTACGTGGACAACATCATGCATGCCGAACGCGGCATTGACGTCGAGGATACGGTCTATCTGTACGTACGTCCCTACACGGGCTATGCCCTCTACGCCCCGAAAACCGAAGCCGACCGGCTCACCGAACGGATCACCGCGCTTGAGGAGAAGCTAACCGCAGCCTGCGACCGACTGGCCGAACTCCACGCGGACAACCAGCGCCTGCTGCAACTGCTCGAACAGCAACATGCGGCAGCCACTGCCCAGCAACGCCACACGGCCGATTGGGCCGGCCAACTGATCCAGTTCGCGGATGCCATCGAGGACGGCCAGCAGAATGCGACAGACAAGCTGGACGACATTGCCCAGCACCTCCAGTTCATCCGCGAGCAGATGCTCTGACCGCCATACCCGCGCGGTTTCCGCACAGCGATGCCGTAGCGTGCCGCCGCAACACTCCAACGGCTGACAATACCACCGCACATCACACCATAGAAACAACAGGGGCTGCCACATGACCGTGACAGCCCTTTGCATGCAGCCCCGCGCACATGCGCCCATGCACCCGACACGCAACGCCAACACCCCGAAACGAAAAAAGACCCGCCGAAACAATCGACAGGTCTTTCATATTGTGCCCAGAACGAGACTCGAACTCACACGCCGTAAACCGGCACTACCCCCTCAAAGTAGCGTGTCTACCAATTCCACCATCTGGGCATCGGGTATTTCCCTTTCCGGAACCGCTCCAGCCGGTCGGCTGCACGGGTTATTTCCGAAACGGTGTGCAAATGTAGCTATTTTTTCCGTACTGCAAAAGGATTCCGCAAAAAAAGCACCGCCCACCATCAAATTATTTTTGCTTCCCTTCCCCTCCATCCTGCGGAAACGGGTGAGAAACATGCAGATCGGCCGCCGAGTCCTTGGCAGTTTGCACGGAAAAGATTATCTTTGCACCCGCAAGCGGGATGGAGGTATCCGGTGTGCCCCGGCAGCCGGATGCGGGAGTACCGCCCAAGTGTAACACATCAATCAAAATTTTCAAAACATGGAAACCATCCAGATTCACGGTGTAAAACGTGAGAACTTCGGCAAGAAAGGCAGCAAGGACGTTCGTCGCAACGGTCTGATCCCTGCCATCGTTTACGGCGGTTCGGAAGAAGCCGTTCACTTCGCACTCGACGAGAAGGAGCTCAAACCGCTGCTCTACACGCCGAACTCGTACATCGTTGAACTCGACATCGACGGCACCAAACAGCTGGCCGTGCTGCGCGAGGTTCAGTTCCACCCGGTAAAGGACAACCCCATTCACATCGACTTCTTCCGCGTACTGCCCGGCAAACCCGTTGCCATCGACGTGCCGATCCGCATTGTCGGCAACTCGGAGGGTGTGAAACTCGGCGGTAAGTTGACCGTACAGAAACGCAAACTGCGTGTGAGCGGTCTGGTTGAGTACCTGCCCGACTACCTCGAGATCGACATCACCAACCTCAACATCGGCAAATCGATCTTCGTAGGCGACCTCAAGTACGACAACCTGACGCTGCTGACGCCGGCTACCACCTCCGTATGCGCCGTAATCATGACGCGTGCCGCACGTGGTGCCGCTGCCGCTGCCGCTACGAAATAGTGTGTAACCCCGTCTCAATCGGATAGTCTTGAAATATCTGATCGTCGGTCTCGGGAACATCGGCAGCGAGTATGCCGAAACCCGACACAACATCGGTTTTAAAGTGTTGGATGCCTTTGCTTCGGCATCCAACACTACTTTTAAGACGGATCGTTACGGCGACATTGCCGAGGTCCGTTGCAAGGGGCGCACCTTCCTGCTGCTGAAGCCCTCCACCTACATGAACCTGAGCGGCAACGCCGTGCGTTACTGGCTCCAGAAGGAGAAGATCGAACTGTCGAACACGCTCATCGTGGTCGATGACCTTGCTCTGCCGCTGGGCACCCTGCGCCTGCGGGGCAAAGGCAGCGACGGCGGCCACAACGGGCTGAAAAGCATCGACGCCTGTGTCGGCTCCAACAACTACCCGCGCCTGCGCTGCGGCATCGGCCACGCTTTCCAGCAGGGACAGCAGGTCGACTACGTGCTCGGCGAATGGCTACCCGAGGAGCGGGAGACGCTGAACGCCGTCATCGAGGAGGCGGTCGAGGTGGTTCGCTCATTCGCCCTGCAGGGCATTGAACGCACCATGAACCAGTTCAACAAGAAAGGCGTAGGCAAGGCACCCAAAACGGAATAACGCTCCACAGAAGCCACAAACAGAAGGGCTCGCGACATGGTATCGCGAGCCCTTCTGTTTTTCCTTTCCGGACAGTCTTATCCTCTCTGAGCGGCGTGTTCATGATGACTGTGCTGCGGCTCCTCCGAGGCCGACAGCCGCATCAGTTCGGCCTGCAGCTCCGTCGAGGAGAGCCCCACCTTGATCCGGCCATTGTGGGCCACCGAAATATTGCCCGTCTCCTCCGATACAACCACCACGATAGCATCGGTTACCTCGGCGGCACCGAGAGCCGCCCGATGGCGCATGCCAAATGACAGCGGCACTTCCGAACGGGTGGACGGCAGCACGCACTTGGCCGCCGTGATGCGGTTTCCGACAATCACCATGGCGCCGTCATGCAGCGGCGAGTTCTTGAAGAAGATATTCTTGATCAACGAGGGTGAAATCACGGCATCGACCGTCACGCCGGAGTCAATGATCTCCTGCAGGCTTCCCTCGCACTTGATCAGCACCAAGGCCCCCGTTTTGCTGGCCGACATGTCCGCACAGGCGCTCACCAGCGGAGCGATATAGGTCTGGTCGATCGACTTGTTGCCGCCAAAGCCGAATATCCGCCCCAGGAAGGTTTTCTGGTGACTGCGCGACTGATTGCCGATCACCTGCAGAAAACGGCGTATTTCGGGCTGGAAAATGACGACCAGTGCGATCAGACCGACGCTCATCAGGCCGCTCATGATGGCCGACAGCAACTCCATGTTGAGTGCGTTCACCACGATATAGATCACGAACAGCAACAGGATGCCGGACAGAATGCTCATCGCATGCGATCCCTTCAACACCTTGTACAGGTAGAACATCAGCATGGCGACCAATACGATATCGAGAATATCGACAAAAGTAACTCGGATAAAGCCCATGATTCTCCAATTTATTTGACAACAAAACTACAAAAAAAAGAGCTTGCAGATGCGTTTCGACGGGAAAAACCTGCGCCCCGGGCGCGTCCGGCCCGCGCCGTCCGACGACGGCCCGCCTCCTCTGCAGCCCATGCTTTTCCGCCGCCGTTTTCACCGCGACACATGGTGACGGCCGACGCGCCTCTTGCGGCCAACGGCCCGCAAAAAAGCGGTCGCCGCATCCGAAGATACGGCGACCGTCTGTCAGCAAACCGACCTGCCGGCGCTATTTGCGCGGAGCCTTGGCCGGAGCAGCCTCCTTAACCTTCTTAGACATCAGGTCGTAGGAAACCGGCGTTGCGATGAAGATCGACGACAGCGTACCGATCACGATACCGAACATCAGCGCGAAGACGAAACCGCGGATCACCTCACCACCGAAGAGGAAGATGGCCAACAGTACCACGAACGTCGTGCCCGACGTGTTGATCGTACGCGAAAGCGTGCTGTTCACGGCATTGTTGATATTGTCGTACATGGAGCGTTTCGGGTAGAGACCGATATACTCGCGGATACGGTCGAAGATTATCACCTTATCGTTGATCGAGTAACCGATGATCGTCAGAATGGCCGCAATGAACGACTGGTTCACCTCCAGGCTGAAGGGCAGGATGCCGTAGAAGAGCGAGAAGAGACCGATCGTCAGGTAGGCATCGTGAGCCAGGGCGATGACGCTGCTGGCACCCCACTGCCATCTGCGGAAACGGGCGATGATGTAGAGGCCGATGGCGAACAGACCGATGAAGACCGCGATGAACGAGTTGCGGGTGATGTCGCTGGCCACGCTCGGACCGACGAGGTCAGCCGAAATGATACCGTAGGGGTTCGTTGCGGTCGAGTGGAACTCGTCGAACGAGATCGGCGTCGCATAGAGCGGGCTGAGTGCATCGTACATCAGTTTCTCGACTACGTTCGTAGCATCCTCACTGTTATCGTCATATTTGTACTGGGTCGTAATACGTTTCTGCATCTGGACCTCCGAGCCGTACTGTTTTACCTCGAAGCTCTTGTAGGCTGCCTCACCCTCCACGTCATCGGACATGAAGGTCTGCTCGAGCGCAGCGCGCACCTCGTTGTCGGAGATCACCTGATCGAAGCGAACCACGAAGGTACGACCACCCGAGAATTCAACGCCGTAGTTCAGACCGCGGGTAAAGAGCGATACGGTGGCAATAACGATCAGCAGTGCCGAGATGCCGTAGGCCCACTTGCGGATACCGAGGAAGTTGACGTGCGTATTGGCCAGGAAGTTCTGCGACCACTTGTTGGCAAACTTGATGTTCTTACCCTTCTCGAGCATGCCGGTGAAGATAAGCCGCGTGATGAAGATCGAGGTGAAGAGCGAGGTCAGGATACCGATGATCAGCGTGGTGGCGAAGCCCTGTACGGGACCCGTACCGAAGACGAAGAGCACGATACCGGTGATGATGGTCGTGACGTTCGAGTCGATGATGGCCGACATGGCGTTCTTGTAACCCTCGCTGACGGCCAGGCTCAGACCTTTGCCGGCGCGGAGCTCCTCCTTCACACGCTCGTAGATAATCACGTTCGCATCGACGGCCATACCCATCGTCAGCACGATACCGGCAATACCCGGCAGGGTCAGTACGGCGCCGAACGAAGCCAGCACACCGAACAGGAAGAAGAGGTTGACCACCAGCGCCACGCTGGCAACCCAGCCGGCCTTGTTGTAGAAGATCATCATGTAGATCAGCACGAGGCAGAAGGCGATCACGAACGAAATCATGCTCGAGTTGATCGACTCCTGACCGAGCGACGGACCTACGACAGCCTCCTGGGTAATGTGGACCGGAGCAGGCAGTTTACCCGACTTGAGCACGTTGGCCAGGTCGCGGGCCTCCTCGATGGTGAAGTGGCCCGTGATCGACGAACGGCCGTTCGGGATCTCGCTGTTCACGCGCGGTGCGGAGTAAACGTAACCGTCCAGAACGATGGCAATGCTCTGGCCGATGTTGTCGGCCGTCATGCGGGCCCAGGTCTTGGCTCCGGTCGGCGTCATGGTCATGGACACCTCGGCAGCCGAACCCTGCTGGGCAAACTCGCCCTTGGCATCGGCAACGGCCGAACCGTCGAGCGGTGCCTTGCCGTCCCGGGTGTTGGCCTTGATGGCATAGAGTTCATAGGTGGTTTCACCCGCGTCGATCGGCTTTACGCCCCACATCAGTTTCACGTCACGCGGCAGCAGCATGCGCACCTGCGGCGTGTTGAGCATCGAATTAACAGCGGCCGTATCGTACGATTTGGCATAACCGATCACCGGGCCGTCCATCAGCTGTCCGTTCGGATCCATGGCCGGCGACAGTTTGGCAAAGAGCGGATACTGTGCGCTCATATCGGCATTGTCCGTCGCGGTGGCCAGCTGGGCCGATGCTTCGGGATTGCTCTCCAGCTGGGTCAGCAGATCCTCTTCCTCGGCCACGGCGCCGTCGGCGGTAACGGCCACCTCTTCGGTCTCCGTCTCAACCACCTCTTCGCCTGCACCCTCAACGACCTGGGCGGCATCGCGCATCTGACGGATCACACCGTCGGCCTGCTCGAGCAGGGGGAAGATTTCGCCGTTGTTATAGGTCAGCCAGAATTCCAGCGATGCGGTACCCTGGAGCAGCTTGCGCACACGCTCCGGCTCCTTCACGCCCGGCAGTTCGACCAGGATGCGGCCCGAAGTTCCGATTTGCTGGATGTTGGGCTGCGTCACGCCGAAACGGTCGATACGGCTGCGGAGCACGTTGTAGGAGTTGGAGATGGCACTCTCGGCCTCCTCGCGCAGCACGCGGACCACCTGTTCGTTGGTGCTGGTGGGCGAGATCTTCTCGCGCAGCTCCTGCGTATTGAAAATCAGCGCCAGCGGAGCATTGTTGGACAACCGCGCATAGGCCCGCTCGAACAGCGTGATGTAATCCTCCGCGCTGTTTTTCTGCTCGTTGCGCGCCTCCTCGAGGGCAGCTACGAACACAGGATCCTGGTTGTCGTTCGACAAGGCCCGAACCACGTCCTCGACGGAGATTTCGAGCATGACGTTCATACCACCCTTCAGGTCCAGACCGAGGTTGATCTCACGTTCCTTGACCTGCTTGTAGGTGAAGCCCAGATAGACTTTCTGGGATTTGATCGAGTCGAGATAGGCCTGCTCCTTTTCCTGCTGCAGTGCGACGGGATACGTCTCTGCATAGCGGACCGCCTTCTTCTCGATGTGCCGTGCCACCAGCGTGAACGAAAGCTGGTAGGCACAGGCGATCGCGAGAATGATCGCGAATGCTTTAATGGCGCCTCTGTTTTGCATTGTTAAAAAGTTATTGTTTTTTCGGTTAAATGCAATGCTCAAGGTGCGCGCCCCTTCCGGTGTGCGCACACTATGTCCCAATAGTTCGCAAAAATAGCTATTTTTTCCAAAAAACCAACGCGCGATCCGATCGTTTCGCGGCGGCAACCCTCCGGTCCGCAGGCTTCGGAGCCCCTTTTCCACAACCTCCCCTCCCGACCGCTCCTCCTCCCCGACACAAAAAAAGACGGGACGGTTTTAGACCGTCCCGTCCGGAACTATGCTGCTACCCGTATCGTCTGCGGTAGCTCTGCGGCCCGACCGGCTGACCGATCCGGCCGCCTGCCGTTCTACTCTCCGAGGATGCGTTTGGCGCAATCGAGAATCGTCGTGTCGTCCAGCGTGACCATGCCGCCGTCGGGTCCGGGCTCGAAGTGAACACCGACCGTATTGCCGCTGTCGAAATGCTGACCGCCGAAGTAGTTGCGTACCACCTCTTCGTCAATACCCAGTTCTTCTGCGATGCGCTTGGTGCTGCCGCTCGGGAGTGCATCCTTGATACGGCGCAGTTCATTGAAAGTTATCGTCATAACAGTATAGGTTTATATAAGGAAAACAACTGTCTCTTTTTCTTGTCTGCGATTTAAAATTAAATATAAAAATCCAATAAAAAAAATTTGTCCCCCTTTTTCTCGCCCCCTCCGACGCCCATTCCGGCGGTTTTCTCACCCCGCAGGCGCGCTAACCCGCAGGAAACAAACCGGATTAAAAATACGACAATTCATGATAAATTTTCTCCGGAGGGCCTGCCTACGGACGCCCGGACAACCGCCGGGGCCGCTGCCTCGCGCCAACCTCTCTCCCGCCGGCCGCCACGGGCCGTTACACCCTTCCCGGTCCTGGCCGGCCGGCTGGCACGTACCTTATATTAGCTGTCCGGACAGCTGCCAACGGGCGTTCCCTCGAATCTGTCACCGCCAATGCGGCATGCCAGCCGATTTTTCTGACAAAGTCGTGTCACGTCTGCCACTTTTTCCGCCAATCGTCCCGCCAGACTGCCAATTTCGGGGTGCCGTTCCGGTTGGCACGGGGATTGATGAAGTAAAGATGCTCTCACGAGCGAACAAAACGAAACAACAGAAAATAACAAATAAAACGTATACAACTATGGGAAAGATCATTGGAATTGACTTGGGTACGACGAACTCCTGCGTAGCAGTGATGGAAGGCAATGAGCCGGTCGTAATCCCCAACAGCGAAGGTCACCGTACGACGCCGTCGATCGTGGCCTTCACCGAGAACGGTGAGCGTAAGGTAGGTGACCCGGCCAAACGTCAGGCCATCACCAACCCGAAGAACACGGTCTTCTCGATCAAACGTTTCATGGGTGAGACCTGCAGCCAGGTTCAGGGCGATATCGCCCGTGTCCCCTACACGGTGGTTTGCGAGAACAACATGCCGCGTGTGGACATCAACGGCCGTAAATACACCCCGCAGGAGATCTCGGCCATCATCCTGCAGAAGATGAAAAAGACGGCCGAAGATTACCTGGGCACGACGGTGGACGAAGCCGTCATCACCGTACCGGCCTACTTCTCCGACTCGCAGCGTCAGGCTACGAAGGAGGCAGGCGAAATCGCCGGTCTGAAGGTTCGCCGTATCATCAACGAGCCTACGGCCGCCGCGCTGGCCTACGGTCTGGACAAGGCCAACAAGGATATGAAGATCGCCGTATACGACCTCGGTGGCGGTACGTTCGATATCTCCATCCTGGAGTTGGGCGACGGTGTGTTCGAGGTAAAATCGACCAACGGTGATACCCACCTGGGTGGTGATGACTTCGACCACGTCATCATCGACTGGCTGGCCGACGAGTTCATGAAGAGCCACAACGTCGATCTGCGCAAGGACCCGATGGCCATGCAGCGTCTGAAAGAGGCTGCCGAGAAAGCCAAAATCGAGTTGTCCAGCTCGACGCAGACGGAGATCAACCTGCCGTACATCATGCCGGTGGACGGAATTCCGCAGCACTTGGTAACGACGCTGACCCGTTCGAAATTCGAGCAGTTGAGCGATCGTCTGATCCAGGCCACCATCGAGCCCTGCCGCAAGGCACTGAGCGATGCCGGTCTGCAGCCCAAAGATATCGACGAGGTGATCCTCGTAGGTGGTTCGACCCGTATCCCGGCCATCCAGAAAGTGGTACAGGACTTCTTCGGCAAGGTTCCGTCGAAGAACGTGAACCCCGATGAGGTGGTAGCCATCGGTGCTTCGATCCAGGGCGGTGTGCTGACGGGCGAAGTGAAAGACGTGCTGCTGCTGGATGTTACCCCGCTGTCGCTGGGTATCGAGACGCTGGGCGGTGTCTTCACCAAACTGATCGACGCCAACACGACGATCCCGACCCGCAAGAGCGAAGTCTTCTCGACGGCTGCCGACAACCAGCCTTCCGTCGAGATCCACGTCCTGCAGGGTGAGCGTCCCATGGCACGCGACAACAAGACGATCGGCCGGTTCCACCTGGACGGCATTCCTGCCGCACCGCGTGGAGTGCCTCAGATCGAGGTAACGTTCGATATCGATGCCAACGGTATTCTGAACGTATCGGCCCGCGACAAAGGCACCGGCAAGGAGCAGACGATCCGTATCGAGGCATCGTCGGGTCTGACCGAGCAGGAGATCCAGCGCATGCGTGACGAGGCCAAGGCCAACGAGGCCAAAGACCGCGAGGAGCGCGAGAAAGTCGACAAGGTAAATGCCGCCGACACGCTGATCTTCTCGACCGAGAAACAGCTCAAGGAGTACGGTGACAAGATCCCGGCCGACAAGAAAGCCAACATCGAGAGCGCCCTGGCTGCTCTGAAGAGCGCCCACAGCGCAGGCAACGTGGCCGACATCGACGCCGCTACGCAGAAGCTGAACGACGCATGGCAGGCTGCTTCGCAGGAGATGTACTCGGCACAGCAGCAGGCCGGAGCAAATGCCGGTCAGCAGCAGACGGGTAACGCAGGCGCAGGCCAGCAGGCAGGCGGTGCGAACAACGACGGCGGCGTAACCGACGTGGACTTCGAGGAAGTGAAATAGTCACTGCCCTCTGACAAAAAGAGGATGCTTTGCAAAAGGCATCCTCTTTTTTTATGTCCATACCGGTACGGCCGCAACTTCGTTCAGCGGCTGCCGTCCGCAGGGGAACGCCCTTTTTTTTCAACGCAGTCATCGACAGACCGTCACCGCCCGGTACGCACCCCAACTTACCAACGGGCGGCAGGTTGGCAGCGGCGGATCGGCAGTGCCCGTCCGCCGGAGGAGCCGTCCCTACGAGATGCCGGAGCGATACCGGATACTGCCGGTTTCCAGTTTTCAGTTTCCGCGCCCCGCTCCCGCTCCATCACCCCCTTCCAACAGCAAGTGGGCTGCCCGAAAGGTTCGGGCAGCCCACTTTTGCGTAACCGGTTCCGGTCTCGGATGAGGCCGGAGGCTGAAACCGTTACAAGTGCTCCAGACAGTAGTCCACCATCTTCTGGCGCACGTGGGCACGGCCGTAGGGCAACATCGAGTGGTTGTCGTCCGTGTAGATCATCATGTCGAACGGCTTGCCCGCCTTGACCAGCTCATGGGCCATCTTGTAACTGTTCTGCGGATGGACGTTGTCGTCCGCCGAGCCGTGCATCAGCAGCAGGCGCCCCTGAAGCCCATCGGCATAGCCCAGCGGCGAGGGCAGGTCGTACCCCTCGGCATTCTCCTGCGGCAGGCCGTTCACGCGTTCGGTATAGACCGAATCGTAGTAGCGCCACGAGGTGACCGGAGCCACCGAAATGGCCATCCGGAAGACATCGCCTCCCTTAAGGATGCAGTTGAGAGACATGAAGCCGCCGTAGCTCCAGCCGTAGATGCCCACACGTGCCGGATCGACATAGGGCAACGTGGCCACATAGCGGCCGAAGTCGATCTGATCCTCCGTCTCGAGCAGTCCCATGCGACCGTAGGTCAGCTTCTTGAAGTGCTCGCCACGGCCGCCCGTACCGCGCGGATCCATGCAAACGACGATGTAACCCTCCTGCACGAGCGCATCCTCCCAGTCCACGAACCAGCGGTCGAGCACCTGCTGCGAAGCGGGGCCGCTGTACTGGGTCAGCAGCACGGGATAACGCTTCGAGGGATCGAAGTCGTGGGGTTTGACGATGTAGTAGTTCAGCTCAAGGGGCCGGCCGTCGCGCTCGACGGTAAAGGTGTGGAACTCCTTGACGGGGTAGTTCACCTGTGCGGCGTAGGCCTTCAGCGCGGCGTTCTCCTCCAGCGTACGGATCCGGCGGCCGCTGTCGCCCTTGTGGAGGGTCACCACGGTCGGTGTCGAGGAGTTGGAGAAGTAGCTGATGTAATATTTGCAACCCTGGCTGGGCGCGATGCGGTAGGTGCCCTCGCCCTCGGTCAGGCGCCGTTTGCCGCCGCCGTCCGTATTGATCACATAGAGGTTGTTGCGCAGGGGCGAGGTCTCGTTGGAGAGGAACCAGATGTGCTCGTCGGTGGCGCAGACCAGATCGCGCACCTCCCAGTCACCGGCCGTCAGCGGATAGAGCAGCCCCTCCTGCACGTCATACATGTAGAGGTGCATGAATCCGGTGCGGGTCTCGTTCTTGACCACGAAGCGGCGGCCGTCGGGCAGGAAGGTGATGGCCGTACCGATGTTGTCGATATACTTGTCGGAGGCCTCCTCGTAGATGATCTGCTGCGCCCCCTGCAGGTTGTCCATCAGCACGCGCAGGCGGTTCTGCAGGCGGTTGATGCGGTAGAAATAGAGCTTGCCGTCAGGCGTCCAGCCGAAATAGGGCATATAGTAGTCCTCCGTAAAGAGAGCACGGTCGGCGGCAGTATCCCCCTCGGCCGAGGCGGTCATCTCGACGGGCACCGTCTCGTTCCGGTCCAGGTCATAGACATGGAGCGTCACCACGGCATTCTCCTCGCCGGCCGCCGGGTATTTGTAGGTAAAGCGGCGCGGGTAGAGCGGATCGGTCACCGCACCGGCCTCCGCCTCGGTGTAGAGATCGAGACTGTACTCCTTCACGCGGCTCTCGTCGAAGCGCAGGAAGGCGAGCTTGCGTCCGTCCGGCGACCAGCGCAGCGCCTCGGCCAGTCCCCACTCCTCCTCGTAGACCCAGTCGGGCAGGCCGTTGATGATGTGGTTGGCCTCGCCGTCGAAGGTCACGCGCGTCTCGGCACCGGTGGCCATGTCGCGCATGTAGATGTCGTTGCCGAGCACAAAGGCCACCCGGTCGCCGTCGGGCGCGCAGACGGCATAGCGCACGCTGTCGCTCGGCGAGAGCCACTGGCCCGTCCGGCCGGCAATGTCATAGATCATGTAGCGTGAAAAGGCCGAACGCCGGTAGAGGGGCCGGCTGTCGATGCGGAAGACGATCTTGTCCTCGTTGGCACTCAGTTCATACCCGGAGATCCGCCCGGCCTCGACCCCCATCTCCTCCGGGGTGGAGAGGGTGCGCACCGTACGGCCGGTGGCATAGGCATGCTGCACGACCGCCCCGTTCTCGAGGGTCGTGTAATGGGCACCGTCAGCCATGGAGCGGACACCGGCCACAGTTTTCGGCGTGAACCGGCCGGCCGCCACGTCCGCATAGGTAAAGGAGGGCGACGCACCGAAAGCGGTCGTCCCCAGCGCGACGGCTGCCGCCGCGGTCAGAAAGAAATTTTTCATGCTTTTCTTTTAAACGGTTGCGGCCGGCCGCGGCATCTGCCTGCCGGGCCCGCCGATGGAAGCGAAGCCGCCCGCCCCGACCGGAGCAGGCACCTCCGCCGTTACTTGCAGGCCTTGAGGCTCATGTCCAGGCTGCTGATGTGGTGGGTCAGCGCACCGACCGACACGAAATCGACGCCGCACTCGGCATAGGCACGCATCGTTTCGAGCGTGATGCCGCCCGAGGATTCGATCTCGCAGCGGCCGTCGATCTTCTCCACGGCGCGGCGGGTCATCTCCACCGAGAAGTTGTCGAGCATGATGCGGTCGGCACCTCCGGCAGCAAACACCTCGTCGATATCCTCCAACGAACGCACCTCAATCTCGATCGGCAGCGACCGGCCCTGCTCAGTCAGATAGCGACGCACGGCGCCGAGGGCGTTGGCAATGCCTCCGGCAAAGTCGATGTGGTTGTCCTTCAGCAGGATCATGTCAAACAGGCCCATGCGGTGGTTCTCGCCACCGCCCAGCCGCACGGCCATCTTCTCCAGCACGCGCATGCCGGGGGTCGTCTTGCGGGTGTCGAGCACGCGGCAACCGGTTCCCTCCAGCTCGCGGACATAACGCGCCGTGCAGGTGGCCACGCCGCTCATGCGCTGCATGATGTTGAGCAGGATGCGCTCGGCCTGCAGCAGCGAGATGATGCGCCCCTCGACATAGAAGGCCACGTCACCGACATGCACCGGCTGACCGTCCTCGATGCGCTGGTCGAACTGCACGTCGGGGTCGAGCCGGCGGAGCACCATGCGGGCCACCTCGATGCCGGCAATGACACCCTCCTGCTTGACGAGCAGGCGCATCCGGCCCCGCTCCTCATGGGGAATCGTAGCCAGGGAGGTGTGATCGCCGTCGCCGATGTCCTCCTTGATGGCCAACTCGATCAACTCTTCTACGAAAGGAATATATTCCGTCTTCATTTCTGTCCGATTTTAAAAATGGATTTGCAATGTCGCAAAGATAGCCATTTTTCAGGGTGTCGCAAAGGGGACCGTCCCGGCGCAGATCGACCATTTTTCCGCCTTTTTATGTACTTTTATACCCAAATCGGCCATTCCATGTTCGCACCTACGCTTGCCGCCTTCCGCGAAACGCTGCTCTGCCCCGAGGGACGCTTCCGCACGCTCGGGACCCCCCGCTGCGAATGCGACGTCCGCGGCGAACCCCTCCTGCGGGCGGCTGTGCCGTGGTGGTCCGCGCCGAAAGCGGCGGCCGGAGCTATGCCCTGAAAGGCTACCTGCGTCCCCGGACCCAGCGCGCCGACCTGTATGCCGCGCTGGACCGCTACCCCTCCTCCCTGCGCTACCCCGTCCGCTACCTGCCCGGGAAGATCTACCTCTACGTAACGGACCGGGGCGCCTGGTACGACCTGCTGGCTGCCGACTGGGCCGAGGGCCACACCCTCGACTATGCGATCCGGCGGGCCCTGCACTACCGTTCATCGGCCGACCTGACGGCCCTGTCGCGGGCTTTCGAGGCGATGGCCGCCGAGCTGCTCGCCCAACCGTGGGCACACGGCGACCTGAAACCCTCCAACATCATGGTCACGCCGTCCGGTACCCTGCGCCTGATCGACTACGACGGCGCCTTCGTTCCCGAACGGGCCGCCGAAACGGCCGCCGATCCCGCTCCGGCCGCGCCGTGCAGTTCCGAGTGTCTGCCGTTCGTTCCCGAGCGGATCGCAGACGGCACCGACCGCAACTACCGCGCGGCGCTGCTCCGGGCCGAAAACCGCCGCGACGAACGGCTGGTCGCCCTGCTGCATGCCCTCCGGGCCCCGGAACCCGCTCTGCCAGCCCTGGCCGATCTGCTCCGCGCCCCCTCCAAAAACCGATAACACAAGAGACTCCATGTACACCACCCGTATCGACGAAGAACACCGCTCCGGCTCCATGGCCGAGGAGACCCGGCTGGACGGCATGACCATGACCCGTGCCGAAGCCGTGGCCTGCCTCATCAACCAGCTGCTCGACGAACTGCTGGGCCGCATGCGGCGCGCCGACCGCGTGCGCGACTGCCTCGACATCGCCCTGCTGGAATATGCCGGCGACGGCGTCGTGCCGCTGCTTTCGCCCGACGGCGGTTTTGTCCCGGTGGCAGAACTGCTCCGACGCCCCGTCGAGGTGCGCCCCCGCCACGTCCTGCGCCGCCTTCCCTCGGGCAATCAGGTGGCTGCCACCATTCCCCAGCGTCAGTGGATCGACGCCAAAGCCTCCGGAAATACCCCCATGCGGGCCGCCTTCGACGAAGCGGAACGCCTGGCCCGCCGCTGGTGCACCCACCCGGCCCACCGCAACAGTTTTCCGCCGATCGTCATCAACATCACCGACGGCGAAGCCTCCGATGCCGACGACGAGGAACTGCTCGCCGCCGCCGAACGGCTGCGGGCCCTGTCCACCGGAGACGGCAACCTGCTGCTGTTCAACATCCACCTGGCCTCCGAGACGGACGATCCGGCCGACTCGCTGCGCTTCCCCTCCGAAACGGACCGGCTGCCCGACCGTCCCCACGCACGCCTGCTGTATGCGCTCTCCAGCACACTGCCCTCCTGCTACGACGAGGCCATCCGGACCGAACGCCCCGAGGGAAGACCGCCCTTCCGCGCCGTCAGCTACAACTGCCCCATCAACACGCTGTTCGCCGTACTGACCGTCGGCACGACCGCCGCCATACTCTGATCCGCCGCCATGACCGCCTCCCTCACCGCCATTGCCGAGAGCCTGCTCAATCCGCAGGGCCGCTTCCGCACGCTGCGCGGCGTGGTGCCCGTCACCGACGCCTGCGGCGTGCCGCGCTACCGGACGGAGCAGGGGTTCGTCCTGTTCGACCTCCTGCTGGACAACCGCCCGGTCCGTGCCGTCTTCGCCACCGACGATACGCCGCTCGCACCGCCTCCGCCGTTGCCCCGCGACCACCCCTTCGTAGCCTCCCTCCGCCTGCTGCGCCGCGAGGTGCTGCTCTATCCCGACGACGGCCGCCCGGTTCGGAGCGACCTGCTCGTCGAGGAGCTGCCGCAGGAGAGCCAGCCCTTCGGGGACTTTCTCCGCACCCACCTGAACCGGAACGACCGGCGGCCCGTGCGCCGTCTGCTGCAACAGTTGCCGGAGATGGCCGACGCCCTCGCCGACACGTTGCCCCATCCCCGCATCGACCGCCGCACGCTGCTCGTCGCCGCCCCCGACCACCGTCCCCTGATCACCGGCTACGGCTACCTGACCGCCCGGAGGGATGATCCACCCGCCGTGGCGCTGCTGCAGCTGGCCCTGCTGCTCCATGCCGCACTGGGCGCTCCCGATCACTATGCCTGTCTGAAAGGTCTGACCCGCCGGGAGGCCCCCCGCCTGTGGCAGGCCCTCCGGCTGCAGGGCGAATTCGGACGCACCGCACCGCTGGCCGAAGCGGCTGCCCTGCTGAGCACCCCGACACCCGACGCCACGGCCGCACGTGCCCTGCTGGCCGACCTGGCCCGCCTGCCCTTCGCACCCATGCCGCTGCTGGCCGGCCTGCTCGGCGACATGACACCGGGCAGCCCCTCTCCGCCCGTTCCCGACCCGCTGCCCGTCGAGGACGACTCGCTGCGGATCGACTTCTCCGACTGCGACGAGGTCTGCCCCCGGGCCGATACCCTGATCCGCTACCGACGGGGCAACCGCTGGGGCTTTGCCGACCGGCACGGCCGGCCGCTCGGCACGGAAACCTTTCTCGAGGCCGACGACTTCTACGAAGGACGGGCTGCCGTTCGAACCGCTTCGGGATGGGGGCTGCTGCGCCGCGACGGCACCTATGCCCTGCCACCCGACCGGGAACAGCTCTCCTGGCACGGGCCCGACAACGTCGCCACCGCCTCCCGCGACGGTCTGTGGCACCTGTACGACCGCTGCGGCCGCCAACTCACGGCCGAAGGAGCCGACTGGATGGGCGATCCCTCCGAGGGTCGCCTGCTGATCCGCCGCGGCGGAAGATTCGGATTCATCGGCCTCGACGGCCGGCCGGTCACGACGCTGCGCTTCGACGAAGCCTACTCCTTCCGCAACGGCCGGGCTGCGGTACGCATCCGCGGCGAATGGTTCCAGATCGACCCGGACGGCCACCGAATCAACTGACCCTCAACCCGTCTCCACACACCGGGCCGCCCATCCGCCCCTCCGTCCGAATGCCGCGACAGAACCGATTTTTCATAAAAATTCGGATAAAAAATCAAAAACAACGGGAAAGATTTGGATATTTCTGCCAGAGCCCCTATATTTGCAGTGAAGTTTTAAGGTTCATTTTAGGTTAGTAGTTTTAGGTTAGTGAAGGAAATGTAGCTTCGGAGCAATCCGGCTGCGTTTCCTTTTTTTGTATCAGTCCGCTCCGACCGGGCACAAAAAAATCCGGTACCCTGCGGTCCGGACGTTCCTTTTTCGGCTGCCTCCTATTTTTCTACCTCATGCGGCGGCGGAACTCCGCACAGACAACGGCCGTTGCCACGGCAACATTGAGCGACTCGGAACCGTGACGCTCCGCCGGGAAGGGCGGCACGAACAGTTTGCGCGTCACGCAGGCAGCCGTCTCCGCGCCGATGCCGCGCCCCTCGTTGCCCATGACGATCACCCCCCGCGAGGTCAGCTCCGCACGGTAGATGTCCTCCCCCTCGAGGAAAGTTCCATACACCGGCACACCGCGCCGCACCGCACCGGCCAGCGCCTCCGCCACGGGCGCATAGCGCACCCGTACCCGGAAAATGGCCCCCATCGTGGCCTGCACCACCTTCGAATTGTAGCAGTCGGCCGAATCGGGCGAACAGAGCACCTCGCCGATACCAAACCAGTCGGCCACCCGCAGGATGGTGCCCAGATTACCGGGATCCTGTACATTGTCGAGACACAGCGCCAACTCCTCGCCGAACGCCTCACCGGCCCGGCCACCATTCTCCGGCATCCGCACTAGGGCCACCGCCTGCGACGGGGTCCGCAAGTGGCTCAACCGCTCCAGTTCCTTGGCGGAGACCGCCTCGGCCATGCCCTGACGCAGCTCCTGGGCGAATGCGTCCGCCACGCCTTCGCCCACATAGATCCGCTCCACACAAAAGGACGAAGCCAGCGCCTCGCGGATCATCTTCACCCCTTCGACCACAAAGAGTCCCGTCTCGCGGCGGGCCTGCTTGTCGGCCAGCGAACGGACCAGCTGGATCTGCGCCTTGGTGACCATATCGGGGAGCTATTCGCTGAGCAGCGTGAAAACAATGTTGATGAACTGGACGACACCGTATCCCAGCGCCTTCTCGTCGGGCCGGAAGGTGGCCGTATGCACGCGGCCGGCCGCATGAGACTCGAAGAAGTCGCCGTCGCCCCCCACGCCCAGCCGATAGTAAACCGACGGATAGCGGAGCGAATAGAATCCGAAATCGTCCGAAGTGGGTCGCATGCCGAGCGCCACAACCGCCTCGGCCCCGAACAGGGCCTCCGACGAAGCCGCAATGGTACGCGTCAGCGCAGGATCGTTGACCACGCACGGATAACCGTCGCTGATGTCCACCTCGGTCTTGGTGCCGAAGCGGCGATCGACCTCCGCGGCCGCCTCGCGAATCAACTCCTTGATGCGGGCCCGCCACGTCTCGTCGAACGTGCGCATCGTACCCTCCATGTAGGCATCGTCCGGCACCACGTTGGTGGCTCCGTTCGCCTCCACGCGACCGATCGAAATGATGGTCGGCAGCGTCGGATCGGGCCGCCTGTCGGGAATGGCATACAGCAGACGGATCAGTTCGGCTGCCGCGCCGACGGGATCCTTGATGCGTTCGCGCAGCGCCGCATGACCGCCCACGCCCCGGATCCGGAAGCGCAGCTCGTCACTCGAAGCCATGTATTTGCCCTCGCGGAAACCGTAGGTACCCGTCTTGAGCATCGGTTCGACATGCTGGCCGGCAAAGGCCACCACCCGATACCCGGCAAAGGGATCCTCGCGCATCACGAGCGACGCACCGCCCGGATTGAGTTCCTCTCCCGGCTGGAAGAGGCCAAACACCGTACCGCAGAACTGGTCGCGGTGACGCTGCAGGACGCGCAGCGCCCCCAACAGCATGGCCGTGTGCATGTCGTGTCCGCAGGCGTGCATGACCCCCTTGTGGGCGGAGGCAAACTCCAGCCCCGTGGCTTCCGTCACGGGCAGCGCATCCATATCGGCCCGCAACACCACCGCATCGTGCTCCCGACCGGGCAGGGACAACGTGCCTTCGATTTGCGCCAGCACCCCCGTGCCGGCAATGCTGCGACATGCGATGCCCTCGCGCGAGAGCGTATCCATGACGAACCGGGAGGTCCGTTGTTCCACGAAGGCCAGTTCGGGATACTGATGCAGCGTCCGACGCCACATCATCACCTGCGGAAACGTTCCGAACGTTTCGTTGAGGATCCTTTTTTTCTCTTCTTTTTCCATGGTCCTGCTTGCACGGCTCACCCGTGCTCCGTTTATGCGACCTTGACGATCTTCACCCGATAAACTTTGTTCCAGTTCTTGCCCGTGACGTAGATGGCTCCCGTCTCGGCATCGTAGGCGATGCCGTTGAACACATCCGTCTGAGGCAGCACATCCTCCGGCGCCTGGAGGTCGCTGAAGTCGATCACCCCGACCACATGACCGCTGCGGGGATCGATCATCACCACCTCGTCGTACAGGTAGCGGTTGGCCCAGATCAGGCCGTCAATCCACTCCAGTTCATTCAACTGATCGACCGGATACCCCTGCGAGGTCACCTCGAAGGTGCGCACGATGCCGAAGGTCTCCGGATCGCGCACGGCAATCCGCTCCGACCCGTCGCTCATGTAGAGGTACTTCCCGTCGGTGGTCAGCCCCCACCCCTCGCCGTCATAGACAAAGGTGCGCACCGGGCGGAAGTTCTGCGCGTCGTAGACATACGCCTTGCCCGTCACCCAGGTGAGCTGATAGATGCGGTCACCGAACAGGGCAATGCCCTCGCCGAAGTACTGCCGGTCGAGCCGGGTGCGCTGCAGCACGCGCCCGGTGGCAGGGTCCACCTTGCGCAGTTCGGAGCGGCCGTTGCCGCCTGTTCCCTCGTAGAAGAAACCGTCCTTCCAGTAGAGGCCCTGCGTATAGGCCTCCGTATCGTGGGGGTACTCGGCGACCACCTCGTACGTATAGCGCACCGGTGCCTCGGAGGGCACGCTTGCCGCCGTCTGCGGCCGGATGTCGGCCTCCGACGCCTCGGCATGGCCGCGTCGGGCTGCCCGGCCTCCGCAGGCCGACGCCAGCAGCGCGACCGCCAGAAGTCCCAAACCAAATGTCCGTTTCATGCTTTTCTTTCCCGCGCCGGTCCTGCGGCGCTTCGTACAAAGGTAGGCAAAATCCGCAAATACGGTTATTTTCCTGTATGCAAACCCCCGTTTTTCCGTCGATTCTGCCCGCAAATGATTACCTTTGTAGTCAATCAAAAAACAGACCAACAACCATGCTTACGTTAAAACAGATTCGGGACGACCGCGCGAACACCATCGCCCGCCTGGCGGTGAAAGGGGTGGACGCCGCTCCCGTTGTCGATCAGATCATAGCCGAGGACGACCGCCGCAAGTCGCTTCAGCAGCAACTGGACACCTGCCTGGCCGAGCAGAACACGCTCTCGAAGGAGATCGGCAAACTCTTCGCCTCCGGCCGCAGGGAGGAGGCCGAAACCGCCAAGAACCGCGTCTCGACCCTGAAGGAGGAGTCCCACCGGCTGGAGGAACAGCTGCGCGAGACGACCGACCGGATGAATGCCCTGATCGTCACCCTGCCGAACGTGCCGGCCGCCATCGTGCCGGAAGGCAAGACGGCTGCGGACAACCTGGTCGTCAAACAGTCGCCGATGCCGGAACCGCTGCCGGAAGGCTCGCTGCCCCACTGGGAACTGGCCAAGAAATACGACATCATCGACTTCGAGCTGGGCGTCAAGCTGACCGGCGCCGGCTTCCCCGTATATAAAGGTCAGGGAGCCGCCCTGCAGCGCGCCCTGATCAACTTCTTCCTGGCACGCAACACCCGCGCCGGCTACACGGAGGTGATGCCCCCGCTGATGGTGAACGAGGCCTCGGGCTTCGGCACGGGCCAGCTGCCCGACAAGGAGGGCCAGATGTACCATGTCAATCTGGACAACTTCTACCTGATTCCGACCGCCGAAGTGCCCGTAACGAACATCTACCGCGACACAATCGTGGACGAGCAGGAACTACCGATCCGCATGACGGCCTACACCCCCTGCTTCCGCCGCGAAGCGGGTTCGTACGGCAAGGACGTGCGCGGCCTCAACCGTCTGCATCAGTTCGACAAGGTGGAGATCGTCCGCATCGAGAAACCGGAGAACTCTTATGCCGCCCTCGACGAAATGGTGGCCCACGTCGAGAGCCTCGTCCAGGCGCTCGGCCTGCCCTACCGCATTCTGCGGCTGTGCGGCGGCGACATCAGCTTCACGTCGGCCCTCACCTACGACTTCGAGGTATGGTCGGCCGCCCAGCAGCGCTGGCTGGAGGTCTCGTCCGTTTCCAACTTCGAGACGTTCCAGGCCAACCGGCTGAAACTGCGCTACCGCGACGCCAACCGCAAGACCCAGCTTGCCCATACGCTCAACGGCAGCTCGCTGGCTCTGCCGCGCATCGTGGCCGCCCTGCTGGAGAACAACCAGACGCCCGAAGGCATCCGCATTCCGGAGGTTCTGCAGCCCTACACCGGATTCGATATGATAAAATAGTTGCCGGACAGCCATCATTACGGATAAAACCTTATATTTGTGCTGTTGTTTAACAACTAAATTTTAAAGAAATGGCTTACAAAATTGATGAAAACGTTTGCATCTCCTGCGGTTCGTGCGCAGGCGAATGCCCCTCTGAGGCTATCTCGGCCGGCGATAACTCGTATGTAATCGATCCGGACAAATGCATCTCCTGCGGTACCTGCGCAGGCGTATGCCCGACCGAAGCTATCTCCGAGGAGTAATAGCATCGCTCAGATAGAAACGACGGCCGCCCCGCATCGGGACGGCCGTCGTTGCGTTTCCTGCCCGGCCACTGCTTTCCTGCAACCGAAGGCTACAGATAGTATTCGCACTGCCCCTCCTGGTCGGCAATGAAATAGGTGCCGTCCGAGAGGAATTTGACCCGATAGGCGTCCAGCGTGGTCTCGCGCAGTTTCTGCTGCACGATGCCCGGCACATTACCCCGCCACAGGTAGCCGTTCTCGAAACAGAGCACGGTGCCATCCTCCGTCATGTGGGCCGTCCAGAGCGCCCCGTATTCATCGATTCCCTCCGCAATCCAACGGGTCAGCGACGGCGACGAGGCGGCATAGCGGCTCTTCGAGACCACAATCCAGTCGCCCGCATCGTTGAACGCCACCGAAGTGATGATCTCCTGCGCCTCGTTGTACTCCCGCAGCGTCTGCTCCAGTTCCTGCGGAATGTCGTTCCACAACACGCCGTTGTCACCGTACAGGATCAGCCAGCGCCCCTCTTCGGTCAGCTGCACATCATCCAGATAGTCGCCCCGCGCCCGCAACTGGGACAGCGTGACGGCCAGATTCTCCGGCACATCCGGACACGCATAGTCGTTGAATCCGTTCAGCACCAGATCGCCGCCCGTCAGCGTCAGCGCCGCACTGCGGCAACTGCCCCACTCGCCGATCTGCTGTTTGATGATCGACCGGCTTCCCTGCGCCGAAGCGCTTGCCCCGGCCAGCACAGCAGCCATTACCAGTACGTAAAATTTCCACTTCATCGTTTTACCTCGCTATTTTTTTCGGTGAACGGGCCACGCTGCCGCCATCGCGCACGGGACCGCCCGGGTTCCCCGCATCATGGCGCCGCAACGCCCCCGCCGGTCGGACCGACCGATTACCATAGGATAAATATAGGGAAATCTCCTGAAATCCGTTTTCATACAATTTCACTATTTTTGTCCTTTACGGAATCGAAGCCATGAAACTGGAAAAACTCTATACCAAAGCGCTCGCCGGCGAACGGATTGCCCCGGACGAGGCACTCACCCTCTACGAACAGGCCCCCGTTGCCGAACTGTGCTGGATTGCCGACACGCTGCGCCGCCGGCGCACCGATCCCGAGGTGGTGACCTGGCAGATCGACCGCAACGTGAACATCACGAACGTCTGCCTGTCGGGGTGCAAGTTCTGCAACTTCCATTGCCGCCCCGACCAGCCCGAAAAGGCCTTTGTCACCTCCCTCGAGGAGTACGACACCAAGATTGCCGAGACGCTCCGCCTGGGCGGCGACCAGCTGCTGCTGCAGGGAGGCCTTCACCCGAAGCTGGACATCCGCTACTACGAGGAGCTGTTCCGCACGCTCAAGTCCCGCTATCCGCAGCTCCGGCTCCATGCGCTCGGTGCACCCGAGGTGGCCCACATCGCCCGCATCAGCCATCTCTCCTACCGGGAGACGCTCGAACGGCTCCATGCGGCCGGACTCGACTCGCTGCCCGGCGCGGGCGCCGAGATCCTCTGTGACGAGGTGCGCCGCCGCATTTCGCCCGGCAAACCCACCGTAGCCCAATGGTGCGAGGTGATGCGCGAGGCACACCGCATGGACCTGCCCACGTCGGCCACCATGATGTACGGCCACGTCGAAACCCCGGCCCAGCGCATCGAACACCTGCTCCGCATCCGCGACCTGCAGGACGAATGCCCTGCCGGCCACTACGGATTCATCGCCTTCATCCCGTGGATCTTCTGCAGCACGGGCACGCAGCTCGAAAAGGAGGGCATCCGGTCACACTTCTCGCCGCTGGAATACCTGCGCCTGATTGCCACGAGCCGCATCGTGCTGGACAACATCCGCAACATCCAGGCCTCGTGGCTGACCGTCGGCAAGGCCACCGCCCAGATCGCCCTGCACGCCGGTGCCAACGACTTCGGCTCGATCATGATCGAGGAACACGTCGTCTCGTCAGCCGGCGCCTGCAACACGTTCGACGCGGAGGGCATCCAGCAGGCCATCCGCGAGGCAGGCTTCACGCCCCGCCTGCGCGACCAGCTCTACCGCTACCGGACACTTTGACGGCACCGGCAGCAGCCAAAAACGGACAGTCGGCATGTCATCATGGCATGCCGACTGTCCGTTTTAATGCCACCTTGTGCCGTTCAGATCGTTTTCCGCACATGCCACGCAACGACGGCACGGATTTTGTGACTCTCTATGTGCGACTGTCAAGCGGCAGTCGGAACAAAACAGCATTTTTTCTAAAAAACACAATATTATGGAACTCACTCAGAAACTCTCCGCCGCTTTCAACGAACAGATCAAAGCGGAAATGTGGTCCTCCAACCTCTATCTCTCCATGGCCATCCACTTCATGGATCAGGGCCTCGAAGGTTGCGCACACTGGATGAAGAAACAGGCCGAGGAGGAACTCGACCACGCTCACAAGATGATCGAATACGCCATCCAGCGCGGCGGCAAAGTGAATGTCAGCGCCATTGACGCCGTTCCGACGACGTGGGAATCGCCGGTAGCCGTTTTCGAGCATGTTTACAAACACGAGAAACATGTTTCCGAACTGATCGACAAACTGCTGGATCTGGCCATTGCCGAGAAGGACAAAGCCACGGAGGATTTCCTGTGGGGATTCGTTCGCGAGCAGACCGAGGAGGAGAACACGGCCAAATCGATTCTCGACAAGTTCCACATTTACGGCGTTCACGGCCTCGTTTGCATCGACAAGGAGCTCGGCAAACGGTAGTCGTCCGCCCTTACCGATCGACGCCCCGTCCCGGAATGATCCGGAACGGGGCGTTCCTTTTTTACTCCGCACGCCCGTCTTACCGGACGGTTCCGTAACAGAAAAGGGGAAACGGCCTGGTGCCGTTTCCCCTTTCGTATATGCGGTTGTCACCCGACCGTCAGCGGGCAGCCCGTTTGCGTTCCGTCTCGTCGAGAATGATCTTGCGCAGACGCATCGCCTTGGGCGTCACCTCCACATATTCATCCTCGCGGATATATTCCAGCGCTTCCTCCAGCGAGAAGATCACCGCCGGAGCGATGTTCATCTTCTCATCCGAACCGCTGGCGCGCATGTTGGTCAGTTTCTTCGACTTGGTAAGGTTGATGGTAATGTCGCCCTCGCGGGTGCTCTCGCCCACCACCTGTCCGCAGTAGATCTCGTCGCCCGGCTCCACGAAGAAGCGGCCACGATCCTGCAGCTTGTTGAGGGCGTAGGCATAGACCTGCCCCGTCTCCATGGCAATCAGCGAACCGTTCGTACGCATCTCGATCTCCCCCTTGTAGGGTTCGAAATCCTTGAACCGATGCGCCATGACCGCTTCGCCGGCCGTCGCGGTCAGCAGGTTGCTGCGCAGACCGATGATGCCGCGCGAGGGAATATCGAACTCCAGTTTCGTCCGGCCGTTGTCAGCCACCATGTTCACCAGCGTACCCTTGCGTTTCGTGGTCATTTCGATCGCCTTGCCGGCATATTCGTCGGGCACGTCGATGGTCAGTTCCTCGACCGGCTCGCACTTGCGCCCGTCAATCTCCTTGATAATAACCTTCGGCTGGCCCACCTGCAACTCGTAACCTTCGCGACGCATCGTCTCGATCAGCACCGACAGGTGCAGCACGCCGCGGCCGTACACGATAAAACTGTCGGCCGTCGCTCCGGGCTCGACGCGCAGGGCCAGGTTCTTCTCCAGCTCCCGCTCGAGACGCTCCTTGAGGTGACGCGAGGTAACGTACTTGCCGTCGCGGCCGAAGAAGGGCGAGTCGTTGATCGTAAAGAGCATGCTCATCGTCGGCTCGTCGATGGCAATCGGCTCCAGCGGCTCGGGATTCTCATAGTCGCAGATCGTGTCGCCGATCTCGAATCCCTCGATACCCACCACGGCGCAGATCTCGCCGCAGGGAACCTCCTCGGCCTTGCTCTTGCCCAGTCCCTCGAAGGTCATCAGGTCGCGGATCTTGGTCTTGACCATCGTCTTGCCGTCGCGCTTGGCCAGCGTCACGTTCATGCCGGCCCGCAGAGTACCGCGGGTCACCTTGCCGATGGCGATCCGGCCCACATAGGGCGAATACTCCAGCGACGTAATCAGCATCTGGGGCGTACCCTCCACGTAGGCCGGTTCGGGAATGTCGTCGATGATGGCATCCAGCAGCGGCGTGATGCTGTCCGTCTTCTCGTTCCACTTGTGCGACATCCACCCCTGCTTGGCGCTGCCGTAGATGGTGCGGTAGTCGAGCTGATCCTCGTTCGCATTGAGCGAGAACATCAGATCGAACACCTGTTCGTTCACAAATTCCGGACGACAGTTGGGCTTGTCCACCTTGTTGATGACCACGATCGGCTTCTTGCCGAGCGCCAGGGCCTTCTGCAGCACGAAGCGGGTCTGCGGCATCGTACCCTCGAAGGCATCCACCAGCAGCAGCACGCCGTCGGCCATGTTCAGCACACGCTCCACCTCGCCGCCGAAATCGGAGTGGCCGGGGGTGTCGATGATGTTGATCTTATAATCCTTGTAGGTCACCGAAACGTTTTTGGAGAGAATCGTAATGCCTCTCTCCCGTTCCAGATCGTTGTTGTCGAGGATCAATTCGCCCGCAGCGGACGCATTGCGAAGCAGGTGGCCCTGCAGAATCATTTTATCGACCAGGGTGGTTTTACCGTGGTCAACGTGCGCGATGATGGCGATATTACGCAACTTTCGCATAAAAACTCCTTTCCGTATATAAGCCGCGACGCAGAGACGATCGTCCTGTCCGGCAACAGGTTACAACGACGCAGCGATCGCGGCGCGACCGCCGACCCGATTAGGGTGCAAAGATACGAATAAATCCCCTATTTTATTCTTTCCCTCCCTGCCGGAGCAGGCTTCTGCAGCGCGAAAAAATTCCCCGACGCCTCTACCGGTACTCACCGAAACGCATTATCTTTGTATCCCCATCCGAGAAACAGATTCATGGAGAACGTTATCGATATCGTATGTGACGAGGGCGTCCGGTCCCGCATAGTCATCGGCTCGGCGCAGGAGGAATTCGCCGGCCTGCTCCCCGAGCAGGTCTCCCGCGTCATCATCATCACCGACGCGAAGGTACACGTCAACAACCTGGCATTCATCAACGCCTACGACCACATTGTCATCGGCCAGGGCGAAAGCAGCAAGACGTTTGTCAAGATCGAAGAGGTCTACCGCCAGCTGCTGGCCATGGGAGCCGACCGCAGCACCTTTCTGGTGGGCATGGGCGGCGGCATCGTGACGGACATCACCGGCTTCGTCGCCTCGACCTACATGCGCGGCGTCCGCTTCGGCTTCCTGCCCACCACCCTGCTGGCCCAGGTCGATGCCAGCATCGGCGGCAAGAACGGCGTCAATCTGGATGGCTACAAGAATATCATCGGTACGTTCAACCAGCCCGAATTCGTGCTCTGCGCCCCCGATCTGCTGGGCAGTCTCTCCGACCGGGATTTCCGCGCCGGACTGGCCGAAGTGGTCAAGACGGCCATCATCGGCGATCCGGAGCTCTTTGCACTGACCGAGCGCCACACGTTCGAGGAGATCCGCAACGACAAGGCGCTGCTGCGCGAAATCATCGTCCGTTCGATCCGCGTCAAGATGGCCATCGTCGAACATGACCAGCGGGAACACGGCGAGCGGCGCAAGCTGAATCTCGGTCACACCTTTGCCCATGCAATGGAGAAGAGCGTTTCGACCCTCTCCCACGGCGAGGCGGTGGCGGTCGGCATCGTGGTCATCTGCCAGGCTGCCGCACGCCAGGGACTCCTGGCTGCCGAAACGGCCGAACGGATTCGCCGCACGATCGAACACCTGGGCCTCCCGACCGAATGTCCGGCGGACTTCCGCCAGTTGCTGACCTACATCCGGGCCGACAAGAAACGGGAAGGCAACCGCATCTACCTGGTGCTGCCGCATGCCATCGGTGCCTGCGAGGTGACGCCTACGCCGCTCGAGGCCATGGACGAACTCTTCATCGTTCCGGCCGCTCCCCGCTCCGACGAGGCACCCGCCTCCTCCCCGTCCGCATCCGAAACCGAGTCCACGGCCGAGGCATAACCGCCCCTACCGGCCGCGCAGCAAGCGTTTGATCCGATCCAATCCGGCGCGCGCCATCGGCGTTGCGCCGAATTCTTTTTCAAACTGCTCCTCCGACATCGCCAGCCACCGGTCCGCCGTCATCGCAGCCGGATCGAACAACGGCCGGAACCGCTCGTTGCGGAACAGCGGCACGTGCCGGTTATGGGGGCAGACACTCTGACAGACATCACAACCGAAGATCCAACCCGCCGTATCGAGCGAAGCCGTTGCCGCCAGTTCAGGTACCGTCGCCGGATCGCGTTCAATGGTCAGCCGGGCAATGCACCGGCGTGCATCCAGCCCACCGGCCGTCAACGCCCCGGTCGGACAGGCCTCCTCGCAACGGTGACAGACGCCGCACCCTGCCCCGACCGGCTGCGGCACATCATACCGGTCGACCGGTCGGTCGACGACCAGTTCCCCCAGCAGCACGAACGACCCCAGGCCGGGCACGATCAGCAGTTTGTTGCGCCCGATAAAACCCAGCCCCGCCTCAACGGCCAGCCGTTTCTCCAGCAGGGGGGCCGTATCGGTAAAGGTACGGAAGCGAATGCCCCGCACCTTCAGTCCGAGCCGTTCGGCCAGTTCGGCCAGCATGGCCTTGATCGAGCTATGGTAATCGACGCTGCGGGCATAGGAGGCCACCTTCGGCACGCCGGGCACCTCGCCGTAGCCGAGACTCGTCCCGTTGCGGTAGGCCACGGCACAGACGATCACGCTGCGCGCTTCGGGCATCAGCGCCGCCACATCAAACCGCTTGTCCACGTTCCGGCGCAGATAGCCCAGCCCGGCATCGCAGCCACGCGCCAGCCACCCCTCAAAGAAACGCCGTTCCGCCTCGAAATGCCTCGGAGGGCAGATGCCGCACCGGTCAAAGCCGACCGCGGCCGCCTCCCGCCGGATCTGTTCCGACGACAATACCTCCTGTCCGTTCTGCGCTTCCATTATTTCCGTTTGCCATTCATTTCCACGCCGCAGTCGAGATCGCGGACCAGTATACACTCGCCCTGCTCCTCCCGCACGATGCGGAAACCGTTCCGTTCATACAGCCGCCAGGCCGCCCGATTGGCCCGCTGGACGGAAAGAGACACCTGCCGCCCCCCTCGCCGCGCAACTGCCGCAGCAAGGCCTGCAGCAAGGCCTGCAGCAGACGGGTCCCCAGACCGCGTCCCCGCCAGGCCGGCCATAGAGCCATGGCCAGCTCCGGCACATCGTCCGCCACAAAGCCATACCCCCGCATCCGACGTGCCCAGACCGCACCGACCACCCCTTCGGGAGCGACGGCACACAGGGCCCGATCGCCCGGCCGACTGCCGAATGCAGCCCAATAGCCGCTCAGCGCGGGGTCGTGCACAACCGCACGCGGAGGCACCTCCGCTCCCTCCGGCACGAAAATCGCCTCGTAGAGCAGATCGGCCAACAGGGGATACTCCTCCGGCTGCAGGGCCCGGATCGTCACCTTCTCTTCCAAACCATTCATGCTGATTGTTCCAGATACCGGACGAGCCAACCCCTACGGCTCGACGGTACGTTTGACCGGAATGTCGTAGGCGCTCAGCTCCCGGGCAATCTCCGTGGCCGGGAACACCGCACGCGCCTCTTCCAGCAGTTCGTCCAGCTCCTTGTAGCGCGACGAAAAGTGACCGAGCAGCAACCGGCCCGCCCCCGCCTGGGCGGCACATTTGGCCGCCTGAGCCGCCGTCGAATGGCCCGTTTCACGTGCCACCGCCTTGTCGGCCGTCGCAAACGTTGCCTCGTGGTAGAGCAGATCGACCCCCTGCACCAGCCGGGCTACCTTGGCCGAGTAGAGCGTATCGCTGCAATAGGCATACGCCCGCGGCTCATAGGGACGGTAGGTCAGCTCGCCGTTCGGAACGACGGTGCCGTCCGCCAGCTCCACATCTTCGCCCCGCTTGGCCGCCGTAATCTGGGCAATGCCCAGCCCGTAACGGTCGATCGCCTCCTTGTGGACATTCAGGGGCGGCACCTTCTCGCGGAACAGGTAACCGGCCGCCGGCACCCGGTGGCGCAGCGGCAGACTCCACACCTCCATCACGGTATTTTCATACAGCAGGGCATGTTTGCGCGTGTCCACCTCCCGGTAGATGATCTCGAAAGGCAGGTTGGTATCGAAATAGCGGTAGTGGCCCTCGATCACTTCGCCGAACGGCGCCGGCGCATAGACCGTAAAAGGCGTCTTGCGCCCCATCAGTCCCAGCGTGGAGAGCAGCGGGAACAGGCCGTACACATGGTCGCCGTGCAGATGGGAGATGAAGGCCCCGTTGAGCCGCATCGGATTGATGCCGCACTCCAGCAGCCGGAGCTGGGTTCCCTCCCCGCAGTCAATCAAATAAAACTGCTCATGCACGTTCAGCACATGAGCAGCATGATGTCTGCAAAGCGTCGGCTTGGCCGACCCGGTTCCGAGTACGATCACTTTGAAAGTCATGGGTAGTGCAGTTCGTTCGTTTGGCTCGGATCGGCTCCGCAGTCCGGACCCTACCGACCCGAATACAATCGGGACGGAAAGGGATTTCCCCCTTCCGTCCCGATCCAAAATGGTCTATTTGGATTACTTCTTCTCGTTCTCGGCCTCTTCCATGCGAGCCTTCAGTTCGGCCAGACCGGTGATGTCGCCGAGCGTCGTCTTCTCAACCGAAGCGTTGATCTTCTTCACGCTGGCTTTGGCAGTATCGGCTGCGGCACGCTTCTCGTCCTTGGCGGCCTTCTCCTCGGCACGACGGGCATCCTCGAAGACGCGGGTGTGCGAGAGGGTGATGTGGCGCGTTACCTTCGAGAACTCGGTCACCTTGAAGGGCAGCGTCTCGCCTACCTTGGCGGTCGTACCGTCCTCTTTCACGAGCTGACGCGAAGGAGCGAAGCCCTCCACATTGTCACCCAGCGAAACTACGGCACCGCGGTCAGTGATCTCGGTGATCGTACCCTCGTGGATCGAGTCTACCGGGAACTTGCTCTCGAACTCGCCCCAGGGATTCTCCTCGAGCTGTTTGTGGCCGAGGCTCAGACGGCGGTTCTCCTTGTCGATACCCAGTACGACAACGTCGATGTTGGCGCCGATCTGGGTGATCTCTGCCGGATGTTTGATCTTCTTGGTCCAGCTCAGGTCGGAGATGTGGATCAGACCGTCGATACCGTCGGCGATCTCAACGAAGATACCGAAGTTGGTGAAGTTGCGCACCTTGGCGGTGTGACGCGAACCTACCGGATAACGCTCCTCGATGCCTTCCCACGGATCCGGGGTGAGCTGTTTGATGCCGAGCGACATCTTGCGCTCCGCACGGTCGAGGGTCAGGATCACGGCCTTCACCTCGTCGCCGATCTTCATGAAGTCCTGAGCCGAACGCAGGTGCTGGTTCCAGGACATCTCCGATACGTGGATCAGACCCTCCACGCCGGGAGCGATCTCGATGAACGCACCGTAGTCGTACATCATGACTACCTTGCCGGTAACGATGTCGCCCACCTTGAGGTTCGGATCGAGCGCCTCCCACGGATGGGGCGTCAGCTGTTTCAGACCCAGTGCGATACGCTTCTTGGCATCGTCGAAGTCGAGGATAACGACATTGAGTTTCTGATCGAGTTTGACGATCTCCTCGGGGTGGTTCACACGGCCCCAGCTGAGGTCGGTGATGTGGATCAGACCGTCTACGCCGCCCAGGTCGATGAATACGCCGTAGGAGGTGATGTTCTTGACGGTACCCTCGAGGATCTGACCCTTCTCGAGTTTGGACATGATCTCCTTCTTCTGGGCCTCGAGCTCCTCCTCGATGAGGGCCTTGTGCGAAACGACCACGTTGCGGAACTCCTGGTTGATCTTGACCACCTTGAATTCCATGGTCTTGTCCACGTACATGTCGTAGTCGCGGATCGGTTTCACGTCGATCTGCGAACCCGGCAGGAAGGCCTCGATGCCGAATACGTCGACGATCATACCGCCCTTGGTGCGGCACTTGATGTAACCCTTGATTATCTCGTCGTTCTCGAGGGCCTGGTTTACGCGATCCCACGACTTGAGCTGACGGGCTTTCTTGTGCGACAGCACGAGCTGGCCTTTCTTGTCCTCGGCGCTCTCAACGTACACCTCCACCTTCTCGCCTACGGCCAGTTCGGGATTGTAGCGGAACTCCGAGATCGGGATGATACCTTCGGACTTGTAGCCGATGTTGACGATCACCTCACGTTTGGTGATGCCTACTACGGTACCCTCGACTACCTCGCCTACCTGTACATTGGAGAGCGACTCGTCGTACTTCTTCTCGACCTCCTCTTTGGGCATGCCGTACACGTCGAGATCATGCTCGAACGCATCCCAGTTGAAGTCCTCGTTGGAGACCTTCTTCGCGGGTTTTGCCTCGGGAGCAGCCTGCTCGGCCACGCCCTCGATTACTTTGTTTTCTTCCATGTTGATTAAAAAATGTTTTCTACGCTGAAGTGTTAGACTTTATGGGTAGACTTCCCTCACGGGAAAGAACGCGCAAAGATATATCTTTTCGGCGATAAACCGAAGAAAATCAGAAACAAATTCACCCGACCGCCGCTCCGCAGTGTTTCCGGCAGGATTCGGCGCCCGCCCGGCTCACTCCCCGCGGCGATCGTACCACGCCTCCGTGCGGAGGGCGACGTTCGCGGCGAGCGCATCGCGGTAGAAGAACAGTTCCTGCAGATGATAGTTCCCGACGGGAAAGAGCGCCCCCAGCGACGGCACGTAATACGCCTCCGGATCGAAGCCCTCGACCAGCAGTACCCCGTGCCGGGAATCGACCCGCACCGTCACCGTGTCGTTCAGCGGGGCCGGTTCACCGTCCGTGTGCCAGTTCAGCGGGTTGATGCACAACCGGCTGGGCGACAGTACGGGACAGATGGCCGACTCATCGGCCACGGAGTTGTAGCAGACCGTCACGCCCGCCCCGTCGGCCCCTGTGGCCGGACGGATTGCCGCCGATGCGGCCAGATCCTCCTCCGTCACCCGATAGCCGATCACATAGGCAGCCACGAGCCGTTCGGCCAGCGAATCGGGCAGTTCGCGCAACAGTTCGACCACCCCCTTGGCTCCCTGGCTGAATCCGGCCAGTACGAAAGGCCGACCCGCCGACTCTTCGCGGATGAAACGGGCAAAGGCGGCACGGATGTCCCCCATGGCCACCCCGAAACGCCGCTCGATGGTCTCCTCGCCCGCCATCCACGAATCGAGCGTGATCTGACGGTAATAGGGGGCGAAGCAGGCGCCCCGCACGCCGAAAATCGAAGCCGCCAGCTCATACGAGGGGCGCATCGCCTCCCGCTGCGCCGGATCGCGGGGATCGGCATAGTGTACCGTCCGCCCCGCTTCATCCTGCCAGTCCCAGACGCATGTGGGCAGGATGTAGAAGACATCGGCCCGTCGCTCCGTCACGGGCGACTCCGTGCGGTACCACATCTGCGGGTCGGCATAGTCGGGCGCCGCGGGGACCGGTTCGGGATCGGCCGGACGGGCCGCACACCCCACGCACCACAGCAGCGCCAGCCACCCGATCACGCCATAGCGTCGCATCGTCCGCATCATACCCTAACGCAGTTTGTTCCGTTCAAAATGGGGGCCCACCTTGAAATGGAAGAACAGGGCGGAGACGACCGTCAGGCAGGCGCCGAACAGGTAGGCCATGTTCAGCGTGCTGATCTGGCCGATGTAGCCACCGATCAGCATGCCCGCGCCGATGCCCACATCCCACGAGGTGAGGTAGGTCGAAGTGGCCGTACCGCGCTGGTTGTTGGGGGCCAGATTGACGAACAGCGTATTGAAGGCGGGGAACATGGTACCGAACGCCACGCCCAGCAGCAGGGAGCTGCCGAAGAAGACGAACCGTCCGACATGGGGCACCTCGCCCATCAGCCACTTGCACCCCGACAATGAGAAGAAACAGATACATGCCAGATAGATACCGAGCGAGATGACCGCCACGATACGCCCCTTGTCCACCTGGCGTCCGGAGAACATCCGCGAAACGGCCATACCGGTGGCCATCAGCGTAAAGAAGAGTCCCGTACCGCTGGTGATGCCGATCTGGCGGGCATACATGGCCACGTAGGTGGTCGTCATGCCGTAGGGGATCGAGAGCAGCAGCAGGTCGAGACCGGCCGGAATGCCCTTCACCAGGAAGAAACGGTCGAGCGAAATGGGCTCCTTCTTCGGCACGGTAGGCTTGACGGGCGCCTTGACCAGCGAGGCGCAGATCAGGCCCAGCACGCAGGAGCAGAGGGCCCCGGTGAAGAGCACGTTGAAGCTCAGCCCCGCATCGTGCATGAAGAGGCCCACCATCGGGCCGACCGACATGGCGATGTTGTTGGCCAGGCCGTAATAGCCGAGCGCCTCGCCGCGGCGCGAGGAGGGGGTGATGTCGATCACCAGCGTGTTGCCCGACACGGTCACCGTGCCGAAGGCCAGACCGTGGGCGATGCGCAGGATGATGAAAACGGTCAGCGTACCGGCCACCATGTAGCCGGCAAAGATGCTCATGAAGATGAAATAGGCCACCAGATAGAGGGGCTTGCGGGCCAGCGTATCGAGCAGGTAGCCCGAGAAGGGCCGGATGAGCAGTGCGGCGATCGTGTAGCACGACAGGGCGAAACCCATCATGGAGCTGCTGGTCTGGAAAAACTCCGTCAGATAGAACGGAAAGACGGGCATCAGCAGATAGAAGCCGAAGTAGAGCAGGAAGTTCGCTGCCAGAATCAGGCAATAGCTCGGTGAGACAAGACGATCCTTAGCCATAAATCAAAAACCGCATTTTTTAAAACAACATCGGGCCTCTCCGGAAAGCGGGTCGGTCACCCGACCGGTGCCGATCGCGCTCGGCGGCTTCCTGTTCCCGGGGCAGTTCGCAAAGGTAAGGATAAAAGAGATACATTATGCCCGGCCGGCCGACAACCGCCCCGGTGCCGGTGCCGACCCGTCCGCCGCCCGACCCGCTTCGTACAGCCGGTCCCCGCAGCCGCCCTGAAGGCCGGACACAAAAAAATCCGGAACGATTCTTTGCGGAATCGTTCCGGATCGTTTCATCCGTCCGTCGGCCCGTTATTTGCCGATCAGATCGACGCTACGTTTGATGAAGGCGGCCAGCGCCTCACCCTTCAGCATGCCGTTCGAGAGGAGAGCCAGGTCGATCAGCTGTTTGACAATCTCGTTCTTGCCGCCGATCTCGCGCAGCCGGCCGTCACGCTGCGAGCGCAACTCCTCGGCCCGTTTGTCGAGCTGCTCGCGCTGCTCCTTCTCCTCGGCCGAGAGGTCGGCCTCCTTCTTGTCCTTCAGCAGTTCGGCCAGGGCGTTCTGCTGTTTGCGCACCTCGGCAATCTCGCCGTCCACCTTCTTCAGGTCGTCGCCGTAGGCCTTCTCGACATCCTCCAGCACGTCGATCACCAGCGGATGGTTGCCGTTCACGGCCACGGTGTAGCTGTCGGGCATCTGACCGTAGAAGGCGCTCATGCCGCCTCCCATGGCCGCCATCTCCTTCATACGGCGCATGTACTCGTCCTGGGTGATGACCACCGGCGCATCGGTCGGCGCCATCGCCTCGAAGTCCACCGTGAACATGGCCTTCTTGTCCGAAGGCAGGCGGCTCTCGAAAACGGGACGCATGATCTCCTGCTGTTCGCTGCTCAGCGAAAGGGTCAGGTTGGTATCCTTGTCGATCAGCCGCTCCACGACGTCCGAATCGACACGCACGAACCGCAGGTCCTTGTGCTTGTTCTCGCACCAGCTAATGAAGTGGTTGTCGAGCTGGCCGTCCATCAGCAGCACGTCGTACCCCTTTCCGTGGGCCGCCTCAACGAAGCTGTACCGTCCGACGGCATCCTCTGTGTAGAGGCATACGAGCGTGCCGTTCCGGTCGGTCTGCTGCTCCTTGATCTTGGCGCGGTACTCCTCCAGCGTGAAGTATTTGCCCTCGGTATTCTTGAGCAGCATGAAGTTCTCGGCCTTCTCGGCGAACTTCTCGTCCGTCACGATGCCGTACTCGATGAAGATCTTCAGATCATCCCACTTGCTCTCGTACTCCTCGCGCTTGCCGGTGAAGAGTTCGTTCAGCTTGTCGGCCACCTTGCGGGTGATGTAGCCCGAGATCTTGCGCACGTTGCTGTCGCTCTGCAGGTAGCTGCGCGATACGTTCAGCGGAATGTCCGGCGAATCGATCACACCGTGCAGCAGCGTAAGGAACTCCGGCACGATGCCCTCCACCGAATCGGTCACATAGACCTGGTTGCAGTAGAGCTGGATCTTGTTCTTCTGAATCTCGAAGTTGTTGTGGATCTTCGGGAAATAGAGGATACCCGTCAGATGGAACGGATAGTCGATGTTCAGATGGATCCAGAAGAGCGGATCGTCGCTGCCCGGATAGAGCTTGCGGTAGAAGTCGCGGTACTCCTCCTCCTTCACGTCGGCCGGCTTGTGCATCCACAGCGGATCGGTGTCATTGACGATGTAGTCCTTGTCCGTATCGACGTACTTGCCGTCCTTCCACTCCTGTTCCTTGCCGCAGGCAATCGGTACCGGCAGGAAGCGGCAGTACTTGCGCAGCATGCCGCGGATGCGGGTCTCGTCGGCAAATTCGGCACAGTCCTCGCTCAGGTGCAGGATGATGTCCGTACCGCGGCGGCGTTTCTCCTCGCGCTCGGTCATCGTAAAGGAGGGGTTGCCCTCGCAGCACCAGACCACCGTCGGTGCCTCCTCGTGCCAGGACTGCGTGACGATCTCGACCTTGTCGGCCACCATGAAGGCGGAGTAGAAGCCCAGGCCGAAGTGGCCGATGATGGCCTGGTTCTTGTACTTGGCCATGAACTCCTCGGCGCCGGAGAAGGCGATCTGGTTGATGTACTTCTCGACCTCCTCGGCCGTCATGCCGATACCGGCATCGGAGATGGTCAGCGTGCGGGCTTCCGAATCGGCCGTCACGTGGATGGTCAGATCACCCAGCTCGCCCTTGAAATCACCCGCCGTAGCCAGCGTACGCAGTTTCTGCGTGGCATCCACGGCGTTGGAAACCAACTCGCGGAGGAAAATCTCGTGGTCGGAATAGAGGAATTTCTTGATAATGGGGAATATGTTTTCTGTGGTTACCCCAATGGTTCCGTTCTGCATAATATGTCGTGTTTTTGTTTGTTTCGGAAAACGAAAGTTTCCTCTTCAAACCGCATGCCACGACCTGCAGTACGACACGATGTCAGTTTTGGACTGCCACGTCGGCGGAGGGCCGCCACACCGGCGGGCTACCGGCGGAACCGTTCGGCCAGTCCCTGCGCCAGAATGAGCCGCACCTCGCGCCACCCCTCCGGCCGGAAGAGCATGGCCAGTCCGACATAGACCGCCCCGCCGGCCACGATCTCTGCAATCAGCACCACCCACAGTGCCACATGGCCGAGCAGCAGCGTGCGCACGCCCCACACGGCGGCCAGCATCAGCACCGACAGCGCCAGATAGGGCGAGGTGGCCCTGGCCCGCTGCCATACCGTCCAGTGGAGGTAACGTCCCGCTCCGAGCAGATTGAGCAGCGCATCGGAAAGATAGATCACCGTCTGGCCCCACGCGATGGCCTTCACGCTGATGGGGATCGTCACCGCCAGTACAACGGTGGCCAGCAGTTTCTTGACCATCTCGAGCCGGAAGATCAGTTTGCCGTCGCTTTTGATTTTCAGAATATTGTACGACACCACGGAGAGCGGCGCAAAAAGTCCGGACAGGCACAGGATCCGGAAATAGGGCACAATCGGCAGCCACCGTTCGGGCAGGAAGACGTCGATAAAGTCATAGACGATGCCGATCAGCCCGAACATGACGGGAAAGATCAGAAAGTTCATCACCACAACCACCTGGTGGGCGCTGAGACGCATCTTCTCGGGATTGTCCTGCAACTGGGAGAGGGCCGGGAAGGTGACGTTCTGCACGGAGGTGATCACGGCGCTCACCGGCATGTCCTTATACTGTTTGGCGCGGTTGTAGTAGCCGAGCGCCTCCTTGGTGTACATGCGGCCGATGAACAGTTCCGAGATGTTGGCATAGATCGTATTGGTGATGTCGCTCAGCAGCAGCCGCGAGCTGTAGCCCAGCATGGGGCGCAGCGGACGGAGCGAGACGCGTCCCGACGGCCGCCAGTCGCTGCGGAACCACATCAGGAAGGACTTGACGGCCGGCGTGACGAGCCGCTGCCCCAACAGCGACCACACGCCGCATCCGGCCACCGCCATGGCCACGGCCGCCGCACCGCCCACGACGGTTCCCCACAGCGTGTACTGCGAAATGGTCTTGAACCCGAAGTTGCGGATCAGCAGCGTATTCTGGATATTGGCCAGCGAATTGACCGGCACGAGCAGAAACAGCACGGGGGCCAGCTGCAGCATGACGGGGGCATGGTAGTAGCGGGCCAGCGTCGGCGTAATCGCCAGCAGCAGGAGATACATGCCCACGGCCGTGAGCACATTGAAGAAGAAAACGGCGGAGTACTCCTGCTGGGCCACCTCCCGCCGCCGGATCAGCGCGGCCGAGAAGCCGCTGTCCACAAAAACGGCACACACGGAGGTAAAGACGACCAGAATCTGCACCGTACCGTAGTCGTCCGGATAGAGGAAACTCATCAGCACCAGGCCGACGAGCATCTGGATGACGGTCGTGCCGACCTTCTCGAAGAAGGTCCAGGCCATTCCTTTCACCACATGTTTCTTCAGTTCCATCCTTTCCTCCGTTGCATTGCTCTTCCGCAGGCCGTTCCGCTGCCGGCCTCACACCCCCGCTCCGCCGTCAGCGCAGGAAACTCTCCACGGCCAGCCGGTAGGAGTCGAGCCCGAAGCCGCTCACCGAACCGCGGCAGGCGGCCCCCGTCAGCGAGACATGGCGGTAGCTCTCGCGGGCAAAGATATTGGAGACGTGCACCTCCACCACCGGCACCTCCACCGCGCGGATCGCATCGGCCAGCGCCACCGACGTGTGGGTATAGCCGCCAGCATTGAGAATCACGCCGTCGTAACGGCCGTCGGCCCCCTGGATCTGGTCGATCAGTTCGCCTTCGATGTTGGACTGCATGTAGTCGAGCGTCACGCCGCATCCGGCATACCGCTCGCGCAGCACGGCCAGATAGCCGCCGAATCCCTCGGTGCCGTATATTTCGGGTTCGCGCCGTCCCAACAGATTGAGGTTGGGCCCGTTCAGAATCAGAAGTTTCATCGTTTTCCTCCCGTTTTGTTTATTCGACCAGATAGATCTCCTCGCCCCGCTCCTTCATGTAGTAGGTTTCGCGGGCATACTTTTCCAGAAACCAGTCGTGCTTGAGCATCTCCAGAAACGTGCTGTCCTCGCGCGCCTGCTCGCGGTAGCGCATCTGCTCGCGGTGCATGACGCGGATCCGATGACGGATGGCCATCGCCTCAATCACCGTATTCTTCGAAAAGACCGTGACGATCAGCACAAAGGCGATCGTAATCACACAGCCGATCCGGTATTTCTGCCAGAATTTCTTCAACATATCCGCCGTTCCTTAAGGAATATCCATGTATTTGTGCGTCTGGAGCGAGATGCGCCAGCGGGGGTGCGCCTTGACATACGCCACGATCAGCGCCATGGCCTCCGTCCGCCGCCCCCATTCGGGCTGCAGAAACAACCGGCAGTCGGGCCGCACACGCCCGGCACACGTCTCCGCCCAGGCCAGATCCTCCTCCGTGCCGACCACCACCTTCAGTTCGTCCGCCATGCGGCACGCCTCCCCGAGCGGCGGACGATGCCGTTTGGGCGAAAGGCAGATCCAGTCAAAGCGTCCGTCGGGCAGGTGGGTACCCGAGGTCTCCATCCACACCTGCAGTCCGGCCGCCGCCAACGCCCCGGTCAGCGGCTCGAGCGGGAAGAGGGTCGGTTCCCCGCCGGTGATGACCACGGCCGGCGCTCCGCTGGCCGCAGCCTGCCGGGCCACGTCCGTCACCGCCGTCAGCGGGGCATCGGTGCCCTCCCACGTATAACGGGCATCGCACCACGGGCACCGCACGTCGCAGCCGCCCAGCCGCACGAAATAGGCGGCACACCCCGTATGGGCACCCTCCCCCTGCACCGTATAGAACATTTCGGCCACGGGCAGCCGGCTGCCGTCTCCTACCGCCGCAATCAACTCCTCCAGAGATCGTGTCATACCCGTTCGCGATAGATGTCGGGCAGGTTACGCCCCAGTCCGTCATAGTCGAGGCCGAAGCCGACCAGAAATCCCTCCGGCAGCTCCATGCCCACGTAGTCCAGCGGCACCTGTTCGCACAGGGCCGACGGTTTGGCCAGCAGCACGGCCGTGCGGATCGAGGCGGGATGATGCACCTCCAGCAGTTCGAGCAGCCGGTGCATGCTGTGTCCGGTCTCCACAATGTCCTCCACGACGATGACATCCCGGTCGCAGATCGACTCCTGCAGCCCCATCACTTCGCGCACGTGGCCCGTCGAAGCGGTTCCGCTGTACGAGGAGACCCGCACGAACGCCAGTTCGCACGGTACGGTGATCCGACGGACCAGTTCGGAGCAGAACATGAACGCCCCGGTCAGCACCCCTACGATAATCGGCGGCCGATCGTTCGTCCGGTAGTCGGCATTGATCCGGTCAGCCAACCGGCCGGTCACGGCACAAAGCTCCTCGTAGGGAATGAACCGGTCGAAGGTCCGGTCGTGCAGCACGACCTGCTCGCCCTTGAGTTCCTGCATAGCCATAGCTCTTTTTCCAATGATTTTCTCTCGCTGCCGGCGGCACGCACCGCACCGCCGGAACAGCTTTGTCTGCAAAGGTACGAAAACATCTCCGAAAGCGGAACCGGTCTGCTCAAAACCGCATGCCCGCACACCACCCCCGCAACAACGTTCCGCACCAGACGGACCGGACGGCACCGCAGCCAACGCATCCCCCGGCTGCCAGCTATCGCCACCCAACAGCTGACTTCATACCCATCCCCGCCGCCTGTCCGGGCCCGTCCGGCTCCCGATCTCCGCTTGCCGCGACCTGCGCCACCTCCGCCGGTTTTCCGCGGCCACGGCTGCCGGACCGGTCTGCCACCGTTCCCGTCCCGCATTCTTCCGTTTCACGGTTGCGTCTCACGCCTGCGTCCTCTTCCCGACTCCTGCGCCGCCATTGCACCGTACAGCCATGAAGCTGCCTGCCTGCCCGCCTGTCTGCCGGTCCGCAACCGCAGCCCCGCCGCCGACCCTTCGCCCGCTCCCCACACCCTCTCCGCCGGAGCACAAAAAAACAAAACGGGGCCGCTCCGAATGGAGCAGCCCCGCATGCAAACGGATCCGCAGGGTAATTAGTCGTTCAGCGAGAAACGCTTGTAAGCGACAACCTGCGCCTCCTTGTCGATCGACTGGATGTGCTGGCCGACGCTCTCCTTCGGATTCTTTACGAAATCCTGGTTCCAGAGCGTGTTCTCCTTGAGGAACTTCTTCACCTTGCCGTCGGCGATTCGGTCGAGCATGTTCTCGGGCTTGCCCTCCAGACGGGCCTGCTCACGACCGATCTCGTGCTCTTTCTCGATCACCTCTTTCGGGCAGTCGGCCTCGTTGATGGCTACCGGAGCCATGGCCGTAGCCTGCATGGCGATGTCGTGTGCCAGTTCGTCCGGAACAACCTTGTTGAAACCGATCATGGCACCCACCTTGTGGTTGATGTGCACGTAAGCGGCGCAGAAGGGAGCCTCGATGCGTGCGTAGAAAGGCATCTCCACCTTCTCACCCGTCTGACCCGACTTCTCCGAAACGAGGTCGGCCACCGTGCGGCCGCCTTCCGTCGTAGCGAGCAGCGCAGCCAGGTCGGCCACGTCGTTCTTCACGGCAATGTCCAGAATCTCGTTGGCCGTCTTGCTGAAGCCTTCGTTCTTGGCCACGAAGTCCGTCTCGCAGGCCAGGCACAGCATGTAGGCTTTCGTACCGGCCACGTGAGCCACAACGACACCCTCCGATGCGTTGCGGTCGGCACGCTTGCTGGCAACGAGCTTACCCTTTTCGCGAATGATCTCCACGGCACGATCCATGTCGCCGTTGGCCTCTGCAAGTGCGTTCTTGCAGTCCATCATGCCGGCCATCGTCATCTTGCGCAGCTTTGCTACGTCCGCAAGTTTTATCTCTGCCATAAGTAAAATCTCCTTTTGTTGTTTGACTCTATTGGTTCCGGATTTTCACCGGAGCGACGGGCTTTCGCCTGCCACTTTAACCGAACTACGGGAAGATGCCTGCGGCACGTCCCCGTAGTTTCGTATTAACGTATCAAGGAACCGCCTTATTATTCGGCCGTCTCTTCCTTCTTCTCCTCGGCAGCGGGCTGCTCGGCTGCTTCCTCGGCGAAATCCTCGCTGGCAGCAACCTTCACCGACTTGCGGATGCGGGGCTTTGCCTCTTTGTCCTTGCCTGCAGCAGCGGCCTCCTCGGCCTCCTTGTCCTTCTCCAGCTTGCGCTCGGTCAGACCTTCGGCAATCGCCTGCGTCATCGCGTCGATGATGACGGCAATACTCTTCGTTGCATCGTCGTTCGCCGGAATTACGTAATCGATGTCTGTCGGATCACAACAGGTATCTACCATGGCGAATACCGGGATGCTGAGGCGTTTTGCCTCCTTCACCGCATTCTGCTCCTTCTGTACGTCCACTACGAAGAGGGCTGCGGGCAGACGGGTCAGGTCGGCGATGGAACCGAGGTTCTTTTCCAGTTTGGCACGCTGACGAGAGATCTGGAGTTTCTCGCGTTTGGAAAGGTTGTCGTAAGTGCCGTCGGCCGTCATCTTGTCGATGGTGGCCATTTTCTTCACGGCTTTACGTATCGTGGGGAAGTTGGTGAGCATACCGCCGGGCCAGCGCTCGGTAACGTACGGCATGTTGACCGTAGCCACCTTTTCGGCTACGACCTCTTTCGCCTGCTTCTTGGTAGCGACGAAGAGGATACGGCGACCGCTCTTGGCGATCTGTTTGAGGGCGGCAGCCGCCTCATCGACTTTCACCACCGTTTTATGAAGGTCGATGATGTGAATCCCGTTCTTCTCCATGAAGATGTACGGAGCCATTTTGGGATTCCATTTTCTTTTCAGGTGACCGAAGTGAACTCCGGCTTCCAATAACTGATTAAAATCTGTTCTTGGCATTACTGTCTGTGTTTTTCTAATTTTAATTCTCTTTCCATCAATCCGCAGGTAACGCTCGGCCGATCAGGCGATCAGGCGGTCCGGCGGATTTCCCGCGGAAAGGCAACCGTACGAGTAATCGTCCCGCAGGAGAGTCTGTACGATTTGAGAACCTTTTCCGTGCTTTGTCGGGACGTATTAACGTTTGCTGAACTGGAATTTCCTACGTGCGCCGGGCTGACCGGGTTTCTTACGCTCAACCTCACGCGAGTCGCGGGTAAGGAATCCGTTCTTCTTCATGATCGTACGCCATTCGGGGTTGATCTCGATCAGTGCACGGGCGATGCCGAGTCGTGCAGCTTCAGCCTGGCCGTGGATACCGCCGCCGGTAAGGTTGATGGTGATGTCATAGCTTTCCGCGTTCTCCAGCACCAACAGGGGCTGTTTTACGACATACTGGAAAATGTCCAGCGGAAAGTAGGTCTCCATCGGCTTGTGGTTTACGGTAATGGTTCCCTTGCCGGGTTTCACGTAAACGCGGGCAACGGCAGCTTTCCTACGTCCTACGGTGTTTACAACTTCCATAGTTTCTACTTAATCTCGTTTAATTTGACGGTTTTGGGGTTCTGCGCTGCATGCGGATGCTCCGCTCCGGCGTAGATCCTGAGGTTTCTGAGAAGCGCATCTCCGAGGCGCGTCTTGGGCAACATGCCTTTCACGGCGTGCTGCAGGAGGAATTCGGGCTTCCTTCTGAGGGTCTCTACCGGATTGGTGAAACGCTGTCCTCCCGGATAGCCGGTGTGTCTCGTGTAGACCTTGTCGGTCATCTTTCTACCCGTGAACCTTACTTTGTCGATGTTGATAACGATGACGTTGTCACCGCAATCCACATGAGGCGTAAAGTTGGGTTTGTGCTTGCCGCGGAGGATCTTGGCCACCTGCGAGGCAAGACGTCCCAAAACCTCCCCTTCCGCATCGATGACGATCCATTCCTTGTTGACCGTCTTGGCGTTAGCGGAGATTGTTTTGTAACTCTGTGAATCCACTTTGTTTACGTTTTTTAAATACCTGTTAGTAATTATTTGTGATCCGTACCCGTACTCTACGGGCGTGCAAAGATAATGATTTTTCGTTCAATTAAAAAACTATCGACGAAATTGATTGATTCCGGCCCCGTTGGCCCCTCGGCTGCGGCCGGCGTCGCACGGAGCGTCGCTACAGACCGGGCGGCAGTTTGTCGGCCATGAGCGCCCGGCAGTCATACCGCTCCCCGTCCGCCACGAACGTGCCGTCGCCGACGGCATGCACCATCCGCCGGTCGCGGCAGGCGGTATTCTCCACCACACGCATCACCTCCAGCACGACGAAACCGTAGGGTTCGACATGATCGACCACCCGGCACTCCAGGCAGGCCATGCAGCCGTCGATCAGCGGTGCGGCGACCGTAGCGGCCGGCAGGGCCGTCAGTCCGAAACGCCGGAACTTGTCCGTATCGGCGCCGCTGACGTCGCCGATGCGCACCACCGTTTCGATCATGTCGGCGGGCGGAATGCAGACCACGCACTCGCGACGCTCCATCAGCGCGCCGAAGGAGTAGTTCCACGAGCCGGTCGTCAGCACGATGTGCCGGTCGAAATCGATCGCCATGGTCCACGAGATGGTCATGACATTGTTCCGCTTGCCGTCGAATGTCGTGACCAGCACAACGGGCCCCGGCTCGATGAAGGTCAGCGCCCGTTCCAGGGGCAGCTCTTTCCAATGCGATTCCATACTTCAATTCCTTTTATTATGAACAGCGGGGTGCGGCAGCCGCCGCACCCCGTCCGCCAACTTGTCTTTCTGCCGCGCTACAACTTGAACGACACGCCCAGCGTGAAATAGGCCACGCCGAAGCCGAACTCGCCGTAAACGGCCATATAGGGCAGCACATAGTATTTTGCACCGAGATAGAAGTCACCCACGAAGCCGCCGTTGCGGGGCGGATTGCCGGCTCCGGGCCAGATACCCTCATTGCGGGTATTGGCGATGTTGCCGCCCAGCATGATGCCGGCATAGGTGTCGAGCCGCTCCACGAATTCATAGTGGAACGTACCCCGCACCCCCAGCAGCACGCTGTTGATGTATTGATAGAACAGCCGGTCATACGTCTTTTGTCCCGCCGCATAGCCGATGCAGGCTCCCACGCCGATCGCGCTGTGCGCATCGAACAGATGATCCACCACGCCGTATTCGCCCTGAAAGACGATCGGAGGCACCACCGTGCGGCCGATATCCAGGGCGGTGCCGATGCCGACGCCGGCACTCAGCACGATGCTGTTTTTGGTCATGGTCGTCTGTCCCTTGGCGCCGCACACAATACCCAGCAGGGCTACGACGAGCAACAATCCTTTTTTCATAATCGCATCCGATTGGTTCACTTTCTCCGTCCGGGCGGTTCCCCGCCGCCGGACCAGCATGCAAAATAAGCATTTTCCACGCAACCGGCCAAACAAATCGGCGTCCCAAACCGGAGAAGATTCGGCGGGAAGCGGTATTTTTGCCCTTTGAAAACCCACTTCAAACCCTTTTCGCATGCAGGAAATGAATCGGCGGATCCTCCGACTCGCCATTCCAAACATCATATCGAACATCACGATCCCGCTGCTGGGCATGATCGACACCGCCATCGTCGGCCGGCTCGGCGAAGCGGCCGCCATCGGCGCCATCGGCATCGGCACGACCATCTTCAACATGATCTACTGGACCTGCGGCTTTCTCCGCATGGGTACCAGCGGCATCACCGCCCAGGCCTACGGGTCGCGCAACCTGCGGGAATGCACCCACATCCTGGTCCGCTCCATGACGGTGGCCATCGTACTGGCCGTGCTGCTGATCCTCTTCCGCTACCCCATCGGCAACCTGGCCCTGCGGCTGATGCAGGGCAGCGAAGGCGCCCAGCGGCTGGCCGCCGACTACTTCTTCGCCCGCATCTGGGCCGCCCCGGCCTCCATCTCGCTCTTCGCCATCCACGGCTGGTTCATCGGCATGCAGAATTCCAAGACCCCGATGGTCGTCTCGCTGATCTCCAACGTGGTGAACATCATCTTCAGCCTGCTGTTCGTCTTCCGCTACGACATGGGCATCGCAGGCGTGGCATGGGGTACGGTCGTGGCCCAATATTCGGGTGTGGCCGCCTCGTGGATCTTCTGGAGCGTCAATTACGGACGCCTGCGCAAATACATCGACTGGCGGGCCAGCATGCGCCTGAAGCCCATGACCCAGTTCTTCCACATCAACAAGGACATCTTCCTGCGCACCCTCTGCCTCGTGGCGGCCTACACCTTCTTCACGGCCGCCTCGTCACGCTTCGGCGACGACGTGCTGGCCACCAACACGCTGCTGATGCAGCTCTTCACCCTCTTCTCCTACATGTCCGACGGCTTCGCCTATGCGGCCGAATCGCTCTCCGGCCGCTACATTGGCGCCCGCAACCGGAGCGGACTGAAGGAAGCCATCGGACGGCTGATGGTCTGGAGCTTCGGCATCGCCCTGCTCTACGTGGCCATCTATCTGACCGGCTGGCGGGCCATTCTCTCCATCTTCACCGATTCGGAAGAGATCATCGCCACCGCCCGCCACTACATCGGCTGGGTCATCGTCATCCCGCTGGCGGGCTGCCTGCCCTTCCTCATCGACGGCATCCTGCTGGGCGCCACCCGCACCAAGATGCTGCGCAACACCATGTTCATCGCCATCGCCTGCTATTTTGCGCTCTACTACGCCACGGTAGGCACGCTGGGCAACAATGCCATCTGGCTGGCCTTCGTCTCCTTCATCGTGCTGCGCGGCGCCCTGCTGCTGATCGTCACACGCAACCTGTCGCCCGCCCGGCTGATGCCCGACCCGCCTGCCGCGCCGTCGGACAGACCATAACACGTCCCGCCCAAACAAGGCAAGCCGTCGTGCGATCCGATCGCACGACGGCTTGCCTTATACGACTCTATCCTGCGATGAGGCCCCTCCGTTACCACAATTGTCCTCGCTGCACGATGGATTGCCACAGCTTATTGCGCTGCAGCGGCCTGCTGCACACGAGCAGAACAGATCACGGTAGCGGACCGATTGTCCACCTTATAAGTACAATACAGCACCACAAACCCTTCCCGGGCGACGGCGCTGCGATTGGCTTCCGTTGTCTGCAGACGCCACAGCGATTCGTCGGCATTCACCTGCTCCACCCGCAGCCACGACACCGGCACCGCCTCTTCAAAGGTCGCATGAGCCACCGTAGCGGTGTAAACCTGATAGAAGCCGCTCACGAAACTCGAATTGATGCGGAAGTAGGTCTCCTCACCCGCTTCCGGACCGACGTTTGCGGTGAGTTCTCCGCCGTCAAACTCAACGGCCAGCTTGTCCTGCGCCCAGGAGAGTTGATAGACCCGGATGAGGCACGGCTCCGCATCCACCTCCGTGGTCCGGAGCTGAATCGTGCCGCAACGCATCTGCTCCCCGTCGTTGCCTTTAATCCGCACCAGCACGCCTTTCTCCCCGGTGCGTACGGCGGTCAGCCACTGCTGCGCCTCGGGCGCCACCTCGACCGTCCAGTTCACGCCGTCCATTACGTCAACCTGCACCACCTCATCCTTCGGCCCGGGTCCGAAGAGCAGTTCATCCTCCGCGGTGCTGATCCATACCGCCTCTTCGGGCCATGCCTCCTGCGTCACGGCAATGGTTTTGAGCAAGGCATTATGCTCCGCATCGCGCAGCCGTATCCGCGCCTGCCGCGGTTCGAGCGACCGGTTGTCGCCGACCGCCTCCACCACCAGCACCTCATTGTTGTCGTTCGTCGCCGCGAGCCACGATGCCGCCTCGGCGGGCACCACCTCGCAGCTCCAGGCGCCGTCGGCGGCCACATTCACATTGCGGGCGACATTGTCCTGCGCACCGAATTGCAGCTGATCGTAGGAGACCTCCATGTGCATCTCGTTCGTGGTACAGCCTGCGGCCAGCAGGGCGGCTCCGCAACCTGCGCCGATCCGCCACAAGATCTTATGGATTGCTTTCATGCTTTCTGAATGCTATTGGTTCGACCTGTCCTCATTCACCTTCACCGGCACCCGCCTGGGTAATCGACATGTTCATATCGACGTAGTGGTCCTGAACGGCAAACGAGACACCCAGCATAACCCGACGCGCTGCGGCCGCCTCATTGGCCGCTGCGGTCACCGACAGGCACCACTGTCCCGCATCGTCCCGCGACTCGGACACCGTCAGCCAGTCCGGCTCCACGACCCGGTTCTGCTCGTCCCTGAAACTCCAGCCATTCCATTTCCGGTCGGAGGTCATCGCCAGGGCCGTGCCCCCTTCCGCCAGGAGATTCACCGTACGCAAATGCACCTGGGGTTCGGCCTCCTGTGCCCCCTGCTGGCGCACTTCAATCGCTACCGGCTCCACCGTCTCATCCGAAGAGGTCACCCTCACCGTGGCCGTCCGCATCGTCTGCTCATTGTCGGCCGTCGTGCTCAAGACGAAAAAGCCGACCTGCTGCTCGACCGACAGCCATTGCTGCGCCTCGGCCGGCACCTCCACACGCCACGACGAGACACCGCCGACCGCCTCTACGGCAATCACGCACGTCTCGGAGGCCTTCCACGAGAAGGTCGCCTCCCGTTTCCCGATCACCAGTTCCGGCTTTACCCCCTGCTGGGCGATAACCACCTGCCGCACGGGCAGCACTTCGGTCCCGGGAATGATCCGGAGCGTTGTCTGACGATCACCGGCCGGATTCTCCGCCGCCGTGACCAGCAGCCGCTCCGCCTCGGCCGTGACCGTCAGCCACGTTTCGGCCGAAGCCTCCATCTCATACTGCCACGCCACACTGGCATCGACTTCAATGCTCTCCGTACCCCCCGCCCGATCGAACTGCAGGGCAGCGGGCCGCACCTCACAACGTACATCCTCGACGGAAGACGTACAACCGGCCCCATCGCCAACACGCCTGCCAGACAGGCAAACAGACTCCATTTGTTCATAAGGTCAAGTAATTTTTGCTCTTTTTCTCCGACGGCTCCGACGGCACACGTCCGATGGCCGCAAGGACCGGCCGGATCGCAGCAACCGCCATTTCCTGCCGGTCCTTGTTTTTGTCCCAAAAATATTTAAAGAAAGACTATTTCACAACAATATATGGCTGCCATTTTCACACGGTATTTTTCATCCGCAGGCGGCGGGCCATACACCATAAATAAAACAAGGAGGATGACTGCGCCATCCTCCCCGAATTCTTCTCCCGAAGCCGTTCGCTACCGCACCCGCAGTTTGTGACCGGCCCGGATGATCGTCTTCTCGGTGATGTTGTTCAGCTGGCACAGCCGCCGCACGGTCGTACCATACTGCCGGGCAATCTTACCCAGGTAGTCGCCCTTGCGGATCGTGTGGTACAACGGATCCGTCTTGGCCTTCTCGCGGGCCACGGCCTCCCGCTGCGAAGCCTCGATGTTGTCCAGAATATCTTCGGAGGTCAGTTCGCCGTCCTGATCGGCCGCCAGCAGCGTACCGTCGTAATCGACCTTCTCCTCCAGACCGTCGGTGGCCCGCGAATAGATGCTCAACTCCGAACGGTTCAGCACGAAGGTCTGGTAACGCAGGTCGCCCGTGGCAAAGTCGATCAGATGCTCGGGATCGAACGCCTGATCCTTGTAACGCACCTCAAAGTGAAGATGGGGTCCACTGCTGCGCCCCGTACTGCCACCGAAGCCGATGACCGTACCGGCCTTCACGTAGTCGCCCGGCGCCACGTTGCAGCGCGACAGGTGGCCGTACCACGTCTCCAACCCGTTCGGATGACGCAGGATGACCAGATTGCCGTATCCGCCCGTATTGTACTGCGCGTAGCGCACCCGGCCGCCGAAGGCCGCATAGATCGGCTCTCCCGTAACGACGGAGATGTCCACCCCCTGATGGCGGCGGCGGCCCCGCACGCCGTAGCGCGAGCCGACCCGTCCCAGTACGGGCGTATGGAAATCCTCATACCGTTCGATCAGCTTCAGTTCGACCGACTTGGGCAGATCCTTCAGCTGGACGTCCCGGAAGGCGAAGATGTTGTCCGTCACCCAATGGTCCCGGAACGTCGCCGGTGCGAGCCGCTCGTCCAGATCGGTGTAATAGTAGCTCCAGGTATTGTTCGTATAGAGCACCACCTTGATCCCCGCGTCAGCCGTATCGAGCGTGTCGATCGCCCGGCGGGGCAGCTCTTCCAGCGTCGGGGCAGGCGTTGCCGCCTCCAGCGCCGCGGGGAGTGCGGCCAGTGCCGCCACAGCCAGCCACCCGGAAAGCCATTTGCCGTTGTTCATCGTTTTCTACAGATTTTCATGATTGTCCAGATAGTCGGCCGCCGCCTTCATCTCGTCGTAGAAGGCCTCGCCGAACCGGCGCACGATGGCCTCCCGCAGCGCTTCGTACACCCGCACGCCCTGCCGGCGACCCAGCTCGCGGGCCGGTGCACACACCTCCCAGCGGTGGTAGTTGAGTCCCTCGCTGCCGTCGCCGAAACGGGTCACCCGGATCGGATAGAGATGGCAGGAGACCGGTTTGCGGAACGAAGTCCGCCCCGCACGCCACGCCTTTTCGATGGCGCAGAGCGTCACGCCCCCTTCCCGGTAGGCGTAGATGCAGTCCGCATCGCCGATCAGCGGCGTGGTGTAGTCCCCCTCCTCGTCGATCACGTAGAGTCCCTGACGTTCCGCCTCGCGGCGTCCTTCGGGCGTCATGTCGTCCCGGAAGCGGGGATATTCCCGCTCCAGCACCTTCAGTTCCTCCTCGTCGAGCGGAGCTCCCGCATTGCCCTCCACGCAGCACATGCCGTGGCACCGTCCCAGATCGCAGCAGAAGCGCTCGGTCAGCAGGTCGGTCACCACGATGCGGCCGTCGATCTCGATCAATGTCTGCACAACGTATCGGCAATGATGGTGTCGAGCACGTCCGAGAGCTTCATGCCGGCCGCCGCAAGCTGCTTCGGCACAATGCTGCCGCTGCTCATGCCCGGCACGGAGTTGATTTCGATCATATAGATACGGTCATCGGGCGTGAGGAGAAAATCCACGCGCACCAGACCGCGGCAATGGCAGGCCTCGGCCGCACGCACGGCCGCACGGCGGATCCGGTCGGCCGTCTCCGCCGGAATCGGCGCAGGCGTGATCTCGTCCGACTTGCCGGCCGTATATTTCGCCTCGTAGTCGAAAAATTCATTGTGCGCCACGATCTCGGTCACCGGCAGCGCCTGGGCCCCTTCGGCCGTCAGCAGCACGCCGCACCCGAACTCGCGGCCGGCAATGAACTCCTCCACCAGCACGGCATCGCTCTCCGTGAAGGCCTTCTCCACGGCCTCCTCCAGCCGGGCAGCCTCCTTGACCTTCGTCACGCCGCAACTGCTGCCGCTCGCATTGGGCTTCACGAACAGCGGCAGTCCCAGCCGATCGACAATCGCCTGCCAGTCGGGATGCTGGCCGCGGCGGATCAACACCTCGCGCGCCAGACAGAGGTCCTCGACCTCGGCCACGACCCGTTTGCAGAGCGTCTTGTCAAACGTCTCGACGGACGACACGCTGTCGCACGTAGAATAGGGAATGCCCATCATCTCCAGGTAGCCCTGCAGTTTGCCGTCCTCGCCGGGCGTGCCGTGGATCATGATAAAGGCGTAGTCGAACGCCAGCCGGTCCTCGCCCAGATGGAGCGAAAAGTCGGTCTTGTCCACCTCCACCTTGCGGCCTCCGGCTCCGTCACACAGCCACTGGCGGCCGTGGACATCCACGATGAAAACATTGTATTTGGCCTTGTCGAATGCCTCGTAGACCATCTTCGCGCTGTTCAGGGCAATCTCCCGTTCCGACGAGTTGCCTCCGGCCATCAGCGCGACATTCAGTTTCTTCATGATTGTTTCAAAAAAACGATGCTTCTCTTTCCGTTTGTCTCCCCCGCCGCGCCCCACCGGCCCGGCTCCGGCAGCTGTTCCGCCACCCAGGATGTCCGTCACGGGTTGTAGTAATCGGTACAGCGATACTCCAGAATCTCGTTGATCATCTTCACGTACTGCATCACCTCGGCATTGGTCTCGTCCAGGCGCAGCACGGTGTTGAAGTCGTTGAGCGCGCTGCCGAAGTCATGGGCACGGAAGTGCAGCTTGCCCCGCTCCACATAGAGCGCCGCATTGCCCTCTTCCGCCTCAATGGCCGCCGTCAGTCTGGCGATTTCTTCTGCGTGATCCATAATTTGTGTTCCTTTATGTAATTTCTCACCGCCTCCGGCACCATATCGGTGTCGCCCGATGCCAGCGCCCGACGCACCTCGGTGGAGGAAAAATCCTCGAAAGGCTCCCCCGCCAGCGCCTCGAAACGGGCATCGCCGTCACCGGCATAGCCGCGACGCGGATAAACGTATATCTTATAACGGGAGACAATCTCCTCCCATTGTTTCCACCGCTCGATCTGTCCGACAATGTCGGTGCCCACCAGCATGGCGAAACGGACATCGGGCCAGCGCCGCTCCAGTTCGCCGAGCGTGTCGATCGTATAGGAAGGACGCGGCATGCCGAACTCCACATCGCACACCTTCATCCGGTCGGGATAGTGAGACGTGGAGGCCGCCAACTGCGTCATGCGCAGCCGGTGCTGCTCGTCGATCAGTTCCGCCCGGGGCTTGAGGGGATTCTGCGGCGATACCACAAACCACACCTCGTCGCACAGCCCGCGCTCCAGCACCCGCTCGGCCACAGCAACGTGGCCCCGGTGCACCGGATTGAACGAACCGAAATAGAGGACGACCCTGCGCATGGCCCTTCAGGCTCCGATAAAGTCGGCCACCAGACGCTCCACCTCGGCGATGGCCGTCTGCAGGTCGTCGTTCACCACGATATGGTCGAACCGGTCGGCAAAGGTGAGTTCGTACTCGGCCTTGGCCACCCGTTTCTCGATCACCTCCGGGGCATCGGTCGCCCGGCCGATCAGCCGACGCCGCAACTCCTCGATCGAAGGCGGCATCACGAAGATCGACATGGCCCGCTCGCCGAAGATCGACTTGAGATTCACGCCCCCCTTGACATCGACGTCGAACAGAATGACGTGTCCCTTGCGCCAGATGCGCTCCAGCTCCGACTTCAGCGTGCCGTAGCGGGTGCCGGCATACACCTCCTCCCACTCCACGAAACGATCCTCCGCGCAGGCCTTCTCAAACTCCTCGGGCGTGAGGAAATAGTAGTCGCGGCCGTGCTGCTCCGTATGGCGCGGCGCACGCGAAGTGGCCGAAATGGAAAACTCCAGCTGCGGGAACTTCTCGGCCAGCGCCCGCACGATGGTGGTCTTGCCCGCCCCCGACGGCGCCGAGAAGATGATCAGCTTACCCGAAACAGATTCCGATTTCATGCGTTACAGTATATTGAGCACCTGCTCCTTGATTTTCTCCAGTTCGTCCTTCATCATCACCACGAGGCGCTGCATGTCGCTGTCGTTGGCCTTCGAGCCGAGCGTATTGATCTCGCGCCCCATCTCCTGGGCAATGAAACCCAACTTGCGGCCCACGTTCTCCTCGCCGGCGGCCACCTCGCGGAAGTAGCGGCAGTGGTTGTCGAGCCGCACCTTCTCCTCGGTGATGTCCAGTTTCTCGACATAGAAGATCATCTCCTGCTCCAGCCGGTTCTCGTCCACGGGAATTCCCACCGACGCGATGCTCTCGCGGATCCGCTCCTTAATGACCGGCACCCGGCGCTGTTCGTACGGCTCCACCTCGCGGCGGTAACCCTCGATCTTGCCGATACGTGCCACCAGATCGTTGATGAGCGTACGACCCTCCTGCACGCGGAAGGCATCGAATGCCGTCAGCGCGGCATCCACCGCCCCGAACAGCACGTCGCGCTCCTCGTCCGACACGACGGGCGCCTCGCTGCTCACCACCTCCGGCAACCGCAGCACGGCCGCCATCAGCGCGGCATCCAGCCCCTCGCCGCCGCAGTGCAACTCTTCGCCCAGCGAACGCAGGGTTTCATAATAGGATTTGAAAAGTTCCCGGTTGACGGCCACGGGCTGCGCCGCGGAGGTCGCCTCCACATTGACGAACACATCCACCTTGCCGCGCACCACCGCCTTGCCCACGCGGCTGCGGATCTCGTACTCGAAGGGACGATAAAGAGCCGGAAGGCGCATCGACAGGTCGAGCTGCTTGCTGTTGAGCGACCGCACTTCCACCGTGATTTTCTTGTTACCGACCGTCGCTTCGGACTTGCCGTAACCGGTCATTGACTTCACCATAATGATTTGCGATTTAAAGTACAAATATACGCCAAAAAACAGGAATGCGTCACCTCTTTTTCTGTGCCACAAATTATTCACGAAATAAATTGCAGTATCGGAAACATTTAGCTACCTTTGCAAGAAAGAATAACGAATCGAAACAAAAAATTCCATACATTCTAACAAATCAAAAGATTTAGAACCATGCAGAAACACAATTTTAACGCAGGACCCTGCGTACTGCCCAAACCCGCGATCGAATCCGCCATCGCGGCTATCCGTGATTTCGACAACACCGGTATCGGCATTCTGGAAATTTCCCACCGTACTCCGGGTTGGGAGCGTATCATGGCCGAAACGGAGCAGCTCTGGAGAGATCTTTTGAACATTCCGGACGACTACGCTGTCATCTTCCTCGGCGGCGGTGCATCGACTCAGTTCTTCGAGGTTCCGGCCAACCTGCTCAACAAGAAAGCCGCTTACCTGCAGACCGGCGTCTGGGCCAAGAAGGCTGCCAAAGAGGCCAAATTCTACGGCGAGGTTGAAATCGTAGCTTCCTCCGAAGACAAGAACTACACCTACATCCCGAAAGGCTACACCATCCCGACGGATGCAGACTACTTCCACATCACGACCAACAACACCATCTACGGTACCGAGATCCACGAGGACATCGACTGCCCGATCACGCTCGTAGCCGACATGTCGTCGGATATCATGAGCCGTCCGGTTGACGTAAAGAAATACGGCCTCATCTACGGTGGTGCCCAGAAGAACGTAGGTCCTGCCGGCGTAACGTTCGTTATCGTTCGCAAAGACCTCCTCGGCAAAATGAACCGTCCGCTGCAGACGATGGTTGACTACCGCACCCACATCGGTGCCGAGCCGCGCAACAACTCGATGTTCAACACCCCGCCCGTATTCTCGATCTTCGTAATGCACGAGACCCTGAAATGGGTTAAGGAACTCGGCGGCGTTGAGGAGATGTACAAACGCAACAAGAAGAAAGCCGAAACCCTCTACAACGAGATCGACCGCAACTCGATGTTCGTAGGTACCGCCGTGAAGGAAGACCGTTCGATCATGAACGTATGCTTCGTAATGGCTCCCGGCCACGAGGCTCTCGAGAGCGAGTTCCTGAACTTCGCCAAGGAGAAAGGCATGGTCGGCATCAAGGGTCACCGTTCGGTAGGCGGTTTCCGCGCTTCGATCTACAACGCCTGCCCGCAGGAGAGCGTAGACGCTCTGGTTGCCTGCATGCAGGAGTTCGAGAAGATGCACAAATAGTGTCATGTCGATCATTACACGGGTGTCGCACCCTCCGAGAAAAGAGAAAAGCATAGATTTCTATTCGTTAAACGATTTCGAAATGAAAGTATTATTGGCTACCGAGAAGCCCTTCGCAAAGGTTGCTTCCGACGGTATCAGAGAGATAGTTGAGAAAGCCGGCTACGAGCTCGTCGTTCTGGAGAAATACACCGACAAGAGCGCCCTGCTGGCAGCAGTTGCCGACGTGGATGCCATCATCATCCGCAGCGACAAAATCACGGCCGAGGTAATCGAAGCCGCCAAGAACCTGAAGATCGTGGTTCGCGCCGGTGCCGGTTACGACAACGTGGATCTCGCAGCCGCTTCGGCCCGCAAGATCGTCGTAATGAACACGCCCGGTCAGAACTCGAACGCTGTGGCCGAGCTGGCCATGGGCATGATGATCTTCATGGCCCGCAACCAGTTCAACCCGGGTACGGGTACGGAGCTCCGTGGCAAACGCCTCGGTATCCACGCCTACGGCAACGTCGGCAAGATCGTGGCTCACTACGGCAAAGGCTTCGGCATGACCGTTCACGCCTATGACCCGTTCATCACGGACAAGAGCGTTTACGAGAAGGACGGCGTGATTCCGGTATCGTCGGTAGAGGAACTCTACTCGAACAGCGACTACGTTTCGATCCACATCCCCGCTACCGAGCAGACCAAGAAATCGATCAACTACGACCTGCTCAGCAAGATGCCGAAGGGTGCAACGATCGTGAACACCGCCCGCAAGGAGGTGATCGACGAGGAAGGTCTGGCCAAGGTGCTGGCCGACAGAACCGACCTCAAGTACATCACCGACATCGCAGCCGACATGCAGGTTGTCCTGAACGAGAAATTCGGCAACCGCGTCTTCGCTACGCCGAAGAAGATGGGTGCCGAGACGCAGGAGGCCAACGTGAATGCCGCTCTGGCAGCTGCCAACCAGATCGTGGGTTTCTTCACCAAAGGCGAGACCCGCTTCCAGGTAAACAAATGGTAATCTGACCGATCAAGACCGGCACCATTGCCCCGTGCAGTGATGCCGGTCTTTGGTGTGTCAAAACAGAAACAAAAACGAAAGTCATACAATCATGGTAAAGATCAAACCTTTCAAAGCCACCCGTCCGCCGAAACAGTATGCGGCCGAGGTTGCTTCGCGTCCCTACGACGTACTGAACTCGCAGGAGGCCAAAGCCGAAGCTACCGAGCGTTCGTTGCTTCACATTATCAAACCGGAGATCGACTTCGACCCGATCGCCGGTGAACACGAACAGCGCGTTTACGACAAGGCTGTCGAGAACTTCAAACGCTGGAAAGAGAAAGGCTGGCTCGTAAAAGACCAGGAGGAGCACTACTACATCTACGCTCAGACCATGAACGGCAAGACGCAGTACGGTCTGGCCGTGGCTTCGCACTTCCAGGACTACATCGACGGCAAGATCAAGAAACACGAGCTCACCCGCGTGGAGAAGGAAGAGGACCGCATGATCCACGTCAACATCCAGAACGCCAACATCGAGCCGGTATTCTTCGCCTATCCCGCCATCAAGGAAGTGGATGACATCGTGGCCAACATCGTGAAGAACCAGCCCGCCGAGTACGATTTCACCTCGGAGGACGGCGTACGTCACCAGATGTGGATCATCAACGACAAGGCCACCATCGACCGCATCACGAAGATCTTCGCAGCGGTACCGGCCATGTACGTTGCCGACGGACACCACCGTACGGCCGCTGCTGCCCGCGTAGGTCAGGAGCGCATGAAAGCCAATCCGCACCACACCGGTGAAGAGGAGTACAACTACTTCCTGGCCGTGATCTTCCCCGACAACCAGCTCAACATCATCGACTACAACCGTGTCGTAAAGGATCTGAACGGCCTCACGACCGAGCAGTTCCTCGATGCGCTGAAGAAGGATTTCGACGTGGTTGAGGTTGGCAAGGAGATCTACAAGCCGAACAAACTCCACAACTTCGGCATGTACCTCGACGGCAAATGGTACAACCTGACCGCCAAACCCGGTACGTACGATGACAACGACCCGATCGGCGTACTCGACGTAACCGTTCTGTCGAACCTGGTACTGGATCGCATCCTGGGCATCAAGGACCTCCGCACCGACAAGCGCATCGACTTCGTCGGCGGTATCCGTGGTCTGGGCGAGCTGCAGCGCCGTGTGGACAGCGGTGAGATGAAGGTAGCCTTCGCGCTCTACCCCGTTTCGATGAAACAGCTGATCAACATCGCCGACAGCGGCAAGATCATGCCTCCGAAAACGACGTGGTTCGAGCCGAAGCTGCGTTCGGGTATCGTGATCCACGAGTTCTAATCGACCAAGGCCGATTGACGACGGTCCGCATCTGACGATGCGGACCTTTTTTTGTTTATGGCCCGGAACGGGGAGACAAGGCAACGACAGAGCAGAAAGAGCGTTAGCGGGGAACGGCGGAGAGCGGAGAACGGAGAGCGGAGAACTGAAGCGGGGAACGAACGGGAACCGGAGAGTGAAGAGCAGAAGCGGGGAACGGGCGGATGGTCAAGTAGCGCGAAGGCGAAGGACATCAACCAAGAATGGGCGGACAGCCGGGGTCCCGACCGGAATCAGCGGCGGAAAACGAAGAGCCGCATCGGTTGACCGGCAAGAAGAGCCAACATACTACACCAACGGGCGCAAGCAAGACGACGGAAAACAAACCTACAACAAGGGAGAACACGTAGAGCAGACAGAGGCAGGAGACAGGAGGCAGGAGACAGGAGGCAGGAGACAGGAGACAGGAGACAGGAGACAGGAGCAAAGACAGAGACGGAGCCCGTCCCCGGGGCCAACCGCCAGTCGGCCCGCCAGGCAGGCTGGAAGGCAACAAACTGACCGACAAGCATGTGACAATTCCAGCGGCAGACCGTCAGCCCGGTAACTCGCGGCATCAAAAACGCGCCTCCGCCATGGTGCCGTAGAGCAGATCGGGTCGGATGACCCGCAACTGAAACGCACCGTCATACAGCGACAGCAGCCCTTCGATCCGGCCGCTGCCGTCGGGTACGATCCATCCCGCAAACTCCGCACGGCGCGAAGTCCGAACAGCCATCCGCCGCCCCATGCGATCCTCCACATAGCACACCGTATCGGCAAAGCCGGACGCATCCGACGCATCGGGCAGACACCACGTCACGCCGGGCGTGACAAACTGTACGCCGTCAACGGCTACCAACCTCCCCAGATCCGCCACCGCGACCGTCTCCAGCGTCCGCACCACCGGCTGCAACCCCTCGTCCTCCGCCGGGGCAATCACCCGAACCCGTCGGCCGATCTCTTCCGCGGCAATGTAATCCGTCTCATATCCCTCGGTCGATGCGGAGCCGAGCTGCAGCACTCCCCCGCGCTCCCCGAGGGTGAGTCCGTTGCACACCACCTCCACGCGGCATCCCGGCGGATAGACGGCAAAGAGCTGTTCCGCATCGAGTTTCACCTCCACGACTCCCGTACCGTCATCCACGGCCAGCGTCTTGTAGTAGTTTCCCGAGCGGTCGGTACTGATCACCTCGCCCCGCAGGAGCCAGTTGGTGCGCACCGGAAACGGCTCTCCGCCGTAGCGGCCGTGCAGAAATGCGATCGACACCACCGCATCCGTACCCTCCTCCGACCCGGCCGGATCGGCTGCCCGTTCGGGGTAGCTGCATGCCCGGCCACAGACGAGCATCAGCGCCACCAGTCCCCACCTCAACCACTTATTCCACATCATACGCATCCCTTAACTTCAAGGCAAAAACCTTCCGCGAACCGTCATAGGGACCGTAAAGCAGGATCCCCGTCAGGATCACGCTGTCGGAGGGCACCCGCTCCCCGGCAAAATCGGCATAGCCGCTCGTCACGACCCGCACCGTATCGCCCGTCCGGTCCCGAAAAGCTACCGTTCCCGTCTGCGGCACCCCGTTTTCGTCCGCCGCAACAGCCCAGCAGGCCGGGCTCTCCGCCGTCCGGATCACCGGACCGATCCGCACCAGCCGACCGCACATCGGTTCCTCCAGCCGGGCGATCGCATACCGGAGCGGTGTCTCGTGACGAAACCGCACATCCCGCTCCAGGCAGGCGTCCAACACGGCCCGGGCGCCGAACTCCGCCGCCCGATCGCCGTCGGCACAGGCACCGATCTGCACCACACCGTCGTACCGACCGATGGCCAATCCCTTCAGATGGAGCACTACGCGCCGGCCGCGCGGCACATACCGGAACAGGTCATAACACCCCGCACGCACCTCCACCGCCGCGGATGCATCCTCGATGAAGAAACTGCGGTAGAAATTACCGGCCCGATCGTCCGAGGTCACATACCCCTCGACCACCATATCATCGGTCACCGTCTGCGCCGTCTCCCCGCCGAAGGTGCGCAGCTGGGCGAGCTGCGTATTGGGCAGTGTCGTCACCTCCGGCCACGCCTCCGCCGGCAGCGGACCGAAGCGGTCGTAGCCGCAGGATACCGCCAGCGTGCCGCACAGCAGCAGGAGTACGCACCGTCGCATTGTTTGCTGTTTCATACCACTCAAAAACTTACCGTCACCGAAGCCAGCACCGTCCGGGGATAGGCATAGCCGTAGCGCGACGGGAAGGGGGTGTACACCTCCCGGCCGCCCACCGTCCGCCGCTCCATCCGCATCTGCTCGTAACCGCCGTACACGATCTCCTCCAGCCCCAGCAGGTTGTCGATCGACAGGCTGACAAACACGCGCACCCCCGACCAGTCGAACCCCTTGGTCACTCCGACATTGACCACCCAGGCGGCCGGCAGCCGCTCCTGACGCAGACACGCCAGCCGCTCCTCGGGCGACGCCATGCCGGCCAGTACCCGGTCGGTGCGACGCAGCGGGTTGGGCTCGACATAACGGCGGTCGGCCCACAGCCCCTCGACCGAGAAGCCCCACGAGGAGGCTGTCCGGTACTGGACAACCACACCGGCCGTCGTCTGCGGCGAGGAGGTGTGGACAAAACCCTTCATCCGACTCCGGTCATCCTCCATCAGCACGGCATGGGTCGCATCCTCCCGAATCTGCACCCGGGGATCCGCGGCATAGCAGTAACTGCCCGTCGCAAAGGCAACCTGCACGGAAAGCCGGTCGGTAATCGCCGCACGGAAGCCGAGTTCCACGCCCCAGTTGCGCTTGGCAATACCGGTCACGGCCAGATCGCAGTAGGTCCGGTACATGTCGTCGTAATAGCGGATCACCTGCGTCTCGTCGTCGGTGCGCATCACGAAGGCGGCCGCCTGCAGCTCACCGAACCACCCCACCGGCACCCGGTAGTCCAACGAGGCCCCCACGGCCCGCATCAGGCAGGGCCGGTCGATCGTCGTATTGAAATAGTCGGGCGCCAGGAACAGATCCTCGTAATGGGGCATATAACCTCCCGCATGGAGCTGCAGGACAATCCGGTGAGCGGGCGTAAAGTTGCACCGGCCGACGGCAAAGGCCTGCCACGGGGTAAACCGCAACGCCTCGGAAGGGCCGAATGAAGAGGCTCCCGACCGGCTCTGCTTCGCATAGCGCCCCGTCCGCCGGAGCGTGGCCACGGCCACCTCGCTGCCCAGTTCCAGATGCCAGCGTCCATGCCGGTAGCGCAGCGAACCGAAAGCCACGGCTTCGCTCCGCCGGATGTCGTAATCGTAGTCGAACCGGTCGCCGACCCCTATCCTCCGCCCGGGATGGCGCAGGTCGCTCTCCTCGCCCGTAAAGGGATCGCGGTTCACCGCATAGGTGGCACCGAGCAGATCGGCCACGGTACGGTAGCAGTTGCTGTGGTCCAGCCGAAGCCGTACCCCGTAGTCACCGCCCAGCCCGAGGGGTGCCCCGGTACGCCCCGTCAGGGCCAGCTGAAAGTTGTCGAGCCGTTCATTCCGCCGGTCGGCCCAATAGCCCGCCTCACCGTCGCCCGAGAAAAGGTTGGCATCGTACAGCGTCCGCCAGTCGATCTGCGTCACCTGCTTGTCGCCGCTGCGCCACAGCTCCGCCAGCCGGTCGGCCAGACGGGGATCGTCGCAATGACCGGGCAGATTGGCATAATAGTCGGGATAGGGACTTGCGGCATCCGTCCACACCAGTCCGCTCCGGCTCCGCACGCCGAACCGGTACCCGCAGGCCACCCGGTAGCGTTGCCGTTCGGAGGGTTGCCAGCGCCATTCGGCCACCGCCAGCGGTGTCCGGTCGTACCGCACCCGTGCATTGCGCATCCGCCCGGCGTAGGGCCCCCAATAGGGATTGTACCGGTTGTTGCCGGTCAGGTCGAACACCTCCTGCTCGGTCCACCCGCGCAGGCCGCGCTGCTGGGGTGCGGCCATCAGAAACAACGCCAGGGACATCTGCTCCCGCCATCGTTTCTCGACGGACAGTGCTCCCATGTAGGCCTCCGTGAAGACGCCCGGCATCCAGGCATCCTCGCCCCAGCGTCCGCGCAGCGTACCGGCCAGGTACCACCCGCGTCCGAGCGAACCGGCCGCCCGGAACCGCAGACCGCCCCGATACCGCCGTTCGGAATAGGTGCAGGTGACCGACATGCCCTCCGGCGAGGAGGAGGCCCCCACCTCGTAGGTATCGACAAACAGCGGCGAATAGTACCCATCCACCACCCCGCCGGTACGCGCAGCGGCCGGAGCCAGCGCGGCGAGCGCCGCATACAGGCCATAATCGGGATAGCGGCCCAGCTCGTCGGAAAACTCCAGTCCGGCCACACCGACCCGCTGAAACCGGTCGTCGGCCCCCCGCGGCGTATAGGTCGTGAAGGCAAAACCGTAGCGGGAAATGCGGGAAAATACGGAGGACTCGTCGCCCAGCGGGGCATAGAACAGCGCCGTATCGACCACAATCTCCCGAAAGTCATCCTCATACGGAGCACCGGGCACGGCTTCGTCGAACGGCTCCTGCGCACGGGCCGCAAGCCCGGCAACGAGCAGCACGCCCAGCATCACTCCCCGGCCCCATCGCTTCATATTGTACTATTTTTCGATCCGTATCTGTTATTCAACAAATATAAGTAAATCGCCCGAAAACAAATTGTCCACAGAAAACGGTGTGGCAAGTTTTTTGCATGATTCTTATTATACAACCAAAAAAGCAACTGCATTACGAAACACACCAAACTCATTGCCTGGACCGGAACACTGTTGGCCGTCAGCCTCTTTGCGACGTCCTGTTTTTCCAAAGGCCGCACCATCCCCGAGAAGGCCGAAGCCGTCACGCCGTTCGACGCCTCGCGCTATCTGGGCACCTGGCACGAAGTTGCCCGTTTCGACTTCAAGTTCGAGCGTGGCCTGAGCAAAACCACCGCCAACTACGCCCTCAACGAGGATGGCAGCATCAAGGTCATCAACCGCGGCTACAATGCCGAAAAGGGCAAATGGAAAGAGGCCGAAGGCAAAGCCGTCTTCATCGGTGATCCGAACATCGCCATGCTGAAGGTCTCCTTCTTCGGTCCGTTCTACACGGGCTACAACGTGATCGCCATCGATCCCGAGTACAAATATGCACTCGTGGCCGGCAAGAACCTCGACTACCTCTGGCTGCTGTCGCGCGAACCTACCATGCCGCAGGAGATCATCGACCAGTACCTGGCCATTGCCAAGGCTATCGGTTACGACACCTCGCGCCTGCTCTGGGTCGAGCAGTAACCGGTCCCTCCGCTCTGCACTTCATCATCCGCCGCATCCTCTGCGGCGGATGTTTTTTACCCCCCGTACCGGGCAGAATCCGACAAATTGCACACAAAACCGGAATTATTGTTAAATTTGCAAATTGTCATTCGGCAAGCTACGAACCCAAACGAAACAGCGGACAGATGGTAACCATCATACCCATTTCTACGAAGAAAGAGCTGAAACAATTCACGAAGTTCAAACTACGCCTTTACCGGAACAATCCCTTTGCGGCCCTGCCGCTCTATGCGGACGAACGCGAAGCCTTGCTCGACGGACGCAATCCGGCCCTGAAGCGCTACCGCCATCAAGTGTTTCTTGCCAAACGCGACGGCAAGGTGGTGGGGCGCATCGTAGGCATCATCAACCACGTCAGCAACCGCAAGGAGGGAACCAACTACGTCCGCTTCGGTTTTGTCGATTTCATCGAGGATTTCGAGGTGGCCGAAGCGCTGGTGCACGCCGTCGAGGAGTGGGGCCGGCAGTATGGCATGACCGCCATCCACGGTCCGCTGGGCTTCACGGACTTCGACCCCGAGGGCATGCTGATCGAGGGATTCGAGGAGATGAGCACCATCGCCTGCTTCTACAACTACCCCTACTACCCCGAGTTCTTCCGCCGCATGGGTTTTGAACCCGTGGCCGAATGGGCCGAATACAAGATCTTCGTTCCCGATACGCTGCCCGAAAAATACCTGCGCATCGCCGACATTGTCCAGCAGAAATACGGGCTGCGGATCAAGCGGTTCCGCCGCATCTCGGACATCGTGCGCGAAGGTTACGGCCACCAGTTGTTCCGACTGCTGAACGTCACCTACGCCCACCTGTACGGCTTCACGGAGCTGACGGAGGAGATGATCGAATACTACATCCGCAAATACGTTCCGCTGCTGCGACTCGAACTGCTGACCCTGATCGTCAACGACCGGGACGAACTGGTCTGCTTCGGCGTGGCCCTGCCCTCGCTGACGCGCGCCATGCAGCGGGCCCGCGGCCGCATGTTCCCGCTGGGCTTTCTCTACCTGCTCCGGGCGCTTTACAGCCACCATGCCAAGGTCTGCGACCTGATGCTGGTTGCCGCCCGTCCCGACGTACAGAACATCGGCGCCGCCGCCCTGCTCTTTACGGACATGATTCCGCAGTTCCAGCGGCTGGGTACGGAATATGCCGAGAGCAACCCCGAACTGGTGGAAAATCAGCGCATCCACGCCCTGTGGAGCAATTTCGACAAGGTGCAGCACAAACGCCGCGTCGTCTTTGCCCGCAACATTCAATAGCCGGACCCATCCAAAACGACAGGGGCGCTGCTCACGATGAACAGCGCCCCTGTCGTTTTCCGTTATGCGCCGCCGGTCAACGGTGTTCGGCCACCCAGTTGGTCAACTCGACAAACTCGGCCACGGTCAGCGTCTCGGCCCGACGCGGGAAGAAGGGATGCTCCGCCCCGCCGAAATCGCCGAAAGTTGCCCGCAGCGGATTGCGCAGCATCTTGCGCCGCTGACCGAACGCCGCCTTCACCACCCGCACGAAGAGCGCCTCATCGCCACCCAGGTCGTGCACACCGTTGCGGCGCAGCCGGATCACGGCGCTCTTCACCTTGGGGGGCGGGTTGAAGACATGCTCATGCACCGTAAAGAGGTACTCGATGTCATACCACGCCTGCAGCAGTACGCTCAGGATGCCGTAGTCGCGGCTGCCGGCCGGTTCGGCGATCCGTACGGCCACCTCCTTCTGCACCATGCCCACGCATTCGGGCACGAGGTCGCGATGCTCCAGAATCTTGAAGAAGATCTGCGAGGAGATGTTGTACGGAAAGTTTCCGATCACCTTCACGCCCTGCGGGAACATCGTCCCGAGGGGCATGTGCAGAAAATCCTGTGCATACAGCCGGTCGGCAAATTCGGGATAGTGACGGTGGAGATAGGCGATGCTCTCATCATCCACCTCGGCGCCGTAAAGGGTGATGTCGGACCGGGCCAGCAGAAACCGGGTCAGCATGCCCGTTCCGCAGCCCACTTCCAGCACGTCGCCTCCGCCGGAGAGCGCCTCGGCAATCCGTTGCGCAATGCGGGTGTCCGTCAGGAAATGCTGTCCCAACGCTTTTTTGGCTCTTACTTCCTGCATATCGTTGCGGCGGTTCCCCGCCCTGTTAGCTTGTTACACATCATTCCGCCCACCGGCCGTAACAGGCCCGGTAGAAGACGCCCAGCGGCAGCATCTTGCGGGCGCGGTCATAGAAGAACAGTTCTCCGAACCGCTCCCTGGCGGGAGTCGGGAAGAGCTGGTTGGTAATACTCTTGGCCAGCAGGGCCGACAACCCCATCGAGTAGAGGTTCAGCACCAGGAATCCCTCCTCGGCCAGCAGCTGCGCACAACACGTCAGCATCTCGCCGATCTGCTGCTCCAGCACCCACTTCTCCCCCTCCGGGCCGCGGCCATAGGCGGGCGGATCGAGGATGATGCCGTCATAACGGCGTCCGCGGCGCACCTCGCGGCGGATAAACTTGAGCGCATCCTCCACGATCCAGCGGATGCCGTCCAGCCCGCTCGCCTCCATGTTCTCGCGCGACCAGGTAATCACCTGCCGCACGGCATCGATATGGGTTACGTCGGCTCCCGCACTGCGGGCGGCCAACGAAGCCCCTCCGGTGTAGGCAAAGAGGTTCAGCACGCGCGGCGTCTCCTGCCGCCGACGGCGCAGGGCAGATACGGAGTCGTAGATGAAATTCCAGTTCTCGGCCTGCTCCGGAAAGAGGCCCACGTGCTTGAAGGAGGTCAGCCCCAGCCGCATCCGCAGCGACATCGCCCCGTAGCGGTAACCGACGAACCACTGTTCGGGCATCCCGTCGCGCAACAGCCAGCGGCCACGCTCCTCGCTACCCCCCTCGCGCCGGAAGACGGCCGTCGCCAGCCGTTCCCACTCCCGTTCGGGCAGCGACCGGTTCCAGATGGCCTGCGGTTCGGGACGTACGGTCACCCAACGGCCGAAACGCTCCAGCTTCTCGAAATTGCCGCAGTCGATCAGTTCGTAATCCTCCCACACGGGGGTCAATATCTCCGGTCCTTGCATTGTTGTTCGTTATGATCGCAGGCCCGCCTCTGTGCCGGGCCTTTCTGTTCGTTACTTGTCTTCGCGCCCCTCATAGACGACCCGCATCCGGCACTGGTCGCAGTCGAACTCCAGCCGGTAGCGGAATCCGCCGTGACGCAGCCACAACGGCCCGCCTACTCCACCCTGACGCAGGCACATGCCCAGCTCGCGACGCACACAGTAGGGCGTGCGCATCACCGACACGCCCCGCAAATCGTGCTGCAGATCGTATCCCGCCGCAGCCCCCGCACCGCCGTGCCGTTCGTAGAACCGGCGCGCCAATCGGTTGGTGATATTCTCGTACCCGTCGGGCGTGCCGTAGGGATAGCGCACCGTCTCGTCCCGTTCCGGAATGCGACGCGGAGCGGGACGGCCGATCCGGGCCTCCGCCAGACGCTCCAGCCCCTCGCGGCGCAGGGCATTCAGCTCGCCCATCCGCAGGAAAGGCACCTCCTCCGTTTCCGGAAAGTGCACCTCCACGACCTGAAAAATCGTATCGCCCGCCTTGGCCAGCTGACCGATGATCGTCTCGCGCATGCGCCGGGCATCGCGCGCCGCACCGTTCGCACAGGGACAGGCAGCCGAAGCCGTCACCCCCTCCTCGTCGGTAAAGCGCACCCGGAGTTCCGTCGGGGTCACCTCGACCTCCGCCCGCACGCCGATCGTGCGACGGGAGCGGCACCCCTCCAGCGTATCGTAAAAACGTTTGTCGTAATTGCGGAAAATCTCCGTGCCGACCCGCACCGCCGTCTCGCGGTTGGGCCAGACGCGCCGCCCCTCGACCCGATTGACATTCGTTCCGGTCAATTCGTCGCCAGCCAGCCAGCAGATGCCGTCGCCCGGCGTCAGCGTCTCCCGGCCGTCCAGTTCAAACCACCCCTTGCCCGTGCGGCTCACCCGGCCGACCGACCGGCCAACCGCCTTGGGCGTGTCGGGCGTGGAGACGCCACGGCGGCGGCCGTCGAAGAAATATTCCGTCCGCCCGCGCGAAAAGGTACGCGCAATGTCGGGCTCGAAACCGGGATCGCTCACCCCGGCCGACGAACGCGACAGGCCGCGCGGCGCCATCGCCTCGTCGAGGCAGCGGCGATACCAGGCGACCGTATTGCGCACATAGGCCGCATCCTTCAGGCGGCCTTCGATCTTGAAGGAGGTGATGCCCGCATCGAGCAGATCGCCCACCCGCCCCGAAAGATCCATGTCGCGCACCGAGAGCAGATGCTTGCCGCTGCGCAGCACGCGGCCCTCGCCGTCGAGCAGGTCGTAGGCCAGTCGGCACGCCTGCGAACAGTCGCCCCGGTTGCCGCTGCGGAAAGACATCGTGCGGCTCATGTAGCAACGGCCGCTGCAGCTGACACAGATGGCGCCGTTCACGAAGCACTCCAGCTCCGTATCGGTCGCCCGCCGGATGGCCCGGATCTCGGCCAGCGAGAGGTTGCGCTCCAGAATTACGCGCGAGAAGCCGCTCCGCGCCAGAAAATCGACCTTCTCGGGCGAAACGTTGTAGGTCTGGGTCGAGGCATGCAGTTCGACACCCTGCAGCCCCATCTCCATGTAGGCCATGTCCTGCACGATCAGCGCATCGACGCCGGCATCGATCACCTCCCGGGCGATGCGCTCCGCCTCGGCCAGTTCGTCGTCAAAGACCAGCGTATTGAGCGTCACGTAGACCCGCACGCCGAACGGCCGGGCCGCAGCCACCACACGGGCGATGTCCTCCACCGGGTTGCCGGCCGCCTGCCGCGCACCGAAACGGGGTCCGCCCATATACACGGCATCGGCCCCGCAGGCAATGGCAGCCCGGGCCACCTCCGCGTCGCGTGCCGGAGCCAGCAGTTCGATGGTATGTTGTCTCGCCTTGTTCTCCATGTCAACGCCGAATCGTTGTGCACGATCCGGTACGCGCAAAGATACGCAAGAAAACGGGAATCCGCCCCATCCCCGCCCGGGGAACGCACCGACAAAAAAAGCGGAACCGCCCCTCGGGGCAGTTCCGCCGACAAGATCCCCGAAAGGGGGACTATTTCGCGGGAGCCGGTTTGGTGAGAATATCCACCTGCGTTTTGGCGGCAGCTACGCTGTTGCCGCTGGTCACCTTGGCATAGGTTGCCAGGGCAGCCTCCTTGTTTTCGGTGTTCTGGTAAGCGGCGCCGAGCATGTAGTAGATGTCCGACTGTACGTCCGCATCGGTCTGTGCCTCGGCGGCAGCCTCACCCCACGCAATCACGTTGGCCCAGTCCTGGGCGTTCGTAGCGGTCTGGATGCGGAGCAGCTGGGCCTGCGCATTGGTCGGATCGACGGTCAGCAGTTCGTCGATGGCGGCATATACGCCCTCCTTGTCCGACTCGGAGGCAGCCTCGGAGGCGCGGAGCAACTGATAGTAAACGTATTTCTCCTTGGCCTGTGCGGCGGGCTCGGCATAGCGGCTGTGCTGCTGCTCGAGAGCCATCACGTCACGATAAACCTTCAGACCGTTCTCGTAGTCGCCCGAAGCGGCATAGCTTTCGGCCAGATAGAGGGCCAGGTCGGTATCCTTGGGGTTCGACTCGTAACCCTTCGAGAAGATTTCGATGGCTTTGGCCCAGTCCTTCTCGTTGAACGCCTTGGCACCCATGAAAGTGTAGGTCTGCGAGATCAGCTTGCGGGCGTTGGCCTCGGTCTTGAAATCCTGGAAAAGCTGGCTGTACATCACGGCCTTGTCGAGCGAAGCGAGCGCGTTGTCGAAATTGCCCGTCTTGCAGAGGTTCAGACCGTTCTGGAAATAACAGGTCGGGAGCAGTTTCTGAGCGGCCGTCACCGTCGAAGCGGCATCGGCACCGGCGTTGAGACCCATCTCGACGGCCTGCTCGAGCACGGGAATGGCACCGGCATAGTTCTTGTTCTGAATCAGCGCAACGGCCTCGTTGTACTTCGTGTTCACCTCATTGACCGTCTGTGCGGAGAGTTCTACCGCACCGAAAACGGCGATCGCCGCCAAAAGGATGCTGAATTTTTTCATCGTTGTTTTCGTTCGTTGATTGTATTGTAATGTTCTTGTAGTGCTGCTGTCCGGGTGCAACCCGAGACAAGGAATCTGACAAAATTAAGCAAATCAATCGGCTTCGTCAAGCGTCAGCGGCGCAGTTTGGCAAAAAAATCGCGCATCAGGCCACTGCACTCCTCCTCGAGCACCCCTGCGGAGACCTGCGTTTTGGGATGCAGGAGCGCCTCGCCGAACCGCGAGTAGCCCCGTTTGGGATCGGCGGCACCGTACACGATCCGCCCCACCTGGGCCCACGCGCACGCTCCGGCACACATCACGCACGGCTCGACCGTCACATAGAGCGTACAGTCGCCGAGGTACTTGCCGCCGGCCGCATTCATCGCCGCCGTGAGCGCCTGCATCTCGGCATGGGCCGTGGCATCGCCCAGCGTCTCCACCAGATTGTGTCCGCGGCCGACGATCCGTCCGCCCGCCACGACGACGGCTCCGATGGGCACCTCGTTCTCATTCAACGCACAACGTGCCTCGGAAATTGCCGCACGCATAAAAAATTCATCCTGTTTCCGTCCCTTCTCCATGAAAATGATTACCTTTGAGATCCGTTTTGCAAAGATAGCACAAACGCGCTTTGTTGTAGAATATCAACCGCTTCGTTTCGCCGCCGCGGCGTCACGCGGGCGGATCGAATCAAACATACGACCTTATGTACAGAACTCACACCTGCGGCCAGTTGCGCATCGCCGACGTCGGCACCGAAGTGAAACTCGCCGGCTGGGTACAGAAAGTGCGCAACCTGGGTGCGATGACCTTCATCGACCTGCGCGACCGTTACGGCATCACCCAGCTCGTCCTGGACGAGAACACCCCCGCCGAAGTGCGCGACGCCGCTGCCGAAGTGGGACGCGAATATGTCCTGCAAGTCATCGGCACCGTCCGGGAGCGCTCCTCCAAAAACGCCAAGATAGCTACGGGCGACATCGAGATCGCCGTCACGACACTCAACATCCTGAACCGTTCGGAGGTTCCCCCCTTCACCATCGAGGAGCAGAGCGACGGCGGCGACGAGCTGCGCATGCGCTACCGTTACCTCGACCTGCGCCGTCCCCCGCTGCAGCGCAACCTGATGCTGCGCCACCGCATGGCCCAGAGCCTGCGCCGCTTCCTGGACAACGAAGGCTTCCTCGAGATCGAGACCCCCTTCCTGATCCGCTCCACGCCCGAAGGCGCACGCGACTTCGTCGTGCCCTCGCGCATGAATGCGGGCGAGTTCTACGCACTGCCCCAGTCGCCCCAGACCTTCAAGCAGCTGCTCATGGTGTCTGGTTATGACCGCTACTTCCAGATCGTGCGCTGCTTCCGTGACGAAGACCTGCGCGCCGACCGCCAGCCGGAGTTCACGCAGATCGACTGCGAGATGTCGTTCGTCGAGCAGGAGGACGTGCTGGAGGTATTCGAGCGACTGGCCAAATACATGTTCCGCGAGACGCTGGGCATCACGTTCGACTACCAGTTCCAGCGCATGCCGTGGCAGGAGGCCATGGCCCGCTACGGCTCCGACAAACCCGATATCCGCTTCGGCATGGAGATCAACGACCTCTCGGAAGAGGCCCACGGCAAAGGTTTCGTGGTGTTTGACTCGGCCGAATATGTGGGCGGCATCGTTGCCAAGGGCTGTGCCGACTACACGCGCAAGCAGATCGACGAACTGACCGAATTCGTGAAACGTCCCCAGGTGGGCGCCAAAGGACTGGTATGGATCCGGCTGGCTGCCGACGGCTCGATCAAGTCGAGCATCGACAAGTTCTTCTCGGCCGACGAATTGCGGGCCT
>DXCC01000006.1 GCA_019116245.1 Candidatus Tidjanibacter faecipullorum
GCTTGAGCCCGACAAACCCGCCCTGCCGCCCCTGACGCGCGGTGCGGAGTCCGCTCCGGTCGGCGGGCAACCCACCGGCAGTCAGCCGCAGCCCGCCGCTGTGCGGCAGTCGGCGCCCTCGCCGGTCCGTCCGGAACCCGCACCCGCTGCTGCCCCGGTCCGGCAACAGCCCCCTGCACAGACACAACCCGTACAACAGCCGGAGGCGGCTTCCCGTCCGGCGCCTGCCGCCCATTCTGCGGCGGCAACCGCTCCGCAACCGGCTGCGGCCGCCGTACCACCGGCCGCTGATGCGACGACGGGTGCAACAGTGCGCAGTTCGTTTCCCGCGTCGGCCCGTCCGGCTGCGTCTCCGTCGGGACGTTCGGTCTCGGGAGTGTCGATCAACAGCATCCTGAAGGGCGGCCGTCACGGCGGCGCGTCCGAAGAGCCGGGCGCTCCCGTCCGTCCGAAGGTTGCCGCGGTGGATCCCGACAGCGAGCGGAAACTGACGGCGGCAAAGGCGGCCTTTCTGGAGGAACTGGGCCGTACCCGCCCGCGGCTGGCCACGGCCTTTGCCCACATGACCGTCTCGGGAAACCGGATCGGCGTGACCGTATCGACCGAACTGCTTCGCGACGACATCGTGCAGCGGCAGAAGGAGTTGGGGGCCCGGCTGCGTGAATTGGCCGGGTTGAATGGCGGTGTGGAGTTCGACATCGAGGTGCGGGAGGATCACAGTGCCGTGCGCCCCATCAAGCCGGAGGACAAGCTGGCCCACCTGCGCAACAAGAATGCCCAGCTCGATCTGCTGCGGCGGGAACTCGATCTGGAGATGGAGTAGCCGGGAGGAGGGGCGTGCAAGCCCGATGCCCGATCGGGAAAACAATAAAAAGCGAGGGCGCGGATCCGTGATCCGCGCCCTCGCTGTGCTCAGCCGGGGGGAAGATTATTTCGTCATGCGGATGCCGACCTCCAGCGTCGAGAAGCCGTTCAGCATCGGGTCGATCAGCGGGAGAATTACCTCCAGCATGGCTGCCGTGTCGGGATCGGCGCTTTGCAGATAGGGCAGCACTTCGTTCATGATCGGGCTGATGCAGGCCCAGGTATCGCTCAACAGGGCCTTGTCGGCATAGACGGTGAGCGTGGTGCCCGACAGCGTGTAGCGCAATTCGACGGTGAGCGTATTGGCCGCTTCGGAATAGACGGCAATGCCTTTCGTGAGGCTGGCGAGCATGGTGTGGATGCCTTCGGTGAGCGTGCCGGTGTTGTCCTGCTGGTTCAGCAGGGCGTCGATGACCGACAGGTCAACCAGCATCGAAAGCGTATTGCCCGAGGTCGTATAGACGATCATGTCGGCCGGAATGCCGCTTTCGGGAGCCGGGAAGACGGTGACGGGACCGTCGGCCGTCATGTTGCGGATCTCCAGGGCGCCGTCCTTGAAGGTGATTTCGGCTTCGTTGTCCAGCAGCTGCTGGGAGGGGAGCATCGATTCGAGCAGACCGCTGATCTGACGGTAGGTCAGCTGCAGCGGCTCGCCGTTCATTTCGGTGTCGATGGCCATGGCATCGGGATCGATGGCGGCGGCTTTGGCGTAGAGCGGTGTGGTCGATACGGTGTAGGTGCCGTTCAGCGTCGAGGTCGACGGGGTGGAGGTGCGTTTCCCGCAACCGGTGACCAGCATGGCCGCAGCGACTACTGCGACGGAAAGTGCGCGGAATAAACGTTTTTTCATGGTTTCCTATCGTTTTTAATGAAACATGTTCGCTCTGGACAGGCGGCCGCGGTTGATGCCGACCGGCCTGTAAAGACAAAGATAGCGAAAGTTTTGTACGGATGGCGCGTCTGCCGCATCAGCCGAGGATGCGCAGATGGGCGTATTTGCTGAGCAGACTTTTGCGTCCGGCCGTCGGGTCGTCGAACTGGACGGTAACCTTCAGGTCGGCGGTCATCTCCTCGACGGCCTGTACGGTGCCCTGTCCGAATTTGGCGTGTGCCACCCGCATGCCGGGACGGAAGGTGCCGGAGGCCGGGGCGGCGGGACGGGGCGTCGGTGTTTCATCGTCGGCCCGTCGGCTGCCCATGCTGCGCAGGTTGCGGGGGTCGTTGGTCGTCACCCGCACCACGGGCGTGGGGCGCGGCGTCGGCCGCGGGGTGTCGCCGGTGCGGGGGCCGCTGCGGGAGAACTCCGCCCGGCCGGCATATTCGGGCCGCTGGGCCTGCCGTCGGTCGTCGTAGCGGCGCTTGAGGGTTGCCACGGCGCTGTCGTCGGCATCCTCCGTGAAGTCGTCGGGCAGTTCGACGTAACGCTCGTCCATCTCGGTGATGAAGCGGCTGGGGTTGCAGAACTCCGTGTTGCCCCATTTGAACCGCTGGCGGGCAAAGGAGATGAAGGCCTTCTTGCGGGCCCGGGTGACGGCCACGTAGAAGAGGCGGCGCTCCTCCTCCAGCTTGTCCTGCGAGGAGGCACTCATCAGGCTGGGGAAGAGGTTCTCCTCCACGCCCACGATGAAGACCGTGTCGAACTCCAGTCCCTTGGCCGAGTGGACGGTCATCAGCACCACCCGGTTCTTGGCATCCTCCTCTTCCTTGTCCATGTCGGACATTAGCGAAATGTTCTGGAGCCACTCCTCGACGGTCGGTTCGCCTGCCTGGGCATCCTCGGCATCGTCGTAGGCCAGCACGATGCGTTCCTCCTTGAAGTTCTGCATCGAGGTGAGCAGCTCGTTGATGTTCTCCAGCGCACTCTCCGATTCGGGCGAGGGGTTGAGGCGGTAGCTGCCGACGATGCCCGACCGTGTGGCCACCTCCAGGCCGAAGTCGTAGAGGGGCATCGAGGCGCGTTCCAGCGAAAGGGTGCGGATCAGCCCCGTGAATTCGGAGAGTTTGCGGGCCGCCGTCTTCAGTTCGGGAATCTCCTCCTCGCGGATGGTCTCCAGCACCTCCCACATGCTCACGCCGCGCTGCTGGGCGACGGCCACGAGGCGGTTGATCGTCACGGCGCCGATGCCGCGCGCCGGGGTGTTGATGATGCGGCGCAGCGCCTCGTTGTCGCGCGGATTGACGATCAGGCGGAAGTAGGCCACCAGATCCTTGATCTCCTTGCGGTCGTAGAAGGAGCGGCCGCTGAAGATGCGGTAGGGGATGTTGCGCTCGCGCAGGGCGTCCTCAATGGCGCGTGACTGCGAGTTGTTGCGGTAGAGGACGGCGATCTCGCTCCACTGGCCGCCGTTTTCGCGTCCCTCCTGCCGGGCCAGATCGGCCACCATGGCCGCCTCCTCCCGGTCGGTGTAGGCTTTCAGCACCTTGATCTTGTCGCCCACGGCATTCTCCGAGAAGACATGCTTGGGAATCTGGCGGTCGTTGCGTGCAATGATGCTGTTGGCGGCGTTCACGATATTCTGCGTGGAGCGGTAGTTCTGCTCCAGCTTGAAGACCTTGGCCGTCGGGAAATCGTTCTGGAAGCGGAGGATGTTCTCGATCTTCGCTCCGCGGAACGAGTAGATGCTCTGGGCGTCGTCGCCCACCACGCAGACGTTGGAGTGGGCCTGCGCCAGCCGACGCACGATGAGGTACTGGGCATAGTTGGTGTCCTGGTACTCGTCCACCAGAATGTAGCGGAACCGGTTCTGGTAGGTGGCCAGCGCGTCGGGAAAGTCGCGGAACAGGATGTTCGTGTAGATCAGCAGGTCGTCGAAGTCCATGGCGTTGTTGGCCTTGCAGCGGCGGGCGTACTCCTGGTAGATGGCACCGAATTCGGGACGCCGGCGCTGGCGGTCTTCGGCCGCGAAGGAGGTGTTGGCCGCGTAGGCTTCGGCCGTGACGAGGTTGTTCTTGGCCAGCGAGATGCGCGAGTGGATGTCGCGCGGCTTGTAGTCGTCCGTGCTGAGGTTGCGCTCCTTGATGATGGTCGTGAGGAGGCTTTCGCTGTTGGAGGTGTCGTAGATCGTGAAATTGGCGTCGAAGCCCAGCCGGGCGGCCTCCTGCCGCAGGATGCGGTAGAAGATCGAGTGGAACGTGCCCATCCAGATGTAGCGTGCCCGTCCGTCGGGGACGACCTGTTCGATACGTTCGCGCATCTCGCGGGCGGCCTTGTTGGTGAAGGTCAGGGCCAGGATGGAGCCCGGCGCGACGCCCTGTTCGATCATGTAGGCGATGCGGCTGGTCAGTACGCGGGTTTTGCCCGAACCGGCGCCCGCCACGATCAGCGACGGGGAGTCGTAGTTGAGCACGGCCTCGCGTTGGGCCGGGTTGAGCGTATCGATGAAATGGGACATGGTTGTTGCGGTCTTGCCTCGTCCGGCCGCGGTCGGTTATGCCGCCCCGCGCCGGACGAGGCTCCAAAGGTACGCAAAATAGCCGGACGGCGGAAGGGGGCGCGGCGGAAAGGCGGACCATTCCCCGCCCGCGGCGGGGCAAACCTGCAGCCGGGCAGACAGAACATGTGATTTTATACTAATTTTGCGGACGATCCGTTAATGTTTCCGCGAGCGGCCCGCGGGGCGGTTGCCCGTCGGCCGCGCGATCACCCGGAATTATTCGGAACCAACAATATATCACATTCCGCAATGAACGAAGTAGTAAACATCAACGAACTGAACGAGCGCATCGAACGCGAGAGTCTCTTCGTCGATACCCTTACCCGCGAGGTGGGCAAGGTGATCGTCGGCCAGAAACACCTGATCGACACGTTGCTCATCGGACTGCTTTCCAACGGCCACATCCTGCTGGAGGGCGTGCCCGGTCTGGCCAAGACGTTGGCCATCACGACCCTCGCCAAGGCGGTCGATGCCCGTTTCAGCCGCATACAGTTCACGCCGGACCTGTTGCCTGCCGACATCGTCGGTACGCTCATCTACTCGCAGAAGCAGGAGGAGTTCTACGTGAAGAAGGGCCCCATTTTCGCCAACTTCGTCCTGGCCGACGAGATCAACCGTTCGCCCGCCAAGGTGCAGAGCGCCCTGCTGGAGGCCATGCAGGAGCGGCAGGTGACCATCGGCGACGAGACCTATCCGCTGCCGCAGCCGTTCCTCGTGCTGGCTACGCAGAACCCCCTCGAGCAGGAGGGTACCTATCCGCTCCCCGAGGCGCAGGTGGACCGTTTCATGCTCAAGGCGCGCATCTCCTATCCCAAGAAACAGGAGGAGCGCGACATCATCCGCATGAATCTCCAGCCCGGCGGCAATCCCGAACCGGCGCGCGTCATCACGCCCGAGGACATCGTCAAAGCCCGCGAAGTGGTGTCGGACGTCTATATGGACGAGAAGATCGAACAGTACATCATCGACATCATCTTTGCCACGCGCGAGCCGCTGGAGTACAAACTCAAGCAGATCGCCCCGATGATCGCCTACGGCGGTTCGCCCCGTGCCAGCATTTCGCTGGCCAAGGCGGCCAAGAGCTATGCCTTCATCCGGCGCCGGGGGTATGTGATCCCGGAGGATGTGCGCGCCGTCTGCCACGACGTGCTGCGCCACCGTATCGGACTTACCTACGAGGCCGAGGCCGAAAACGTGACCACGGAAGAGATCATTACCGATATTCTGAACGCCGTCGAGGTGCCGTAACAACGGGTGCCTGACCGGCCAACGAAACAGAGCGACGTCATGGAAAACGGAAGCAGCGACATACTCCGCCAGGTCCGCAAGATCGAGATCAAGACGCGCGGACTGAGCAACGACATCTTTGCGGGGCACTACCACAGCGCCTTCAAGGGGCGCGGCATGGCCTTCAGCGAGGTGCGCGAGTACCGCATCGGCGACGACGTGCGCGACATCGACTGGAACGTCACGGCGCGCAGCCGCAATCCCCACATCAAGGTCTACGAGGAGGAGCGCGAACTGACGATGATGCTGCTGGTGGATGTCAGCGGTTCGCGGATGTTCGGTACGGCCGAGAAGATCAAGAAGAACATCATCACCGAGATCGCGGCCGTGCTCGCCTTTTCGGCCGCGGAGAACAACGACAAGGTGGGCTGCATCTTCTTCAGCGACCGGATCGAGAAGTTCATCCCCCCGAAGAAGGGGCGTTCGCACATCCTGATGATTATCCGCGAACTGATCGAATTTCAGCCCGCGGGGCGCGGAACGGCCCTTTCGGAGCCGTTGCGCTACCTGACCAATGCGATCAAGAAGCGCTGTACGGCTTTCCTGCTCTCGGACTTCATGGTGCCGGAGGAGGACCGCAAGCGGTTCGAGGATTCGCTCAAGATTGCCTCGGGCAAACACGACGTGGTGGGCATCCGCGTCTATGACCGGCGTGACGCCGAACTGCCCGACGTGGGCATCGTCGAGGTGGAGGATGCCGAGACGGGGCGCAAGCTGTGGATCGACACTTCGCTCCGCGCGGTGCGCGAACGGTACGGCGCGGCGTGGCGCGAGGGGGAGCGTTTCGTCGATACGGCGCTCAACCGCGGCCGTGTCGATCACGTCTCGGTGACCACGGACGAAGATTATGTGAAGGCCCTCATCAAACTTTTCAAACGCAGATGATGAAACGAATAGCCGTGCTGATGGTTCTGCTGGGCGTGTGGTCGGCGGAGATGCGGGCGGAGGTCCCGCAGGTCGAGGCGTCGATCCGTCCCGACTCGGTGCTGATCGGCGACCGCTTCACACTGGAGGTGGAGGTGCGGAAGGACATGATGCAGGTGGTCGGATGGCCCGCCTTCGAAGCGGGGCGGATGAACGACCGGATCGAGATCCTCTCCGAATCGCCCGTCGATACGGTGGCCGCCGACGGCCGGCAGCAGAGGCTGCGCAAACGGTACGAACTGACCTCGTTCGAGGCGGGAGCCTACGACCTGGGCCGGTTCCCCGTACTCTATACGGACAAGAACATCGTCGATACGCTCTATTCGCCCGAGCCGCTGCGGATCGTGGTATCCACCCTGCCGGTCGATACGCAGCAGAGCACCGTGTACGACATCAAGGCGCCGGAGCAGACCCCTTTGCTGGTCAGTGAGTTCGGCGGCTATGTGGTGCGGGTGGTGTTGATCGGTCTGCTGGTGGCCGCACTGGTCATTCTCGGGGTGAGGTGGTGGCGCCGCCGGCGTACGGCCGCTTCCGAGCCGGAGGGACGAAAGGTGCCGGCCGTGCCGCCCCACGAGCGGGCCATTCAGGATCTGGAGACGCTCCACAATCAGAAGTTGTGGCAGAGCGGCAAGGTGAAATCATACTACACGCGGCTGACCGACATTGTGCGCACCTATCTGGAGGGACGCTACGGCATCCGTGCGCTGGAGCAGACCACCGACGAGATCATGCGGGAACTCCGCACGGCCGATCTGGCGGACCGCAGCCGGAACGAATTGCGCGATCTGCTGCGCACGGCCGATCTGGTGAAGTTTGCGAAACACCAGCCTGCCGCCGAGGAGAACGAAGTTTTCTACTATACGGCCTACTATTTTGTGGAGAATACCAAGCAGGCGCCTGAAGCGGAAGAGGCCGGCAAAACGGACGGAGGGGAAAATGAGCAGAAGTAGTGTGAGGTTCGGCCTGCTCCTGATGGTGGCCGTGCTGCTGCAGTGCGGCGAGGTGTTTGCGCAGGCGCATCCGGAACGGCGTTTCATCCGTTCCGGCAACAAGGGGTACGAGCGGCAGGATTACGGCGCCGCCGAGGAGCGCTACCGGACGGCGCTGGAGCGTGAGCCGAACTCCTACGAGGCGGCCTTCAACCTGTCCGACGCCCTGTATCGTCAGCAGAAGTACGACGAGGCGGCCCAGATGCTGGGCAAGCTGTCCGAACGGGGTGACCTGACGGCGGCGCAGCGGGCCAAGGTGATGCACAATCTGGGCAATATCCGTTTCGCGCAGCAACAGCTGCAGGAGGCGGCCGACTGCTACAAGGAGTCGTTGCGCGCCCGGCCGGACGATTTGGAGACGAAATACAATCTGGCCTATGTCCAGCAGCTGTTGAAGGATCAGCAGCAGAACCAGGACCAGAACCAGCAGAATCAGAATCAAGATCAGAATCAAAACCGGAACCAGCAGGGGCAGAACGGTCAGAACGATCAGAATCAGAACGGTCAAAATCAAAACGACCGGGACAATCAGAACAATCAGAACGGGCAGAATCCGAATGACCGGCAGCAGGGCCGGAATGACCGCAATCCGGAACAGAACGGTCAGCAGGATTCCGATGACAACGGGCAGGGCGATCAGAACCGGGATGACCGGCAGAATCCCGACCGGCAGCCGGGGGATGGCGACCGGAATTCCGGTGACCGCGACCGGCAGCCCTCCGGCAACGGCGGCGGACAGATCAGCCGGGAGGATGCCGAGAACATTCTCGATGCCCTGCAGCAGCAGGAGGACAAGACCCGCGAGAAGGTGAATGCCCAGCGGGCCGTGTCGGTCGGCGCTTCGGGCAAGAACTGGTAGCGGCCGGCGGCACCTGGACCGTGCGGTTCGGGGCGGAGAGCGAAACGAGAAAGAACAGATATGAAGATCACGCAGTTTGCAAATCCGGAGTTGTTGTGGCTCCTGACGGTGCTGCTTCCCATGGTGGCGCTCTACGTATGGCGCGAACGCAAGGGGGCGGCTGCCGTGCGCATCTCGTCGGTCACGCCGCTGGTCGGCGCCGTGCGGGGCGTGCGCTACTGGGCGCGCCATCTGCCGTTCGTGCTGCGGTGCGGCGCCGTCGCGCTGCTGGTGGTGGCGCTGGCGCGTCCCCAGAGCACGGAGCAGGGCTCCTCGACCACCACACAGGGCATTGACATCGTGCTGACGATGGATGTTTCGACCAGCATGCTGGCGCGCGACTTCCGGCCCGACCGCATCACCGCGGCCCGCGACGTGGCGGCCCGTTTCGTGGCTGACCGGCGCAACGACCGCATCGGCATCGTGGTCTTTGCCGGGGAGAGTTTTACCCAGAGCCCGCTGACCACCGACCAGGGGACGCTGCAGACTCTGCTGGGCCAGATCCGGACCGGCATGATCGAGGACGGTACGGCCATCGGAAACGGCCTGGCAACGGCCGTGAACCGGTTGCGTGAGAGCGATGCCAAGAGCAAGGTGGTTATCCTGCTGACCGACGGTGTGAACAATGCCGGTCAGGTGTCGCCCGCCACGGCGGCCGACATTGCCGCCTCGTACGGCATCCGCGTCTATACGATCGGTGTCGGGTCGCGGGGCACGGCGCCTTATCCGGCCCAGGACGTGTGGGGCAACATCCACTACGTCCCCATGCCCGTCGAAATCGACGAGGAGATCCTGACCGAGATTGCCTCCCGCACGGGCGGCGAATATTTCCGCGCCACGGACGAGACGGTGCTCTCGCAGATCTACGATCAGATCAACGCCATGGAGAAGAGCCGGGTCGAGACCGACGAATACACGACCTATACCGAACTGGCCGGCCACTACATGCTGTGGGCCTTCGCCCTGCTGGTGGTCGAGTTCCTGGTGCGCTTCCTGTGGCTCCGGCGCCTGCCGTAGGCCGGTTCCGGATGAAGAACGATTAACGCAAGAAATGTTATGTTGAGGTTTGCAACACCCGAATATCTCTATCTGCTGCTGGCGATTCCCGTGCTGGCGGTGGTGTTTGGCCTGGCCGTGCGGTCGCGCCGCCGGCGTCTGGAGCGGCTGGGCAATCCGCAGACGCTGGCCGGACTGATGCCCGATGCCTCGCCCCGGCGCGTGCGTGGCAAGGTGGTGCTGTTCCTGCTGGCGCTGGTGCTGCTTGCCTTTGCGCTGGCACGACCCCAGCTCGGTTCCAAACTGAAGGAGGTCGAGCGCGAAGGAGTCGAGATCATGATCGCGATCGACGTGTCGAACTCCATGCTGGCGGCCGACTTTGCCCCCAGCCGTCTGGAGCGGACTAAATATGCGGTCGAGAAAGTGCTGGAGGAACTCGATGAAGACCGGGTGGGTATCATCGTCTTTGCCGGCGACGCCTATGTGCAGCTGCCCATCACGTCGGATTACCGGACGGCCCGCAACTTCGTGTCGCAGATCTCGACCGATATGGTCTCCAAGCAGGGTACGGCGCTCGGCAGCGCCATCTCGCTGGCCACCTCGTCATTCTCGTCGGGCAGCGGCCGCAGCCGCGTGGTGATCCTGATTACGGACGGCGAGAATCATGAGGACGATGCCCTGGCGGCAGCCGAGCATGCGGCCGATCAGGGGGTGACGATCTATACGATCGGCATCGGTACGCCCGAGGGCGCGCCGATCGAACTGAACGGCGACTTCATCCGGGATGCCGACGGCGAGATCGTGGTGTCAAAGCTGGATGAAAAGAGCCTGCAGGAGATTGCCGCCGAGACGGGGGGCGCCTACGTGCGTGCCGGACAGCAGTCGCTCGGCCTGGATGAGATCATCCGCCGGATCAACGATACGGAGAAGTCCCGGCTGGCCGCCACCGTCTTCGAGGAGTACGACGAGAAGTACCAGTATTTTCTCGGCGGGGGACTGATTCTGCTGCTGGTCGAATTCGTGCTGCTGTCGCGCCGCAACCGGCTGCTGTCCCGGTACAACCTTTTCAAACGAAAGAATGTCCAATCAAATCATATTCGTTGAATGAAGTAATTATGCACCACACATCATTCTCCTCTGAGGAAGAGGTCACAGCTTCCGGGCATGCGTTGCACCAGCCCGAAAAGGCGGAAAAGGGATCGGCCCGTTACCGCCACATCCGCAACTGCATGCTGCTTTCGGGACTCTCCGTATTTGCGCAGCTGTACCTGTTCCAGCCCCTGTTGTCCGAACTGTGTCGGGTCTTCGGCGTCACGCCGGCTACGAGTAGTCTGGCCGTCTCGTTCGCCACGATCGGCATGGCCATCGGACTCTTTATTTTTGCCTTCCGCGCCGATGCCCTGTCGCGGGAGCGCCTGATGAGTTTCGCCCTGATCGCCTCCTCCGTGCTGACCATCCTGACCGCCTTTGCATGGGATTTCGTGCCGCTGCTGGTGCTCACCCTGCTCAAGGGCATCGCCTTGTCGGGTGTCTCGGCCGTTGCGCTGGCCTACCTGAACGAAGAGGTGAGCCCGGCCGCCATCGGCGTGGCGATCAGTCTCTATCTCAGCGGCAATACGATCGGCGGCATGTCCGGCCGTGTGACCTCGACCCTGATTGCGGGGTGGGGGGATTGGCGTTGGGCGGCCGGCATCATCGGTCTGGTGACGCTGCTGATCGGCCTGCAGTTTGCACGGCGGATTCCCCATTCCCGCAACTTCCGTCCGCAGACGGTGCACATGAAGATCAAACTGCGCCGCATGGGGCAGTTCCTCACCCAGTTCTCCTTCCTCGGCCTCTATCTGGTCGCCGCCCTGGTGATGGGCGCCTTCGTGAGCGTGTACAACTACATCTCTTTCGTGCTGGAGTCGCCGGAGTTCAACCTGCCCCACTATATCGTCGCCATGATCTACATGATGTACACGGTGGGCGTGGCCGGCTCGGTCATTACCGGCAAACTCTCCGACCGCTACGATGCTGCCACGCTGCTGAAGGGCTCCGTGCTGCTGATGCTGTGGGGGGTGGTGCTGCTCTCCATCATGAAACTGTGGGTCATGGTGATCGGTCTCGGCATGATGACCTTTGCCTTCTTCAGCGCCCACACGATGGCCTGCCGACTGGTTTCCGTACGGGCCAAGCGGGCCAAGAGCAGCGCAACCTGCCTCTACTGGCTTTTCTACTACATCGGATCGAGCATCATCGGTTCGTCGACCGGCGTGACGCTGACCCGTTACGGATGGAACGGCTTCATTCTGGTCATTATCGCCATCGTGATCGTGGCGCTCATCCTGTCGTTCCTGGCAACGCGAGGCAAGCGCCGTCCCTTCGGCCTGCATGAGATCGCTCCGCTGCATTAGCGGCGGACAGGCTGTCCAACGGAACGGCCCGGAAGATGCACCCTTCCGGGCCGTTTTTGCATTGGGTTGCGTCCTACGGGTTATTCGATGGGAATCTGACGCGACAGCGCCGCTCGTTTGTGCTCGACGTAGATGGCGTCGATGATGCCGTCGGCCAGTCCGATCATCGGCACATAGATGTAACGGGCCTGCAGACAGCGGGCAATGTAGAGGAAGATCGTACCGGCCGGCACGATAACGTCCGCGCGGTCGGGCTTGAGCCCCAGCTGCTCGATGCGTTCCTCGACGGTCATCCGCTCGATCGAGGCGTGCAGCGCGGCCAGGTCGTCGGTGGCGATGCGCTGGGCCGTCTCGTCCTTGGCCGGGGAGAGGCGGTAGAGCTTGTTGATGTTGCCGCCCGAGCCGATGATGTCGATGTGCGGATAGCTGCGGGCAATCTCCGTCATGTCGTACTGCAGGCGCATCCACTCCTCTTCGGCGACCGCCTGGTTGAGCATGCGGATCGTACCGATGTTGTAGGAGCGCGAGACGAGCAGCTGGCCGTTCACCAGCAGGTTGATCTCCGTGCTGCCGCCGCCCACGTCGATGTACATGAAGTTGCCGCAGCGATCCTTCATGTATTCGATGTGGTTGTTGTAGATCATGCGGGCCTCCTCCTGACCGTCGATGATCTCGATCGGAATGCCGGTGGCCTTGCGCACCTTGCGGATGATCTCGGCGCCGTTGCGCGCATCGCGCATGGCCGAGGTCGCACAGGCCCGGAAGGCCGCCACATCGTAGATTTTCATCAACTGGCGGTAGGCCTTCATCAGGCGGATGAGGTTCTTGACCTTCTCTTTCGAAATTTCGCCCAGCGAGAAGGCGTCGATGCCGAGTCGCAGCGGAATGCGGATCAGCACCATTTTGGTCAGCCGGTCGTCCTCGTTCGGATCGACGCGCTTGATCAGCAGACGTACGGCATTGGAGCCGATGTCGATGGCCGCATAACGGGTTTCCGTATTACCGGTCGTTTCGAGTTTCTTCCCCATTTTCTTCCAGTGCTTTGTAGTGTTCGTATAATGCTTCCTGTGAGCGGAAGGGGGTGTCGCCGGAGCCCGGCCAGGGCAGGTTCTCGCCCGATCCGTCCACGATGCGGCCCTGTCGGTTGTCCTGCAGGCCGGCATCGACGATCCGTTTCATCTCTTCGCGGATGACGGGGTCGTGGACCGGAGCGATGACTTCGATGCGATTGTCGAGGTTGCGCGGCATCCAGTCGGCCGAGCCGATGTAGATTTTCTCCTCACCGCCTGCTGCAAAGATAAATATTCGGGCGTGTTCCAGGTACCGGTCGATGATGCCGCAGGCGCGGATATTGTCGCTTACGCCCGGAATGCCCGTCACGAGCGAGCAGTTGCCCCGCACCAGCAGGGTGATCGGCACGCCGGCCTGGGAGGCTTCGTAGAGTTTGGCGATGATGACCGGATCGGTCACGTGGTTGACCTTGACCCGGATGTAGGCCGGTTTACCGGCCTTGCGGTTGCGGATCTCCTGGTTGATGAGCATCAGGAACCGGCGGCGCATGTCGTTCGGCGAGACGAGCAGCTCCTTGAAGTGAACCGAGGCGTAGGGGCGCTCGATGAAGGTGAAGACGTTGTCGATCTCGCGGGTGAGGGGACGCGAGGCCGTCATCAGCAGACAGTCGGTGTAGGTGCGGGCGTTGCCCTCGTGGAAGTTGCCCGTGCTGATGCAGGCGATGTCCGGCCCCTGGCGGAATTCGATGTGCACCACCTTCGAGTGGACCTTCAATCCCTCAACGCCGTAGATGACCCGTATGCCGGCATCCTGCATCTTCTTGGACCAGGCCATGTTGGAGGCTTCGTCGAAGCGGGCGAAGAGCTCGATCACGACCGTCACCTTCTTGCCGTTCTGGGCGGCGGCTACCAGGGCGCGGATCACCTTCGAGTTGCGGGCCAGCCGGTAGAGGGTGATCTTGATGCTGCGCACGTCCTTGTGGACGGCGGCCTCCTGCAGCAGGCGCAGGAACGAGTCGAAACTGTGGTAGGGGACGTGCAGAAAACGGTCGCGTTCGCGGATCTGCGTGAAGATGCTCTCCTCGCCGGAGAGCTCCCGGCGCAGGATGGGTGGCCAGGCCGGGAAGTGAAGGTCGGGCCGGCCGCAGTCGGGAAAGCGCATGAAGTCCTTGTGGTTCTGGTAGCGGCTGCCGGCCAGCACCGTGTCGAGGCGGTCCAGGTCGAGCTTGTTGAGGACGCGGCGCAGCAGGTCCTTCGGCATCTGGGCATCGTAGATGACGCGCAGCGGTTCGCCCTTGCTGCGGCTCTTGATGCCTTTGGAGATTTTCTGGAGCACGCCGTTGCCCGAGTCGTTGTCGATCTCCATTTCGGCGTCGCGGGTGAACTTGAAGGAGTAGGCCTCGAAGCGGGCATATTGCAGGCCCGGAAAGAGCAGCGGCAGGCAGCAGCGCACCACGTCGTCCAGGTACATGAAGTAGCGGATGCCGTCCTGTTCGGGCAGCTGTACGAAACGTCCGCACAGATTGACAGGCAGTTCGAGGAAGGCATACTCGTAGCTCTCGCCGTCGGTGCGGGTCAGCCGTACGGCCAGGTAGATGTTTTCGTCCGTCTCGGCCGTGATGCGGTGGATGGCGGAGAACCACACCGGCAGCATGCTGCCGTTCAGTTGGGAGCGGTAGAAGGAGCGGATATAGGCCAACTGGGCCTCCGTTGCCTCGGCCTCGGTGATGAGACAGATGTTTTCCTGGCGCAGGGCGCGGTAGACATCCTGTTCCACTTCGCCGTACCGTTCCGAGTAGCGGTTGTTGAGCTTGTTGATCTGGCGGAGCTGCTGTTTGGCCCGGGTGCGTTCCACGGCGGCCGTCTTGTCGGTGCATTCGATGATCCGGTTCAAGGTGGCTACGCGCACGCGGAAAAACTCGTCCAGGTTGTTGGAGTAGATACCCAGGAAGGTCAGTCGTTCGAGCAGGGGTACGTCCTGCTTGCCGGCCTCCTGCAGGATGCGGCTGTTGAAATACATCCAGCTGATATCTCGTTCCAGATAGGGCAGGTTCCTTTTGGCTTTCTTTTTCATGTTATGATAATTACGGGACGAAGAAAACAGTGTCGTATTACAAATATGTTACATTTTCGTGAAGTTTTGCCGGTCGCGCCGGATTTATTGAAAAATGAGCGGACCGGCATACGAAACTACCCGTCCGGACGTTTGCGTAATAGTGCGCAAAGTAGTAATTTTGCGCGATTTCGCAGGCGGTTCCCCCGGGAAGCCGTTTCCGCCCGAAAAGCGAGTTTTTCAGAAGGTTTATATAGTATCACGTTTAAAATTTACGAAGATGCCTGAAATTGTTAAGGTACATGCAAGAGAGATCATCGATTCGAGAGGCAATCCTACGATCGAAGTGGAAGTAACGACGGCGAGCGGCGCATTTGGTCGCGCTGCGGTCCCCAGCGGCGCCTCGACGGGCGAAAACGAAGCCCTCGAGCTGCGTGACGGCGACAAGAACCGTTATATGGGCAAAGGCGTCCTGAAGGCCGTTGCCAACGTGAACGAGGTGATCGCTCCCGAGATCATCGGTATGCAGGTGACCGATCAGGTCGGCATCGACAAGACGATGTTGGAACTGGACGGCACGCCCACCAAGTCCAAACTCGGCGCAAACGCCATCCTCGGCGTATCGCTGGCCTGCGCCCGCGCTGCCGCCGATCTGCTGGGCATGCCGCTCTACCGTTATATCGGCGGCGTGAATGCCAAGACGCTGCCCGTGCCGATGATGAACATCATCAACGGCGGTTCCCACTCCGATGCGCCGATCGCATTCCAGGAGTTTATGATCCGTCCCGTAGGCGCTGCCTCGTTCCGCGAGGGTCTGCGCATGGGCTCGGAGGTGTTCCACAACCTGAAGAAGGTGCTCCACGAGCGCGGCCTCAGCACGGCTGTCGGTGACGAGGGTGGTTTCGCTCCCGCACTGAACGGTACGGAGGATGCCATCGAGTCGATCCTGGAGGCCATCAAACGTGCCGGTTACAAGCCGGGCCGCAAGGAGGACGGCGGTGACGTGGCCATTGCCATGGACTGCGCTTCGAGCGAGTTCTACGAGAACGGCATCTATGACTATACGAAATTCGAGGGCGAGAAGGGTGCCAAGCGTACCTCCACTGAGCAGGTGGCTTACCTCGAGGAGCTCGTGAACAAATACCCGATCGATTCGATCGAGGACGGCATGAGCGAGAACGACTGGGAAGGCTGGCAGATGCTGACCGCCAAACTGGGCGGCCGTTGCCAGCTGGTCGGTGACGACCTCTTCGTGACGAACGTAGAGTTCCTGAAGAAGGGCATCGAAATGGGTTGCGCCAACTCGATCCTCATCAAGGTGAACCAGATCGGTACGCTGACCGAGACGATGGATGCCATCGAGATGGCTCACCGCGCCGGTTACACGAGCGTAACGTCGCACCGTTCGGGCGAGACGGAGGATTCGACCATTGCCGACATTGCCGTGGCTACCAACTCGGGGCAGATCAAGACCGGTTCGATGTCGCGTTCCGACCGTATGGCCAAGTACAACCAGCTGCTCCGCATCGAGGAGGAACTGGGCGACGAGGCAATCTACGGTTATACGAAGATCTACCGCAAATAGGACGCGTCCGACGCGTAATGCACAGGGCGGGAAATTCCTTCGGGAGTTTCCCGCCTTTTTTGTGCCGGTTTGCGACGGGGGCGGGCAGGTCTGCGCCGTGGAGCCGCCGATCCCGGCCGGATGGGGTGGTGCGGTGGCTTGGAAGGAAACCGAGTGATTGGTGCGGCATGACCACCAGAGCGGAAGCGGGGGGAGAGGAGTATCGGGTGGCGGGGGCCTTTCGGAACCGCTTTCGGAAAAGAAAAAGGCGGGGGCTATTCTTTTGGAATAGCCCCCGCCTTGTCGTGTATGAGTCGGTTGCGGATTATTTCGTCTCCGAACCGGCTTTCAGATTTTCGTACTCCTCTTTGGAACCGACGATGATGTTGTTCCAGTCGCGTACGCCTGTTCCGGCCGGAATCAGGTGACCGCAGATGACGTTCTCCTTTAGGTTGGCCAGCGGATCGACCTTGCCGTAGATGGCGGCTTCGTTCAGCACCTTGGTCGTCTCCTGGAACGAGGCGGCCGACATGAAGCTGCTCGTCTGCAGTGCGGCGCGGGTGATACCCTGCAGGATCTGGCTCGACGTGGCCGGAACGATGTCACGTACCTCGACCAGCTTCTGATCCTTGCGTTTGAGGATCGAGTTCTCGTCACGCAGCTTGCGCATCGAGATGATCTGACCCGGCTGGACGTTCTGCGAGTCGCCGGCATCGGTAACGACCACCTTGTCGTAGAGCGAGTCGTTCTCCTCCATGAACTCCCATTTGTCCACCACCTGCTCCTCGAGGAAGCGCGTGTCGCCCGGATCGAGGATCTGCACCTTGTTCATCATCTGGCGGACGATGATCTCGAAGTGCTTGTCGTTGATCTTCACACCCTGGCCGCGGTACACCTCCTGAACTTCGTTCACGATGTACTCCTGTACCTTGGTCGGACCGAGGATGGCCAGAATGTCGCTCGGCGTGATGGCGCCGTCCGACAGCGGCATGCCGGCCTTCACGTAGTCGTTCTCCTGAACGAGGATCTGGCGCGACAGCGGCACGAGGTAGCGGCGAACGTCGCCTCCCTTGGAGGTGATGACAATCTCGCGGTTACCGCGTTTGATCTTGCCGAACGATACCTCGCCGTCGATTTCCGAAACGATGGCGGGGTTCGAGGGGTTGCGGGCCTCGAACAGCTCCGTAACTCGGGGCAGACCACCCGTGATATCGCCTGCGTTACCGAAGGCACGGGGCATCTTGATCAGCGTATCGCCGGCCATGATCTTGGCGTTCTCCTTGACGACGATGTGGGCACCCACAGGCAGGTTGTACTGTTTGAGCTCCACGCCGTCGTTGTCGAGGATACGGATCACCGGGTTCTTCGTCTTGTCACGGCTCTCGATGATCACCTTCTCGCGCAGACCGGTCTGTTCATCCGACTCCTCGCGGTAGGTGACACCCTCGATGATGTTCTCGAAGGCGATCTTACCGTCGAACTCGGAGATGATCACGGCGTTGAACGGATCCCATTCGCAGATCACGTCGCCGTTCTCCACCTGGTCGCCGTCGAACTTGAACAGGTGGGCACCGTAGGGCACGTTGTGCGTATAGAGGACGATGTCCGTATGGTTGTCCACGATGCGCATCTCGGCCAGACGGCTCACGACGATGTTCACCTCCTCGCCGTCTTTGTTCTTATGTTTGATGACCTTCAGGTCGTCGATTTCCAGACGGCCTCCGTAGCGGGCCATCACCTGGTTGTCGACTGCCGAACCGCTGGCCACACCACCGACGTGGAACGTACGGAGGGTCAGCTGCGTACCCGGCTCGCCGATACTCTGTGCGGCGATGACGCCGACCGTTTCGCCCTTCTGTACCATGCGGCCCGTAGCCAGGTTGCGGCCGTAGCATTTGGCGCAGACACCGTGGCGCGATTCGCAGGTGAGGGCCGAACGGATCTCGACCTGTTCGATCGGCGATTTCTCGATGATCTCGGCGGCTTCCTCGTTGATCTCCTCGCCGGCGCGGACGATGATCTCGCCCGTGAGCGGGTGGATCACGTCATGCAGCGCCACGCGGCCGAGGATCTTCTCGTAGAGGGTCTGTACGACCGCCTCGTTGCGCTTGGTGGCCGTTGCCGTCAGACCGCGGAGCGTACCGCAGTCCTCTTCGTTGATGATCACGTCGTTGGCTACGTCTACCAGACGACGGGTCAGGTAACCGGCATCGGCCGTCTTCAGTGCGGTATCGGCCAGACCCTTACGGGCACCGTGTGTGGAGATGAAGTACTCCAGCACCGACAGACCCTCCTTGAAGTTCGACAGAATCGGGTTCTCGATGACCTGACCGCCTTCGGCGCCGGATTTCTGCGGCTTGGCCATCAGACCACGCATACCGGAGAGCTGACGGATCTGCTCGCGCGAACCACGGGCTCCCGAATCCAGCATCATGAATACCGGGTTGAAACCGTCCATGTCGGCCTCCAGCTGACGCGACACGGTTTCGGTCAGTTCCGAGTTCACACGGGTCCAGATGTCGATCACCTGGTTGTAACGCTCGTTGTTGGTGATGAAGCCCATGTTGTAGCTTTCGTACACCTCGTCGACCTTTTCGTAACCTTCGCGAACCAGTTTCTCCTTCTCCTCGGGGATCAGCACGGCGTCGAGGTTGAACGACAGACCGCCCTTGAAGGCCATCTGGTAACCGAGCGCCTTGATGTCGTCGAGGAAGTTGGCGGCCTTGTCGGCACCGGCCTTCTTCATGACCAGACCGATGATGTCGCGCAGGTTCTTCTTCTTGAGCAGCGTATTGATGTAGCCCACCTCTTTCGGTACCACCTGGTTGAAGATGATACGGCCGATGGTGGTCTCCTTGATCAGTTCACGTTTCGGCTTGCCTTCCTCGTCCACCGTATCGACCATCACGCTTACCTTGGCGTGCAGGTCGGCGCGGCCTTCGTTGTAGGCGATGATCGCCTCCTCCGGACCGTAGAACACGAGACCTTCACCCTTGGCGCCCGCGCGCGGTTTGGTGATGTAGTACAGACCGAGGACCATGTCCTGCGAAGGCACGGTGATCGGCGCGCCGTTGGCGGGGTTCAGAATGTTGTGCGAACCCAGCATGAGGATCTGTGCCTCCAGGATGGCGGCGTTGCCCAGCGGCAGATGCACGGCCATCTGGTCACCGTCGAAGTCGGCGTTGAATGCCGTACAGGCCAGCGGGTGGAGCTGCAGGGCCTTACCCTCGATCAGTTTCGGCTGGAAGGCCTGGATACCGAGTCGGTGCAGCGTAGGAGCACGGTTCATCAGTACGGGGTGGCCCTTGATGACGTTCTCCAGAATATCCCAGATTACCGGATCCTTGCGGTCGATGATCTTCTTGGCTGACTTGACCGTCTTCACGATGCCGCGCTCGATGAGCTTGCGGATGATGAACGGCTTGTAGAGCTCGGCGGCCATATCCTTCGGGATACCCATCTCGTGCATCTTCAGCTCCGGACCTACGACGATTACCGAACGGGCGGAGTAGTCCACACGTTTACCCAGCAGGTTCTGACGGAAACGACCCTGTTTACCCTTGAGGCTGTCGCTGAGCGATTTCAGCGGGCGGTTGCTTTCGGTCTTTACGGCGTTGTTCTTGCGCGAGTTGTCGAACAGGCTGTCCACGGCCTCCTGCAGCATGCGCTTCTCGTTGCGCAGGATCACCTCCGGAGCCTTGATTTCGATCAGTCGTTTCAGACGGTTGTTGCGGATGATGACGCGGCGGTAGAGGTCGTTCAGGTCCGAGGTGGCGAAGCGGCCGCCATCCAGCGGAACGAGCGGGCGCAGTTCCGGCGGGATCACGGGGATCACCTTCAGCACCATCCACTCGGGTTTGTTGATGTCGCGGGATTCGCGGAAAGCCTCGATGATGTGCAGCCGTTTGAGGGCTTCTGCCTTGCGCTGCTGCGAGGTCTCCGTGCTGGCCTTGTGACGCAGCGAGTAGGAGAGCGAGTCGAGGTCCAGACGGCGCAGCATCAGGTCGATTGCCTCGGCGCCCATCAGGGCGATGAACTTGTTGGGATCGTCGTCATCGAGCTGGGCATTGCCCTTGGGCAGCTGAGCCACGATGTCGAGGTATTCTTTTTCGGCCAGCAGGTCCTTCTCCGACACGCCCAGATCGGCGGCGGCACCCGGCTGAATGACAATGTAGCGCTCGTAGTAGATCACCGCGTCGAGCATCTTGGTCGGAATGCCGAGCAGGTAACCGATCTTGGACGGCAGCGAACGGAAGTACCAGATATGCACCACCGGAACGACCAGCGAAATGTGACCCATACGCTCGCGGCGTACCTTCTTCTCGGTCACCTCCACACCGCATCGGTCGCAAACGATCCCCTTGTAGCGGATCCGTTTGTACTTGCCGCAATGACACTCGTAGTCCTTCACCGGGCCGAAGATGCGCTCGCAGAAGAGGCCGTCCCGTTCCGGTTTGTAGGTACGGTAGTTTATGGTTTCCGGTTTCAGAACCTCGCCGCTCGAATTTTCGAGGATTTCCTCCGGCGATGCCAATCCGATCGAGATCTTGCTGAAACTCGTGGGCTTGTTGTCTTTCTTAATTGACATATTATCTTTACTTTCTAACTATTATCCGACATGCGGAGAATTGGCCTCTTGCTTCTTCTCCCGACACATACCGATTGGCTCGGCATGTCCGCAGATGCCGACCGACACCCGTCGGCGGACGGGCATCGGTCGGTTGCGGTATATCAGCCTACTCCAGTTTGACGCTCAGCGCCAGACCGCGCAGCTCGTGCAGCAGCACGTTGAGCGACTCGGGGATACCGGCAGGCGGCAGGTTGTCGCCCTTGACGATGGCCTCGTAAGCCTTGGCACGTCCCGTGACGTCGTCGCTCTTGATGGTCAGGATCTCCTGCAGGATGTTGGCGGCACCGAAGGCCTCCAGTGCCCACACCTCCATCTCTCCGAATCGCTGTCCACCGAACTGTGCCTTACCGCCCAGCGGCTGCTGGGTGATGAGCGAGTACGGACCGATCGAACGGGCATGCATCTTGTCGTCGATCATGTGGCCCAGCTTCAGCATGTAGATCACGCCCACCGTAGCCGGCTGGTCGAAGCGTTCGCCCGTACCGCCGTCGCGCAGGTAGGTGCGGCCGCTGCGGGGCACGCCTGCCTTGGCCGTGTACTCGTTGATCTCGTCGAGCGTTGCACCGTCGAAGATCGGGGTGGCGAACTTCAGACCCAGTTCGCGGCCTGCCCATCCGAGCACGGTCTCGTAGATCTGGCCCAGGTTCATACGCGAAGGCACACCCAGCGGGTTCAGCACGATGTCCACGATCGTACCGTCGTCGAGGAACGGCATGTCCTCGTCACGGACCACCTTGGCCACGATACCCTTGTTACCGTGACGACCGGCCATCTTGTCACCCACTTTCAGCTTACGCTTCTTGGCGATGTAGACCTTGGCCAGCTGGATGATGCCGGCGGGCAGTTCGTCGCCGTTGGTGAGGTTGTACTTCTCGCGTTTGACTTTGGCGTCGAGTTCCTTGTACTTGATAATATAGTTGTTGATCGTCTGGCCCACCAGATAGTCGGTGTGCGCGTCGCCCACCCACTTGTCCGTGTTGAGGTTCAGATAATCGATGTCTTCCAGCATGCGGCGGCTGAACTTCGCTCCCTTGGGATAGAGTTCGGCGCCGAGGTAGTCCTTGATGCCCTGCGTGGTCTTGTCCTTGAGAATCGTCCACAGCTTGTCCACAAGGATCGTTTTGAGGGCAGCGGCATCCTGGGCGAACTGGGCGTCGATCTTGTCGAGCTGCGCCTTCTCGCTCTGCTTGCCCTTCTTGTTGTCCTTGTTGGCGCGGCTGAAGAGCTTCTTGTCGATAACCACACCGTAGAGCGAAGGCTGTGCCTTGAGCGAAGCATCCTTCACGTCGCCGGCCTTGTCACCGAAGATGGCACGCAGCAGCTTCTCCTCCGGACTCGGGTCGCTTTCGCCTTTCGGGGTGATCTTACCGATCAGGATGTCGCCCGGCTTGACGTTCGCGCCGATGCGGATGATACCGTTCTCGTCCAGATCCTTCGTGGCGTCCTCGCTGACGTTCGGGATGTCCGAGGTCAGTTCCTCCATGCCGCGCTTGGTCTCGCGCACCTCCATGATGTACTCGTCCACGTGAACCGACGTGAAGAGGTCTTCACGTACGAGACGCTCGGAGATCACGATGGCATCCTCGAAGTTGTAACCCTTCCAGGGCATGAAGGCCACCTTCAGGTTGCGGCCCAGCGCCAGCTCGCCGTTGTCGGTCGAGTAGCCTTCGGTCAGCAACTGTCCCTTGGTCACCTTGTCGCCGCGCATGACGGTCGGGCGCAGGGTGATGGACATGTTCTGGTTCGTCTTGCGGTAACGCGGCAGGATGTAGGTCGTAATCTCCGGGTCGAAGCTGACCAGACGCTCGTCGTCCGTACGGTCGTAGCGAACCTGAATCTGCTGGGCATCGGCGAAGACCACCTCACCGGTGGTTTCGGCCACTACCTGGATGCGGCTGTCGCGCATCATGTCGAGTTCCAGACCGGTACCTACGATCGGCGCCTCCGGGTTGATCAGCGGTACGGCCTGGCGCATCATGTTCGAACCCATGAGGGCACGGTTGGCATCGTCGTGCTCGAGGAACGGGATCAGACTGGCCGCAATCGAGGCGATCTGGTTCGGAGCCACGTCCACGAGGTTGACCTGGTCGGCCGTTACGGTCGGAAAGTCGGCTCCTACGCGGGCCTTGATGCGGTCGGGATTCTCGAAGTTGCCGTCCGCGTCGATGCCGGCCGTAGCCTGTGCGATGACGAGGCCTTCCTCCTCCTCGGCGCTCAGATAGACGATATCCTCGTCCTTCATGTCCACCTTGCCGTCCATTACCTTGCGGTAGGGGGTCTCGATGAAGCCCATGTCGCTTACCTTGGCGTAAACGCACAGCGACGAGATCAGACCGATGTTCGGACCCTCAGGGGTTTCGATCGGGCAGAGACGGCCGTAGTGGGTATAGTGTACGTCTCGCACCTCGAAACCGGCCCGATCACGCGACAGACCGCCCGGACCCAGGGCCGAGAGACGGCGCTTGTGGGTCATTTCGGCCAGCGGGTTGATCTGGTCCATGAACTGCGAGAGCTGGTTCGTTCCGAAGAACGAGTTGATGACGCTCGAGAGGGTCTTGGCGTTGATCAGGTCGATCGGCGTGAAGACCTCGTTGTCACGAACGTTCATCCGTTCGCGGATGGTACGGGCCATGCGCACGAAGCCGACGGAGAACTGGTTGGAAAGCTGTTCTCCTACCGTTCTCACGCGACGGTTGCTCAGGTGGTCGATATCGTCCACGTCCGTTTTGGAGTTGATGAGCGAGATCAGGTATTTGATGATCGCGATCATGTCCTCCCGGGTCAGTACCCGGATGGCCGGGTCGATGTCCAGATTCAGCTTCTTGTTGATCCGGAAGCGGCCCACGTCGCCCAGGTCGTACCGTTTGTCGGAGAAGAACAGCTTGTCGATCACGTCGCGGGCCGTTGCCTCATCCGGCGGTTCGGAATTGCGCAGCTGTCGGTAGATGTACACGACGGCCTCTTTCTCCGAGTTGCAGGGATCCTTCTGCAGGGTATTGTATATGATGGAGTAGTCGTTGCCGGTGGCATTCTCCTTGTGCAGCAGAATGCTCTTGGCACCGCTCTCGATAATGCGGTCGATGTCGTCGGCTTCCAGCACCGTCTCGCGGTCGATGATGACATCGTTACGCTCGATGGAAACCACCTCGCCGGTGTCCTCGTCCACAAAGTCCTCGACCCAGGTGCTCAGCACCCTGGCTGCCAGTTTCCGTCCGACGGCCTTCTTGAGGTTGGCGCGGTTCACCTTTACCTCGTCCGCCAGGTCGAAGATCTCCAGAATCTGCTGGTCGGTTTCGTAACCGATGGCACGAAGCAGGGTGGTGACGGGCAACTTTTTCTTACGGTCGATGTAGGCGTACATCACGTTGTTGATGTCCGTGGCGAACTCGATCCACGATCCCTTGAAGGGGATGATACGCGCGGAGTAGAGTTTCGTACCGTTGGTGTGGACACTTTGCCCGAAGAATACGCCCGGAGAACGGTGAAGCTGCGATACGATGACACGCTCGGCGCCGTTGATGACGAACGTTCCGCGCGGGGTCATGTACGGGATCGTTCCGAAGTAGACGTCCTGTACGACCGTATCGAAATCTTCATGCTCCGAGTCTGTGCAGTAAAGCTTCAGCTTTGCTTTCAGCGGCACGCTGTAGGTCAGTCCCCGTTCCAGACACTCCTCGATCGAGTAGCGCGGCGGGTCGATGTAATAATCGATGAACTCCAGAACGAAGTTGTTCCGGGTATCGGTTATCGGGAAATTCTCCGTGAACACTTTGTAGAGGCCCTCGTTCTTGCGGTTCTCTGCCGTGGTGTCCAGTTGGAAAAAATCGTGGAATGATTTTAGCTGAATCTCCAAAAAGTCGGGATAGAGCATCCGTTTCTTGATGGAAGAGAAGCTTATTCTCGGGTTATTTGTTTTTAAGGACATGTAACAAATCTGTTTTTGAGTTGTCCCCTACGGCGGCTTTGGCGCGTAGCGGGTAGCACATGCTAATCCAAGATAAGTTGGCGTCTATCGGTGTATCAGACAATCCGGTGTTGTTCCTGTCGCTTCTCGTATGCGATCGCTTGTACAGGGGGTGCGATCGTCTGTTGTCCCGTCTCTCGGTGTCGGTACAGTGTAGGGTCCGACACGTTGCTCTGATGTATGTCCGGCCTGCGGCGAGCGATTCGTCTGGCGGCCAGTTCGGTCGGGGAGGGGCCTTTTGCAAGGACCGCGTTGCCCGCCGGAAAATCACGCTGTCCGCGAATACCGCCCTCCGGTATCTCCCTCTTGTCCGGTGAGGGGCGGATGGGCGCCTTCGGTTGTCGGCAGCGTCGTATGAATGTCGTTCTGCCGTGCTATCGTTTTGGCAGCCTGCGGGTTATCACCATGCAATCTGCCGTTCGACAAACGATGGGCAAAAAAAACGACAAAAGGCATAGAGTCTATTGCTAGACTCTATACCTGAATATGTCCTGGAAACAGGAGGTATGAACTTATTTAAGCTCAACCTCGGCTCCAGCCTCTTCGAGCTGCGATTTGATAGACTCGGCTTCCTCTTTGGAAACACCCTCTTTGATGGCTTTCGGAGCGCCGTCAACGAGGTCTTTAGCCTCTTTCAGACCCAGACCGGTGATTTCCTTAACGACTTTGATTACGCCTACTTTTGCCTGGCCAGCGCTGGTCAGCACAACGTCGTAAGTGGATTTCTCGGCTGCACCTCCTTCAGCTGCACCTGCTGCGGGAGCTGCTGCAACTGCAACTGCTGCGGCTGCAGGTTCGATGCCGTACTCGTCTTTCAGAATAGCGGCCAATTCGGTTACTTCCTTAACTGTCAGGTTTACCAACTCTTCAGCTAATTTTTTGATGTCTGCCATTGTCGTATTGATTAATTTTGTTTTTAATTGTTTCTTTCTTTGTGTGTTGCCCGGCATTTATGCGGCTTGGCACCGCACGGGGCCGCCGGAGCAGTCTGCCGCTAGTTGTTCCTCTCTTCGAGGGCTTTTACGATGCCAGCAACCTTCTGTCCTGCAGCGCCGGTAAGAGCGGACATGACGTTCTTGATCGGAGACTGGAGCAGGCCGATGATATCCCCGATGAGTTCCTCGCGACTCTTGATGGCAACGAGGGTGTCGAGGTTCTGGTCGCCGACATAGATGCAATCCTCTACGAAGGCTGCTTTCAGGATCGGCTTTCCGAGCGGATTGCTCTTGCGGAACTCCTTGATAACCTGGGCGGGTGCCTTGTTCGTAGCGGAGAACATAACCGAGGTGGTACCGTTCAGAACCGCTTTGAGCTGGTCATCCGCCTTGTTTACGGATTCGAGCGCTTTTTCAAGCAGCGTGTTCTTTACGACCATCAGGCAGACCTCTTTCTCGAAGCACTGGCGACGAAGCGCAGCCGTTTGCTCGGCGTTGAGATCGGCAATATCGGTGATGTAGAAGTGCGGATACTCGTTGAGCTTTGCGGCCAGAGACTCGATGATCTGTCTTTTTTCTTCCCTGTTCATTGTCGTCGGAATTTTTATTTCGTGTCAATTGATTTGGGATCTATCTGTAAACCGCAGCTCATTGTCGAAGAGAGATAGATGCTAATGATATAAGAACCCTTAGCAGCGGCAGGCTTCAGCTTGAGGATCGTGCCGAGGAACTCTTTCGCGTTGTCGGCGATCTGTTCAGCCGAGAAAGAAGCCTTACCGATCGAGGAGTGGATGATACCGTATTTGTCGACTTTGAAGTCGATTTTACCGGCCTTCACCTCTTTGACGGCCTTACCTACCTCCATGGTAACCGTACCGGTTTTGGGGTTAGGCATCAAGCCGCGCGGACCGAGGATACGACCCAGTGCACCGACCTTGGCCATTACGTTCGGCGTGGTGATGATGATGTCCACGTCCGTCCAGCCGCCTTTGATCTTGTCGATGTATTCGTCCAGACCTACATAGTCAGCTCCAGCCTCTTTCGCTTCATTCTCCTTGTCGGGAGTACAAAGAACGAGAACACGAACCGTTTTACCGGTACCGTGGGGAAGGGTTACGACGCCCCTCACCATTTGGTTTGCTTTGCGGGGATCGACACCCAGACGTACGTCCATGTCAACCGATGCATCGAATTTCGTAAAGGTAATCTCCTTCAGAAGTTCGGCGGCCTCATTCAGCTTGTACAGCTTATTCGGCTCGACCTTCGCAAGCATTGCTTTTTTATTCTTGGTCAGCTTACTCATCTTCGTCTATCAATTACTTTTTAGGAAATTCGCCGACAACGCTGACACCCATACTGCGTGCCGTTCCGGCAACCATGCGCATCGCCGATTCAACCGTGAAGCAGTTCATGTCGCTCATTTTGTCTTTGGCGATAGCCTCTACCTGTTCCCAGGTGATCTGGCCCACTTTCTTGCGGTTCGGTTCCGCGGAAGCGGTGCTGATCTTGGCTGCTTCTTTGATCTGAACGGCTACAGGCGGCTGTTTAACGACGAAGTCGAACGACTTGTCGCTATATACGGTGATGATGACCGGAAGAACCTTTCCTGCCTTGTCCTGGGTGCGCGCATTGAACTGCTTGCAGAAGTCCATGATATTGACTCCCTTCGAACCGAGCGCGGGACCCACGGGGGGTGAAGGATTGGCGGCACCACCTTTGATCTGCAATTTAATAAATGCAGCAACCTCTTTTGCCATAGTTTTCCTTGGTTAATTACTCTTTTTCAACTTGTACGAAACTCAATTCCATCGGAGTCTTTCTCCCGAAGATCTTCACGGAAACCGTCAACTTCTTGCGGTCGTTGTCAACGGCTTCGATGACTCCCGAGAAACTCGAGAAAGGTCCATCGGTAACTTTGACCGTTTCGCCCACAACGAAAGGTGTTTCGTTTTCCTCCTCGCCCTGACTCAATTCGTCGACCCTGCCGAGAATGCGCGACACTTCCTGCGGACGCAATGGCGTCGCAATCATGCGTTTGCTCTCCTCTTTGGAATCGCCGAGGAAGCCGAGTACATTGGGTGTGTTACGAAGTACGTACGGGATTTCTCCTACCATCGCTGCCTCTACAAGCACGTAGCCCGGATACGATACCTTTTCTTTGCTGATTTTCTTGCCGTTGCGGATCGAATAGACCTTTTCGGTAGGAATCAGCACCTGCGAAATGTACTCTTCAAGGTGGGAGTTGCGAACCATTGATTCGATGTACTCCTTGACCTTTTTTTCCTTTCCGCCTACGGCACGTATCACATACCACTGTTTGGCGTTCTGTTCACTCATGATCTGTAACCTGATAATGAATTACTTACCTTGCCAAATACTTGTAGACTACTTTCATGATGTTCTCGAACGAGAAGTCCATAGCCAAGATGACCACAGCGAATATCAAGGAAGCTACCATGACGGTAATTGCTAAACTCTGCAGTTCTTTGACTGGCGTCCATGAAACTTTGTGAACCAGTTCCGAGTAGGAATCTTTGATGTAACGAATAAGTTTCATACTTATTTTTTTGTTTAGCAGGAATGGAGGGATTCGAACCCCCATCAACGGTTTTGGAGACCGCTATTCTACCCTTGAACTACATTCCTGTGTCATACGGGCGGACCGAAGTACCGCCCGTATGTTTTGCTTGGGTGTCCAGAGGACGAAGCGAGTATTACTCGATGATCTTCGTGATCTGACCTGCACCTACCGTACGACCGCCCTCGCGGATAGCGAAACGCAGACCTACGTTGATGGCAACCGGGTAGATCAGCTCTACGGTGATCGTGGTGTTATCACCCGGCATTACCATATCTACACCCTCCGGCAGGTGAACCTCACCGGTTACGTCAAGCGTACGGAGGTAGAACTGCGGACGATATTTGTTGTGGAACGGAGTGTGCCGACCTCCCTCGTCTTTCTTCAGGATATAAACCTCAGCCTCGAATTTGGTGTGAGGAGTGATCGAACCGGGTTTGGCAACGACCATACCACGTTTAACGTCTTTCTTGTCGATACCACGCATCAGCAGACCTACGTTGTCACCGGCCTCACCCTCGTCGAGCAGTTTGCGGAACATCTCCACACCCGTACAGGTCGACGTCAGGGCCTTCTCGTTGATACCAACGATCTCAACCGGGTCTCCTACGTGGATCACACCCGACTCGATACGACCCGTCAGCACGGTACCACGACCGGTGATCGAGAATACGTCCTCGACAGGCATCAGGAAGGGTTTCTCATTGTCACGCGGAGGAATCGGGATGTACGAGTCAACAGCGTCCATGAGTTCCATGATCTTCTCCTCCCACTTCGGCTCACCGTTCAGTGCACCCAGTGCGGAACCACGGATGATCGGGGTGTTGTCACCGTCGTAGTTGTAGAAGTTGAGCAGGTCACGCAGCTCCATTTCGATCAGGTCGAGCATCTCGGGATCGTCAACCATATCCACCTTGTTCATGAAGACAACGATACGGGGAACGTTCACCTGACGGGCGAGCAGCACGTGCTCACGGGTCTGGGGCATAGGACCATCGGTTGCGGCTACAACGAGGATAGCACCATCCATCTGGGCAGCACCCGTTACCATGTTCTTCACATAGTCGGCGTGTCCGGGGCAGTCCACGTGAGCGTAGTGACGGGTAGCCGTCTGGTACTCTACGTGAGCGGTGTTGATCGTGATACCACGCTCTTTCTCCTCGGGAGCGTTGTCGATCGAGTCGAAGCTACGGAGCTCGGAAAGACCCTTCTTGGCGAGAACCGTCGTGATGGCGGCGGTCAGGGTAGTTTTACCGTGGTCAACGTGGCCGATGGTACCGATGTTCACATGCGGCTTGGACCTGTCAAATTTCTCTTTTGCCATAATTTGATAGTTATTAGAATAATTAAACTATTGCTATCGTGTCGGTCCTGCGGACCTGTTGCATTTCGCCGGGAACCGGAGGCCCCATCAGACGATAAACCGGCGATCGGGCACATTCCACCCGTTCGACCGGAAATCCCTGCCTGCTCGTGCATCCGTTGTTTTGATTGCACAAATGCCGCATACGTCTCTCACAACGTCTGCGGCCAGGCGGCGTCCTGCATGGAGCGGAAGACGAGGCTCAAACTCGCGACCCTCAGCTTGGAAGGCTGATGCTCTATCAACTGAGCTACTTCCGCTTGTTTGTAAAGGTAATGCGAACCCTCATCGGATTCGCTGCCTTTACAGAAGTCACTTTGACTTCGTGGGAGGAGATGGATTCGAACCACCGAAGGTAATAACCAGCAGATTTACAGTCTGCCCCATTTGGCCACTCTGGTATCCTCCCAATATGTTGTAGATCTGGCGATCGTTTTCGTTGCCCTCTCAGGCTGCTCGAGCCGATGGAGGGATTCGAACCCCCGACCAGCTGATTACAAATCAGCTGCTCTGGCCAACTGAGCTACATCGGCGTGTTTTGGGGTTACAAAGGTAACGATAATTTTTTATTGAGCAAAAAGCTCGGTAAAAAAATGTCGCAGATTCCTCAAAATGCAAAGAACGGAGCTGTTCCAGAATGCGTTGTGCGCTCGGCGCAACCGCAATTCGACCGCAAATGTACGATAGTTTTTGAGAATAAAAAATAGTCGTGCCGTTTTTGTGTCGAAAAAAACACGCTGGATCTTCGGAATTCGGATGAAATGTGCTTCCGAAGGTGTCTGGGTGGGAATTTCCGGGGGGATTGTTGCTGTTTTGTTTTGTATCGCGTATGATATTTACTATTATTGTGAATAATTCCGGCGGGGCCGGAGAAACAGAAACTAACTTCAAAACACTAAGACAAAATGAAAAAAGTATGGATGCTGATCGTTGCCCTCGGCCTGTGCGGGGCAGCGTTTGCGCAGCCGGCCCAGGGGGATCGCGTGCTGCAGGGGAGTGTCGGACTCAACGTGCTGGGACAGTTCCCGGACCCGTCGGGGACGTCGACATGGAGTCTGATTGCGATTCAGCCGCAGTACGGCGTTTTTGTCAATGAGCACTGGGCGCTGGGCGTGTCGGCTGGCTATGCGATCGGCTGGCAGGGATCGCGGACCAGCGGTGATTTCGGCAAGAATGTCGTCCGCAACAGTGTTTCGCTCTATCACATCGGTTTCGAGGCGGATTACTACCTGCGTCTGGCGGAGCGTTTCTATCTCTCGCTGGACGGTTTTGTCGGCTATGTGGGCGGTTTCATCGGGGAGACCTACAAGGTGGATGGCTGGAAGGACTGCACGACGACTCCCATGCACGGAGCGCTGCTGTCGGTGACCCCTGCCTTGCGCTATTTCATCAACGACCGCTGGATGCTGTCGGCTTCGCTCGGCAATGTGGCGGTCGGCATCATGAGTGGAGCTGCGATGGATCGCGCCATCTACTATGCCGGGGCCAACTGGGGTCAGATTATGCTGGGTGTCGGCTTCAAGTTCTGAGTCCGGTCCGCTCGGCGGAAACAGCAGGCGTGCGATTTTTCGTGCGCCTGCACTGTTTTTAGGGCTGTCGGGAAAGCGGACCATTCGAAATGCAGATGCCTGGCGGGTGAAAAAGGAAAGCCCCGCACCGATCGGTGCGGGGCTTTGCCGTGAAACGGGCATGCGGCTTATTCGCCCATCAGGATTTCGAGGATCTTGATGGCGGCCGTAGCGATCGGGGTACCCGGGCCAAAGATGGCGGCGGCACCGTCGTCGTAGAGCTCCTGGTAGTCCTGTGCGGGGATTACGCCGCCGACGATGACCACGATATCCTCGCGGCCGAGCTTTTTCAGTTCGGCGATGATCTGCGGCACGAGGGTCAGGTGACCTGCGGCGAGCGACGATACACCCACAACGTGTACGTCGTTCTCGACGGCCTGTTTGGCTGCCTCTTCCGGGGTCTGGAAGAGCGGACCCATGTCGACGTCGAAGCCGATGTCGGCATAACCCGTGGCAACGACTTTGGCGCCACGGTCGTGGCCGTCCTGTCCCAGCTTGGCGATCATGATACGCGGCTGGCGACCTTCCTTACGGGCGAAGGCTTCGGCCATGGCCTTGGCTTTCGCAAAGTTTTCGTCTGTTTTCACTTCGCTTGAATATACTCCGGAGATGGAACGGATTACGGCTTTGTAGCGGCCGACAACCACTTCGCAGGCGTCGGAGATTTCGCCCAGCGTGGCCCGTACCTTGGCTGCCTCCACGGCCAGTTCCAGCAGGTTGCCCTTGCCGGTCTTGACGCACTCGGTGATGGCGTCCAGGGCGCGTTTGACAGCCTCGTTGTCACGGGTGGCGCGCAGCTCGTGCAGACGTTTGATCTGCGCCTCGCGCACGGCGGTGTTGTCCACGGCCAGGATGTCGATCGGGTCCTCCTTCTCGAGGCGGTATTTGTTCACGCCCACGATGATCTCGCGGCCGGAGTCGATGTGTGCCTGCTTGCGGGCGGCTGCCTCCTCGATACGCATCTTCGGGATGCCCGTCTCGATGGCCTTGGCCATGCCGCCGAGGCTTTCGATCTCCTGGATGTGATCCCAGGCCTTGTGGGCGATCTCGTTCGTCAGCGCCTCCACGTAGTAGGAACCTGCCCACGGATCGACCTCACGGCAGATGCTGGTCTCCTCCTGGATGTAGATCTGCGTGTTGCGGGCGATACGGGCCGAGAAGTCGGTCGGCAGGGCGATGGCCTCGTCCAGGGCGTTGGTGTGCAGCGACTGGGTGTGGCCCAGTGCGGCGCCCATGGCCTCGATGGCGGTGCGGGCCACGTTGTTGAACGGATCCTGCTCGGTGAGCGACCAGCCCGAGGTCTGGCAGTGGGTACGCAGCGCCATGGATTTCGGGTTCTTCGGATCGAACTGTTTGACGATCTTGGCCCACAGCATGCGGGCGGCACGCATCTTGGCGATCTCCATGAAGTGGTTCATGCCGACGCCCCAGAAGAAGGAGAGGCGCGGAGCGAACTGGTCGATGTTCATGCCAGCGTTGATGCCGGCGCGGATGTACTCCAGACCGTCGGCCAGCGTGTAGGCCAGCTCGATGTCGGCCGTGGCGCCTGCCTCCTGCATGTGGTAGCCCGAGATGGAGATCGAGTTGAACTTCGGCATGTTCTTGGCCGTGTACTCGAAAATGTCGGCGATGATGCGCATCGAGAACTCCGGCGGATATATATAGGTGTTGCGCACCATGAACTCCTTCAGGATGTCGTTCTGGATCGTACCGGCCAGCTGGTCGAGGCGTGCGCCCTGCTCCAGACCCGACACGATGTAGAAGGCGAGGATCGGCAGTACGGCGCCGTTCATGGTCATCGACACGGACATCTGGTTGAGCGGAATGCCGTCGAAGAGCACCTTCATGTCCTCTACCGAGCAGATCGACACACCGGCCTTGCCGACATCGCCCACAACGCGGGGGTGGTCGGCGTCATAGCCGCGGTGCGTGGCCAGGTCGAAGGCGACCGAAAGGCCCTTCTGGCCGGAGGCCAGGTTGCGGCGGTAGAAGGCGTTACTCTCCTCGGCCGTCGAGAAGCCGGCGTACTGGCGGATCGTCCAGGGACGCATCACGTACATCGTGCTGTACGGACCGCGCAGGAACGGGGCGATACCGGCGGCGTAATTGAGGTGTTCCAACCCTTCGAGGTCTTTCTCCGTGTAGGTTCCTTTGACGGGAATCTGTTCGGCGGTCAGCCATACGTGTTCGTCGTGGCCGCCTTTTCCGGCGTGGCAGCATTTAGCGGGTCCGCCTTCGTAGCTTATATCTGAAAATTTTGCTCTCATCGTTGTTGTTGCTCTTTAGATTCCGAGTTCTTTAACGTAGCCTTTCAGGGTTTCGAGCACGTTGCTCCGGACGCTGATGAAGCGGGTGATGCCCTGTGCCTCCAGTTCGGGCTGCGAAGCGGGGGCGCCGGCCACTACGAAGATGGCCTTGTCGCCCAGCAGTTCCTTGGCCTTCGGGGCGAGGGTTGCGTAGTCGTCGTCGGCCGCGCAGATCACCACGATCTCGGCACCCGATTTCAAAGCGGCTTCGGCGCCCTCCTCAACCGACTGGAAGAAGGTGTTGTCCACGACGCGGATGCCGGCGCAGGCGAAGAAGTTGCAGGCGAACTGCGAACGGGCGCGGGCCATCGACAGCGTGCCGCAAGTGAGCATGAAGGCGCGCGGGGCTTTGCCGCTGCGGTCCACCTTCAGGCGGAGCTGCTCGAAGGCCATGCCGCCGCGGTAGGGGCGGAGCACCTTGCCCTCGCAGGCGGCGGGCGTTACGGTCTCGGCGGTGATCGCCTTGTCGGCCGTTTCGTTGAAGTTCGGGTACTGGTTGGTGCCCAGCAGGACGATGCGGCGCGTAGCCACGGCGTTGTCCTTCGCCTCGGCGGAAGCCTTTACCGCGTCGGGGATGAAGCCCTCGCGGAATGCGGCGATGTAGCCGCCCCGATTCTCAACCTCCTTGAAGAGGTTCCAGGCCTGCTCGGCGATGCTGGCCGTCAGGTTCTCGATGTAGTACGAACCGCCGGCCGGATCGACCACGTTGTCGAAGTGCGACTCGTTCTTGAGCAGCAGCTGTACGTTGCGGGCGATGCGCGAGGAGAACTCGGTCGGGCTTTCGTAGGCCGTATCGAACGGCATCACCTCCAGCGAGTGAATGCCGGCGAGGGAGGCGCTCATGGCCTCGGTCGTGCCGCGGAGCATGTTCACGTAGGGGTCGTATGCGGTGATGTTCCACGTCGTGGTGACGGCGTGGGTAAACATCTTGCGGGCGCAGCCGTCGGCGTAGGCGTTCATGATGTTGGCCCACAGCATGCGGCCGGCGCGGAATTTGGCCATCTCCATGAAGTAGTTGGAGCTGACGCCCATCGAGAAGCGGATTGTCCGGGCCGCCTCGTCGGCGCTCAGGCCGGCGTCCATGAGGCCCACGACGTATTCGTGGCCTGCAGCGAGGGTGAAGGCCAGCTCCTGGACGATGGTCGAGCCGCTGTTCTGGAACGTCTCGCCGCCCACGGTGATGAATTTGGCTTTTGGCCAGGCCTTGTGGTAGGTCTTCACCAGCTCGGCGATGGTCTTGAAGCACTGCTGGCCCTGGTCGCCGCAGCAGAAGACGCCCTTGAGCGAGAGCTGGCGGATGATCGGGTCAAAACCGAAGAAGACGCGGAACTTGTCGGGGTCGGCACCCTTTGCCTCGGCCACGGCCAGTACCTTGGCGGGCAGCTCGGCGTCGGGCACTCCGCTGAAGGCCAGCTCCGTAGCGTTCAGGTCGATGCCGGCCATCAGGTCGGCCACCTGCTGTGCGGAGAGTTTCTCCGACAGGTCGAATCCGATCGACTCGGCGCCCGCCTCGATGGCGTGGAGGGCGAACTCGTTGGCGCTCTTCACCTCCTTGACGGCGATGGTCTCGTGGATGCGCCAGCGGTTGTGGCAGCGGTTACCCCTCACATAGGGGAATTCGCCGCTCTTCTTGCCGAGGTACTGGATGCCCTTGAGGTCTTCCGCCCGGTAGTAGGGGCGCACGTTGAAGCCCTCGGAGGTTCTCCAGACTAATTTTTTCTGGTAGTCGGCCCCTTTGAGGTCAGCCTTGATCACCTCTTCCCACTGCTCCGTGGAGACGGGCGGGAATTCGGTGAAGAGCTTCTCTTCCTTGTTGTTTGCCATAACTTCTGAAAATAGTTGGTATGTATGTTGTTGTGTTGTCGTATGTCCGTATCAACAAACAAAATTACGAATTTTTCAATAAGGGCGGCGGTTTCGTTCCGATTTTGTTAGTCGCTTCACAGCACGGGGCTCCGTGCGGGGAGGCGGCGGGCGGTGCGGCGCGTTTTTCGCAGGGGCGGAGCGGTCGGAAATCGCCTGTCAATGCCTATCTTTGTCAAGATACGGAAATAATTGCGAAAAATCATGTACGCAAGTCTGCAAGAATACATTGACCGGCTCGACCGCGAAGGAGAACTGGTGCGCATTGCCGCGCCGGTCGATCCGGTGCTGGAGATGGCCGAGATTGCCGACCGCATGGCCAAGTCGCCGGGCGGTGGCCGGGCCCTGCTGTTCGAACGGACGGGAACCGAGTTTCCCGTGCTGATGAACCTGTTCGGTTCCGACCGGCGCATGGCGCTGGCGCTGGGGGTGGAGCGGCTCGGCGATATTGCCGCCTCCATCGGCGCCCTGCTGCGCGAGGCGACGGCTCCGAAAGGCACGCTGGGCGAGAAGCTGGGGGCGCTGCCGCTGCTGGGACGGGCGTCGCGCTGGTTTCCGAAACGGGTGCGGGGGCGCGGAGCCTGTCAGCAGACCGTGTGGCGGGGAGCCGAGGCCGATCTGGGTCGGCTGCCCGTACTGCAGTGCTGGCCGTGCGACGGCGGGCGCTTCGTGACGCTGCCGATGGTGCATACGGTCGACCCCGAGACGGGAGTCCCCAATGTGGGCATGTACCGCATGCAGCTTTTCGACGGTCAGACGACGGGCATGCACTGGCACATGCACAAGACCGGTGCGCGTCACTACGAAGCCTGGCGGCGTGCCGGGCGCCGGATGCCCGTGAGCGTCTGTCTGGGCGGCGATCCGGTCTATACCTATGCGGCGACGGCTCCGCTGCCCGACGGCATCGACGAATACCTGCTGGCGGGGTTCCTGCGACGCCGGCCCGTGCGGCTGGTGCGCTGCCTGACCAACGAACTGTGGGTGCCGGACGACTGCGACTTCGTCATCGAGGGGTACGTTGATCCCGCCGAGGAGAAGGCGGTGGAGGGACCTTTCGGCGACCATACGGGATTCTATTCGCTCGAGGACCGCTATCCACTCTTTCACGTGACGGCCATTACCCACCGGCAGGGAGCCGTATGGCCCGCTACGGTGGTGGGAATTCCGCCCCAGGAAGATCTCTATATCGCCAAGGCGACCGAGACGATTTTTCTCGCTCCGATGCGCCTTGCCGTGCAGCCCGACCTGACCGATCTCTACATGCCGGCGGCGGGTGTGGCGCACAACATTGCCGTGGCGGGATTCACGCCCCGCTATCCGGGTCATGTCCGCCAGGCGGTGTCGGCCCTGTGGGGGGCGGGACAGATGACCTTCAACAAATACCTGCTGATGATCCCCTCCGGCACGGATCCGCGCAATGTCCATACGGTGGCGGGACTGTGGCGCCATGCCGATCTCTCCCGGGCCCTCATTCGGGGCGAGGGGGTGCTCGATGTACTGGACCATGCGGCCGCCGTCACCGGTTATGGGGGCAAGATGGCTTTCGATCTGACCGGCTGTACGCCGGATGTGCCGCTGTGGCCGCTGCCCGACCGGGTCGTGGCGGCGGGCGGCATCGGGGCATGGAGCCTCGAATGGCTGGCCGAATGGGGCGTAGTGGCCCTCTTCGCCGAGCCGGATGCGGCAGTCGATGTCGGGGAGTTCCTGCGGCGGAATGCCTTGCACCCGCAGGCGCTTGTGCTGTTCGATGCGGCGGCGGAGGGGCTCTCGGGCGAAGAGTTGTTGTGGCTGGCAACGGGCAATACCGATGCCGGGCGCGACGTGGCGTTCCGCGAGGGGGGGCTGGTGGCCGATGCCCGCACCAAATTGCCGGGGCGGCCCGGTTATCCGTCCCACTTCCCAAATGTGGTCACGGCCGACGAGGCAACCATGGACCAGGTGGACCGCCGGTGGAATGAATACGGACTCGGCGCTCTGCTGTCTTCGCCTTCGCGGCGCTACCGGCGGCTGGTGCGCTCCGACCGGGCGGAGGTGTAAGACGGTTGGGAGGACATGAAACCCGGCAGGCGACAGACGGAGCGGTGGAAGAACGATTCCGAACGGCGACGGCGCTGGCTCTTTTCGGCGAGCGAGCGGCGGGGCATTCTGTTGCTGCTGCCGCTGTTGGTGCTGCTGGCCTGGCTGTTGGTCCGGACGGCGGCGCCCCGACCCGACGGCAGTGCACAGTTGCTCGGCGACCGGCTGGTCGGGCAGACGGCCGCCGGACAGGCGGAGGGCCCCGCAGCGGAAGCGGATACCGTCCGGTTGTTTGCCTTTGATCCGAACGAGGTGACCTATGAGGAGTTGCGGCAGCTGGGCATGCCGAAGCGCACGGCGGCGGGGCTGGTGAAATACCGGGCGGCGGGCAAGGTGTTTGCCGTGCCGGAGGATGTGGCGCTCTGCTACGGAGTGACCGATTCGATGTATGCCCGGCTGAAACCCTATATCGTGATCGGTGAGGCCTATCGCCTGCGGCCGCGCCCGCAATCCGGAGCCGTCGCACCGGCTGTGTCGGCGGCGCAGGAGCGGACGGATACAGCCTCCTTCGATCCCAATGCGCTGGATGCGGAGGGATTCGTGGCGCTCGGTTTCTCGCCCCGTCAGGCGGCGTCGATCGTCCGCTTCCGGGAGGCGCGGGGCGGTTTCCGGACGGCGGAGGATTTCGCCGAGTCGTATGTGGTCTCCGAGGCGATGTTTGACCGCCTGCGCGACCGGATTGCCATCGTCCCGGCGGAGGGGCGGCCGGCCGGACGGGGGGCGGAGCATGAGGCGGTGTCGTCGCCCGGCCCGGTGGAGCTGAACGGCGCCGATTCGGCCGCGCTGGACGGCGTGCCGGGCATCGGTCCGGCGACGGCTGCGGCGGTGATTGCCTACCGCGGGCGGTTGGGCGGCTTCCATGATGCCCGGCAGGTGCTCGAGACGGGGCTGGTCACCGAACGGAACTGGGAGCGCATGCGCGAACAAATTTGGGCGGACAGTTGCAAAATCCGGAAAATTGATATTAACTTTGCGGCTCCGAACACTGTTGCGGATCATCCCTACATCGCTCCGCGAACCTTGCGGAAGATTCTGCGCAACAGACAATTGAAAGGAGGTTGGAGTACGATTGAGGATATGATCGAAGACCATACGTTGACGATGGAGGAGGCCGCCAGACTGGCCCCGTATCTTCATTTCGGCCCTGCACCTCGCGAAAATTGACGGGTGCGGAGCCTTTCCGGTAGCGTAGCCGGAGACCGTAACGACCGAATTTCAAATCTATAAAATAGTACCACAATGATTATCATGCCTGTAAAAGAGGGCGAAAACATCGAGCGCGCTCTCAAGAAATTCAAACGCAAATACGAAAGAACCGGCGTCCTGAAGGAACTTCGTCGTCGCCAGTACTTCACGAAACCTTCCGTGGTAAAACGCGAGCAGAAGATCCACGCCATCTACGTGGAGCAGCTCCGTCGCAACGAGGAGGAGTAGTCGGAACGCTGCGGGCAAAACCCGCAGACGACCGCAGAACGAACGAGGCCCGGAATCATCCGGGCCTCTTCTTTTTTTGTGCTGTCCGCAGGGAAACTGCGATCGGGTGTGCGGGTCAGAGCATGTCGCTGGCCGTGATGAGGGCGCAGAGCTGTGCCCGGGCGCGGTGGATCTGGGTCTTGACCGTTCCCAGCGGCATGCCCAGTTCGGCGGCGATCTCTTCGTAGGAGTATTCGCAGAAGAAACGCAGCTCGATCAGCTGCCGGTAGCGGGGCGACATCTTGGCCAGGTGCTGCTCCAGCTGGGCGCCGCGCTGCCGGTCGATGAACCGCTCCTCGGGGGTTGCCTCCTGCGAGACGGAGTTGAGGCCGGAAGCGGCGCCGGTCGGGGCGGCGTCGACGAAGAGATCGTCACGCCGGCGGCGGACAAAGTCGATGAAGGTGTTGCGGGCGATCGTGTAGATCCACTGCCCGAAGGTGAAGGCGGTGTCGTATTTGTCGAGGTTGAGGAACACCTTGATGAAGGTCTCCTGCAGCAGGTCGTCGGCATCGTTGCCGTTGCCGCCCGTGCGGGCCAGGTAGAGTTTGCGGATGCCGTCGCGGTAGCGGTTGAAAAGCATCTCGAAGGCGGCCGCATCGCCGCTCTGGGCCAACGTGACGAGCTGCTGGTCGGTCTGGATGAGGTAGCCGGCTATCTCCATACCCCGGGGGATCGTTTGAAGGTGCGCGAGAGGGCCATCCACCCTTCGTAGTAGGGCGAACAGAGGTCGTACAGGGGAGCCACCCGCATCACGCCCCGCTCGCAGAGGCGCAGCGCGATGCGCCGCATTTCGAACAGCACGAGCAGCAGGCGGAGGAGCCACAGGGCTGCGGCGAAGAGTTTGAGTTCCGCGGGCAGCAGTACGATGGCGGCAACGACGGCCGGCAGGAAGAGGGCCCGGCTCCAGAGTTCGAGCCCGATGCGGAACCGGACGCCCGCCGGATAGAAGCGGAAGGTGTTGCTCTGCAGTCGGCGGTCGGCATACCACCAGCGCAGGCCGCCCCAGATCTTCTGGCGGACCAGCGAGTTGGCCGACACGATGGTGGCGGTGCGGGCTCCGGCGGCCAGCTTCTGGACGAAGAGGTCGTCCATGCCGATATTCATGTTGAGGTGGTTGAAGCCGTGGTTGGCGAAGTAGATGGCTTTGGTCAGGCCGAGGTTTTGGATCATGCCGCGGTAGGGATGGCCGTGCATGGCGGCGCCGATCCAGCGGGCGGCATGACCGACGCGTCCCAGGCGGATCATCCGGTCGGAGAAGCGGTTGCCGCCCTCCATGCCGCAGTAGCCGATCACCAGGTCGGCGTGTTCGAAGCCGCGCGCCATGCGTCCCACCCATTGGTTCGATGCCGGGCGGCAGTCGGCCGTCGTGAGGAGAATGTTGTCGTAGCGGGCGGCCTTGATGGCCACGTTGAGAGCCATCTTGTCGCTGATCGGGAAGCGCGGGTCGCGCACCATGCGTGTCACGTTCAGCCGGGGGGTGTGTTCGGCAATCATGGCAAGCGTCTCGCCGAATTCGACGTCGCCGGTGAGTTCCGTGATGACGATCTCGTAGCGGTCGTACTCCTGGGCGAGCAGCAGCGGCAGCGTCTCCTCGAGGAAGGCGTCGTCGGCTTCGCGCACGACCAGTGCGACCGACACGGCCGGCCGGCTGCCGTCGCTCGTGGCGTTGCGGTAGGAGGGGATGCGGCCGTAGTAGCCGGCCCAGTACCCGCACTGGATGAGGAAGAGCAGCACGACGCCCGCCAGCAGGGCGATGCCCCACGGGCCGCAGACGTCCCAGAGAAAAGCGTAGGCTTGGGAAAATTGTTCCATGATCGGTACGAATCGTTCTTGCAAAAGTAATGCAAAAAAGGGGATTGCCCGCATCTTTTTCGCTTGCCGTGTGCGCGGCGGCGGAACCTTCGAGAGGGGGCAGGGTACGGGTGGGCAGCAGCGGGGCCGGAGCCGGACTCCGTCGGCGGAAAGCGGTCGCGCCGTGCGGCGTTGTCGTGCGGAATGGCTACCTTTGCGGAAAACAAGACAAAGCCATGCCGCAGACCCTTACCCTCACGTTGTCGCCCAAGCAGGCGGCCGATTCCGCCACGTATGTTGCCATTGCCGCCCGCCGGTTGGGCGTGTCGGTCGAGCAGATTGCCCTGGCACGGCTGCTCAAGCGGTCGGTCGATGCGCGCGGCCGGTCGGTGAAGGTGAACCTGACGCTGGAACTGTATGTGGACGAACCGGCCCCCGCCGAGGAGATCCACTTCGACTATCCCGACGTGTCGGGGCGCGAGGCGGTCGTTATCGTGGGGGGCGGACCGGCCGGACTGTTCTGCGCCCTGCGGCTGATTGAGCGGGGACTGCGGCCGGTGATCCTCGAGCGCGGGCGGGATGTGACGACGCGCCGCCGCGACGTGGCCGTCATCAACCGCAACGGGCCGCTTGACCCCGACTCCAACTATGCCTTCGGCGAGGGGGGCGCGGGTACCTTCTCGGACGGCAAACTCTTCACGCGCAGCAAGAAACGCGGCAACTACAACAAGGCGCTCCGCACACTGGTCTTTCACGGCGCCTCGCCCGAAATCCTCTACGAAGCCCATCCCCACATCGGCACCGACCGCCTGCCGGCCATCATGTCGGCCATCCGGCGAACCATTACGTCGTGTGGCGGCGAGGTGCTCTTCGGGCGGCGGGTGACGGCGTTGCTCGTGTGCGACGGCGCGGTGACGGGTGTCGCGTGCGGCGACGAGCGCATCGAGGCGCGCCGGGTGGTGCTGGCGACGGGCCACTCGGCCGACGACATCTATGAAATGCTCTACCGTCAGCGCATTCCGATCGTGGCCAAACCCTTTGCAATGGGGGTGCGGGTCGAACACCCGCAGGCGCTCATCGACGAGATCCAGTACCACGGCGCCGGGCGCGACTACCTGCCCGCGGCAGCCTACTCGCTCGTGGCGCAGGTGGGCGGACGGGGTGTCTATTCGTTCTGCATGTGTCCGGGGGGCGTGATCGTACCGGCCATGACCGATCCGGCCGAATGTGTGGTGAACGGCATGTCCGATTCGGGGCGCAATTCGCGCTGGGCCAATTCGGGCATCGTCACCGAGGTGCGCCTTTCCGATTTTGACTACCTGCGTGAGGAGTGGGGCGAACTGGCGGGCTTGAAGTTCCGCCGCGACCTGGAGGAAGCGGCACGCCGGCAGGGGGGCGGCGGCCAGATGGCGCCCGCCCAGCGGCTCACCGACTTTGTGGCGGGACGCCGTTCGGTCGACCTGCCGCGCGCTTCCTATGCGCCCGGCACGACTCCGTCGCGGCTGGACGAGTGGATGCCGACATTTATTGCACAGTCGCTGCGCGAGGGCTTCGGCGTGTTCGGCCGCCGGATGCACGGCTTCCTGACGCGCGAGGCGCAGGTGCTGGGTGTGGAGTCGCGCACCTCGTCGCCCGTACGCATCCCGCGCGATCCCGATACGCTGATGCACCCCGCCATTGAGGGGCTCTACCCGTCGGGCGAGGGGGCAGGCTATGCCGGCGGCATCATCTCGGCCGCCATGGATGGCGAACGCATTGCCGATGCCATCGCCGACCGGCATAAATGAATGACAGTTTGTTTGCAAGGAGGGAGATGATGAAAAGAGCGCTATGTGCCTTTCTGTTGGTTATGGTTGCCTTTGTGGGGTATGGGCAGGCTTTTCTTTCCAACTATCCCAAACTGACCAGGCAAAATCTGGATAGGTTCTTTGTTGATTGGGAGGCGTATTCGGACAGCATAGCTTCAAGGGCAACAAAAAACGATAGCCTGATGGACAGGATACAATGCCTCGAAACTGTGCCGGAGACGCAAGGGTGGGCCCCGCGATACGTTGTGCTTCCGCGATACCTCATCATCGAACGGTACGATCTGGATGTGGACCTGGAGAAGGCCAGACAGGCTTTAGGCTTTCCGTCTTTCATTCCGGACCTGGAAGAAAATCAATATGTCGTGGAACGTATTACGCCGCTTCCGCCCCGGTCGGGTCGCGTCTTGTATCTGACTGCGGATATAAATAAAGTCTTGTCGGCGTTTGCGGGTGGACTGGAAGACGGCGATAGACTGACCAGAATCAAGCGTGGCAATGTCCGCAGACTCCAGAAATACCTGCCTGTCCAATACGGGCATTGGGGCGGATATTGGTGGTTCACCTCTTTCCCCTTGATTACAGGAATTTGCCGTGCCAATAACCTGATTGCCGTTATGCGAAGGACCAGTTGGTGTACCGGGGATGAGATATGGTACGTCAAGGAAAACGATGAGTTTGTCAGACAGCCGGAACCCGTTTCTTTCTGGATGGAATAGCCATGCGGTTGCTGGGGGATGGATATGGCAACCGGAACCGTTGCTGCTGGCTGTAATGGAAACGGTGGCAGATCAATCGGGGCGCGTCCGTCAAGGCGCGCCCCGCGGCGTTATTCTTCCGGCGTGCGGTCGGTGCGCAGCCGCTTCTTGACGACGGCGGGATTGCCGGCCGCCAGCGAGTCGGAGGGAATGTCGTGCGTAACCACGCTCCCCGCCGCAATGATGCAGCGGTCGCCGATCGTCACCCCCGGGCAGACCGTGACATTGCCGCCCAGCCAGCAGTCCGCGCCGATCGTGATAGGGAAGGAGTACTCCTGCGGTTCGCGCCGCGCAACGTAGTCCATCGGGTGCTGCGGCGTGTAGAGGTGGCAGTCGGGGCCGATCAGCGTGTGGTCGCCGATGCGGATGCCGCCACCGTCGAGGAAGGTGCAGTTGTAGTTGATGAAGACGTGTTCGCCCAGCGTGATGCCGTTGCCGTGGTCGCACCGGAAGGGCGGACAGACGACGGCGGTGGCGGGAATGCCGGGAATCAGCTCCCCGATCAGCTCGCGGTAGCCTTCGTCGAAGTGGTTGAAGTGTTGCAGGCGTGCGCAGAGCTGCTTGGCATGGCGTGCGCTGCGCTGTATTTCGGGGTCGCGGAAGCAGGCCAGTTCGCCGCTCCGCATCTTTTCAAATTCGGTTTTCATGGCTGTATCGGGATTGTCGGATCGGTGGTCAAAGATAGCGACTTCGGACGAATTGCGTGCGGCCGTGACGAATCGGCGGCCGACGGGGAGGGAAAAGCCGCCGCCTTTTTCGTATCTTTGTGCCGGCGGGCGCCGCGACACCCGCCGCCATCCAACAAGCTACCCGTGGAACTGATCGAAAAATATTTCGGCGCCGAACTGACGCCCGAGCAGCGCGAACGTTTTGCCCGCCTCTACGACCTCTATGCCGAGTGGAACGCCAAGATCAATGTCGTCTCACGCAAGGATTTCGAGAGCCTCTACCTGAAGCATGTGCTCCACTCGCTGGCCATTGCCTGCGTGTGTCGGTTCGATGCGGGGGCGCGCATCTGCGACGTGGGAACGGGTGGCGGCTTTCCGGCCGTGCCGCTGGCGATCCTCTTTCCGGAGGCCCGGTTCACGGCGGTCGATTCGATCGGCAAGAAGATTACCGTCGTGCGCGGTGTGGTTTCGGCGCTCGGCCTGCAGAACCTGGAAGCGGTGAACGGCCGCGTCGAGGCGCTGGAGGGGCGGTTCGACTACGTGGTCAGCCGGGCTGTGACCGACATGGCCGAACTGATGGGCTGGGTGTGGAACAAAATCGAACGCGGCCAGCGCGGCACACTGCCCAACGGGCTGCTGGTGCTCAAGGGGGGCGAGCTGGCCGAGGAACTGGCGCGTGCGGGGCGGCGGTTTACGGTGTACGACATTGCCCGCTTCTTCGACGAACCCTTTTTCGAGACGAAAAAAATCGTCTATCTGGCCAAATAGGCCCCGTCGGGAGGGGCGTCGGACCGCTCCGGAAGGGTACCCGGCAGGCCGATCGGGCGCTTTTTTGTCGTTTTTCTTTTGACTTTATTAAAAATGCTTTATCTTTGCCCTCCGCAAAGAGCGCAAAGACAATAAAATAATAAATAGAGAATCATGAAAAGGACTTTCCAACCCTCGCGCCGCAAGAGGATCAACAAACACGGTTTCCGTCAGCGGATGGCGACCGTAAACGGCCGCAAAGTTCTCGCTGCCCGTCGTGCAAAGGGCCGCAAGAAACTCACCGTATCGGACGAGACCCGTTTCAAATAGTGGTAGCCGTTCGGTTTGACCGTATAGCATTCAGTACAGCCGCCTGATCCAAGGCGGCTTTTTTTGATTTATCGGGCGGAGTGGCAGCTGCTCCGTCGCGGGATTTTTCTATCTTTGATCTTCGTGATGAAAACCAATACCATCGATACGATCGCCGAAAAGATCCTTGCGGGAGGCCGCATCGGTCGTGAGGAGGCCGAGGTGCTCTGGCGCGAGGCGCCGCTTTCGCTGCTGGGACGGCTGGCTTCGGAGATGAAACGCCGCAAGAGCGGCGATGCGGTGTACTACAACCGCAATTTCCACATCGAGCCGACGAACATCTGCGTCTTCAACTGCCGGTTCTGTTCGTACCGCCGCGGGGCGGGCGATCCCGACGCGTGGAACCACTCGCTGGCGGAGATCGAGCAGCTTGTCGAGGCCCGCAGAAACAGCGGTGTGACGGAAGTACACATCGTGGGCGGCGTGCATCCCGACCATGACATCCATTTCTATGCCGAGATGATCCGCACCGTCAAGCGCCTGCTGCCCGATGTGGCGGTCAAGGCCTACACGGCCATCGAACTGGCCTACATGATTGACAAGGCGGGCATGAGTTACGAGGAGGGACTGACCCTGCTGCGCGATGCGGGGCTGCAGGCCATTCCGGGCGGCGGTGCCGAGATCTTCGACGAGGAGCTGCGCCGGCAGATCTGTCCCGAGAAGGGGGATGCGCAGGTGTGGCTTTCGCTGCACCGGACGGCTCACCGGCTGGGTATCCGGAGTAATGCGACGATGCTCTACGGCCATGTGGAGACCATTCCCCAGCGGATCGACCACCTCGACCGGCTGCGTACCCTGCAGGACGAGACGGGCGGTTTCGATGCCTTCATTCCGCTGAAGTTCCGTCGGTCGGGCAACCGGCTCGGCGAGGGGCGCGAGGAGGTGCCGGTGACGGAGGACATGCGGACGCTGGCCATGTCGCGGCTCTACCTCGACAATTTCCCCCACATCAAGGCCTACTGGGTGATGTATGGCAAGCAGACGGCCGAGATGGCACTGGCCTTCGGCGCCGACGACATGGACGGCACGATCGACGATTCGACGAAGATCTATTCGATGGCGGGGGCGGAGCAGAAACCGCGCCTGACGGTGGAGGAAATGAAGGCGATGGCTGCCTCGGCCGGGCTGCGGGCCGTCGAGCGCGACACCTTCTACCATGAAGTGGTCCGGTAACCGGAACTGAACAAGCAAGATAACGAAGTATGGCGATGACAAACGGAACGGAACGGCGCGATGCGGAACCGCTGTGGCGCCGGTTGTGGAACAACTATGTGGTTCGCAATGTGGTGCTGGCGGTGAGCCTGCTGGTGATCGGATTGTTTCTGGTCAACGTGCTGCTGAACATCTTCACGCGGCACAACAAATATATCGAGGTGCCCGACCTCGAGGAGCTGACCCTCGACGAGGCGCGGCAGCTGATCCGCCGAAAGGACCTGCGCATCGAGGTGAACGATTCGCTCTATGTGGCGGCGCTGGATCCCGGCACCGTACTGGAGCAGCAGCCGGCGGCCGGTACCCGGGTGAAACCGGGGCGCCGGATCTACGTGACGGTGAACGCCACTCAGCAGCGCATCGTCGATGTGCCCTACGTGGCGGGCTATTCGCTGAGGCAGGCGTGGAACATCCTGGCCACGGCCGGGTTCCGCATCGAACGGTTGGAGTATGTCTCCGACATTGCCACCAACAACGTACTGGAACAGCGGGTCGGTTCCCGTCGCGTGACGCCCGAACACCCGGTACAGGCCCGGATGGGCAGCGGCGTGGTGCTGGTGCTGGGCCGGGCGGCCGATGCCGCACGGGTGACCGTGCCGCGCGTGGTGGGACTCACGCTGCGTGAGGCCGAGAGCCGGATCTGGGATGCCGGTCTGAATGTCGGCGGCATCGAACAAGACGAGGGCATCGATCAGAAGACGATCCGCCAGGCCAGGGTATGGCGCCAGACGCCCGACCAGGGCAGCATGGCGTCGCTGGGATCCCGCGTGTCGCTGGCGCTGACCCTCGATTCGGCCCGGTTGTCCAAGGGGGTCTCTTCCTCTGACCGGCAGGCCGTGCAGGCGGCCCGTCATGCGGTGCGCGAGCGGGTCGTGCGCGACAGTCTGGCCGCTGCGGGCTTCTCCGGCGAGCAGCTGCAGTTCGAGACGGAGTGGCAGTTGAAGATCGAGCGGGGCGAGGCGACGCCCGAGGAGCGGGCCGCCGCCGAAGCGGAACTTATCATGCAGTCGCTGGAAAACTACGGTACGGCGGTGGATGCGAGTGAAGAGGAGGATGAATTCTTCCATTGATCGGTGTAACGGCATGACGGACGGAATGGAGAGGGAGACGGAACGCTGCCAGGCGGAGGACGAACTGCTCGCCGAAGAGGCGGAGGAGCAGCAGGACGAACTGTACGAGCACTTTGCGGTGACGGTCGACAAGGGACAGGCGATGCAGCGCATCGACAAGTACCTGACCGTGCGCATCGAGGGAAGTTCGCGCAGCCGCGTGCAGGCGGCCGCCGACAGCGGCAACATCCTGGTGAACGGAGTGCCGGTCAAGTCGAGCTACAAGGTCAAGCCGCTCGACCGGATTTCGGTGGTGATGCCCTACCCGAAGCGGGAGGTGGAGATCGTGCCGGAGGATATTCCGCTCGACATCGTCTATGAGGACGACGACCTGATCGTGGTGAACAAACCGGCGGGGCTGGTGGTGCATCCGGGGCACGGCAATTACAGCGGTACGCTGGTCAATGCCCTTACGTGGCACTTGAAGGATCTGCCCCTCTTCCAGGAGGGGGACATGCGGGCCGGGCTGGTGCACCGCATCGACAAGAACACCTCCGGCCTGCTGGTGGTGGCCAAGAACGAGAAGGCGCATGCGAAGCTGGCGCGCCAGTTCTTCGAGCATACCGTCTCGCGGCGTTACGTGGCGCTGGTGTGGGGCAATTTCGAGGAGGACGAGGGAACCGTCACCGGAAATATCGGCCGCAGCGTGCGCGACCGCCTCAAGATGGCCGTCTATCCCGACGGCAGCGACGGCAAGCATGCCGTCACCCATTATCGGGTGCTGAAACGTTACGGTTATGTGACCCTTGTGGAGTGCCGTCTCGAGACGGGACGTACCCACCAGATTCGCGTGCACATGGAGTATATCGGCCATCCGCTCTTCAATGACGAGCGGTACGGCGGTGACCGCATTCTGAAGGGGACGACCTTTTCCAAATACAAACAGTTCATCGAAAACTGCTTTGCCATCATGCCGCGCCATGCGCTCCATGCCCGCAGTCTGGGGTTCGACCACCCGACCACCCGTCAGCGCATGGAGTTCGACAGCGAACTGCCGGCCGATTTTCGGGCCGTGCTGGAGAAGTGGGACGCCTACACGGCAGCCCGCCCGGCCGAGGAGGAGTAGCACCGTCGCGCGGAACAAGAGGAAAGGCACACCGGTCGCGGGTGCCTTTTTTTGTGGGCAGGCGGTCGTGCAAATGGGCGGGGCGGGACGGGGCAAACGGAACGGTTTTTGCAGCACATGTTATTATGGAGCGGCTCCGCCGTAAGGAGCCGCAAAAGCAAGAGACCGTATGACTGAACGCACATTTTCCATCATCAAACCCAATGCCGTGGCGGCGGGGGCCGTCGGGCAAATCCTCGATGCCATGCTGGCCGACGGATTCCGCATCATCGGACTGAAGCTGGTCTGCATGAGCCGCAACGAGGCCGAGAAATTCTATGCCGTCCATCGGGGCAAACCTTTCTATGACCGGCTGGTCACCTTCATGACCTCCGGCCCCTCCGTGGTGCTGGTACTCGAGCGGGAGGATGCCGTGGCCGGGCTGCGCCGGCTGGCCGGTGCAACCGATCCCGCCAAGGCGGCGGAGGGAACGCTGCGGCGCCGCTTTGGCGAGAATGTCACCCGCAATGCCGTGCATGCCTCCGACAGCGTTGAAAATGCCCGTGAGGAGGCGGGGCGTTTTTTCGACGAACGCGAAATCGTCGTGGCCCGCTATGCGCCTCCGGCCGTCGAGGCGGAGGACGGAGCGTGCTGAGGAGCGGCGCGGAAGTCCGGGTGGCGGGCAATAAAACGGCTCGCCGTACGTATCTATCCCAAAAGGCCCTATCTTTGCGGCGGCCGGAGAGGTGCTCCGGACCGGAACAAATCAAAAACGGATAGAAAATGAAAAAAGGATGGCTCGTGTGGCTGGCTGTGCCGGCCCTGCTGCTCGGTTGCAGCCAGAGCAACGATTATGATACGACGACTCTCGACCGGACCTCGCTCGAGATGCGGGCCGGGGACGTGCAGACCGTCTATGTGACCAGCGGCAATCCCGACAAGGTGGTGTGGCGCAGCGCCAATGAATTTGTGGCTACGGTGGATCGCGGCCAGATCAAGGCTCTGCGCATCGGTTCCACCCGCGTGTGGGCCAACAGTGCGGCCGTGGCCGTGACGGTGAAGGGGCGTTACGACCTCTATGATGAGCCGATGACGGGGCTCCGCTGGGGCATGACCCGCGAGGAACTGGTGGCCAAGCTGGGCTTCCCGGACGGTGTGGTGGGCAATGTGCTGACCTATAACATGGAGTCGGCCACGACGTCGTTCCTGTCGTATGAATTCGATGCGGACATGCGGCTCACGGGGGCCAGCGTGTCGGTCAGCAAGGGGTTCAGCGACGAGCTGGAGGCCTTCCTCGGCGAACGTTACCTGCAGATTACGTCGGAGGGACGGCCGGATCAGCAGTACATTGACGCCCTGACCGTAACGGACGCTTCGGTGGTGGTGACCCGGGCCTCGTACGATGACCTGTACTGGCTCGTCACCTATCGAGACATTACCTCCTACGCGTGGCAGTAGGTGCGGCGGACCGGAAGAGAAACAGCACAGGCAGCGGAGCAGTCCGCTGCCTGTGCTGTTTTCTGCGTGAGGGGGGAAGACCTACGAAGCCGTTTCCTCGTCGAGGAAGCGGAATCGCGAGAACTGGAACAGCCCCTGCTCGCCGAGTTTGAGTTCGGGAATGACGATCAGCGCTATGAAGGAGAGCGTCATGAAGGGCGAGTCGATGCGGCATCCCCGTTCGCGCAGGGCGGAGAGCCGCAGCCAGGCGGTGGCGATCTCTTCGGCGGAGCAGTCGGCCATGATGCCCGCGATGGGGAGCGGCTGGAGCACGGTCCGGTCGCCCTCCGCAAAGGAGAGTCCGCCGCGGTGTTCGATGACGGTGTTGATGGCGCGGGCCAGATCGCGGTCGTTGCTGCCAATGGCGATGATGTTGTGGGAGTCGTGCGACACCGATGCGGCCAGGGCGCCCCTCCGCAGTCCGAAGCCGGTGAGGTAGGCCACCTGCGGCGGGGTGTCGTTCGTGTAGCGGTTCAGGTAGACGATCTTCAGCAGGTCCTGGGACAGGTCGGCCTCGAGGTTGTCGGTCGGGGCGACGGCGAGCGTGCGGTCCTGCGTGACCAGCTCGCCGGGCAGTACGCCGATGCAGCGCACCCGTCCGCGGCAGGCCTTGCGCAGGTCAGCGGGGCGGATCGGCTGGCGGACGAAGCGGTTGAACGGCTCCGGAACGACCGGCCGGAAGGCGGGCGGGTTGGCGGCGTCGTAGCGGCGCTCGCCGTCGATCCACACCTCCAGCGTGTGCAGGTCAGTCAGGTTGTCCAGTATGCAGAAGTCGGCCGGGTCGCCGGGGCGGAGCAGGCCCACGGGCAGTCCGTAGTGGAGGACGGGGTTGAGGGAGGCGGCGCGCCACACATCGAAGAGGTCGTGTCCGTCGGCCAGGGCGCGGCGGACCAGTTTGTCGATATGGCCTGTGAGCAGGTCGTGGGGATGGGCGTCGTCCATGCAGAACATGACCCGGTCGGGCTGGGTGTCGAGTACGGGATGGAGGGCGGCGTAGTTACGGGCGGCGCTGCCTTCGCGGATCAGGATCTTCATGCCGAGCGCGAGTTTCTCCCGGGCTTCCGCCAGGGTGAAGGCTTCGTGGTCGGTCGTGATGCCGGCGGCGATGTATTGGCGCAGCGGTTCGCCGGTGGCGCCCGGGGCGTGGCCGTCGACGGGCAGGCCGTGGCGGCGGGCGGCGTCGAGCTTGCGCATCATCTCCGGCTCGCGGCCGAGAACGGCCGGCATGTCCATGACTTCCGAAAGACCCACGAAGCGGCCCGAGGCGGTCATCCGTTCGACATCGTCGGCGGTGATCCGTCCGCCCGACCGGTCAAAGGCGGTGGCCGGTACGCAGGAGGGGATCGTGTAGCGGATCTTGATGGCTGCCCGGCGGGCGTGGGCCTCCATGAAGGCGATGCCTTCCGGGCCCATGACGTTGGCGATCTCGTGCGGATCGGAGACCACCGCCACGGTGCCGTGGGCGATCACCGTGCGGGCAAACTCTTCGGGGGTGAGCATGGAACTCTCGATGTGGACGTGGGCGTCCACAAGGCCGGGCGCCAGGTAGCGGTCGTAGGTGCGTCCGTCCTCTTCGACGGCGACGATGCGGCCGTCGTCGATGGTGACCGTGCCGCCGTAAATGCGGCGGGCGTGAATGTCGATGATATTGCCGCTGAGGGTCTGTTTCATGGCTGTTCGGAATTGCGGTCCGGCGGGGCGGGCCATTCAAAGATACGAATTTCCGGCCTGCCCGCATGCCGCATCCGGCGGATAATGTTTGTCGGGAACGGTTCCGCGTGTTACCTTTGCGGCAATTATCCGCAGAATCCAGTCATGTACATTTCGCTTATCATTCCGGTTTACAACCGGCCCCAGGAGACCGAAGAACTGCTGGCCTCGCTGGCGCTGCAGACCCGTTCCGATTTCGAGGTCGTTCTCGTCGAGGACGGTTCCTCGCCGGAACTCTCCTCCGAAGCGGTGGCCGATGCCTATCGCAACCGGCTGAGGATCCGTTACGTGTGGCAGCCCAACGGCGGCCCCGCCGCGGCGCGCAACACCGGAGCGGCCCATGCCTCGGGCGACTTCTTCATCATCATGGACTCGGACTGCATCGTGCCGCCCGACTATTTTGCCAGGGTGTATGCGGCGCTGGCTGGCGGCGACATCCGCTTCTTCGGCGGGCCGGACAGCGCGGGCGACGATTTCAGCCCCCTGCAGAAGGCCGTCAGCTACTCCATGACCTCTCTCTTTACGACGGGCGGCATCCGGGGCAACCGGCGCACCGTCAGCAAATACTCGCCGCGCAGCTTCAACCTCGGCATCGACCGCAGCCTCTTCGAACAGGTGGGCGGGTTCAGCGACATGCGCATCGGTGAGGACATCGACTTCAGCCTGCGGGTCATGGCAACCGGCGTACAGGCCGTCTTCCTGCCCGAGGCGGTGGTCTGCCACAAGCGTCGCACCAGTCTGAAACTCTTCTTCAAGCAGGTCTTCGTCTTCGGCACCGCCCGCGTGAATCTCAACATCCGTCACCCCCGTTCGCGCAAGGCGGTCTACCTGCTGCCCGCGCTCTTCACGCTCGGATCGGCCGCGCTGACGGTGGCCGCCATCGTGTGGAATCCGCTCCTGATCGTCGCCTTCCTGGCCGTCGTGCTGCTGTGGCGCTACGGCGGCGTCACGACGGCGGGCGGAGCCTTCCTCATTCTGTTTGTCGTGCTGTACGGGCCGTGGTGGTATTCCGTTCCCTTCTGCGCCCTCATGCTGCTCTGGCTGGTCGATGCCGCCCGCCGCAACCGCAGCCTCTACATCGGCTGGCTGGCCGTCTGGACCTCGTTCATCCAACTCTACGGCTACGGCCTGGGCTTCCTCTACGGCACCTGGCAGCGCCGCATCCGCCGACGCGAAGAAGCCTACACCTATCGGGTGACGAAGTTCTTCTCGCAGAAGACCCGGTAGCCGTCCCCGAGCACCATACATGCCGAAGGCCGCCCCAATCGGGACGGCCTTCGCTGTTTCGGTCCGGACGGGACGGATTATTTCTTTACGTTCGGAAGCTCCAGTCCGTATCCCTTGATCTTGTCCTCGCGTTTCAGCCAGATGCCCAGGATGAAGGCAACCACGCCGAACGATGCGAAGATGATCATCGGCACGGTGTAGTTGTAGGCCGGCAGCTGGGTTCCGGAGAGACCCTCGGCGATGGCGGCGGCACGTGCCTCGGCTACGCCGGGGTTGGTGGCGTTGAGGACGTTGCCGATGATTTTCGGCACGAAGCACAAACCCACGTTCTGAACCCAGAAGATCAGCGAGTAGGCGCTGCCCAGAATTTTGCCGTCAATTACCTTCGGCACGCTGGGCCACAGGGCGGCCGGAACCAGCGAGAACGACACGCCCAGCACGACCGTAATCAGCAGGGCGAACCACTTCTCGGGATAGAGCGGCAGCAGGAAGGCGTAGGAGAGGTGGCAGACGATCATGATCAGCGCACCGTAGAGCAGCATCGAGGCGCCCTTGCCCTTGTAGTCGATGAACGAGCCCAGCACCGGGGTCAGGATCATGGCCAGGATGGGGAACCAGCGGAAAATGTTGGCCGCTTCGGCGGTCGGGATCTGCAGGGTCGACTCCAGGAAGTTGGTCGCATAGCGCTGGAAGGGGAAGATGGCCGAGTAGTAGAGCACGCACAGCAGGGCGATGAGCCAGAACATCTTGCTCTGGAAGATGTATTTGATATCGCTCGCCTTGAACTTGTCTTCGTCCGAGGACTGGGGAGCGGTGGCGCCGATCTGTTTGTCGAGCTTGCTGTCCATGACGGAGAAGACGATGAAGTTGATGAGTCCGATCAGCAGCAGCACGGTGCAGAAAGCCACCGGAGCAACCACCGAACCGTCGAACTTGTCGGCCAGCCACGGCGAGAGGGACAGTACGGCGAAGACGCCCAGACGGGCGATGGCCATCTCGAGGCCCATGGCGAGAGCCATCTCCTTGCCGTCAAACCATTTGGCAATGGCGCGCGACACGGTGATGCCGGCCATTTCGCAGCCGCAGCCGAAGATCATGAAGCCGAGGCAGGCTAGCTTGGCGCTGCCGGGCATCGAAACCCACCACGAACCGAGCCATTCGTTCAGTGCGGTGGCCTGGAACCAGTCGCTGATGGCCAGATACTTGACCGCTGCGCCGATCACCATGAGCGATGCGGAGAGGGTACCCGTAAAGCGGACGCCCATCTTGTCGAGGATGATGCCGGCGATGATCAGAAAGCCGCAGACGTTCAGGATAAACTCCGAGGCGGCATAGGTGCCGAATACGTCGGGGGTCCATCCGCGCTGGGATTCGACGAGAGTTTGCAGGGGCGACATGACGTCCACAAACATGTAGGCGAAGAACATCATCAGGGCGATGAGGATCAGGGCCGTCCATCGGGCCACGCCCGAGTCGTTCAGTTTTCTTTGAATTGCCTGAGTCATTTGTTATGTAATTAGTTGTTCGTTGAAGATGCGGTGTCGGTGTTCTCCGTGCGGCCGGCGCTGTCGCCGTAGAGCCGGAGGACGGCATAAGCGTCCGGAATGCCCAGTTCGCCCGCCTTGCTGATGTCGAGCAGCCCCTTACGGGTATCCTTCATGTAGATCTGCACGAGGCCCCGGTTGAAGTAGGCTTCCGCAAAGAGCGGGTCGAGGCGGATCGCTTCCGAGTAGTCGGCAAAGGCTTCCGGGAAGCGTCCCGAGAGAGCCAGCAGGTTGCCCCGGTTGTAGTAGATCTGCGGCAGTTCGGGGGCCAGTTTGGCCGCCTTGTTCAGGTCGGCGATCGCCTCGTCGTAGTCGTAGGTGCGTGAGGATTCGCGCACCCGGGCCGAGCGGTCGCTTTCCAGCGAGAGGTGCGAGTATTCGTTGTCCATCGAGGAGATGAAGTCGGTCATCTCGGCCTGAATGGCGCTGCGGTTCAGGTAGAAGTAGGGGTTCTGCGGCTCCAGCGCAATGGCGGCCGAGGCGGCGGTCATGGCATTGGTGTACTGTTTCAGCAGCAGTTGCGTGATGCTGTACAGGAAGTTGGCCTGCCAGTCGGCCGAACGGCCGGCAGCCGGTTCGGCGGCGGCATTCTGGCGGATCAGCTCGTCGGCCGCCAGATCGGTGTCCGTGCAGGAGAAGGTGATCCGGTCGTTGCCGAGTGCGGCGAGCATCTCTTCCAGCCCGTAGGTGTTGTAGACGGCCTGCAGACCGAACGGGGTCTCCTCGGCGGAATGGAGCGTGAACTTGTAGAGCGGCCGCAGGGCAATCTGCTCGCGTCCTGCCACGGCGTTGCGGAGCGAAGCCTCCGAAAGGTTCGTGTCAAAGGAGAGTAGCCGGTCGAAGCGGCGCGTGGTGTCGGCATAGGAGGTTTCGTCGCCGTGCTCCGTCAGCCGGGCGCGGTATTCGGCAATCTTCCGTTCGGCCGTACGCTGGTCCGCCTCGGCGCCTTTCGTGTTCCGCTGCATGAAGCGGGCGGCGGCGCGGCCCAGGTAGGCGTTGGCGAAATCGGGATAGAGTTCGATGGCCCGGTCGTAGTCGGCTTCGGCGGCCCGGAAGTCACCCAGCCGGGCGTAGAGTCCGGCCCGGTTGTAGTAGACCATCACGTTGCCCGGCGAGTAGAGCGTCACGTTGTCGTAATCCTCCAGCGCCCGGTTGTAGTCGCCGATCTCGGTGCGGAGCAGGGCGCGGTTGAAGTAGGTGACCGAACTGGTCGGATCCAGCGCGAGCACCCGGTCGAAATCCGCCAGCGCGGCGGTCAGCTGGTGTTTCTGGTAGCGGGCCAGGGCCCGGTTGAAATAGGCGGCCGTGTAGGTCGTGTCGCATGCCACGGCCCGGTCGAAATCCGCCAGCGCTTCGTCGTACCGCTCCTGGGCCATGTAGAGGGCTCCCCGTTCGAGGTAGCCGCGCGGATCGTTCCGGTTGGTGGAGATGGCCCGTTCGAAGTCGGCGTAGGCGGCCGTCGTGTCGCGCAGGTTGAGGTAGGCCATGCCGCGGTTGGCGTAGCCGTCCGCGTCGCGGGGATTGAAGCGGAGATACATGTCGAAGTCGGCCACCGCCTCGGCGTAGCGGCGGGTCAGGATGTTGGCCACGCCGCGGCTGTAGTAGGGGGCGGGGTAGTCGGGGCGCAGGTCGATGGCCTCCTGGAAATCCTTCATGGCGTCGTCGTAGTTGCCCATCCGCGAGCGGGTGAGCGCGCGGAACTGGTAGGCCATCGTGTAGACGGGATTCTTGGCTAGCGTGATCGTGAAGTCGCGTTCGGCGCCGAGCAGGTCGTCGAGGTTGTATTTGGCGATACCCCGCCAGAAGTAGCCTTCGTAGGCTTCGGGATCGGCGCGCAGGAGAATGTTGAGCGTCTCGATCGCCTCGCGGTAGCGGTTCTCCATCACCATGTCGCGCCCCACCCACACGAAGTAGCGCTTGTTGACCTGGGCCCGGACGTCGGTCGCAACCACGCCCAGCAGGAGCAATATGGTGAAGACGAATGTGCGCATTTCCCGTTTTTGAACCTACGAAGGTAGCAATTATCTTTGTAAAAATAAGGGAATGGGCGCTTTTCGTCTTCCGGCGGCCGTTCGGATGCCCTCCGGAAAGGGGGCGGGCGGCGGTGTAAAAAACGGCGGGAACGCGCAGCCGTTCGCGGAAAAAAACGTACATTTGCGACATGTTCCATTTTGGAGCAATCGGTCCGGCTGCCATTCGGATTCCCGCCAGAAGGGTGAGCGACAGCCGGTTGCGGAAAAACCTCCGGCGTGCCGCCCGTTTCCTCTGCGGCGAAGAGCGGTCCGGCGGACAGGACAAAAAGAGAAAAACGATCGGCGACGGCGGTTGCGGCCCCGATGCCTGAAATTTTAAACATAAATCTAAACCAATGGGAAAACAGCTGAAAGTAGTTGTACTCGCCAAGCAGGTTCCCGATACCCGCAACGTGGGTAAGGACGCGATGAAAGCGGACGGAACCGTGAACCGTGCGGCTCTGCCGGCGATATTCAACCCCGAAGACCTGAATGCGCTCGAACAGGCGCTGACCATAAAGGATCTCTGCCCCGGCAGTACGGTCCACATCCTGACCATGGGCCCGCTGCGTGCAGCCGACATCATCCGCGAGGCGATGTTCCGCGGTGCCGACGGCGGCTATCTGCTGACCGACCGCGCCTTTGCCGGTGCCGATACGCTGGCTACGTCCTACGCCCTTTCGCGTGCGCTGGCCGAGATCAAGCCCGATATCATCGTGGCAGGCCGTCAGGCCATCGACGGCGATACCGCCCAGGTGGGTCCCCAGGTAGCCGAGAAGCTCGGCTGGCCGCAGGTGACCTATGCCGAGCAGATCCTCTCGATCGACGAGAAGCAGATCGTCATCCGCCGTCGTCTGGAGCGCGGCGTGGAGACGGTTTCCGCTCCGCTGCCCATGCTGATGACCGTCAACGAGTCGGCGCCCGAGTGCCGTCCCCAGAACGCCAAACGGGTAATGAAATACAAACACGCCAAGACGCGCAGCGAGATCCAGGAGGCGGGCGACGACTACCTGTCGCTCTACGAAACCCGCGACTACCTGAAGATCACCGAGTGGAACGTGGGTGACATCGATGTCGATCCCCAGCAGCTGGGTATGGCGGGTTCGCCGACCAAGGTGAAACAGATCGAAAACGTGGTCTTCCAGGCCAAGGAGTCGCGTCGTCTGACCGCTTCGGACGAGGACTTGAATGCTTTGATGGTCGAACTTATCGCCAGCCACACGCTCGGTTAATCGTAGGAGGAGAAACAGATGAACAACGTATTCGTATACATAGAGACAGAAGGAGGACAGGTTGCCGACGTCAGCCTCGAACTTCTCACCAAGGGCCGCGAACTGGCCGACCGTCTGGGCTGCAAGCTCGAGGCGCTCGCCATCGGTCACGGCCTCGAAGGAATGGACAAGATTGCCGGCCGTTACGGCGCCGACACGCTGTGGGTGGCCGACGATGCCGAGTTGGCACCGTACCGCACGCTGCCCCACACGGCCATCGTGTGCGGCATCTTCGAGCAGGAGAAACCCCAGGTAGCCCTCTTCGGCGCGACGCCCGTGGGCCGCGACCTGGCTCCGCGCGTATCCTCGACGCTTCACAGCGGTCTGACGGCCGACTGTACGAGCCTCGTGATCGGTGACTATGACGATCCGAAAACCAAGGCTTCGTACAAGAATCTGCTCTACCAGATCCGTCCCGCATTCGGCGGCAACATCATCGCAACGATCGTCAATCCCGACCACCGTCCCCAGATGGCTACCGTGCGCGAGGGCGTGATGCGCAAGGCCGAGGTGGCTACCCCCACCCAGCCCGAAGTGATCCGCATCGATGCGGCCAAATTCGTGAAGGACACCGACCTGGTGGTGAAGATCATCGACCGCCACATCGAGGAGAAGGGCATCGACATCAAGAATTCGCCCGTTATCGTGGCCGGCGGCTACGGCATGGGCAGCAAGGAGAACTTCCGTCTGCTGCATGAGCTGGCCGACCTGCTCGGCGGCGAGGTGGGCGCTTCGCGTGCCGCCGTGGATGCCGGCTTTACGGAGCATGCCCGCCAGATCGGTCAGACGGGTGTGACGGTTCGTCCGAAACTCTACATCGCCTGCGGTATTTCGGGTCAGATTCAGCACACGGCCGGCATGGATCAGTCGTCGATGGTGATCGCCATCAACACCGACCCCGATGCGCCGATCAACAAGTTCGCCGACTATGTCATCACAGGCGATGCGATGGAGATCATTCCCAAGATGATCAAATTCTACAAACAGAATTCCAAATAGGAAACGTGGATGCGATCGGGCGGGCAGCCGCCCCGATCGGAACCGCCGAAACATACACAGGATATGGGAAACTTTTTTTTAGATAATAAGGACCTGCAGTTCCAGCTGAACCATCCGCTGATGAAGAAGATCGTGGAGCTGCGCGAGAAGAACTTCGCGGAGAAGGATCTCTACGACTACGCACCGGCCGACTTCGAGGATGCCATGGACAGCTACCGCCGCGTGCTGGAGATCACGGGTGACATCTGCGCCAACGTGATCGCCGCCAACGCCGAGGATGTCGACAAGGAAGGCCCGAAGGTGGTGGACGACCACGTGGTGTACGCCCGCGGCACGCAGGCCAACCTCGAGGCAATCCGCAAGGCCGGTCTGGGCGGCATTCACCTGCCCCGCAAGTACGAGGGTCTGAACATGTCGCTCATCTGCTTCGTGATGGCCAACGAGATGGTGGCCCGCGGCGATGCCGGCTTCGAAAACATCTGGGGTCTGCAGGACTGCGCCGAGACGATCAACGAATTCGCCAGCGAGGAGATCAAGCAGAAGTACCTGCCGCTCGTGTCGCGCGGTGCGACGTGCGCCATGGCGTTGACCGAGCCGGATGCGGGTTCCGACCTGCAGGCCGTGATGCTCAAGGCCCACTACGACGAGAAGAGCGGCAAGTGGCTGCTCAACGGCGTGAAACGGTTCATCACCAACGGCGACGGCGACATTTCGCTCGTACTGGCCCGTTCGGAAGAGGGTACGAAGGACGGCCGCGGTCTGTCGATGTTCGTCTATGACCGTCGCGACGGCGGCGTGAAGGTGCGCCGCATCGAGAACAAACTCGGTATCAAGGGATCGCCTACCTGCGAACTGGTCTATACGAATGCTCCGGCCGAACTGGTCGGCGACCGCAAGCTGGGTCTGATCAAATACGTGATGTCGCTGATGAACGCCGCCCGTCTGGGCATCGGCGCCCAGGGTACGGGTCTCTGCGAGGTCGCCTACCGCGAGGCGCTCAAGTATGCCAACGAGCGTCAGCAGTTCGGCAAGCCGATCATCCAGTTCCCGGCCATCTTCGAGATGCTCACCAACATGAAGGCCAAACTCTGTGCCTCGCGTGCGATGCTCTACGAGACCGCCCGTTTCGTGGAGATCTACAAGTGCTGGGCCGAGATCGGCAAGGAGCGTCCGCTGACGGCCGAAGAGAAGGGCGAGATGAAGGCCTTCAACAAACTGGCCGACGCCTTCACGCCGCTCTGCAAGATGTTTGCCAGCGAGTATGCCAACCAGCTGGCCTATGACGCCATCCAGATTCTGGGCGGTTCGGGCTACATGAAGGATTACCCCGTGGAGCGCATCTTCCGCGATGCCCGCATCACGAACATCTATGAGGGTACGACCCAGCTGCAGGTGGTGGCTGCCATCCGTCACGTGACCACCGGCACCTTCCTCAACCAGATCAAGGAGTACGAGGCCATCGAGCGTCCCGCCGAGATGAAACACTGGCTGGACAAGCTCGTTGCCATGCGCGAGGAGTACGAGCAGGCCATCGCGACCGTTACGGCCGGCAACGGCGAGCAGATCGAGTTCCACGCCCGCCGTCTGGTGGAGATGTCGGGTCACCTCGTGCTGTCGCACCTGCTGCTTCGTCAGGCCGGTGAGTGCGACGATTACGTCGTGCCGGCTCAGACCTATATCAAATATGCCCAAGCGCAGAACAAGGCGGCTGCCGAGTTCATCCGCAACTCCTGCTGCGGCGATATCGATCTCTACAAGGCGGTGCTGGAGGCACCGGTCGAGTAGTCCGTCGGTAGCGCGCACGGGCGCAACAAACCGAGCGGCGCACTTTCCCTGCGGGAAGGTGCGCCGCTCTATTTTTGCACGGGCAGACCGGCGGGTCGGATCGGTTCCGGAAGGAAAGGACCGGCCGCTGGATCCGGACGTGTCAGGCCTTCTGCTGCGGGATGTCGGGCGGAAAGACGATGTCGCCCACCTGGTCGATCACCTTGCGGGCGGCCCGGTAGCCGATGTCGAAAATCTCCCGGCCCCGGTCGAGCTGGGTGTTACCGTAGGCCTCCAGCCCCTCCGGTTCGATCAGCATGTCGGCGGCGCGGCGGTCGTTCAGAATGTTGCTGTGCGACATCAGGTGGTAGGTGCGCATCAGAATGCCGAGCATGTTGTGGCGGTAGTCTCGAGAGGGGACAATGTGGCTCAGATTGATGGCCACCACCTTGTCGCACTGGCAGCGCAGCACCGAGACGGGCAGGTTCTGCAGCACGCCGCCGTCCACATAGTGGTCGCCGTCGATCGTGATGGGGGCGAAGAGGCCCGGCATGCAGCACGAGGCGGCGATGCGCGGAGCGATCGCTCCGTCGCGGAAGTGAACGCTCCGGCCTGTGTCGAGGTTGGTGGCCGTGACCACGAGCGGAATGGAAAGCTCCTCGATGCGTCGTACGGAGAGGTTTTCGGAGAGGAAGTCATCGAAGTTGTCCAGATCCATCAAGCCGCCCCGCATGCGGGTCAGGCTGGTGAAACTGCCGAACTCCCGGCTTAGGAAGAGGTCGAGGATTTCGGCCGGTGTGCGGCCGTCGGCCAGAAAGGCGCCGGCCACGGAGCCGATGCTTACGCCGGCGATGATGTCGGGGCGGATGCCCCGTTCGAAGAGGGCCTGCAAAGCGCCCAGGTGGGCGTATCCCTTGATGAAACCGCCGCTGAGGGCGAACCCGGTCTTGTAGTGTGCTTCTGCTTCCATGCCATTGGGTGTCGGGGGAGTAGGGCCGACGGTTAAAGATACGGTTTTTCTCTCCATCCGCGTGTCGGACGCCGGATAAATTGCTGTTGCCGGTTTGGACGGAAATCCGTACCTTGGCCGGACACAGGGCGGCGCACATGCCGCCTGGGAAACGGAAACACGATGAAAAAATGGTATTTGTTGCTGGCGGCGGCCTGTTGCATGCCGCTGCTGGCCGGTGCGCAGGAGATTGCGGGGACGTGGCGCGGCACACTCGACCTCGGTGTCATGAAGATGGCGTTGGTGCTCCACGTCGAGCAGGAGGCCGACGGCCGGTACGTGACCCGCATGGACAGTCCCGATCAGGGAGCCCGGAATATTCCCATTGCCCGCACGTCGTTTGCCGACGGTCGGTTTGCCCTGGCCGACGATGCCCTGCGGCTGGCCTATGAGGGTGAGTTGCAGGCCGATTCGCTGGTGGGTACCTTCCGGCAGAACGGGCTGGAGGTGCCGCTGACCTTTACGCGCGGTGCGGTCGAAAGACGGCGCCCCCAGGAGCCCCGGCCGCCTTATCCCTACCGCGTCGAGGAGGTGACCTTCCCCAACGACCGAGCGGGCATTACGCTCTCCGGTACGCTGACCCTGCCGCAGGGCGAGGGGCCTTTCCCGGCCGTTGTGCTGGTGTCGGGATCGGGACCGCAGAACCGGGACGAGGAGTTGATGGGCCACCATCCCTTCCGGGTGCTGGCCGATGGGCTGACCCGTGCGGGGATTGCCGTGCTGCGCTATGACGACCGCGGGGTGGGTGGCTCGCAGGGCGTGTATGGAGAGGCGTCGCTGCAGGATTTTGCCGATGACGCCGCTTCGGCCATGGCCTGGTTGCGGCGTCAGTCGGCGGTCGATCCGCAGCGGGTCGGCGTGATCGGTCACAGCGAGGGGGCGATGATTGCCTACATGCTGGCCGGTGCATGCGGTGATGCCGATTTTGTCGTTGCCATGGCCGGACCGGCCGTCCCGGGCCGTGAATTCCTGGCCGCGCAGCGCCGCCAGATCGGCGAAGCGATGGGCGTGCCGGAGGAGGTGCAGCGTCAGAACGACCAGATGAACGAGGCCATGCTGGCCTTGTGCGACCGGTACGAGCCGGCGTTCCTGGCTGCCCATGCCGATTCGCTGGCGCAGACCTTGCTGCCGCCCGATTTCCGCGACGATCCGCAGTCGCTCGACCAGATCCGGACGGGGCTGCTTCAGTGCGCCTCGCCGGAGATGCGTTCGCTGATCTCTTACGATCCGGACGATTTCCTGCCCCGCATCGCCTGTCCCGTGCTGGCGGTGGTGGGCAGTCGCGATCGGCAGGTGCCGCCCGAGGTGGTGGTCGAACCGCTCCGGGAGAGCGTCCCCGCATCGGTGCCGCTGACCATCGAGGTGTTCGAGGGGCTGAATCATCTTTTCCAGCCCTGCGAAACGGGCCTCCCGACCGAATACGGTACGATTGAGGTGACGATGGCTCCCGAAGTGCTGACGACGATCGCCGACTGGATCCGCACGGTGGCACTCCCGTAGCATACCGGCGACCGGAAAACACGCAGGCGCCCTGTCGTAAGAATCATCGACAGGGCGCCTGCATGTTTTAGGTATCGGGGTTACTCGTCGACGTAGAAGAGTTCGCTGATGATGTCGTTGGAGACCATGAAGCGTTCCGGAGGAATGCGGTAGGTGTCTCCCTCGCGGACCAGTGCGCCGCTCTGGAGCAGCTTGCCGGCCATGTATTCGAAGTAGATCAGCGCCTGGGCGCCGAACCGGGACGTGAGTACCTCCCGGCGGATGCCGTCGCTGGTGCGCAGTCCCGTCATGATGTATTCGTTGTAGCGGTCGCGCGGTGAGAGGGTTTCGACGCTGTAGATGGTGCCGGTGCCTGCTCCGGCCAGGTAACCCTTCAGGTCGCTGGCCGCAAAGATGCGCCGTTGGCCGTCGTAGGAGTGGGCCGATGGCCCCAGCCCCAGGTAGGGGGTGCCGTCCCAGTAGGCGCTGTTGTGGCGCGAACGGCGGTTGTGGAGGGCGTAGTTGGAGATCTCGTAATGTTCGAAGCCGCCGTCGGTCAGGATCCGGTGGCAGAGCAGGTATTGCTCCTCGCACGCTTCGTCCGTGGCGGGCGTGAGCCGTCCCTCGGCGGCCATCCGCCCGAAAACGGTCCCCTCGGCGATGGTTAGGCAGTAGACCGAAATGTGCTGGACATTCAGCAGCAGTGCGCGCAGTACGTTCTGTTCCCACTCCCGCAGCGTCATGCCCGGAATGCCGAAGATCAGGTCGATCGACACGTTGCCGATGCCGGCATCCTGCACCCGGCGGACCGCATCGACGGCCTGGGCGGCCGTGTGGCGGCGCCCCATGAAGCGCAGGTCGCGGTCGATGAAGGACTGGATGCCGAAGCTGATGCGGTTGATGCCGGTGGCCTTCAGGGCCCGAATCGTCGCATCGTTCACATCGTCGGGATTGGCCTCGGCCGTGATTTCGGTGACGGCGTCGAGTGGCCACAGCGTGGCCGCCTTGTCCAGTACGCTCTGCAGAAACGAGGGGGGATAGACCGATGGGGTGCCTCCTCCGAAATAGACCGTGCGCAGCGGTTCGCCGGGGGCAAAGAAATCGCGGCGGAACTCCATCTCACGCTCCAGGGCATTGAAGTAGAGCGAGGGATCGATCAGCTGGGTCTGCTTGTAGAAGTCGCAGTAGTTGCAGCGGGTCTTGCAGAAGGGAATGTGGATGTACAGGGCGGACATGACGGCCAGGGTTTGCGGTACTGTACGAAGTGCAGCAAAAAGCGTGCGAAATTAGCAAAAAAACGACACAAAACGTCGTCGCCCTGCGGCAGCCGTTCCCCGGGGAGCCGGCTTTCCCCGCTTCGGTCATACTAAACGGCGCGGCGGCGCGTTCTTTTTGCGATCGGTCCGACCCTTGTCGCAGGGGCTGCGGCGAAAAAAACGATCGCCGGATGCTATACAAAAACGGAATTAATGTATATCTTTGCGGCGTTGTTAGCCTGCTAACAATAATTGACGGTCGATCGGACCGGTCGTCGGACGGCGAAGCGAAGGATGCTCCGACCAGGTTGGACGGCGGAACGAATCCCGTTGAAAAGGAAGGTTTTAAGGTACATTCAATAAACAGAAAAGATCATGGCAAAAAAGATCGATTTGACCCAGTACGGCATTACCGGCACGACTGAGATCGTTTACAATCCCTCGTATGAGCAGCTCTTCGAGGAGGAGATGAATCCCGCCCTGACCGGTTACGAGAAGGGTAAACTCACGGAGACCGGTGCTGTGAACGTGATGACCGGCGAATATACCGGCCGCTCGCCCAAAGACAAGTTCTTTGTTATGGACGACACGACCCGCGACACCATCTGGTGGACCAGCGATGCCTACAAGAACGACAACAAACCCGTCTCCGAGGCAACCTGGAAGGAACTGAAGAAGATCGCTACCGCCGAGCTGTCGAACAAACGTCTGTTCGTAGTCGATACGTTCTGCGGCGCCAACGTCAATACCCGTCTGAAAATCCGTTTCATCATGGAGGTGGCCTGGCAGGCACACTTCGTCAAGAACATGTTCATCCGTCCCACCGAGGAGGAGCTGGCCAACTACGGCGAGCCGGATTTCGTGGTGATGAACGCTTCCAAGGCCAAGGTGACCAACTACAAGGAGCTCGGTCTGAACTCCGAGACGGCCGTTGTCTTCAACCTCACCGAGAAGGTGCAGGTCATCATCAACACCTGGTACGGTGGTGAGATGAAGAAGGGTATGTTCTCCTACATGAACTACCTGCTGCCGCTCAAGGGCATCGCTTCGATGCACTGCTCGGCCAATACCGACAAGGAGGGCAAGAACACCGCCATCTTCTTCGGTCTGTCGGGTACCGGCAAGACGACCCTTTCGACCGACCCGAAACGTCTGCTCATCGGTGACGACGAGCACGGCTGGGACGACGAAGGCGTCTTCAACTTCGAGGGCGGCTGCTACGCCAAGGTCATCAACCTCGACAAGGAGAGCGAGCCGGACATCTGGCACGCCATCAAGCGCGACGCCCTGCTGGAGAACGTAACCGTGGACGACAAGGGCCACATCGACTTCGCCGACAAGAGCGTAACGGAGAACACCCGCGTATCGTACCCGATCTACTTCATCAACAACATCGTGAAACCGGTGTCGAAAGGCCCGGCTGCCGAGCGCGTCATCTTCCTCTCGGCCGATGCCTTCGGTGTACTGCCTCCCGTTTCGATCCTGACTCCGGAGCAGACGAAATACTACTTCCTCTCGGGCTTCACCGCCAAACTGGCCGGTACCGAGCGCGGCATCACCGAGCCGACCCCGACCTTCTCGGCCTGCTTCGGTGCAGCCTTCCTGTCGCTCCACCCGACCAAATACGGTGAGGAACTCGTAAAACGCATGCAGAAATCGGGTGCCAAGGCTTACCTCGTGAACACGGGCTGGAACGGTACGGGCAAACGTATCTCGATCCGCGACACGCGTGGCATCATCGACGCCATCCTCGACGGTTCGATCGACAAGGCTCCGACCAAACAGATCCCCTACTTCGACTTCACGGTTCCGACCCAGCTGCCGGGTGTAGATCCGGCCATCCTCGATCCGCGCGACACCTACGCTTCGGCCGAGGAGTGGAACAAGAAAGCCGAAGACCTCGCCGGCCGCTTCATCAAGAACTTCGAGAAGTTTACCGGCAATGAGGAGGGCAAGGCGCTGGTAGCAGCCGGTCCGAAGCTCAAATAAGCAACAGGAGATTGACAGGTTCTGTATCGGGACGATCCGCAAGGGTCGTCCCGATCTGTTTTTATCGGGGCGGGGGCGGTCGGCGCATGTCGGGCGACGGAACAGCGGCCGAACGGGAGAGGGACGCCGGGTGAGGCGGAGTCATTTCGCAGCAGGATGGGGGCCGGGCGAAGACCGGGTGACGGCCGGGTGACGACTGGGTGATGGCCGGCAACGTACGCTTTTGCGGCACAGACAAAAAAGAGCCGCACGAGGAATCGTGCGGCTCCTGGCATGTCATCGGGCAGGCCCGACGGACTTATTTGCGGAGGAACTTGCGGGGTTTCACCATGTTCTCCGGACGAAGGATGGTGTCGAGTTCCTCTTTGCTCATCAGCTTGTGCTCGAGAACCAGCTCGTAGACGCCGCGACCGCTCGTCAGCGCCTCTTTGGCCAGCATCGTCGAGGTTTCGTAGCCGAGGTAGGGGTTGAGGGCCGTTACCAGACCGATGCTGTTGTAGACCATGTTGCGGCAAACCTCGCGGTTGGCGGTGATGCCCGTCACGCATTTCTCACGCAGCGTGTTCATGGCGTTGCTCAGCATCTCGATGCTCTCGAACATGCAGTGCATGATGATCGGCTCCATAACGTTCAGCTCGAGCTGACCGGCCTCGGCAGCCATCGTGACGGTCGTGTCGTTGCCGATTACGCGGAAGGCAACCTGGTTGACAACCTCCGGGATCACGGGGTTCACCTTGCCGGGCATGATCGACGAACCGGGCTGACGCGGCGGCAGGTTGATCTCGCTCAGACCGCAGCGGGGACCCGACGAGAGCAGACGCAGGTCGTTGCAGATCTTCGACAGTTTGATGGCCAGACGTTTCAGGGCCGAGGAGTTCATTACGTAGGCACCCGTATCGTTCGTGGCCTCGATCATGTTGGTAGCCACTACCATCGGCAGGCCGGTTACCTCGCGGAGGTATTTCTCGCAGATGGCCGGATAGTCGGGATCGGCGTTGATGCCCGTACCGATTGCCGTAGCACCCATGTTCATCTCATAGAAGAGCTTGTAGTTCTCCTCCAGACGCTGGGTCTCTTCGGCGAGGTTGGCGGCGTAAGCCTCGAACTCCTGGCCGAGGGTCATCGGCACGGCGTCCTGCAGCTGGGTGCGGCCCATCTTGATGACATCGGCGAACTCGGCGCCTTTGGCACGGAAGGCCTCGATCAGCAGGTTGAGCGACTCCTCCATCTTCTTGATGCTGCGGGCCAGCGCGATGCGGGCTGCGGTGGGGTAGGCGTCGTTGGTCGACTGGGAGAGGTTTACGTGGTTGTTCGGGTGGCAGTATTTGTACTCGCCTTTCTTGTGGCCCATCAGTTCGAGGGCGATGTTGGCGATCACCTCATTGGCGTTCATGTTGGTGGAGGTACCGGCACCGCCCTGTACCATGTCTACTACGAACTGATCGTCGAATTTGCCGTCGCGTACCATGCGGCATGCCTTGACGATGGCATCGGCGATGGTCGGGTCGAGCAGACCGAGGTCGCGGTTGGCCAGAGCGGCTGCTTCCTTGACGTCGGCCAGTGCCTTGATGAATTCCGGGAAGAAGCACAGTTTTACGCGGCTGATGTGGAAGTTGTCAATCGCGCGCATGGTCTGTACGCCGAAATAGTACTCTTCCGGAACCTGCATGTAACCAATCAGGTCGTGTTCCTCACGGGTTTTGCCCGAAAGTTTGGCTGTCGTAATATCCATAACTATGGTTTGTTTAGAATAATATTAGTGGTCTTTCCTCGAGTGGCTTTTCTGTCACTAAAGTTCACAAATGTAATGATTTTTGCGTGAGGTTCTTCTCTCGTCGGACAAAAAATGCAGTCGGCGCGTTCTGCGGGAGGCATCCGTTACTTGGGTGCTTTCTTGTAGAGATAGACCGCGACGAAGGCATAGATGATGTTCGGCATCCACACCAGCAGGATCGGGGAGAAGAAGGTGCTGCTCTTGGCGAACTCGGCCGCGAACTTGCAGATCAGGATGTAGGAGAAGCAGAGTGCGATGCCGACACCGATGTGCAGGCCCGTGCCGCCGCGCACCTTGCGCGAGGAGAGCGACAGGCCGATGACCGTCAGCACGAAGGTGGCCATCGGGTAGGCGAAGCGGTTCTGGCGTTCCACCTCGAACATCGACACCATGTCGGATCCCTTGGCCTTCTGGTCGACGATGAAGCGGTTGAGCTGGCCGAAACTCATGGTCTGGATGATATCCTCCAGCTTGCCCAGCTCGAGCACGTCGAGGTTGATCATCGTATCCAGCCGTTCGTGCTTTTCGAGGTGTTCGAGGTTGTTTTCGTCGAAGGTGCGGGTCATGTAGCGGTCGGCCGTCCAGCGTTTCGTCTCGGGGATGAAGGTGGCGTCCGAGGCTTCGAGCGAGGCGACCATGCGGCTGCCGTCGTACTGCTCGATGGCCAGGTAGGTGGCCTTTTCCGTGCGGCCGTTGTAGCCGCGGATGTAGGCGAAGGTGCCCGGATAGATCTGGCGGTAGATGTGGCGGTCGTAGCGCAGGTCGAGGTTCTTGTTCTTGTTGAGGTACTGGCGCTCGAATTCCACGCGGCGGGCGTTGGCGCCGGGGATCACCCACAGGTTCAGCGACAGCGAGACGGCCGTGATGAACATGGCGCCCAGGAAGTAGGGCCACAGGATGCGCCGGAAGCTCACGCCGCTGGAGAGGATGGCGATGATCTCCGTCTGGTAGGCCATCTTCGAGGTGAAGAAGATGACCGCGATGAAGGTGAACAGGCCGCTGAACTGGTTGATGAAGTAGGGGATGAAGTTGAGGTAGTAGTCCAGGGCCACGACCTGCAGGGTGGCCTTGTTGGTGATGAAGTCGTCCATCTTCTCCACCGCGTCGAAGACGACGACGATGATGATGATGAGCGCGATGGCGAAGAAGTAGGTCCCCAGAAATTTCCGCAGGATGTAGCGGTCAAGGATCTTGAATCCGGGGAATTTTATGTTGTGTCGGCCTGCCATGTCTCTTGTCTACTGCCTGTCCGGACGAAGTTACAATCTCTGCATCAATTTTCCAACCATTTCGCGTTTCCACTCCGGGAAGGTGTCGTCGAGGATGCGGCGGCGCGCCTCGTCCACCAGCCACATGTAGAAAGCGATGTTGTGCAGCGAGGCGATCTGGGCGGCCAGCATTTCGCCCGAGACGGCCAGGTGGCGCAGGTAGGCCTTGGAGTAGAGCGTGTCGGCGAAACAGTGGCCCATCGGGTCGATCGGCGAGAAGTCGTCGCGCCACTTCTGGTTGCGGATGTTGATGATGCCTTCGCTGGTGAAGAGCATGCCGTTGCGCCCGTTGCGCGTGGGCATCACGCAGTCGAACATGTCCACGCCGCGGTCGATCGCCTCCAGAATGTTCACGGGTGTGCCGACCCCCATCAGGTAGCGGGGCTTGTCCTGCGGCAGGATGGCGTTGACCACCTCGATCATCTCGTACATGACGGGGGCGGGTTCGCCTACGGCCAGACCGCCGATCGCGTAGCCGTCGGCGCCGAACTGCTGGACGAAGCGGGCCGATTCGCTGCGCAGGTCGGGGTAGGTACACCCCTGTACGATGGGGAAGAGGGCCTGGTAGTGGCCGTACTTGGGCTGGGTCCGGGCGTACTGTTCGAAGCAGCGCTCCAGCCAGCGGTGGGTCAGCCGCAGCGATTTGGCGGCATAGTCGCGGGGCGAGTCGCCGGGAGGACACTCGTCGAACGCCATCATGATGTCGGCGCCGATGGTCCGCTGGATGTCCACGACCTTCTCGGGGTTGAAGAGGTGTTTCGAGCCGTCGATGTGGGAGCTGAAGCGGCAGCCCTCCTCGGTGAGCTTGCGGCACTGGGCCAGCGAGAAGACCTGGAAGCCGCCGCTGTCGGTGAGCATCGGACGGTCCCAGGTGCTGAAGCGGTGGACACCGCCAGCCTTTTCGATGATCTCCATGCCCGGCCGCAGGTAGAGGTGGTAGGTATTGGCCAGAATGATCCGTGCGCCGACCTCCTTCAGGTCGCGGTGGAAGATGCCCTTGACGCTGGCCGCCGTGCCGACCGGCATGAAGACGGGCGTTTCGATCGGGCCGTGGTCGGTTGTCAGCAGGCCTGCCCGGGCGTGGCTGCTCCGGGCGGTGTGTTCCAGGTGAAAGTTCATGTGCGTGTCGCGGCCGCGCGAAAATGAGAGGCGGCCGAAGAAACAAAGGTAGGCATTTTCGGCCGAATCCCGCCGGAGGGTGCGGATCCCGGGGGCAGAAATATACGCCGCGATGGGAAATCACCGTTTTTTTGATACATTTGTTGACTGATCGGAACAAGGTTTTACCCCTATGCGCAAACTTGTTATCATTCCCACCTATCGCGAGCGGGAGAATATTGCGGCGATGATCGCCAAGGTCTTCTCGCTGCCCGAGCCGTTCGACCTGCTGGTCATCGACGATGCCTCGCCCGACGGTACGGCCGACATCGTGCGGCAGCACCAGGCGGCGTGGCCCGACCGCCTCTTCCTGATCGAACGGAGCGGCAAACTGGGGCTGGGAACCGCCTACCTGACCGGATTCCGCTGGGCGCTCGACCACGGCTACAACTATGTGTTCGAGATGGACTGCGACTTCTCGCACAATCCCGACGATCTGGTGCGGCTCTTCCGTGCGGCGGAGGAGGGGGCCGACGTGGTGGTCGGTTCGCGGTACGTGCAGGGGGTCAATGTGGTCAACTGGCCCATGTCGCGCCTGCTGATGTCCTACTGCGCCTCCATCTACGTCCGTCTCATCACCCGCATGCCCGTGCGTGACGCGACGGCGGGATTTGTCTGCTACTCCCGCCGCGTGCTGCAGACCATCGACCTGGACGCGGTGCGGATGAAGGGCTACGGCTTCCAGATCGAGATGAAATATACCGCTTGGCGTCTCGGATTCCGCATCCGGGAGGTGTCGATCATCTTCATGGATCGCACGGCGGGTGTCTCGAAGATGAGCAGCGGCATTTTCGGCGAGGCCTTCTGGGGGGTCATCGCCCTGCGCATGCGGCGCATCCGTCCGGCTTCCGGACGCTGATTCCCTTTCTTTGATCTGGTTTATGACAGCCATGCAGGATCCCGTCGGCAGTTTCATCCGGTACATCGAGACGACGCGGCGCTATTCGCCCAACACGGTGGCGAGCTACCGGCGCGACATCGACCGGCTGCTGGCCTATCTGGGCGTGACGGAGGAGACCTTCGATCCGGCCCGACTGACGGCTGACGAGGTGCGGGCCTGGGTGATTTCCCTCTCGGAGGAGGGGCTGAAACCGACCAGCATCAACCGCATGCTCTCCGCCTGGGGCTCCTTTTATAAATACCTGTTGCGCGAGGAGGCGGTGGTCGCCGATCCGTTCCGGAAGGTCTCCGCGCTGAAAAAGCCGATGACGCTGCCCGCCTTCATCCCCGAGAGCCGGATGAGCCGGCTGGTGAACGAACTGGCCGCGGAGATGGACGAGGGGGAGGATTTCTGCCGCCGCCGCGATGCGCTGATGGTGCTGTTTCTGTATGCGACGGGGCTGCGTCTGGCCGAGCTGATTGCCATCGACCGGACCGATTTCGAGAAAGGATTCAGGGAGTTGCATGTCCGGGGCAAGGGCGACAAGGAGCGGATCGTGCCGATTGTGCCCGAACTGCGGGAGCGGATTCAGGCGTATTTGTCCGCAATTAGGGCCGAGAATATTTGTTTGTCCGGAGAAAAAGCATTATTTTTAACAAAGAAAGGAAACCGAATCTCTCGCAGCGAGGTCTATCGGGCCATCCGGCGGCAGCTCGCTCTCTTCGGCATTCCGGGCAAGCGCAGTCCGCACGTGTTGCGGCATACGTTCGCCACCCACATGATGAACAGCGGCGCCGATTTGAGAGAGATTCAGGAACTGCTGGGGCATGCTTCCCTGAGCGCGACGCAGGTCTATACGCACAACAGCATCGCCCAACTGAAAGAGGTGTACGACACGGCCCATCCGCATGCCCGCGAGCATTGACGGGGTTCCGGCCGTACCGGGAAGGAAAAGAAGGGGCGGGAAAGGCCCGCCCGAAACAATATGCACGACGACACGCTGCGGCGTGTCCCTAAAACCAAAAGGAGGAACTACTATGAACGTCAAGATCCAGTCCGTAAAATTCGACGCCGACCAGAAGCTCATCGAATTTGCTGAAGCCAAAATGGCCAAACTCGACCGTTTCATCGAGCGCGCAACGGGTGCGGAGATCATTTTGAAGCTCGACAAAGATAACGACAAGGGAAACAAGATAGCCACGATCCGCATCGATGCGCCCGGTGACGATCTGATTGCCGAGAGCCGTTGCAAGACGTTTGAGGAGGCGATTGATACCGCCATCGACGCCCTCAAAAAGCAGATCGAGCGCTACAAGGAGCGTTACAACAAATAACGGTTCGTTCCCGTAGAAAACGGGAGGGACGGAATCATCGGATTCCGTCCCTCTTTTTTTGTGCCGGGAGTCGGGGCTGCGGCGCGTCGTGTCCGGCAGGCGTCGCGTCGGGACCGTTCCGGGGTGCGGTCAGACCATGTGGCAGGCAATGCGGCAGGCAGCCTCGTCGCGGGCGTTGCGGATCTCGTAGAGGCAGTCGTCGGCCGACCGCTCGGCCAGCAGGGCCAGGACGTCGCCGTGGCGGGTTTCCTGCAGGTAGTTGATCTCCACGCGGGCGAAGCGGCGGCTCCGGAGCCATTCGAGCGGCAGGGTGTCGATCACCCACTGGAGGTATTTCACGCTGTTGGCGTGGCCGTTGAAGTCCAGGTCGCTGTAGGCGACCGTGTGGGTGAACTGTTCGGTGGGATGCGGCGTGGCTAGACGGCGCGGCAGGGCCGCCGGCAGCGGAAAGTCCTGCGTCATGGTGTCGTAGGCGGCCAGCTGGTGCAGGTCGAGCAGCCGGCGGGTGGAGAGGTCGATCATCGCCCAGTTGGAGACCGCGCCGGCAATCCGTTCGCCCCGTTCGTCGAGGATGTCGAAGTTGCGGGTGGTCATGGCGCGGGTGATGTTGCTCACCCAGGTTGTGACGCGGACGGGTTCGTACTCGTCCGGCATGCGGTCGATCTCGACGGCCAGCCGGGTCAGCACCCAGGAGGCGTTGTTGAGGTTCAGGTCGCGCACGCCGAATCCGTTGCGGTCGGCATCCTCGCCGGCCGTGTGGAGCAGGTAGTCGACCAGCGCCATGAGGGTGGCGCGGCGCATGAAATCGACGTCACGAGGCTCGATGCGGTAATTATAGGTGCGTTTTGTATCCATGAATCGTGAAATATCGTTATCTTGTTCCTTGGTAGGAAGTGCCTGTGGGGCATTCCGGCCGCGCTGCGGCACATCCAAGGTACGGAGAATGGCGGGATTTTCCAACTCTCCGGACAGGCGGTGCGGCAGCAGGAATGCGGAATAAGAATAAAAAAATATCGAAAAACAATAAAAGTATATTGTTTTTCCCGAAAACAGCGTTATATTTGCGAAAGGAATAAGGGAGGATCGGCGTATGAATTCCAGAAAAGTCATCTTGCGACGTATCACCGCTCTGTATGTGGTTTTCTTTGTCGTGATAGCCATCGGGGTGGTCCGTTCGCTCGGATTGGGTGGGGACGCCTTCCATACGGGGCTCAACGACGGACGCCGGATGTATGCCGAACAGCAGCGCTCCGACCGAAGCACCTGGGTGATGTACGACGTGGGCATGGCGACCAGTGCGGTCGGTTTCGACGTGCCGGTGCGCCGCGATACGACGGCGGGCTCAACGACGGTCTACGCCCGTCCGGCGTCGCTGGACTTCAAGGTTTCCGTGTCCGGACAGGAGCCGTTCGCCGGCCGGACGCTCGACAACCTGCGCATGCTGTGCGGCATTCTGTCGGTGCTGATCTATGCGGCGGTCTTCGTCATCCTCTTCATCGTCATCGGCGCCCTGCGGCGAAGCATCCGCAACGACAGCGGCTTCAGCCGGACCAACATTGCGCTGACGCGGGTCATCGGCCTGTTGCTGATCCTGGCTTCGCTGCTCTTCTCGCTGACGCTGTGGCTGGAGGCGCGCATGGTGGCCCCTTATCTGGAGGGTACGGCCTATGTGGTCAATACGTCGTTCCCGTTCAACTTCTCGGAACTGCTGATGGGGGTGGTTATCTTCGTGATCGCGGAGATCTTCTCCATCAACGCGACGCTGACCGAGGAACAGAAACTGACCATCTGATAGACGTAACGGAAAATGGCAATTATCATCAACATAGATGTCATGATGGCGAAGCGGAAGATGTCGCTCGGCGAACTTTCCGAGCGGGTCAACATCACCCAGGCGAACATGTCCATCCTCAAGACGGGCAAGGCCAAGGCGATCCGTTTCTCGACGCTCGACGCCATCTGCCGCGTGTTGGATTGCCAGCCGGGGGATATCATCGAGTATCGTCCCGACGATGCAGAGGAGGAACGGGCGCGGACGTGACGCTTGCTCCGCGGCCCGAAGAGATAGCAATAAATTGTTTTACAAACCACTTTTTTAAATCAATCGTATGATTAGAAAGTTCTTTTTAGCGGTAGCGGCGACCCTCGTATCGGTTACGGGGCTGTTCGCACAGGGAATGCAGGAGCTTCCCGATGATCCCGCGGTACGCAAGGGCGTGCTTGACAACGGGATGACCTACTACATCCGGCACAACGACAAACCTGCCGGACAGGCCGAGTTCTGGATCTTCGACAATGTGGGTGCCCTGCAGGAAGAGGATTCGCAGCAGGGCCTGGCTCACTTCCTCGAGCACATGGCTTTCAACGGTACGGAGAACTTCCCCGGAAAGAACATGATCAGCTACCTGGAGAGTGTCGGCGTGAAATTCGGTGCCAACCTGAACGCCTTCACGGCCCAGGAGATGACCTGCTACAACATGTCCAACGTGCCGGTGCGCGAGGGCGTGGTTGATTCCGCCCTGCTCGTGCTCCACGACTGGGCTTACTACATCACCCTCGACGGCGACGAGATCGACTCGGAGCGCGGTGTGATTCTGAACGAGATGCGTACCCGCAACACGGCCGACTGGCGTATCCACGAGCAGACCGGTCCCTACCTCTACGGCGACTCGCGTTACGCTACCCGCAACGTGATCGGCCACGAGGAGGGTCTGAAAACCTTCCCCCACGATGCACTGCGTTCGTTCTACCACCGTTGGTACCGCACCGACATGCAGGCCATCCTGATCGTCGGTGACTTCGACGTGGACGAGATGGAGCAGAAGGTGATCAAACTGATGTCGACCATCCCGGCCGTGGAGAATCCCGAGCCGAAGGCTGAGATCGAGGTGCCGGTTCACAACGAGGAGCCGATCGTCGGTGTGCTGACCGATCCGGAGCTGACCGGTACGAACGTGACCCTCTACGTGAAACGCGAACCGGTGCCGGTTGAGTTCAACAAGACGCCGGATGTCGCTCTCATGGAGCTGCTCGACCAGTTCATGATGGTTATCGCCAACGAGCGTCTCAGCGACATCGCTCAGCAGCCCAATGCACCGTTCGTGTCGGGCAGCCTGTACAGCGGTTACAACATCCGTCCGATGGATATCGTCATGATGCAGGTATCGGCCCGTGAAGGCGAGGTGCTGCCCGCATTCGAGGCGATGTACACCGAGTATGAGAAGATGGCCCGCTACGGCTTCACGCAGTCCGAGTTCGACCGCGCCAAGACGCTGATCGCCCGTCAGGTGCAGATGGCTTACGACGGTCGCAACGACCTCCGCAGCGAGGACTACATGTGGACCTACATCTACAACTTCATGCTCAACAAGCCGATGATGAGCGCCGAGGACGAGTATGAGTTCTACAACTATCTGTTGAGTGTTATCAATGTGGATATGCTCAACCAGTTCGTTCAGGGTGCTCGTCTGACCCGCGAGAATCAGGTGGTAATCGCCGAGCTGCCTTCGAAAGAGGGTGCCGTGATCCCGACCGCTGCCGATTTCGAGAACATCATCACGAAAGTGCAGAATGCCGAGATCGCTCCCATGGCCGATGACTTCGTGGCCGAGCCGCTGATTCCGGCCAAGACCAAGCTCAAAGGCAGCAAGGTAGTAAAGACCGAAACCGATCAGTTTGGCGCTACGGTCTGGACGCTGAAGAACGGCGCCACGGTGATCGTGAAACCGACCGACTTCAAGGCTGACGAGGTACTCATGCAGGTAATCGGTAAGGGTGGTCAGTCCGTACTGGCAACCGAGGATCTGATGACGGCTCAGGTGCTGTCGACCTATGTGAATATGGCCGGTCTGGGCAAGTTCAATGCCAGCGATCTGCGCAAACAGCTGACGGGCAAGATGGTAGGCATCACGCCTTTCATCAATACCTATACCAACGGTTTCTCGGCTTCGGCATCGCCGAAGGATCTGGAGACCATGTTCCAGCTGCTCTACCTCTCTTTCACGGCTCCGCGCTTCGACGAGGCTGACTACGACGTGATGATGAATCAGTTGGCAACCGCCTACGGTAACGTGGCCAGCGATCCGCAGTTCAAACTGCAGGAGGTGATGACCGAGACGATGTACGGCAACAACCCGCGTCGCGAGGTGCTGACCTTCGACCAGCTCGGCAACATCAGCTTCGAGAAGATCCAGAAGGTATATGAGGAGCTCTACTCCAACCCCGACGACTTCACCTATCTGATCGTTGGTAACGTGGATCTGGAGACCCTCAAGCCGATGGTGGAGAAATATATCGGTTCTCTGCCCAAGACCAAGAAGGCGTTCACGATGGTAGACGACGGCGTACGCTATGCCCAGGGTCGCGTGGAGAACCGCTTCACGATGCCGATGGAGATGCCGAAGGCCAGCGTGGTAACCATCCTGAACGGTGAGATGCCCTATTCGCTGGAGAACAGACTGGCCATGGACTTCTTCGCACAGCTGCTGACGATCCGCTACACGGAGACGATGCGTGAGGAGAAGGGCGGTACGTACGGTGTTTCGGCCTTCGGTCAGACGGCCTTCCTGCCGGTAGACGCTTACCTGTACCTGACGCTGTTCGATACCGAACCCGCCATGGTGGACGAACTGAAGCAGGACATCATCAACGAAATCGAGAAGATGGCTGCCGGTGATGTTCGCGAGGACGACATGGTCAAGATCAAGGAGTACTTCACCAAACAGTATCCGGATCAGCTCAAACAGAACGGTTACTGGCGCAACATCCTGATGTACTACCACCTCTACGGCTACGATCTCGACTCCAACTACATGGATATCGTGAACAGCTTCGATGCCGCTTACTTCCAGAAGCTGGCTGCCAAGATCCTGGCTGACGGCAACATCATCGAGGTGATCATGCTGCCCGAGGAGCAGGCTGCTGCCACCGAGTGCGCCGAATAGGGGATTCCCTTGAGGCATGACAAAAGAGGAGCGTTGGAAAACGCTCCTCTTTTTTTGTGTCCGGGTTGCAACGGGGGTACCGCTCCGAGGCAATCCGCCACAGGTAGAACGAGGCGGTGGTCCCGTAGGGAGAGTAGAGCGCCCGGTAGCGGGCGCGGACGTCGGGCGGGAAACGGTCGATGCCGTGCAGCCGCGTCAGCCCGCGGCGGATGCCCAGGTCGTCGAAACTGAGAATGTCCGGACGGCCGAACGAGAAGATCAGCAGCATCTCGGCTGTCCAGCGGCCAATGCCGGGCAGTGCATCGAGCCGGCGGATGGCTTCCTCGTCGGGAAGTCCTGCCAGCTCTTCGGCACGGAGGCGGCCGTCGGTCATCGCTTCGGCTGCGGCCCGCAGGTAGGCGACCTTGCGAGTGGAGAGGCCGCAACCGCGCAGCGTGTCGTCCGTGCCGGCCAGCAGCCGCTCCGGGGTCAGTTGGCCGAGCTGCCCGCGGAGTCGGGCAAGGACGGTTTCGGCAGCCTTGCCGGAGATCTGCTGGGAGACGATGTTGGTGGCGATGGCCTCGAACTGGTCGGGAATCAGCGGCCGCTCCAGCGGCCCGTAGCGGGTGATGTATGCGCCCAGTGCCGGGTCGCATCGGGTCAGATGGTCCAGCGCTTCCGGCGGACAGCGGAATGTGGTGACAGGCGTTTTCATGGTGCAGGGGAAAGGGGTGATGCAAAGATAGCGGGTTCGGGGCGGAGGCGGATAAAAAAACGGCGGCCCTTTCGGCCGCCGTTGTGCGTGACGGGGACGGGGGTCAGATCTTGACGGCGATACCGCCCATGATGTTGGCGTCCTGCATGGCCGGACTCCAGCTCAGCGTCGTGAAGACGGAGAAGGTCAGGCCGGCGAGACTTTCGATGCGCCAGCTTTTGCCGGCATTGAGGAAGACATCCTGGACATAGAAGTTGCGGTCGAGGCGGTAGATGGCCGGAGCGGCCCAGGGTACGATGCCGATACCGGCCTCCAGATCGATGCCCTTGATCGAGAAGGGGTAGGAGAGCTGGGCGTAGGAAGCCCAGGTGCGTTTGCCGTTTTCATCGTAATCCGAGCCGCCGACCAGCGTGGTGTACCAGGCGATGGTCAGGGGCACCTTCTTGGAGATGCACCACGCCACGCCTGCCTCAACACGGTGGGGAGCTCCCTGCCGGTTGTAGGAGAAGTAGTTGTGGTTGTGGTCGCCCTCCTGCGAGGGGTTGACGCAATAGACGTCGATGACGGAGAAGGTGACCGGCCCCAGAACGTAGGTGGCCTTGAGGTCGAGCTCGCGGTAGGAGATGCCCGTCAGATCGGCCGATCCCCAGGCGGAGAGCTTGAATCCGCCAGCGTTCAGCGCGATGGAGGGTTGCATGCTGACACCTGCTTCGCGGTAGCCGCGCCAGAGGTAGCTGCTGACAAGGTCGACGCCTCCCGTGAAATAGACGCTGCGCGGCGTCTCCTGGGCATGGACATGGGGAGCGCTCGCCAGACAGCAGACGGCGGCAAGCAACAGCGTGAGACGAGTCAGGGTTGTTCTCTTCATATGGGAAGTTGTTGGATTTGTCGTAATGGCGGGGCAGTCGGTTTGCCGGGTGCAAAGGTAACGTCTTCCCGCCGAAATAACAACAGCAAAGGCCGTTTCCCGCGCCAACCGGCGGGAAAACGGCCTTTGTGGAACAGGGTTCGGGGGATCAGCCCAGCCGGTCGAGGCAGCGGCGGATGATGCGGCAGGCGTCGCGGATCTCGTCGTCCGTGATGACCAGCGGAGGCGAGATGCGGAAGGCCGTGTCGCAGAAGAGGAACCAGTCGCTCAGGATGCCCTCCTCTTTGAAGAGCTCCATCATGCGGTAGAGCCGGTCGGAGGAGCCTACCTCCACGGCCAGCAGCAGACCGCTGCGGCGGATTTCGCCGACGGCGGGGTGGGCGGCCAGCAGTTGTTCGAAGAGGGCTCCCTTGCGCTCGACCTCCTCGAGGCAGCGGTGCTCGATGAGGTACTCCATGGCGGCAAGACCGGCCGCACAGCAGACCGGATGGCCGCCGAAGGTGGTGATATGGCCCAGAGCCGGGTCGTGCGACAGACACTCCATGATGGCCTGCGAGGAGACGAAGGCGCCGAGCGGCATGCCGCCGCCGAGCGCCTTGGCCAGGCAGACGATGTCGGGCGTGACGCCGTAGCGCTGCATGGCGAACATGGCGCCCGTCCGGCCGAATCCGGTCTGGATCTCGTCGAAGATCAGCAGGGCACCCGTCTCGTCGCACCGGCGGCGCAGTGCCTCGAGGTAGCCGGGGGCAGGGAGGCGTACGCCCGCTTCGCCCTGTACGGGTTCGACCAGCACGCAGGCCGTTTCCTCCGTGATGAGCGTCAGGTCATCCAGCGCGTTGAAGCGAATCCACTCCACGCCGGGCAGCAGCGGACCGTAGGCTTCCGAGAATTCGGGGGCGTCCATGACGCTCATCGAGCCGTGGGTCGAGCCGTGGTAGGCGTTGTGGCAGGCGATCATCCGGCGGCGGCCGGTGCGCCGCTTGGCCAGTTTGAGGGCGCCTTCCACCGCCTCGGCGCCCGAATTGACGAAATAGACCGTATCGAGCGGGGCGGGCAGGTACTCGGCGAGCCGGGCGGCATAGCGCACCTGGGGCCGTTCCACCATCTCGCCGTAGACCATGACGTGGGTGTAGGCCTGTGCCTGGCGGCAGATGGCCGTCGTTACGGCCGGGTTGTTGTGGCCGGCATTGCTGACCGATACGCCGGCCACCAGGTCGTAGTAGCGTTTCCCTTCCGGCGTGTAGAAGCAGGAGCCTTCGGCCCGTTCCACCTCCACCAGCATGGGCGAGGGCGAGGTCTGGGCAATGTGGCGCAGAAATTGTTTGCGAAGCGTATCCATGGGTTTATTCCTCCTTTTTGCGGACCACCTGCAGGGTGCGGCGCGTGCGCTGCATCAGATAGACCTCCGGCGAGGAGCCGAACGAGGCGGTCTGTTGGGGCGTGTAGTTGCGGATGGTGAGCAGCTCCATGTCCGTGTTGTATTTCGTGAAGTAGCCCTCCTCGGAGAGACGGGCCACCAGTTCGTCCAGATGGCGCGTGCGGTCGATGCACAGGTCGAGGTTGACGGCCGAACTCTGGATCAGGTTGACCTTGACCATGTACTCGTTGAGCAGGGCGAAGATGCTGGCAAACCGCTCTTCCAGAATGAACGAGAGGTCGTTGGCGCGGATGGTGAGCAGCACCTGGGCCGGTTTGACGATCAGGATCGGGATCTCGCGGTTCTTCTTGACCCCCGCACGGATGACGCTGCCCGGCAGCGAGGGGTCGAGGAAGCAGCGGACGTAGAGCGGAATGTTGCGGTTCTGGAGCGGTTTGATCGTCTTGGGGTGAATGATCTGGGCGCCGCTGTAGGCCAGTTCGATGGCGTCGAGGTAGTTCATCTCGGGGATGTGGCTGACATCCTTGAAGAGCTTGGGGTCGCCGTTCAGAATGCCCTTGACGTCCTTCCAGATCGTCACGCTTTCGGCGTCCAGGATGTAGCCGACCGCGGCGGCGGAGTAGTCCGAACCTTCGCGGCCGATGGTGGTCGGCGCACCGTCCTCGGTGGCGCCGATGAAGCCCTGTCCGACATAGACGCGGGCGTCGGTGGCGTGGATGAGCGTGCCGAGCCGCTCGGCCGACCGCTCCAGATCGACGTTGGCATCCTTGTGGCGGGCATTGGTGACGAAGCATTCGCGCATGTCCACCCAGGTGTTCGCCACGCCGGCCGTGGCCAGGTAGTCCGAGACGATCGAGGTGGAGAGCAGTTCGCCGAAGCTGACGATGCGGTCGTACCACACCTCGTATTCGCGCATGGCGGGATTGGAGGTGGCGATCACCTCCTCGAGCTCCATGTAGAAGCGTCCTACGCGTTCGGGCATGTAGCCGTCGGGCCAGAGGTCGGCGATGATGGCGTTGTGGTAGTCCACCACCTGCTGGAGCTTGAGGAGCGCTTCGCCGGTGCGTCCTTCGTAGAAGTCGTCGAGCAGCCGTTCCAGGGCGTTGGTCGTCTTGCCCATGGCCGAGACGATGATGAAGAGCCGGTCGCTTTCGGCGGCGGCGATGGAGGCGAGGTTGCGCACGCCGTCGGCCGTGCGTACCGAGGCTCCACCGAATTTATAGACTTTCATGATGAGTTGGTTGTAGGTATCTGTTTGCTGCGGATTCGTGGAAAAGGCTAAGCCTCCCCGTGCGGGAGACTTAGCCCTGTGTGCGGTAGTTGGCGCGCGGAGCGGCTACTCGATGGTGCGGTAGTCGGAGTCCGTGTTCCAGAAGAAGAACGACTGCATGTCGGCCGCCTCGGCGATGCGCTTGCTGGTGGGCTTGCCGGCGCCGTGGCCCGCATTGGATTCGATGCGGATCAGGACGGGTCTGTCGCATCCCTGGGCCTCCTGCAGCGTCGCGGCGAACTTGAACGAGTGGGCCGGTACGACGCGGTCGTCGTGGTCGCCGGTCGTAATCATCGTGGCGGGATAGCAGGTGCCTGCCTTGATGTTGTGTAGCGGCGAGTATTTGTAGATGTAGGCAAACTGTTCGGGGTCGTCGCTCGAGCCGTATTCGACGGCCCAGCCCCAGCCTACCGTGAAGAGGTGGTAGCGGAGCATGTCGAGCACGCCCACCTGCGGGAAGGCGACGGCGAACAGGTCGGGACGCTGCGTCATGCAGGCGCCCACGAGCAGACCGCCGTTTGAACCGCCGGCGATGGCCAGTTTGTCGCGGCTGGTGTATTTGTGGTCGATCAGGTATTCGCACGCGGCGATGAAGTCATCGAAGACGTTCTGTTTCTTGTCGAGCATGCCGGCGCGGTGCCACTTCTCGCCGTATTCGTTGCCGCCGCGCAGGTTCACCGATACGTAGATGCCGCCCTGTTCCATGATGGCGATGTTGTTCGGGTTGAAGCCGGGGGTCAGCGGGGCGTTGAAGCCGCCGTAGCCGTACACGTAGGTCGGATTCTTGCCGTTCATCTTCAGCCCCTTGCGGTAGGAGACGAACATCGGAACCTGCGTGCCGTCCTTGCTGGTGAAGAAGATCTGCTCGGTCATGTACTCCTCCGGGTCGAAGGCTACTTCCGGACGGGCGTAGAGGGTCGAGGTGCCGGTGGCCAGATCGTAGCGGTAAACCGACGGGGGCGCAATGAACGACGAGAAGGTGTAGAAGACCTCCGTGGCGTCGTCCTCGCCGCTGAAGCCGCCTGCCGTACCGATGCCGGGCAGTTCCACTTCGCGAACCGGTTTGCCCTCCGTGGTGTACTGGTAGACGCGGCTGGCGGCATCCTGCATGTAGATGGCGATCAGGTGGTCACCCACGAAGCGGACGCTCTGCAGCAGGTTGTCCGGGTGCTCGGGCAGAATCACCTGCTCGGGGTCGGTCGGATTGTTGAGGTCGACCCGGATGAGGCGGTAGTTGGGGGCATCCTCGTTGGTATAGATGTAGGCGTAGTCGCCGATCACCTTGGCGATCATGTATTCGTTCGAGAAGCCCTCGCGCAGGATGCGGAACGGTTCGCGCGAGTCGGCCTTCTTGAAGCGCAGCTCCTTGCCGCTCGTGCCGGCCGAAATCTCCACGAAGAGCCATTTGCCCATTTCGCCGTCATCGCTGCCGTTGTTGTAGCGCAGCGGATGCTCGGGGTCGGCATAGATCACCTTGTCCTCCGACTGGGGCGTGCCGATCCGGTGGTAGTAGACCTTCTGGAACTGGTTTTTGCCGGAGAGCTCGGCGCCGGCCGTCGGTTTCTCGTAGCCCTGGTAGTAGAAGCCCTGCGAATCGGCTGCCCAGCTCGGACCCGAGAACTTCAGCCAGTGCACCTCGTCGCTGAGGGTGCGGCCCGTCGGGATCTCCTTCACGTAGACGGTCACCCAGTCCGAACCCGACTGGGCCAGACCGTAGGCCATGTACTTGCCGTCCTTGGAGAAGGCGATGCTACTGAGGGCCACCGTGCCGTCCGGGGAGAGGGCGTTCGGGTCGAGGAACACCTCCGGATCGTCGTCCTCGAGGCTGTCCAGGATGTAGAGGACGCTCTGGTTCTGCAGACCGTCGTTCCGGAAGACGAAGTAGTAGTCGCCGACCTGGCGGGGCGAGCTGACCTTCTCGTAGTTCCACAGTTCGGTCAGACGGGTCTCGATGGCGGTGCGGTAGGGGATCTGGGAGAGGTAGTCGAACGTCACCTCGTTTTCGGCAGCCACCCAGGCGGCCGTTTCGGGCGAGTTGTCATCCTCCAGCCAGCGGTAGGGATCGGCGACAACGGTGCCGTGGTAGTTGTCCGTAACGTCCACCTTGGCGGTTTGCGGATAGGGTTTCATCGTGATCTTCGTCTTTTTTTCGGACGAACATGCGACGACGGCCAGGCAGCCGCAGGCCAGCGCCGCATAGTACGGGATCCTTTTCATCATGTTATTGTTAGTTCAAGAAAATACGGGGTCGGAAGAGCCGGAAAACTCTTCTTACAAAGTTAGGAACTTCTCGGCATCTATCCCGCTACTTTTCGGGAGAAATGAGGATAATCGGAAAAATGTTTAAATTTACTCCGAATAATGTCGAACTTTCGACCTCAAAATTGAAGCAAACTATGGATACTGTAAAGGACCGGGAGGAACTCCGGAGCATCATAGACCGGGTGTGGGAAGACCACACGCAGCTGCGCAACCTCGAGGCCCAGGCGGCCGTCAACGAAGTGATCGAGCGGCTCGACCGCGGCGAACTGCGTGCCGCCGAACCCGATGGCGAGGGCGGCTGGATGGTCAACGACTGGGTCAAGAAGGCCGTGATCCTCTATTTCCCGACCCGCGAGCTGCGGCAGACCAATGCCGGCGAGATGGAATATTACGACAAGATGAACCTCAAGCGCAACTACCGCGAGCAGGGGGTGCGCGTGGTGCCGCCGGCCGTGGCGCGCTACGGTGCCTTTCTGGGACGCGGCGTGGTGATGATGCCCTCCTATGTCAATATCGGCGCCTATGTCGATGAGGGTACGATGATCGATACGTGGGCGACGGTGGGTTCGTGCGCCCAGATCGGCAAGGATGTGCACCTGAGCGGCGGCGTCGGCATCGGCGGCGTGCTGGAGCCCGTGCAGGCCGCGCCGGTCATCGTCGAGGACAACTGTTTCATCGGTTCGCGCTGCATCATCGTCGAAGGGGTGCGCATCGCCCGCGAGGCGGTGATCGGGGCCGGAACGGTCATCACCGCTTCGACGAAGATCGTGGATGTGTCGGGCGAGGAACCCCGGGTTTACCGTGGTTATGTGCCGCCGCGTTCGGTGGTGATTCCCGGCACCTGCCCCAAACGTTTCCCGGCCGGCGAGTACGGCGTTCCCTGCGCGCTGATCATCGGCCAGCGCAAGGAGAGCACCGACCTGAAAACCTCGCTGAACGACGCCCTGCGCGATTTCGACGTACCGGTTTAGCCGCCGGGCGGGGGCGGAGCGAGAGACCTCCCGTGGATTGACTTACTGTAAAATACGACGTATGAAGAAGTACTGGCAGATACTGTGTGCGGCCTTGATGTGCCTCTGCGGGTATGCCTGCAGCAACATCGACGGGCTGAACGACTACAATGCCGTCTTTTCGTTCGAGATCACCGACCACAAGGGAACCGGCGGTCCGATCGAGATCGGCGAGGCCGAGATGGACGGCAACTACATCGTCATTCCGGTGCTGCACGGCATTCATAATTTTCCGCTCTACATCAAGGGCGAACCCAAGTTTGAGAACCCGATCGACTGTGTGGTGGGGATTGACTTCAACGACTGGGTGGAGATCGACCTCAAGCGGGGCGGCGAGAGCGGCAACGAACCGCTGCTGGACGAGCAGGGCAACTACCTGTTCGAGGAGCCGACCTTCTATGTGCAGGCGCTCAGTGGCCTGCCCCGCAAATATACGCTGAAGATCGACTATCAGGCCACCAGCAGCGATGCCGAGATCCTCTCCATGGTACAGTTTGCCGAACGGCCGGAGACAACGGTGGTCGGCGATCTGCTCTCGGTGCAGAGCGGCGCTTCGGACGGCACCAATACGGCGCTGCTGAATGTGGTGAACCCCGTCTATCCGTTCAGCGTGACGCCCGTCTTCATCCTCAGCGACGGAGCAACCCTGGAGGGCAACGGCGAAACCTCCTACACGTTCGAGGATGCCTCCACGCGCCACACGCTGACGGTCACCGCGCTCGACGGCACGCAGAAGGTGTGGTCGTTCGGCATGACCGTGCTTCCCGTGGTGAACGGCAACAGCGACGGCGTGGACGAGGCGATGCTGCAGTTTACCGATCTGAACGGGCTTTCGGTCGAACCGGACAGCTCGGGGTTCCTGGTCGAGGAGTTTGATTTCACCGCATCCGCACCGGCGACGGAGACGACGGCTGTGCGGCAGACGCGCTCCGTAGAGTCCCTGTCTGCCCGCGGGCAGCTCCTGCCCACGGCCGGGACCGCCGACCGGCAGCTGACCGATACGCTGCACATTTATGTCAATGCCTTCTCGGGCGATCCCTTCCCGCTGTCGGTGCGGCTGAATTTCCCGCTTTCCGAGACGGTGGCGCTGGTGGGCAATGTTCAGTCGATGACCTTCGCATCGCTGGAGGAGACGCAGGATTTCTGGCTGCTGGATACCTCCACGGAACTGGCGCGCCACTGGATCGTGGCCCTGGAGTCCTACGAATCGCCCGTAGCTTCCGTACTCTCATTTTCCTATGAATATACCGCCTCGCAGGTGAGCGAATCGCTGTTCGGCCCCTCGGTGCCCGCCATCGTGATGGATGAGGAGCGGACGGTGGAGATCGATCCCGTCAACCGGGCCATTTACCTGCGGGCCGTTGAAGTCCATACGCCGGGTACGCTCGGCGGTACCTGGTCGCTCAACCTGACCGTGGACATGCAGGTCAGCAACGGCGCCTCGCTGGTCAACCTCTCCGGTTTCGACTGGGTGGGCGCCGATTCATGGAAGACGCCCAAGACATTCGGCGTGCGGGCCGCGGACGGCACGGTGTACGAATGGAAGGTGGTCATTCGCGACTGGACCAACGGCGAACCGACGCCGGCCGACGGGTGCGACCTGTTGAACGTGGCCGTGCGGGAGGTGCGCCCCTATGTCGTGAAGCTCGAGGACGAACCGTTGACCATCGACCGGGACAACCGGACGGTGACGATCAACGTGGCCGAGGATGAAGGCGGCTATCCGATCTCGGTGGCGCTGGACTATACGCTCTCCGACTATGCCCGCATCACGACCCAGAACGGTGGCCGCGATCCGCTGGTGTTTGCCTCGTCCGAGGCGACCAATACGGTGGAGATCGTCTCCGAGAGCGGCACGAACCGGGCCACGTGGACCTTCCGCCTGCGTCCGCCCTCGAAGGAGATCGGCACGGACGTCACCTCGTTCCGGATCGAATCCTTCTCGGACACTGCATTCGGCGCCGAGGTCGGGAGCATCGATACCGAAGGGGCGGCCATCAACCTGAATTTCACCAAGGTGGGCAGCTTCCCCGTGACGATGAATTTCCGGATGGGACTTTCCTATAAGGCGACCAGCTCGATTACCGACGTGTACGGAGCGGGTACGCTGACCTTCAACGGGCTGGAGGATCAGACCTTCGTGGTGACGGCCCAGAACGGCGACCAGCGGCAGTGGACGATCCGCGTGACCTACCTGCCCCAGCTGCAGGACTACACCTTCGAGCAGTGGGCCAACTCGACGACCCTGCTGCCGGCGGGTGTGCGGGGCAATCCCTACTGGGCGTCGGCCAACATGACCTCGCCGGTGAAGGTGACGGGCATGACCGAAACGGAGGGCGCTCCCGGTCAGGGCAAGGCCGTGCAGCTCAAGACGACCAGTACGCTGATCGGGCGTCTGGCGGCCGGTTCGCTCTTCCTGGGCTGGTTCGACGCCTCGGATCCGCTGGGCAACATGAACGACCCGACGGTGATGACCTGGCAGGGCATCCCCTTCTCGTCCAGCCGTCCGATCCGCGGCATGGAGGTGGACGTATGGTACCATCCGGGCAACGGAGCCGCCAGCGACGGCGGTGCCCTGACGATCGAACTGGTCCGTCAGCGGGACGCTTCGCAGGAGTTCGAGTACCACGGGCGCAAACCCGACGGTACCTGGCATCCGAAGAACAACGCCGACATGGTGGCGCACGGCCGGGCCGTGGTGGCCACGCAGTCGGGTACGCTCGACAACGGTGATACGGCAACCCAGGTGGTGCCCGACAGCCAGTGGACGACGATTTTCGTGCCGCTCGAATATGCGGGAGCCTATCCGGACTATACCCATCTGTCGATCATCTGCTCCTCCTCCTCGCAGGGCGACGCCTTCAAGGGGACGGCCGGTTCGACGATGAAACTCGATAACATGAGACTGGTTTATGAAGAATAAACGTGCTGTCGTGCTGGCGGTCGCGGTGATCGTCGGCACCTGGTGGACGGTGGTGGCCCAGGAACCGTCGAGTCTGGCCGTTGGCGCCGGGCTCCGGCCGACTTCCGGCCTGGCAGGCGAGGTGACGCCGTTGCCCCGGCCTTCGTACGATTCCGTGGCCGTGGGGACCCTGTCGTGGCCCCGCGAGGGACGCGACACGATCGGACTGAGGACGCAGGTCAAACGGACCGACAGCTGGCTGCAGCGTGCCCTGCGTCAGCGGGGCGGGCGCTACGCCTTCGGCGTGCATGCCGGCATTGACCTCGGCGGTGCGGTGCCGTGGCCGCCGGCCAACCTGCGTGCCGACGCGATGAAGATGAGCGCCGTGCCGAAACTCAACCCGTCGCTCGGCCTCTCGTTCACAGCCTTTCTGCCGAAACGGTTCTCCCTGTCGGCCGAGCTGACCTACAAGCAGGTGGGCATCGATGCCGAGGCGTGGGTGTCGGGACAGCAGTTCCGGCTCCCCAATCCCGACGGCGAGGACATGATCACCCGGTTCCGCGGAACGGCCAATGTGGTGATGGACTTCTCGATGCTGGAGATTCCCGTCTATGTCGGCTACGGCTTCAACGGCGGCCGCAGCCGGGTCTATCTGGGTGCCTATTACAGCTACATCCTGAAGAGCAACTTCGACACCAAACCGCTCAAGGGCCTGGTGACCAGTTCGGACGGCTCCTACATCATGGTGACGCCCGACAGCCCGATTCCGCCCGACGCCATGCCGGTCTTCAACGACTATCTCGACTGTTGGGACGTGGGCATGCTGCTGGGCTACGAGTGGCAGATCGTGCCGCGCCTCAAGATGACGGCCCGCTTTTCGATGGGCTTCAAGGATATCTTCCGGCCGGGAAGCAACTACCTGGAGTACCGGATGCTGCACATGCGGGGAACGATTGCCATCAGCTACACGTTCCTGCGCTTCAACGACAATCCATTCAAAAAACACCGTTAGGAGCATGTTGAACGGAACCATCCGCGTACTGGACGAGTGCGGCTCGACCAACACCGAGGCGGCCGACCGGTCGCGCTACCGTCACGGCGATGCGGTGATTGCCGTCAGCCAGACGGCCGGCCGCGGACAGCGGGGCCACCGCTGGGTGACGGCTCCCGGCGAGAACCTCACCTTTACGCTGGTTGTCGAGCCGACTTTTCTGCCCGTGGCGCGGCAGTTCCTGCTGTCGGAGATTGCGGCACTGGCCGTGGTCGATACGCTCGCGCACTACGGCATCGCGGCGCAGATCAAGTGGACGAACGATGTCTATGTCGGCGACCGGAAAGTCTGCGGCATGCTGATCGAGCACACGCTCGAAAAGGGGGTACTGGCCCGTTCGCTGCTGGGGATCGGCATCAATGTCAATCAGACCGAATTCCCGGAGTGGGTGCCGAATCCCTGCTCGATGCGGACGCTCACGGGGCAGACCTACGCCGTGCGGGAGGTGTTCGACACCTTCTACCGCTGCTTCGGCGCGCGGTACGACCGGCTGACGGAACCCGACGGGGCGGCGTATACGGAGCAGGATTACCGGGCGGTCATCTACCGGCTGGGGCGGCCGGGGCGCTTCTTCGTGCCGGGCGAGGGCGAGGTGGTCGGTACGATCCGCGGGGTGGCCTCCGACGGCACCCTGCAGGTGGAGATCGACGGTCGGGTGCGTGGCTTTCTCTTTCGTGAAATCGAATTTGTTTTGTGACGCGGTCGGCATGTACGGCCGCAGTTCGGAGAGTATATCATGAAAATCGTTGCCGATGACAAGATCCCCTATCTCAAGGGGGTACTCGAACCCTATGCCGAGGTCGTTTACCGGCCGGGGCGGGCCATTGCGGCCGCCGACGTGGCGGATGCGGAGGTGTTGCTGGTGCGCACGCGAACCCGATGCGACGCCGGACTGCTGGCCGGATCACCGGTGCGGCTGGTTGCTACGGCGACGATCGGCACCGATCACATCGATCTGGCGTGGTGTGCCCGTCACGGGGTGGAGGTGGTCTCCGCACCGGGGTGCAATGCCGCCGGGGTGCTGCAATGGGTGGCCGCCGTGCTGGCGGCCTCCTTCGGGGCGAGCGATCCCGCATCCGTGACGGTGGGGGTCGTGGGAGTGGGCCATGTCGGTTCGCTGGTGGCTCGCTATGCGCAGGCGTGGGGCTTCCGGGTGCTGTGCTCCGATCCGCCCCGCGAGCAGGCGGAACGGCTGGGAGTGGCACAGGGCTACGTGCCGCTGGCGCAGTTGGCGGCCGAATCGGATCTGGTGACCTTTCATGTGCCCTTTACGCAGCAGGGAACGTTTGCTACCTGCGGGTTGGGCGGCGCGGATTTTTTCCGCGCGCTGAAGCCCGGTGCGCTGGTGCTGAACGCTTCGCGCGGCGGCGTGGTGGACGAGGAAGTCTGGCTCGCCGCGCTGGCGGCCGGACGTTGCCGGGCGGGGGTCGATACGTGGGCCCACGAACCCGCCATCGATCGGAACCTGCTGGCTGCGGCACAGTTTGCCACGCCCCATATTGCCGGTTATTCGCTGCAGGGCAAGGCCAATGCCACGGCGGCGGTGGTGCGTGCCGTGGCCCGGCGTTACGGATGGCCGCTGACGGCGTGGTATCCGGCGCAGGTGCAGCCCGTCGAACGGCAGCCGATTGATTGGCATGCCTTGTGCGGCCGGATCGGCGACTATTTCGACATTGCCCGGCAGAGCGCGGCGCTGAAGGCCGAGCCGGAGCGTTTTGAACAGTTCCGGGAGGAGTACGCGTTCCGGGAGGAGCTTTTCTGACGGACGGGCGGCGTTCCGCCTCTCATTCTAATGTTTTAGACAATCATTTCTGAAATCCTATGGCATACAACCTTCTGAAAGGAAAGCGCGGCCTGATCTTCGGCGCGCTCAATGACAAATCCATCGCCTGGAAAGTGGCCGAACGGGCACACGAGGAAGGGGCACAGATCGTGCTCACCAATACGCCCGTTTCGATCCGCATGGGCACGATCGACCGGCTGGCCGAGCAGTGCGGCGCGGTGGTCATTCCGGCCGATGCCACCAATGTGGCCGATCTGGAGCATCTCGTCACCAAAGGCATGGAGCAGCTGGGCGGTCGTTTCGACTTCGTGCTGCACTCGATCGGCATGTCGCCCAACGTACGCAAGGGACGTACCTACGACGATCTCGACTACGACTATTACCAGAAGACGGTCGATATTTCGGCTATTTCGTTCCACAAGGTGATCCAGACCTGCCGCAAGCTCGACGCCATCGAGGAGTGGGGGTCGGTCGTGGCGCTCTCCTACATTGCGGCGCAGCGGACGCTGTACGGCTACAACGATATGGCCGATGCCAAGGCCATGCTCGAGTCCATTGCCCGCAGCTTCGGTTACATTTATGGCCGCGAGAAGAACATCCGCATCAATACGGTGTCGCAGTCGCCGACGCTGACTACGGCCGGCAGCGGCGTGATGGGGCTCGACAACCTGATGGACTTTGCCGAGCGGATGTCGCCGCTGGGCAATGCGACGGCAGCCGAGTGTGCCGACTACATCATCACGCTCTTCTCGGACCTCACCCGCAAGGTGACCATGCAGAACCTCTACCACGACGGCGGCTATTCGAGCATGGGTATGAGCATGCAGGCCATGCACGTCTACAACGAGGGACTGGAGTATCGCGACGTGAAGAACGACCGTTCCAAACACAACCGGAAATAGCGGCCGCGGCAACCTTCCACACACAGCGGGGCGGAACCTTTCGTAAGGTCCCGCCCCGCTGACTATACGTCAATAAACGCGTGCATTCATCCTGCGAGCCGTTCTTTACCTGCTCGACAAGGTCCTATCTGATCCGTTCTGCGGACAGAAAAGCGCGAAAATTTCCAAACTGCAACAGATCAATGCCATACACGCGCTGAAATGCCAGAACCACTTCCTTCCCTCCATTTATATATAATGGATTATTGATGCTATTCGTAGGAATCTCAACGCTCATTCCCTTTTCCAAACACACGACTCCTTTCCGGGTAGTATGCTTGACTACAACTCTATACAGTGCCATATTGTGTAATATTGTAAATAATCATTCTTCAAATGCAGTCGCCATATTCTGATAATTCAAATAAGCTTCTTCCCATTTTGCTTGCATCTCATTCACATACTGCTGTACTCTTTTTTTGTTCAACAGCCCCTTCACGTATATTAGGATAGCAATCAGTCCCCAAATTCCCAATGCATATCCCCATTGCGCAAGTGCCCAATGAGACGTATCTGCAGATTCATTATTCATCCACGCCATAGTTTCCAGATAGCCCCAACGCCCAACAAGGGCAATTATGTTCACAACCACTATCACTATCAACCAAATTGTAATTTTCCGTTTGACTTTCGGCATTAATGATTCTGCCAATCTCTGCCCACGTGCAATATCTTCACCATAAAAATAATTGGCCATAGCTTCTGCGTACCGGGCAATCAAGCCAGCAATCAAATTAGATTGGCCTATTACAGCACGTTGTTTATACAACTTGGCAACCAGTAAATCCATGGTTTCAAGAAACTCACCTTGTTTCTGACGTGTCCTTGATTCTTTCGTCCACCAACGATATACTTTGGTAAAAATAGAATCGCCTTGTTGATTCTGCCTTGTAAGTTCTGTCAGTATTATTCTCGGCACATCCGACTTTGATTTTGTCGCTGCAGTCGCAATAGCTACAACGCTATTAACCAACATACCACAAGACTCTTCCAATAATGCTCGTTGTTCTTCTCGATCGACTTCTATCTCATATTGCAACTTAGCATTCATAAAGAACACATAGTTCTGAATCATGATAGTAGCCTGTTCCCGTATTTTATCTTGCGCCCACTGCGATTCAGCATATTTCAATGCGTTCTTGACGTTTTTAAAGAACAGATCAAATGAACTATCATATAAACTCGGAGACTGAACATACCGAATTACCTCCAATTGAGCCTTTAATGCTGCTTCGAGCGATTCATTTGCATTTTCAGCCAACTCCGCTAAATATGCAGTCATTTCCTCGAGCGAGCGAATCTCTCCTTTCGTTCTATATTGAACACTATTTTCCATAGGCATAACTCATTCATTACCACAAGAGTCTACATTGGGCGTAGATATTCACACATCACTGTCTGTACTTTTTCAGGTCCTCCCCTAATTGTTTAATTGCAAACAAAATAACCGCCACATCATCACCCAATCCAATAACAGGCAGAAAATCTGGCACAACATCCAAAGGGCTAACCAAATACAACAAAGCAGCAATGGCAATCGCTTTTCCCTGCCATGGAGCTTTAGGGTCTACCATAAAACGCCACAAAGCCATCACCTCATCCCAAATTTTAGCAATCTGTCCACGATTCATACCCTTCAATTTCGCCCCAATCTGCTGTATATCTTGCAGGGAGGCATCTTTCCTCATTTTTTCAAACATCGCATACCATTTTTCCATGATCTTATATATAAAAGTTAAACAAAAAAAGTGCGGAACCTGCTGTCTCCGATCTGACAACGGGTACCGCCAAGCACCTTCCTCGAGATCGAAAAAACAAGCAGTCCGCACCATACGAATATGTGCAGACCGTGCTTATTCTTCCCTCGAGGTGTGACCACTCCTTTCTCAAGAAGCGATCTAACAAAATTGGCGGTTTCGTTGTCGGGGAATCCTAAGATTCACGTATCTAAATATGTCTTGCAGAGTCTATTCGAATCTGCTGAAACAAAGATAGTGAATTTCCGCACATTCCGCATGGAGCGGACCGGTTTTTACCACTCTTCAGTACCGCATTGATCAGACTTTGGTCAGAACCCTGCAGGAACAAAAATATCATCATGCGCCGTCGCGGCGGTTCTGCAATCTCTCCGGATTTTCAGTCAACCGGCTGTTTTTTACACATACCGTAACATGTGACGGAATGTTCACAAAAAACCGAATGGCAGAAATGATTCGGCCAAAACATCGAGCACTGTTACGGCTTTTCCCTAATTTCGCATCAAGCAAACTGCAAGGATGAATACACGCAATGATATAAACAGCTCTTCCTTCGCGGAACGGCTGAATCGCATCCATAACCTGCGCCTGATGCGCAACACAACCAGTGAACTGTCCGCTCACACGGGCATCCAGTTGGGCAACAACAGTTTCAGCAGAAAGTCTCCATTCATTACCCGTTGCATATACAGCGAATTTGCCCGCGAAGTGGCAGAACGTACCGGCTTCGACCTTGACGATCTCCTGACGAACTACGCCAAAGCATCAGTCTATTATGAGAAGATCAAGGGGACCAAACGGTCGCAACCCGAATTCCATCGTAATGTACTGCGGTGTCTGCTCGACGAGAAATTTGCAGAAACGGCAGACAAGGCGTACCGTGTGGCCGCCAAAGCAGCCGCTGGCTTCAATCAGCCCCTGTTGCTGTTGTTGATTACCGACTTGATTCCTACGTTTCGTTCCCGTACGGGAGACGTTTCACCGACGATACTGCTGGAACAGTTGACCCAGCTCCGCGATTTCCTCCGGCCACTCTACATGTCCTGCACCTTCCCGTCTGCTCCCTATCTGATTCAACAATACAAGGCCTATGCCCGCCGTATCCATGACGGGGAATGTGTCACCCGCTTGGATCTGATCTATTTCGCAGTAGATATTTACGCCAATTTGGAGAACAACTATATTCCCCGGCAAAATTTTCTGGCCAATCAATATGTCTATCAACACTTGCTCCACCCCGATCTGGAGTCCGGCATTTGGCGCGAACGGGACTGTGGAGGTCCTAATCCGATATACTGGTTTTTCGACAGTCTTGGAGGCGAATATATTGTCATCCGTAAAGAGTTCAACCGCCAACAGCGGCAGGTGAAAGAGACCTATTACGAATTGTATATTTGGCAGAATGAAGATCGTCCCTCATTCATGCTATACAAGGAAGACCAGCTCAGCAATCTGCTGCAAGGTCGGCCATTATCAGAAAGGGCTTGTATGTTGGGCTCCGTCACCACAAACGACATGGAGCATCCCACCTCTCTCGAACTGGCTTTCCACACCAATTGCTACGAGCAATTTCCAACGCACCTGACCCGCATTGCCGACCGTGCTGACCGTGCCTTTATGGATAACTTGACGGATGGCACATGGGCCACGATATACGATGGCCTCCATGCTGAGTATGGTGCCATAGAGCGTGTCATTACGGCCTATTCCATCTATTTGGAATATGCTTCCGAGACTCTCTCAGACGGTCGCCGCCGGGTCACCTCTTGGGTCCGCATTCCGCGAACCGGTCTGCTGGAACAAGCCGATATCGTGACGCCAATGGTGCGAATCCATTACGACCAGCGCATCTATCTGGAAATCATCCCGCAGAACTACATTGTCGATATCACCGATGAGGACAGTATCAGACAGTCCGGTCTTGATGTTGTGGACAGCATTGTGGTGGAATACCCGGAACCGGAAACAGATGCACTTGCACAATAAATAAACGATTCGACAGATCAACGTTGCTTCCCCCCAACAGCCAGCGGGGCGGAACCTTTCGAGAGGTTCCGCCCCGCTGGCATTATGGCTGTGCTACTGATGGTTATGCTTGTGTGCGGGCGGCATCGAGCAGCGTGCGGCGGATGCTGTTCGGCAGAGGGTGACTGTTAGTATCGCTACGTGTATTCATGATTGCAGTTTGCGTGGTGCAGAGCACGGGAAAGCTGCGGCAGACCTTGTTGTTTTTGTCGAATCATTTTTGCTTTACAGCTTTTTTGTGGGGGTCCCGTCGTATGTTACGAAATGTGTAGAAAATGGCCAATGCTGCGGAAATACGGCGGTGTTGTGCGGCAGTCAAGTGAGGCATAGTGGTATTTTTGGGACTATTATGCATAATCTAAATGGTGTGAACCTAACTTGTGGTAAGTGTAAAAAACAGTGGGCTTATGAAAAAATTATTCTTCTTGTTGTTATGTCTGGTGTCCGTAGTGCTAACGGGATGTAGTAATGATCATGTTACGAATAGAGTTTGGAGCGGAACGTTGTCGCGTACTACTGATAAAAAGCAATTGTCAAGAGTCTGTTTGAAATTATCGCGTGATACACTACATATTTATTCCAATGCTATTTTCGGCAATGGCAAGGAGGCTTTATATTGTCGGAAGAAAAAAAAGAATACTTACTTTTTTGAAAGTTCCCAAGGAGAGACATTTGTAATGACGTGGTCTCACATTGATAAATCATCCAATGAAGAGATTTTAACAATAGAGGGACCTGACTATTATATGAACCTCGTTCCTGCAGTAACGCCAAATTTTACAAAAGCGCTGTTGGGTTTTTATGAAAAAAAGGATGTTCCCTCACAAGCGGCATTTTATTTATCTGGACAATGGACGGGAGAGATCATTCGTATCCGCGATGGGCAACGTTTGTCTGCTGCATGTGTTGAGTTTGAGGATGAAACACTTAGGGTTTATGCCAATGCTATTTTTGGTAGGCAGAACGAAGTATTACGAGAAGAGGGGTTTCGTAATGGGTGTTTTTATTATGCAAATAATAGCTGTGTGTTTCGTCTGAAGCCGTCGATAAATGGACAATGTCTGACATTGACGGGTGATGATTTTGTCATGAATCTAACGCCTTTATCTGGAGATTGGGAGGAGGCTTGTGCTTTTTATCTATCTTATGATCTTCCCCATAGTGCCGATGCATATTTGTTTGGATCATATATTGGCCAAGGACAGGGATGGATTGAAAGTGGAAATGTTTTGGGGTTCTTGTTGGGGTATGGCCCTAATTTGATGGATATGCTTTTGGAGGTTAGGATCACCTTTTTGGAAGGGGCCAGAATGAGAACGACCGTGAATGTGCGGTTTGTTAACACAGACATGGCATTGCTTAGTATGTTTGGAGGTGCAGGGTCAAATGGGTTAACAGAAACCAGCATTTCAAGTTATCAGGTCATAGACGACCGTTTGATAGGAATGGATGAAGATGGGAAAACAGATGAATATATTATGCTGCCAGACGGAAATATTCTACTGCCTGCACATCAGAAGGGAGATTTGGGATATACCGATATCGTGTTGTATAGGCAGTGAGAAAGAGAAGCAGCCTTATACAATAGGGGCGGAACCTCAACAAGAGGTTCCGCCCCTATATGTATGGGTGCGAGCGGGTTATGCCTCCTGTGCTTGTGTGCGGGCGGCGCCGAGCAACGTGCGGCGGATGCCCTCCGCATCGTAGCCGCAGAGCGCTTTCAGTTCGGCCACCGTACCCTGGTGGATGAAGCGGTCGGGAATACCCAGCCGGATGACGTGCGTGGCGTAGCCGTGGTCCTCGAAGAATTCGGTGGCCGCACTGCCGGCTCCTCCCTCGGTAGTGCCGTCCTCGACGGTGATGACCGTATGGAAGCGGCGGCCGAGATCGTGGAGCAGCTCCTCGTCGAGCGGTTTGACGAAAAGCAGGTTGACCACTTCTGCCGAGACGCCTTCTGCGGCGGCTTGTTCTGCGGCCTGCAGGGCATCCTGCAGGGTGGTGCCCACGGCGATCACGGCGATGTCGGAACCCCGGCGGCGGACGTCGCCCTTGCCGATGGGCAGGGCGCGGGGAGACTGGTGCCAGTCGGCGCCGATGCCGCGCCCGCGCGGATAGCGGATGACGAACGGACGGGCGGCCTGCAGGGCCGTGTACATCAGGTTGCGCAGTTCGGCTTCGTCGCTCGGCGCGGAGACCGTCATGCCGGGAATCGAGCGCATGAAGGCGATGTCGAATACGCCGTGGTGCGTCACGCCGTCCTCGCCCACCAGACCGGCCCGGTCGAGGCAGAAGATGACCGGCAGGTGCTGGATGGCCACGTCGTGGATCATGTTGTCATAGGCGCGCTGCATGAACGAGGAGTAGATGCAGCAGAAGGGAATCATGCCTCCGGCGGCCAGACCGGCCGAGAAGGTGACTGCATGGCCCTCGGCAATGCCCACGTCGAAGCAGCGGTCGGGCAACTCCTTCTGGAGAATGTCCATCGAACTGCCCGTCAGCATGGCGGGGGTCACGCCCACGATGCGCGGATCCTGGTGGGCAAGTTCCAGCAGCGTATGGCCGAAGACCTCCTGGTAGCGGGCGTGCTGCGGGTCGGGCGTCGCCAGGCGCTTGCCCGTGGCGGGGTCGAACTTGCCCGGAGCGTGCCATACGGGCGGGTTGCTCTCGGCCGGTGCGTAGCCCTTGCCTTTCTTGGTGATGACGTGCAGCAGCTTGGGGCCGGGAATGTGGCGTATGTCGCTGAAGACCCGGATCAGCGAGCGCAGATCGTGGCCGTCCACCGGCCCGAAATAGCGGAAGTTGAGGCTTTCGAACAGGTTGCTCTGGCGCAGAATGCCTTGTTTGACGAGGTTGCCGAAGTTCTGGATCTCGCGGCGCAGGCGCGGAACGCCCGACATGGCATTCCAGACCTTGTTCTTCAGCCGGTTGTAGTGACGCGAGGTGGTGATGTCGAGCAGGTATTCGGTGAGCGCGCCCACGTTGGGACTGATCGACATGTGGTTGTCGTTGAGGATCACGAGCATGTCGGCATTCGAGGCGCCGGCGTTGTTGAGCCCCTCGTAGGCCAGCCCCCCGGTGAGGGCGCCGTCCCCGATCAGGGCCAGAACGCTGTAATCCCCATGCT
>DXCC01000007.1 GCA_019116245.1 Candidatus Tidjanibacter faecipullorum
CGGCGCCGAGGCAGGCGACCTGATGATGATCCTCGCGGGCGACCGCATGAAGACCCTCGCCGCCCTGAACGTCCTGCGTTTGGAGATGGGCGACCGGCTCGGTCTGCGCGATCCGCACAAGTTCGCCCCGCTGTGGGTTGTGGACTTCCCGCTGCTGGAGTGGGACGAGGAGACGCACCGCTTCTACGCCATGCACCACCCCTTCACCTCGCCCAAACCGGAGGATATTCCGCTCTTCGATACCGATCCGGCAGCCATCCGCGCCAACGCCTACGACTTTGTGGTCAACGGCGTCGAGGTGGGCGGCGGTTCGATCCGAATCTTCGACAGCGCCCTGCAGAGCCGTCTGTTCGAGACGCTGGGTTTCACCCACGAAGAGGCCGAGAAGCAGTTCGGCTTCCTGATGAACGCCTTCAAATACGGCGCACCGCCTCACGGTGGCATTGCCTTCGGTTTCGACCGCATGTGTGCGGTGTTCGGCGGCGCCGATTCGATCCGCGACTACATCGCCTTCCCGAAGAACAATGCCGGCCGCGACACGATGATCGACGCTCCGGCTCCCCTCGCCGACGCCCAGCTCGATGAGTTGGCCCTGCGCGTGGAGAAACCCGAAGCGACCAAATAGTCCATACCCGGACCAACACAAAAGCGAGGCGCATTCCCCGACAGAGGAATGCGCCTCGCTTCATGATGTCCCCGTCCGGTCAATGCAGCACGGCCTCGACCGGCACGACCACTTCGCCGGGATCGAGCATGGCGTTGATCAGATGGATGCAACGATAGTCTCCCAACCGGTCGGCACGGATCACCCGCTCGGTGATCCACCCCTCGCGCAGCAGCCGCTCACGCATCGTACCGCGCAGCAGGGGTTCGGCCGGCGTAAAGCGATCGCCCGCCGCATCCTCCAGCACGATGTTCGTATAGGAGGTGTCGATCAGCAGACCGCGCCGCACGATCAGCACCTCGTCAGCCGCCACGCGGTCGTGCAGACGGTTCAATGCCCCGCGATCCAGGTATTTGTAGGCATACTCCAGCGTATCGTCCTGGGCAAGCGACAGGGTGTGCACCGTACGCGGAACATAGGCGGCATAAGTAACTTCGAAGCGCTCCGCCCCGTAGACGATGCGGCACTTCACCCGCCCCGTACGCAGATCGGCCGGCACCGCCAGTTCGGCCAGCCGGTCTCCGGCCGTCCCGCCCCAAAAATGCCGGGCCGTACGGTCCATGCGGGCGGCATGCAGTTCCGGGTGGCACAGCACGCCATCCTGCACGCGGATCACTTCGGAGAAGAGCGGCTCGATCATCGGAACGGCAGATAAATTTTCTCCAACACTTCGAGGTATTCGGCATGCGGATCGCTATAGGCTGTGATGCCTCCGCCGCTGCGGAACCACAGGGCGCCGTCGCGCCGTTCGATGAACCGGATCAGCACGCCGCTGTCGAGCGTCCGGCCGTCAAAGTAGCCGAACACCCCCGTATAATAGCCCCGCGGAGCCCCCTCGGCCTGTCGGATGATGCGCAGCGTCGAGGATTTCGGCGCACCCGACACCGAACCGGCGGGCAGCATGTCGAAAACAATATCGCCGAGCCGCGTCTCGTACCCCTCCGGCAAACGGCCCGCAATCTCGGAACTGACCTGCAGAATATCCCCCCGACGGGTGGCAATGCGGTCGATATAGCGGAACCGTTCAACCGTCACACTGTCGGCATGCATGCCGAGGTCGTTGCGCAGCAGATCGACAATCGTGTAGTGTTCGGCCGTCTCCTTGGGATCGTTCAGAATAACCCGTCCGGCATCGGGCACCTTCGCGCTGATCGTTCCCTTCATCGGGTTGGTCGCGATGCGGCCGTCGGAAATCCACACAAACCGCTCGGGCGAAAAACAGACAAAACGATCGGGTACGCAAAGCAGATAGGGCGCATCGGCCCGCCGGAAGATCTCGGTCAGCGAGCAGGGCGTCTCGATCCGGGTGGCCACGGTCAGGTTGGTCAGAAACGAATCGCCGCGCAGCAGCCCCCGCCGTACGACGTCGAAGCGGCGCAGGTACTCCGCCTCCGGCATCGGATCCGGCACGAGGAGGGCTTCATGATCGGCCCCCGAATCCTCCGCGGCCGCCAGGAAAGCCCCCTTGTTGCCCCGCCCCGCTACGGCAAAGCCGATCTCCGTCTGCGCCAGCGGTTCCTCCACGAACAGCCCCTCGCGCAATTCAAAATCGACGGCAAAAAGAAAGGGCTGCCGTGCCGCACCGGCGTCGTTCATCCGACGGCGCACCGCACGGGCGTCACAAACAAACTACTCATGTTGTTGCAGAAAGTTGGCCATGATCCGACCGCCGCAGGGGGTCATGACGGATTCGGGATGAAACTGTACGCCGTAGAGCGGCAGCGCACGGTGTTCGAGCGCCATGATGGTGCCGTCGTCCGCCTCGGCCGTCACGATCAGTTCGTCCGGCAGCTCCTCGCGGGCCACGATCCACGAATGGTAACGGCCCGCATCGAACGTTTCCGGCACCCCCGCCAACAGCGGCGTGACCGCCGTACGCCGCACCCGGGAACGGATACCGTGCCACACGCCGGGCACATTGACCAGCCGGCCTCCAAAAGCCTCGGCCAGCGCATGGTGCCCGAGGCACACGCCCAGCAGCGGACGGACGCCGGCACACCGGTGCACGAACGGCAACAGATCGCCCGCCTCGGAGGGAATGCCCGGACCGGGCGAAACGACTACCCGGTCAAAGTCCTCCGGGTCCACCGCCTCCAGCCGGTCGTTGGGCACGACGGTTACCCGGCACGCCGCACCGCCCGCCTCACGAAGCAGGTGCAGCAAATTATACGTAAAGGAATCGTAGTTGTCGATCAGCAGAATCCGCACGGCAACAGCGTCTATCGGGTGGATCGGACTACTCGTAACGCACCACGGTCCGGATGCGTTCGCCGCCGGTCGGCTCCCAGGCGGGCCCCGTCACCAGCAGCATGATCACCTCGCTATTGGCCTCCTGCGAATAGCCCGACAGGATCCGGACAGCCGACGGCACACCGTGTTCATTCACCCGGAACTCCGCCACGACTTCCACCGGTCGGTCAGCCGCCGCCGGTGACTCCTTGTGATTGGCGGCAAAATAAGCCTCGAAGGCCGGGTTGTGAACCACCCGCAGACCGTCCGCAACGGCCGCCTCCTCCATGGCGGCCTCCCGCTCCTGCAACGACACGGCACGGGTGGCCATACGCGCCGGTTCCACGGCCGGTTCCACGGTCACGTCCGTCTGTTCGACCGCCGCTTCCGACTCGGCCGATTCAAGGGCCGGTTCATCGGTCGCCACTTCCGACGCAGCCACCGCCTCCGGTTCCGCTGCCAGCGTCTCGCCCGAAGCAGTTGCATCGGCCGAAGCGACCGCTTCGACCGCGTCCTCCAGTTCGACCGGCAGCGTAGCATCCGCCGCCGTTTCGAGCACCGCTTCGTCCACGACGGCCTCCGGTTCCACGGCGGTTCGTTCAATCGGCCGGTTCGCCTGCTTGTTGGCCAAAGCCAACGCCTGTCCTTCGGGTTCGGCGATCCGTCGGGATGACGGACGCTCCAGCCACCACTCCACGCCGACGGCGCCGACCAGCACCAGAGCGGCCGCACTCCCTATCCCCATCCACAGACGGCTTCGCTTGTGCAGATCACGGCGCGACCGCGACGCCCGGCTGTCAATGCGCTGGCTCAATTCGGCCAGCCGGTCGGAATGGTTGCCGTACACGGCATCGTACCCTTCAATGGCATCCGCCAGAAAAGGATCGCGCATCGCCTCCCGCTCCAGACGGTTGGCCTCCCGGCCGCGGCGACTTCCCAAGATGTATTCAATCAGTTTCATGACCGTTTTTCTCCACACAAAGTTTCAGATTGCGCTTGCCGTTCTGCAGGAAACTCTTGACACTTGCCAGCGGATAACGCGTCTCCGCAGCGATGTCGGCATAGGATTTCCCGTTCCAAAAGAACTCTTCGATACAGACCCGCTGTTTCTCGGGCAACTTCTCCATGCAGGCCTCAAGCTGTGCCAGCCGGTCGCCGTCGCGCTTCTCGTCGAGCCATTGCGTCACCTCGCCCTCCTCGGCCAGCCGATCCGCCATATCGAACGGCACTTCCCGTTGCGTGCGGCGCAACTGCTGAAGGCAATAATTTTTTGTCACGGTATAGATCCACGGGCGGAACTCCCGGACTTCCGCCCCTCCGATACGGGTCACCATCTCTTCAAAGATGGCCATCACCGCATCCGCAGCATCCTCCTCGTTCCGCAGATAACGCAGACAGACTCCGTAGATCATCGGCAGATACCGCCCGTACAACACGCCGAGCGCGCTGTCGGTGCGTTCACCGGCATGCCGGATAAACAATTCGGCATCACTCAGCCGTTCTTCTCCGTTTTCCATTTCTCATTGTCGCTGATTTCGACGGACAAAGATACAGCATACGAATCGATTCCGTATCTTTTTTTGCAATTGCGACACAAGTCTCGCCCGTTTCCCGCTTGGACCTTGATCCGGACATCGGTTTTTTCACCGCATTTTATTGCTTATATCGAATAATTATCTTATATTTGTTATGACGATTTTTCACACAATACAAGCAAAAATCGTTCTAGGAAAGACCAAAAACGCCATTTTAGGTACATAAAACAACAATTTTACAACCAAATAAACTCTTGGCTTATGAAAACGAATGTAAATGATGCGATCAAGGCCCCGTACACGAGACCGGAGATCGAGGAGAGCTGCTTCCAGACAGAAGCAGGCATCGCCATGTCCATTGCAACGGATCCGAACCAGGGTGCAGTTGACTTCACGGTTGTCGGCACATGGGAGGAGATGAGACGCAACAACATGTAAACAACCGCTAAACAGACGAATGACTATGAAAAAAACATTACTTTTTGCTTCGGCTCTGTCGCTTGTCCTGTTGGCAGGCTGTACCAAAGAGCAACCCGCAGGCACGACTCCGGGCGCAGAAAACAAACTGACCATTTCGGGTTCGATCGTTACGCCCGACACCAAGATTCAGATCGGTGAGCCCGCTAACGGCAAGGCGCCCATTCTGTGGGAGAACGGCGATGAAATCATGATTGCCGCCGCTAACTCGCAAGGCAACGTACCCAAAACCTCGTGGGATGCTTCCATGAATAGAATTCAATACGGTGGCCTAGCTACCGCAACGACCACTTCCCCGTCTCAATCCACATATTTCTCCTGCGAATCGTTCAATGGTGATTTAACGAACGACACCTACACGCTGTGGGGCGTTTATGCCGCAGACCAAAGATTTGTCGCCAGCAAAGACACTCCTATCAGCACGCTCTGTTATCTGCCTGACCTGTCATCGCAGACCTACGGACAATCAAATCCTTATCTGATGGTTGCCTCCACTCAGTTGAAAGCTGATCAGACCACGGCTAACCTGCAGTTCACCAACACGACGGCTATCCTGATGCTGAATGTGAAAGGTACTGCCAAGATCGACAAGATCTCGATTAAACAGGTCAACATGCAGGACAACTCGTCGTCGGCCGTATTGGCATATAGCTACGGCATGGGCGGCTATGCAAACTTCGATTTAACGAAAGCTCCAAAGGCAGGTGGAACTGCTGCAGATTTTGCAAACTTCGTTGTACTGCCTACCGATAAATGGTCGACTCCTGCCACTCCGGTTTCCGAAGTTACGGTTACAACGACCAATCTGCAGCTTAGCGAAGAAAGCGTAGCAATCCCGGTCGGTGTATGCCCGTTCGATCTGACGGCGGACGACGCCCTGATCGTAACCGTTTACGGTACGGGTGACGACTTCTCGCAGAAGAGTGTCGCTTGTACAGTAGCTCCGGGAGCAATCTCTATTACGAGTAACTCGATTGCCTACATCAATTTGGATCCGTTTACCGCTGAAGAATTCGGCCAGACGCCTCCTAAAACTGATTGGGCAGCAGGTGACATTGTTCTGAATGATGACTTTTCGTGGATCACGTCCGTCATCGACTGGGTTCCGAGCGAAGGAGGCGATGATAGTGGCGAGCCGGATTGGGGCTATCCTGGCATGGGTGGCGCTATGTCTTACACCGATCTGGGTGGATGGACCAACAGCTACATCAACCAGTTGTTCCCCTACTACAACTATCTCGATAACAACAATGGTGCCGATGCATATTTAACGCAGCGTGGGTACACGTACTCCGGCTACACCATACTGTTGTGGTATGAGAATAAAGGCATGATTGGCACGGTTGACGACTACGGAGGAACGGGAACCTTGTCTTACACAATGTCCAAACTCAACAACTACAAGGGCAACGTAACCGTTACATTTAAGGCTTGCCGCGCAACGGACGCAAACGGTGGCGATAACTATGGCATGTTGCCTGCAACCTTCGATGTTTCGCTCAGCGGTAACGGCACGATCGATGGCAATACTTCAGTTACGCTGGGTTCCGCAGATTATGCTCCGTTCTCATTCTATGAATACACGCTGGTAATCGAAAATGCAGACCTTACGACTACGTTGAACTTTGCAGATGCCATGTATCTGGATGATCTTAAGATCACCATCTCCGAGGCTACTGACGCCAATCAGCTGACGGGCATCGAGGTAGTAAAACCGGCTGCTACCCTGGTCTACTCTTCCCCGGTCAACAATACGGACACCGAATTGCCCGCTACGGATGCTGCCGATCAGATGTTCACGTTCAAAGTAACCGGTCCATGGAAAGCAACCTATTCGGACAATGTTGCCACTAAGAGTGCTGACAATGATGGAGTCAACAAATGGCTGCAACTCAGCACCGCTTCGTGGTCGTTCATGCAGCCGAGTCGCGAAGATGCATACGGCAACCTTGTTCCTACCGTATTCCAGTTGACGAACATTAAGGACAATACGACGGGCGCGCCGCGTACGGCTACCGTCCAGATCGTATCCTTGGACGATACCGAGGTATACGCTACCTACACCTTCACGCAGGACGCTCAATAATCCCACTTGAAGAACAATCTTCTGAGAGGCTTCCAGGTTTGGAAGCCTCTCCTTTTTTTATCTTTCGGCAGTCATTCCTTCGCTTAACCCGCCCCGACCCGGAAACATATTGACACGCCGGGAGTCGTTGTGCTACTGCCTTGTCGTTCCATGGACAGACGATCCCAACGATCGGCAGACACCCACACAAACAACGAATGCCATCCTGCACCATCCGGCAAACGACAAACGTTTTCTCAAAAAAATATCGTAATTTTACCGGTTGTATTCACCTGCCGGAAAGCCCGGATCAAGCGAATCACAACACGCTATTTATCAATAATATACCATAACGACGCATCCATGTCCGCTTACCACACTCCCGTACTGGCAGCCGAATCCATCGAAGGGCTCGACATCCGCCCGAACGGCGTCTATGCCGATCTCACCTTCGGCGGAGGCGGTCATTCGTCGCTCATCCTCTCTCACCTCGGCCCCGTCGGCCACCTGTATGCCTTTGACCAGGATGCGGACGCCCGAGCCAATGCCGAGGCGATTGACGATCCCCGTTTCACCTTCATCGAAAGCAATTTCCGCTTCCTGCGGGGACAGCTCCGCCTGCGCGGCATCACCCAGGTGGACGGTGTGTTTGCCGACCTGGGCGTCTCGTCGCACCACTTCGACACCCCCGAACGCGGCTTCTCTTTCCGCTACGACACCCCGCTGGACATGCGCATGAACCGCCGCGGAGGCATGACCGCCGCCGACATACTCAACCGATACGAGCCAGAACGGCTAACCGACATCTTCGGCCGCTGGGGCGAACTGCAAACTCCCTACAAGATTGCCAACTGCATCGAACGCGCCCGCGCGGAACGGCCGATCGTCACCGTATCGGATCTCACCGCCGCCGTGGCTCCCTGCACGCCGCGCAAGGACGAGGCCAAGTTCCTGACCAAGCTGTTCCAGGCATTGCGCATCGAGGTGAACGGCGAAATGCGCGCCCTGGAGATGGCACTCGAACAGAGCCTCAAGGTATTGCGTCCGGGAGGCCGACTGGCCGTCATCTCCTACCACTCGCTGGAGGACCGCACGGTCAAGAATTTCATGCGGAGCGGCAATTTCACCGGCGAGGTGGAGAAAGACTTCTTCGGCAACGCCGCCTCCCCCTTCGAGGTCGTTACCCGCAAGGCGATCACCCCCTCGGAGCGAGAACTGGCAGAAAACCCCCGCTCGCGCAGTGCGAAACTCCGCGTAGCCATCAAGAAATAACCGGCAACCGCAACAACGATCATGAGAAAGACGGAACCCATAGCCGACACCCCCGAACAGGACCGGAAGCCGCTCGGCATCGTCGGTCAGGAAGAGCAGAAGCAGCCGCGCAGCAAGGCGGCCCGCGCCGCACGCGAGGTCATCACGGGTGACTTCATGGGCGACAGCCGTTTCCGCCGCTGGTATCCGCTGGCCTGCTACTGCATTCTGCTCGTCTTTCTCTACATCGCCCACACGTTCAACTTCCAACGGCTCCAGCGTTCGGAGATCCAGCAGCGCATGGAGCTCAACAACGAACGGTCGCGCGCGATGGTCTTCTCCTCGATGCGCATGAACGCATCGCGCCACAGCCGCATCGTCGAAGAGATCGAACGGCGCGGCCTGAACCTCGAAGAGTCGACCGTACCGCCCAAAACCGTCAAATAAAACCGTTCCACCAGCACGATAGAACCGACCGCCATGTCATCCCGCCAGTCCGCACGCACGAATCCCCATCAGCAGAGCATCAAGAAGAGCATCATGTCCCGTGTCCGGGTGCTCTACGCGATCTTTGCCTTCGTGGCCGTGGCCATCTTCAGCATGATCATCGTCACGCAGTACGGTCCCAACGGCACGCCGCTGCGCAACCGGTCGGATCTGAAATGCTACAAGATGCTCGACGTGCCCGCCTCGCGCGGCAACATCTATGCCCACGACGGCCGCATTCTGGTCACCGACTCGCCGTCGTATGACATCTCGCTCGACTTCACCGTGCTGGACATGAGCGCCGAGGAGTTCAACCGCGCAGCCAACGCGCTGGCCGACAGTCTCAGCCGGACGATTCCCCAATACTCGAAGAGCTACTTTGTGAACCGGCTCCACGCCATCCGCAACAAGGCGCTGCGCGGCGGTCCGGGCAGTCAGAACCAGCGGCTGATCCGCGAAAAGGTCAATCAGATCCAGCTCGACCGCATCAAGACCTTCCCCATCTTCAACAAGGGACGCCTCGGCGGCGGTCTGATCTATACCCAGGACGCCGAACGCTACAAACCATTCGGCACGCTGGCGGCCCGCACGCTCGGCAAACCGGGGGAGTTCGGTCTGGAGGCGTCGTTCAATGACGTGTTGTCGGGACACGACGGCCAGAACCTCTGCGTCCGGCTGGTGCGCGACGTCTGGGTGCCGGTCGTGAGCAAGGAGAATGTCGAATCCGTGAACGGCAAGGATCTGGTCACCACCATCGATGTCAACATGCAGGACATTGTCGAGACCGAACTGCGTCGCCAGATTCTCGACAAGCAGGCTACCTGCGGTACGGCCGTCATCATGGATGTCAAGACGGGCGAGATCCGCGCCATTTCCAACCTGACCCGATACGGCAACATCGTGCGCGACGACATCAACCACGCCATCACGATGCGCTGCGAACCTGGCTCCACCTTCAAGCTGGTGTCGCTCATGGCGCTGCTGGAGAAGTCCGGTTTCGAGCTCACCGACTCGATCGACTGCTCCTCCACGGGGCGCTACTACTATGAGGTGGGCCGCCGCCGCTTCCTGATCGCCGACGACCACAAGGTCGGCAAGACGACCATCCAGGGCATGTTCGAACAGTCGTCCAACATCGGCTTCGTGAAGATGATCGACAGCGCCTTCCACAACAAGCCGGAACGGTTCACCGACTTTGTCAATTCGCTGCACATCGACCAGCCGATCAACATGCAGCTCACCGGCGGTCTGAAGCCGATCATCAAGGATCCGCGCCGGCCCAAGGAGACGGCCTGGGACGCCATCTCGCTCATCAAGATGGCCTACGGCTACGCCGTGGAGATCACGCCGATGCACACGCTCATGCTCTACAACGCCATCGCCAATGACGGCTGCATGGTGGCGCCGCGACTGGTGACGGCCGTCACCGAAGACGGCCACGTCGAGGAACAGTTCGACGTAGTGACCATCAACGACAAGCTGTGCAGCAGCCGCACGCTGCGGCTCGTCCGCCAGGCACTGGAAGGCGTGGTGGAGAACGGTACCGGTTCGCTGATGAAGAATCCGAACTACAAGGTGGCCGGCAAGACGGGTACGGCCCAGGTGGCCATGCAGAACCGCGGCTACTCCGACGCGCGCGGCGGACGGGACTATCTGGCCACCTTCGTGGGTTACTTCCCGGCCGACAAGCCCCGCTACACCTGCATCGTGGCCATCAAGACCTACTACGGTCCCGGTTCGCGCCATACCTTCTACGGCGCCTCGCTGGCCGGTCCGGCCTTCAAGGCGATCGCCGACCGCGTCTATGCGCTGGAGGCCGACTGGCATGCCCCGCTGACCGAAACCGAAGATCCGGCCATCGCCTCGGTCAAGGGCGGTGACCTGTACGAAATCCGCACCGCAGCCTCGCGGCTGTCGGTCCGCACCGATGCCAACTGGCTCGCCGAGGGATGGGGCCGCACGCAGAAGGACTCCACGGGAATCGAGGTGCTGCCGCTCGAACCCCAGGAGGACGTCATGCCCGCCGTGACGGGCATGTCCCTCAAGGATGCCCTCTACCTGCTCGAAAGCCGCGGCCTGCGGGTACAGTTTTCCGGACGCGGCAAGGTGGTCGGCCAGTCGATCCGTGCCGGATCGCACATCACCGAGGGCGCCACGGTCTCCCTGACCTTGCGCCCCTGACCCCCATAGCGAAACGATCAATATATTCCAGATATGAAACTCGAACAGTTGCTTTCAGTTCTTGCTCCGCTCCGCACGATCGGAAGCGGCGATGCGGAGATTGCCTCCATCGGATTTGACTCCCGCACCGTCGAGGCCGGACAGCTCTTCTTTGCCGTCCGGGGAAACGCAAGCGACGGCCACGACTATATCGACGCCGCCATCGCCCGGGGCGCAGCGGGCATCGTCTGCGAACGCCTGCCCGAACGGCCGGCCGACGGCGTCACCTACGTCCAGGTTACAGACAGCTCCGCCGCACTGGGACGGGCCGCTTCGGAGTTCTACGGACGTCCGAGCGAAAAGCTCCGTCTGGTGGGCGTTACGGGCACCAACGGCAAGACAACCACCGCCACCCTGCTCTACGACCTGTTCCGCGGACTGGGCTACAAGGTCGGACTGATCTCGACGGTCATCTACCGCATCGACACCGAGGAACGCCCCTCGACCCACACCACCCCCGATTCGGTACGGCTGAACGCCATGCTGGCCGAGATGGTGGCCCGCGGCTGCGAATACTGCTTCATGGAGGTCAGTTCCCACAGCATTGTCCAGGAGCGTATTGTCGGTCTGCACTTTACGGGCGGCATCTTCACCAACATCACCCACGACCACCTCGACTACCACAAAACCTTCGCCGAATACATCAAGGCCAAGAAACGCTTCTTCGACGAACTGCCCGCCGAGGCATTCGCCCTGGTGAACAGCGACGACCGCAACGGACTGGTCATGACCCAGAACACGCGGGCCCGGGTCAGCACCTACGCCCTGCAGCGTTTTGCCGACTTCCGGTGCCGGATTCTGGAGAACACCCCCGAAGGCATGCTGCTCGAGGAGAACGGCCAGCAGGTATGGACCCGCTTCCTGGGCCGCTTCAACGCCTATAACCTGACCGCCGTGTACGGCGCAGCCCGACTGCTGGGAGCCGGCGAGGAGGAAATGCTCCGCATGTTGAGCACGCTGACGCCCGTGAACGGCCGCTTCGACACGCTCCACACGCCGACGGGCATTACGGCCATCGTCGACTACGCCCATACCCCCGACGCCCTGCGCAACGTGATCGATACGATCAACGAACTGCGCAACGGGGCGGGCCGGCTGATCGTCGTGGTGGGCTGCGGCGGCGACCGCGACCGCACCAAACGCTCCGTCATGGCGCAGATTGCCCTCGAAGGAGCCGACCTGGTCATCTTCACCTCGGACAATCCCCGCCACGAGGATCCCGATGCCATTCTGGCCGAGATGACGGCCGGCATGACGCCGTCGTCCCGCTGGCTCTGCATCACGGACCGCCGGCAGGCCATCCGCTCGGCAGCGACCATAGCCACCCAGGGCGACTACCTGCTCATCGCCGGCAAGGGCCACGAGACCTACCAGATCATCGGCGACGTGCGTCATCACTTCGACGACAAGGAGGAGGTCCGCAACGCATTCGGACTCACGGCGGCCGGCCTGGCGACAAAAATATAACCCGCACCCGATCGACAACCGACCGGATAATTCGGTACTTTTACGCTCCGAAAAAACACAATTTGCACTCTTCAGAACGACAGCCATGCTCTACGCACTACTGGAATACCTCGAGGCCCACTTCAACCTGCCCGGCACGGGCCTCTTCCAATACCTCTCCTTCCGTTCGGCCTGCGCCATCATCTTCGCGCTGCTGATCGGAGCCATCTTCGGCAAGAAGATCATCGAACGCCTGCGCCGCCACCAGATCGGCGAGGAGATCCGCAACCTCGGTCTGGAGGGCCAGATGGAGAAACGGGGTACCCCCACCATGGGCGGCATGATCATTCTCGGCGCCATGCTCATTCCCGTGGTGCTCTTCTGCGACCTGGGCAACGTCTATGTCCAGCTGATGATCGTCTCCTCGGTGTGGCTCGGCCTGCTGGGCTTTGCGGATGACTATATCAAGGTGTTCCGCAAGCACAAGGAGGGGCTCAAGGGCAAGTTCAAGATTGTCGGCCAGGTAGGTCTAGGCATCATTGTCGGCACGACCATGTGTTTCAGCAACGACATCGTCATCGTCGAGAAGGCCCATTCGCAGACGGCCGCCGCACAACAGTACGCCGCCCCCCTGCCGGGTACCGAAACGCCGACCACCCTGCTGCCGCAGGAAGGCTACGAAAAGGATGCGCCGGCCGACTCGGCCCTCGGCCAGCTGAAAACCACGAAGACCACCATTCCCTTCGTCAAGAACAACGAATTCGACTACCACTGGCTCGTGCCGTCGCACTCCGCATGGGGCGACGCGCTGACGTGGCTGATCTACGTGCTGGTGGCCATCTTCATCATCACGGCCGTCTCCAACGGAGCGAACCTCACCGACGGACTCGACGGACTGGCGACGGGCGTATCGGCCGTCATCATCGTCATTCTGGGCGTCTTTGCCTACCTCTCCGGCAACATCATCTACTCGGACTACCTGAACATCATGTACATTCCGGGGACGGGCGAGCTGATGGTCTTCGCCGCCGCGCTGGTGGGCGCCCTGATCGGCTTCCTGTGGTACAACTGCTATCCGGCCCAGGTCTTCATGGGCGATACGGGCAGCCTCGCCCTGGGCGGCATCATCGCCGTCTTCGCCCTGCTGGTGCGCAAGGAGCTGCTGCTGCCGCTGCTGTGCGGCATCTTTCTGGTGGAGGCTGTCTCCACGATGATTCAGGTCTCCTACTTCAAGTACACGAAAATGCGCTACGGCGAGGGACGCCGCTATTTCCTGATGGCGCCGCTGCACCACCACTACCAAAAGAAGGGCATCCCGGAGAACAAGATCGTCGTCCGTTTCTGGATCGTCCAGATCCTGCTGGCGGCCCTGACCCTCGTCACACTCAAAATACGTTAGCATCATGAAAAAAGCTGTCATACTGGGTGGCGGCGAGAGCGGTTGCGGCTCCGCCGTGCTGGCCAAAGCCAAAGGCTGGAAGGTGTTCCTCACCGACCGCGGCACCATCGCCCCGAAATACCTCGAACTGCTCGACCGCTACGGCATCGACTACGAGCAGGGAGCCCACACCGAATCGTCCATTCTCGACGCCGACCTGGCCATCAAGAGTCCGGGCATTCCGGACACGGCGCCGATCGTCGTGAAGCTGCACGAGCAGGGCATTCCCGTCATCTCCGAGATCGAGTTTGCCGGCCGCTACACGAAGGGCCGGACGATCTGCATCACCGGTTCGAACGGCAAAACAACCACCACCACCCTGCTGGGCCGCATTCTGCAGGCCGCCGGCTACGACTCGGCCGTGGGAGGCAACATCGGCGAGAGCTTCGCCTATACGGTAGCCACCACCGACAAGGCGTGGTATGTCCTGGAGCTGAGCAGTTTCCAGCTTGACGGCATCGAGACCTTCCGGCCCGACATCGCCGTGCTGACCAACATCACGCCCGACCACCTGGACCGCTACGGCTACGTTTTCCAGAACTACATCGACAGCAAGTTCCGCATCATCCGCAACCAGCGGCCGGAGGATTACTTCATCTACGACATCGACAATCCCGTGGTCAGCCGCGAAGTGGCCCTCCGCACCCCCGCCCTGCGCATGCTGCCCTTCGCCGCCCAGCACCCCTACGGCATCGGGACCGACACCTCGGCCTTTGACCGTCCGGGCGCCTTCCTGACCGATGGCGACCACTTCCGCGCCTCGGTCGGCGACCGCACCGTGACGATCGACATCCGCCGGATGGGCATCAAGGGCATCCACAATACCTACAACGCCATGGCCGCCGCGCTGGCAGCCCTGGCCGCAGGCGTCGAGCCCGCCGTGATTGCCGACACGCTCTACACCTTCGAAGGCGTAGAACACCGCATGGAATTTGCCGGTTGCGTGAACGGCGTCACCTACATCAACGACTCGAAGGGCACGAACGTCGATTCGACCTGGTATGCCCTGGACAGCATGCGCACCCCCACCGTGTGGATCGCCGGCGGTACGGACAAGGGCAACGACTACGAGACGCTCAAACCGCTGGCCCGCGAAAAGGTCAAGGCGCTGGTCTGCATGGGTGTGGACAACGCCAAGCTGATTGCCAGCTTCACGGGCGTGGTGCCGGCCGTCTATGACACCCATTCGCTGGCCGACACGATGCGCATCTGCGCCGAAATCGCCACCGAAGGCGACACGGTGCTGCTCTCGCCGGCCTGTGCCAGCTTTGACCTGTTCAAGAATTACGAAGATCGCGGACGGCAGTTCAAGGCGGCCGTCCAGGCGCTGCAAAAACGCTGACACCCCATGAGGTTCCGCAGACGCCATACCGACCGTACCCCCGACACCGCCGGGCAGTCCGGTGCTTCCCCGCAGGCCGCACCGGCTGACGGAACCGCACCCGCCCTCGGCGCCGAGGCCCGACGGCTCACCGAAGAGGCGGCCCATGCCATCGGCACGGGGGCCCGCAAGCTCTCGGACGCGGCCGTCCACACGATCGCACCGGAGGCCAAACGGCTCACCGAAGAGGCGGCCCACGCCATCGGCACGGGGGCCCGCAAGCTCTCGGATACGGCCGTTCACACGATCGCACCGGAGGCCAAACGGCTCACCGGGGAGGCGGCCCACGCCATCGGCGAAGGGGCCAAACGGCTCTCGTCGGCAGCCGCCGAAGCCATCGGTCCGGAAGCCAAACGACTCACCGAAGCGGGCATGAAGCTCGGCCGCCAGGCCCAGAAGAAGGGGCGCCGCTGGATCGACGCCATCTTCGGCGGCGACAAGGTGCTGTGGACGGTGATCGTCATCCTGCTGATCTTCTCCATGCTGCTGACCTTCTCGGCCACGGTCTACAAGCCGGGCGGCACCCCGACCGCCAAGCTGTTCAACCAGCTGTTCTTCATCTTCCTGGGTATCGGCTCCCTGCTGGTCGTCCACCTGATCCGCTACCAGATCTACGGACGGCTAGCCAACTTCGTCTTCTTCACCGGTCTGGTACTCACCGTACTGGCCATGCTGATCGGCCCGGAAGGAGCCGGTGCACGACGCGACCTGGTCATCCCCGTCATCAATCAGCCCATCCAGCCGTTCGAGATTCTGAAGATCGGCGTCCTGATGGTGCTGGCCAAACAGCTGGCCCGCCGCCAGAAGACCATCGAACATACCCCCATCCTGCCCAGCCTCAACCCGCTCCGATGGATGCAGGATGCACAGGGCAACATGGACATTCTGCGCTATGAAACGATCCCGCTGCTGGGTCCCATCGCCATTACCTGCGTGCTGACCTTCCTCTCGGTGGGCAACTCGACGACCCTCATCATCGCCACCACCTGCATGGTGATGCTCTTCATCGGCCGCGTGCGCATGGCCGACCTGGGCAAGATCGTCGCGCTGGTGGCCGTGGCGGGCATCGTCTTCTTTGCCGTGGGACTGGGCCGAAGCGACACGGGCCGCAGCCGTATGGCCAGCTTCAAGCCCGACATGCTCACCAAACACGTCGCCTACACGCGCGACAGCATCGAGATCTACTCCTACCCGCCCGCCGTCACCCCCGACGGCAAAGTGGTCCCCGGCGAAACCGACCAGTCGATCAACGCCAAAATGTCGATCGCCTCGGGCGGCTTCTTCGGCAAGGGCCCGGGCATGAGCACCCACCGCTCAAACCTGGCCGAGGCGGAACGCGACTTCGCCTACGCCTTCATCATCGAGGAGTACGGCGCCGTGGGAGGCCTGATCATCCTGCTGCTCTACCTGTGGCTCTTCTTCCGGACCATCCAGATCTTCAAGAAGTGCGGCACGGCCTTCCCCAGCCTGCTGGTGCTGGGACTCGGCCTGATGATCGTCCTGCAGGCGATGATCCACATGCTCGTCTCGGTGTCGCTCTTCCCCATCACCGGCCAGCAGCTGCCGCTGATCAGCAAGGGCGGTTCGTCGCTGGTCTTCACCCTCATGGCGCTGGGCATGATTCTGGGTGTCAGCCGCCAGACGGCGGAACGCACCCTCGACACCCCCAAAAACGAATCGCTTTTTGAACACAACAACGACTGATCGCCCGCAGCGACCGGTCCCAATCCATACGCCGCCCCCCTGCCGGGCCGACGGCAAACGAACGAATAGGAACGATGAAAGACGGTAAACTGAAAATCATCCTCAGCGGAGGAGGAACCGGCGGCCACATTTATCCGGCCGTGGCAACAGCCGAGGCGCTCCGGCGTCTGCTCGGCGACGAAGGCGTCGAACTGCTCTTCGTGGGCGCACAGGGCAAAATGGAGATGGAAAAGCTGCCCGCACTGGGCTACCGGGTCGTCGGTCTGCCGGTGGCCGGTCTGCAGCGCAAGTTCGACCTGCACAACTTCGCTCTCCCCTTCAAGGTGCTCCGCAGCCTGCGTGAGGCCCGGCGCACCATCCGTTCGTTCGGAGCCGACGTGGTGGCCGGCTTCGGCGGCTACGCCAGCGCTCCGGTGCTGTGGTCGGCCCAACGGATGGGCATTCCGACCCTCATCCAGGAACAGAACTCCTACGCCGGCGTGACGAACAAGATCCTCGCCCGCCGCGCCCGCCGCATCTGTGTGGCCTACGACGGCATGGAACGCTTCTTCCCGGCCGACCGGATCGTCTTCACGGGCAATCCGCTGCGCGGCAACTTCCTGCAGGCCGCACCGCGCGAGGAGGCCGCCGCCCACTTCGGGCTGCGCCCCGACGTGCCGACCCTGCTGATCGTCGGCGGCAGCCTCGGCACCCGCACCCTCAACGAAGCCATGAAACGGTACGCCGACTCGCTCGGCGCCAATCCCGACGTGCAGGTCATCTGGCAGACGGGCAAATACTACGAAAAGGAGATGGAGGCCTTCATGGCTTCGCGCCACTGTCCAAACATCTGGCGCGGCGCCTTCATCGACCGCATGGATTACGCCTACGCAGCGGCCGACGTGGTCGTATCGCGTTCGGGCGCCTGCACGGTATCGGAACTGGCGCTGGCCGGCAAGGCAGTCATCTTCGTTCCCTCGCCCAATGTGGCCGAAGACCATCAGACCAAGAATGCGCGTGCGTTGGCCGACCGCGATGCGGCCCTGCTGATCCCCGATGCCGAAGCTGTCGAACGGGCCCTTCCCGCCGCACTGGAACTGCTCGGCGACCGCGACCGCATCGCCCGCCTGGAGAGCAACATCCGCCACATGGCTACGCCCGATGCGGCCCGGGACGTAGCCACCGAAATCCTCCGACTCGTCGGCCGCGCCTAAACAGAACTGTCCCATGGAGAACCATACCCAACCGAAACAGATCTATTTCCTCGGCATCGGCGGCATCGGCATGAGCGCCATTGCCCGCTACTACATGCTCGAGGGAGCCTCCGTTGCGGGTTATGACCGCACCGAAACCGCCCTGACCCGCCGTCTGGCCGAGGAGGGCGCCCGCATCCACTACACGGACGATCCCGCCCTGATCGAGGAGCCGTTCCGCCATCCGGACGACACGCTCGTTGTCTATACCCCCGCCCTGCCGCACGACCACGCCGAACTGGGCTGGTTCCGCTCGCACGGCTTCCGGGTGCTGAAACGCTCCGAAATCCTCGGCATCCTGGCCCGCGACAAATACGTCATGGCAGTGGCCGGCACCCACGGCAAGACCACCACGACCACCCTCACCGCCTGGCTCAACCATACGGCCGGCGGAGGCGGCAGCGCCTTTCTGGGCGGCATCTCCAAGAACTTCGACAACAACTTCGTCTATGGAGCCGGCAACCGGCTGGCTGTCGAAGCCGACGAATTCGACCGCTCGTTCCTGCACCTGTGGCCCGACGCCGCCGTCATCACGGCCGCGGACGCCGACCACCTGGACATCTACGGCACCCTCGAGGAACTGCACCGCGCCTTTGCCCAGTTTGCTGGACAGATCCGGCCGGGCGGCACGCTGATCCTGAAAAGGGGCGTCTCGCTGCCGATCGACAACCCGGCCATCCGCATCTATTCGTATGCCTGCACCGACGAGGAGGCCGACTTCCACGCGGCCAACCTGCGCCCGCAGCCCGACGGCACCTACCGCTACGACATCGTATGTCCCGACCGCACGCTGCGCGACTGCCGGCTGGGCATCCCAGGCATCGTGAATGTCGAGAACAGCGTGGCGGCCGTAGCCCTGCTCTGGACGGCCGGATTCGACGAAGCGAAACTGAAGGAGGGGCTCGAATCCTTCCGGGGCGTCCGCCGCCGGTTCGACTTCCACCTCAACACGCCCGAGGTGATCTACATGGACGACTACGCCCACCACCCCGCCGAACTGCGCGCCGCCCTCACGTCGATGCGCCGCATGTTCCCCCACCGCCGCATCACGGCCATCTTCCAGCCCCACCTCTACTCGCGCACGCAGGACTTCTACCGCGAGTTCGCCGAATCCCTCTCGCTGGCCGACGAGGTGATTCTGGCCCCGATCTACCCGGCCCGCGAGGAGCCGATTCCCGGCGTCACCTCACAGCTGATCGCCGACCGGGTGACGGTCCCCTGCCGGATCGTACCGCTCGACCGGATCCCCCAGGCGGCCCAGGATGCCCATCCCGACATTCTGATCACCTTCGGCGCGGGCAACATCGAGAACTGCGTGGAGGAGATCACGCGAAGGCTGACCGAAGAGCGCCTCGCCAAACGCTGACGCTCCCCCCGAAGCAAACCTGCCGAACGGCCACCGATCTGTGCGGCCGTTCGGATTTTTTATCGTAATTTTACCCGATGATTCCGGCCGGGAATCGCGCCGCAAAAAACCATGAACCGGGCAGTCAAACGCATCATCACCCTTCTCGTATGGGCAGGCATCGTCGCCTACCTGCTGTGGGCCAGCCACCTGGACGCTCGCAAGCGGGCCGACACCTACGTGCGCGACCTGCACATCACGGTGCGCGACAGCTCCGACACCCGCATCATCCGGGCCGAAGACGTGCGCCGGTGGATCGTCTCCGCCGGACTCTCCCCCGAAGGGCAGCTTTTCGACTCGGTTGACCTGATGGCCATCACCAGGACCGTCGCGGCACACGACTTCGTGCAGCACGTCAAGACCTCGGTCGGACTGGACAGCGTGGTCAACGTTACCGTGCGGCAGCGCATCCCCGCCCTGCGCGTGATCGGCGGCGGCTACAACTTCTACTACACGACCGACGGTTACATCGTTCCGGCCAACCGCCGCTCGGCCTACTACGTGCCCGTGGTCACCGGACAGTTTGACCTGCCGTTCCGTCCCTCGTACAGCGGACCGCTCCGGGAGCCGACCGACTCCACCTCAAAAAAGGTACAGGAAAGTTACCGGTTTTTCCACAAACTCATTAACTTTGTCAATTACATTGAAGACGACAACTTCTGGAATTCACAGATCGTTCAGATCAATGTCACGGGGCGTCCGGAGCCGCACACCGAACCCGAAGTGGAGCTGATTCCGCGGGTGGGAGACCAGGTGATCATGCTCGGCTGGCTGAACGGCTACGAACAGAAACTGGACAAGCTGATGAAGTTCTACCGCAAGGCCCTGCCGCACGAAGGATGGGAGACGTGGAGCTACATCGACCTGCGCTACGACGGCCAGGTGGTGTGCAGCCGCCGGTAGAAAGAAGCATCGCCCCCAATGGACGGAAAAGGCGGTTTCGGACCGCCTGTAAGTGTTTGCAAGCAACGACAAGAGATAAGCAGCAGTGGAAAACAATCACTACATAGCAGCCATAGACCTCGGCTCGGGCAAGGTGACTGCCGCCGCCGGCAGCAAGGATCCCGACGGCAGGCTCAATGTCATCGACGTGGTGACGCGTCCGATGCAGGGCATGTCCTGCGGCGAGGTCATCAACATCGAACAAGTTACGGCCGCCGTGCGCGGCGCCGTCACCCAGCTGGAGGAAGAGCTGGGCATCAAGATCACGGAAGCCTACGCAGGCATTTCCGGTCACGACATCAAATGTGCGGACAGCTCCTACTTCGTGTATGTGAGCGGTGAGGATCACGAGATCTGCGAGGAGGACGTACAGCGCCTGCACGAAAGCATGACCAGCCTGCAGCCGCCCGAGGGCATCTGCATCCTCGACCGCATCCCGCAGAAATACGTCATCGACTCGCGCGAGGAGACCAAGCAGCCCGTCGGCCGTTTCGGCCAGCAGCTCGAGGCCACCTTCAACTTCGTGCTGGGCAACCGGAGCAGTCTGGAGCGTCTGCAAAAGGCCTTCACCCGGCTGGGCATCACCCCCCGCCGGCTCTTCACCAACGCCCAGGCCAGTGCGGCCGCCGTACTGACGGAGGACGAAAAGGAACTCGGCGCCGCCGTGGTGGACATCGGCACGGGATGTACCGACATTTGCATCTGGCAGGACAACATCATGCGCTACGTGGCCATGCTGCCCATCGGTTCGGATGCGATCAACCGCGACATCCGCTCGATCGCCATTCCCGAACGGTTCATCGAGAAACTGAAGACGACGCACGGCTATGCCGTCGCCAACCATATTCCCGAGGAGAAAAAGACCCAGAGCATCAAGATCAAGGGTCGCACGCCGCGCGAAAACAAGGAGATCTCGTTCTACAACCTCGCCCAGATCATCGAGGCGCGGCTGCTGGACATCGTGGAGAATGTTCTGGAAGAGATCCGCGAGTCGGGATATGCCGACAAGCTGGGATCGGGCATCGTCCTGACCGGCGGCGGCTCCTTGCTGCGCGACATCGACGTGCTCTTCCGCGAACGTACCAAATACGACATCCGCATCGGCGGATGCTGCCCCGAACTGCTGAACGAGGCGTCCGCTGCCCTGGCCGGCGATCCGTCGCTCTCCTCGGCACTCGGCCTGCTGCTGCTCGGCAGCGAAGAGTGCGGTCTGGAACCGACCGACACGCCGCTCACCAAACGGGAAGCGGCCCCGCAGCCGGAACCGGAACCCGAGCCGACCCCGAAACCGCAACAGCCCCGCCAGCCCGCTGCGCCGAAGCCGCGTCCGGCCGCTCCGCAACCGGCCCCCAAACCCCAACCGGCGCCGAAACCCCAGCCGGCGCCGAAACCCCAGCCGGAACCGGAGCCCGATCCTGACCATGAAGAGGACACGGATATCAACGACACGCCCTCCCGGCCGGCCGAGCAACCGCATCCGCATGCCCGGGACAAGAAGAAAAAAGGCGGCCTGTTCGGCGGTCTGAAAAAGATCTTCACCGACGTCTTCGACGTGGTCGACGACGACGAAATCTAAACCGCTCCTTCCGATGATGACAGACGAAAACGAAGTACTCGTAAGTATCAAGCTCCCGAAGAAGACCCCCTCCATCATCATGGTGCTGGGTGTGGGCGGTGCCGGCGGCAATGCCGTGAACCACATGTACGACCTGGGGATCGCCGACGTGACCTTCATGGTCTGCAACACCGACCGGCAGGCCCTCAAGGCCAGCCCCGTGCCGATCCAGATCCTGCTGGGCGAAGGTTTGGGAGCAGGCAACAACCCCGAAAAGGGACGCCAGGCCGCCATCGAGAGTCTGGACGACATCGTGCTGCGCTTCGAACAGGAGGGAACCAAGATGGTCTTCATCACGGCCGGCATGGGTGGCGGCACGGGAACGGGCGCTGCGCCCGTCATCGCCAAGGCGGCCCGCGACCGCGGCATCCTGACGGTGGGCATCGTCACGCTGCCGTTCCGCAACGAAGGCCCCAAACGGGTCAACCAGGCCGCCCGGGGACTGGAGGAGCTGCGCAAGAACGTCGACTCGCTGGTGGTGATCCACAACGACAACATTGCCAAAATCTACGGCACCCTGCCGCTAAAGGAGGCCTTCGGCAAGGCGGACGACATCCTGGCCACCGCCGCCAAGGGTATCGCCGAGCTGATCACGCGCGAGAGCTTCGTCAACGTGGACTTCGCCGATGTGCGCACCGTATTGACCGACAGCGGTCTGGCCATCATGGGTTCGGGCCGCGCATCGGGCCCGGACAAGATCATCGAGGCCACCGAAGCCGCCCTGGCATCTCCGCTGCTCAACCATCAGGAGATCAAGGGAGCCCGCAACTTTCTGGTGAACCTCTCCTACGGCAAGAACGAGATCCGCTTCGACGAGACTCAGGCCATGCTCGACACGATCCAGCGCAAGGCCAGCCGGACCATCTCCGATCCGCATGCGGCCGACATCATCTGGGGCGCCGGACTCAACCCTGCGCTCGATGACGATGACGTGGAGGTAACCATCGTGGCCACGGGATTCGACAACCTCAACCCCCTCACGCCGAAACAGACGCCCAAAGCGGCTGCCGAACCCCGCATTGCCCAGAACAGCATCTTCGCGGCCACGACGGGACGCAAGCCCCAGACCTCGGGGGTCATCCGCATCCAGAAAAAGGAGCGTTTCGGCGACATCGCCAAGTTCCTCGAAACACCCGCCTACATCCGGCGCAACATCCGGCTGCAGAACATTGCAGCCACCGGCCGGACCACGAAAGTCTCCATGAAGGACGACGAGCCGCAACCGGCCCCGACGCCCTCCGACGAACACGACCTGTTCGGCAAAGAACAGCAATAATGCCCGATAACGCCGGAACCTCTCCGGCGTTATCCGCATCGGGCTCCGCCCAACGACACCAACCAAGACGTGATACTACCGAACGACATACTCGCCTTCCGGGGCTTCGAGCCGACGCTGATCGTCAGCCTCGTCGCCCTGCTCGTGCTGATCTGCATTTCGGCCTTTGCCTCCGGCTCCGAAACCGCCCTGTTCTCCCTCTCGCCGTCCGACATCAAGACCGTCAAGAAGCGGGGCAGCAAGAGCGACAACGCCATCCTCAAGCTGCTCTCCTCGGAGGACTACATGCTGGCAACGATCCTGATTCTGAACAATCTGGTGAACATCATCATCGTCGTCCTGTCGAACAACATCATCGACTCGCTGGTGGAGTTCCATTCCACGGGGTGGGAATTCGTCGTCAAGACCATTCTGGTGACCTTCATCCTGCTGCTCTTCGGCGAGATCATTCCCAAGGTGGCCGCCTCGCACATGCCGCTGCGCTTCGCCAGCCTCATCGCCGTCCCGCTGCTGAGCGTCAAATCACTCTTCAAACCTCTCTCGTGGGTACTGGTCCGGCTCGGTGACCGTTTCAACCGGCGGGCCGCCAAAAAGCACGAAAACATCTCGATCGACGAACTCTCCGACGCGCTGGAGATTACCCAGAGCCAGAGCCAGGAGGAGAAGAAGATGCTCACCGGCATTGTGGACTTCGTCAATACCAACGTGGAAGACATCATGCGCCCCCGCATGGACATCACGGCCGTGAGCGTCGAGAGCGATTTCAACGCCGTGCGGAAAATCATTGTCGAGTCGGGCTTCTCGCGCATACCGGCCTACCGCGACAACATCGACAACATCGCCGGCATCCTGTATGTCAAGGACATGCTCCCCTTCATCAACGAGGGGAACGACTTTCCGTGGTGGGAACACCTGCGGGCCCCCTACTATATTCCCGAGCACAAGAAGATCAACAGCCTCCTGGAGGAGTTCCAGAGCCACAAGGTCCACATGGCCATCGTGGTGGACGAATACGGTTCGACGCTGGGTCTGCTCTCCCTGGAGGATATTCTCGAAGAGATCGTGGGTGAAATCACCGACGAAAGCGACCACGAGGAGAGCTTCTACCGCAAGCTGGGCGACACCACCTTCCTCTTCGACGGCAAAACCCACATCGGCGACTTCACGGAGGTGACCGGCCTGGAGGATACGCTGTTCGACGACGTGAAGGGCCAGGCGGAGACCATCGCCGGCCTGATGCTCGAGATCAAGCGGGATTTCCTCAAGAAGGGCGATTCGATCACCACGCACAACATTCTCTTTACGGTCGAGGCGATGGACGGCCGGCGCATCGACAAGGTCAAGGTCGTGCTTCCGAAGGCTCCTGTCTCCGATCCCCACGCCTGATTTCCGCCGTCGCCATGTCTGCCGTTCCCTCCGCACCATCCGCCGCCTTCCTGCCGATCGACCGGGACGGCACGCTCCTGCTGCTTGTACCCGTCACGCCGGCGGAGACGAACCTTCCCTGCCTCACGCCCAAGGAACGGCTCCAGATGGCCACCTTCACCAGCCCGCGACGGTGCGACGAATGGTCCACCTGGCGAAGCGCCCTGCGCCGCTACCACAACCCGCAGGCCACGATCGCCTATGACGCCTGCGGTGCACCGCAGCTGATCGGCGAAGCGCTCCACCTGTCCGTCTCCCACGCCGGAGGCATGGCTGCCATCCTCCTCGCGCCGCGCCGGTGCGCCATCGACATCGAACGGACCGGCCGCAACTTCGGCCGTGTGGCGAAACGTTTCCTCGCCCCCGACGAGGCGATGCTGCCGGAGCACGACCATCCGCTCTTCCTGCCGCTGATGTGGTGTGCCAAGGAGGCGCTCTACAAGCTGGCCGGCCTGCCCGGGGCTTCGCTGCGCGACGATCTGCGGATTACGGCCACCGACCTGACAAACGGCCGGATGAGCGGCACGATTCCCTCTCCGGAGGCTCCGGCCGCCGTCTGTCTGCACACCTTCGCGTGGGGCGACACGGTCGGCGTATGGACCACCGAATAACAAACTCTTTTTTGCGCATACCGGACATGAACGTAAAAATCGCATCGGACTGGAAGGCGATTCTGGCTCCCGAATTCGACAAGCCCTACTTCGACGACCTCACCGCCTTCGTGCGGCAGGAATATGCCACGCAGCGCATCTTCCCGCGCGGCAGCAACATCTTCCGCGCCTTCGACAAATGCCCGCTCGACTCCCTGAAGGTGGTCATCATCGGACAGGACCCCTACCACGGCGACGGGCAGGCCAACGGCCTCTGCTTCTCGGTGAACGACGGGATTCCCTTTCCGCCCTCGCTCCGCAACATCTTCAAGGAGATTCACGACGACACGGGAGCCCCCATTCCCGCCAGCGGCAATCTCGACCGCTGGGCCGAACAGGGGGTGCTGCTGCTCAACTCGGTGCTGACCGTCCGTGCCCACTGCGCCGCCTCGCATGCCGGCAAGGGATGGGAAACCTTCACGGACGCCGTGGTCCGCGCCATCGCCGCCCACAAGGAGGAGATCGTGTACATGCTGTGGGGCAACTACGCCCAGAAGAAGGGCATCATGGCCGATCCGACCCGCAACCTGATTCTGAAAAGCGCCCATCCCTCCCCCCTCTCCGCCTCGAACGGCTTCTTCGGATGCCGCCACTTCTCGAAAGCCAACGAATACCTCATCGCACACGGCAAGACACCGATCGTGTGGTAAAAACGTTACGACCATGAAACGCCTGCTGACACTCTGCACCGCCCTGCTGCTGGCCTTTCCGCTGCATGCGGCCGAATACGCCAACGCCACCGTCCGCTTCACGCTGCCCGACGGCTTCACCTTCCGCCCGATCACGGACGAGGGGGTCGAAGGATTCGAGGCAACGGACGGCACGCTGCGCCTCTCGCTCTTCACCCTCCGCTTCCCGAAAAATATCAACCTGCTCGAGAACATGAAGGTGCAGGACATCCGCTGGTTCCCCTTCCTGGAAGAGGCGACACAGACCTTTACCCATACCCCGATCGGCACCCGATACGAACGGGTATCCACCTACCGGCAAGGCGACCGGTATATCCGCATCTACCGTTACGTGGCCGCCCGGAGTCTCTGCTTCCTGGTGGCCGAGAACACCTCCGGCGACTGGACGGAGGCCGACCGGATTGCCCAGAGCCAGCGTTATCAGAAGAACTTCGCCTTCTACCGCCACAACTTCCTCAACGGTCTGATCCTGTTTCTGGTGTGGTGCAGCATCGTCTCCTGCGCCTGTCTGCTGATCTCCAATCTGATCCGGAAACGCCGCAGACGCAAATTCTGGTACTGGATCATCCCCACCCTGCTAGTCTGTGCGGCAGGCATCGCCCTCTTCGGCTGGCCCCTCTCCCTCGAAAGTCTGACCCTGGCCCTGTGGGCCTCCGCCATCGTCTCCTCCGTGGCCGGAGGGTATGACGACTCCTCCGGGTCGTCGTCCGAAGACAATGAGATGGACTTCGAAGATCCGTCCTCCTTCGACGGCACGGGACCGACCATCCACTACAATCCCTGATCCGGCGCCGACCGGACCTTGCAAAATGCCGGAGCGCGGACCGACCTTGTGTCAGTCCGCGCTCCGGCGCTTTTCGTTCCCCGATCGGGGTCAGATCACATCATCTTCCTCGAAATCGTAGCCCAACCGCTTGCCGGTCTGGAGTTTCGAGATCTCGTTACGCGAATTGAACTGCTCGACATTCACCAGCCGCGACACCTTGTAGGGCGGCACGTAGAGATCGAAGTCAAGCGCAAAGAGCACCGCCGCCTCCAGCATCTCATCCAGCGCCCCGCGGTCGATCTTCCGGGTGCCGAACTGTGCGCTGCGCTGCATGCACCGTCCCTTGCCCTCGAAGAAATACTGCATCTCGCGGTTGATGAAGATGCGGCCGATCAGATAGCCTTCATCCTCGTTGCGATTGTATTTGAACGAATCGGCCAGGAAGTTGTAGATATTGATAACACCACAGTAGGCATTGGCCGGATTCTCGGCCAGATAGGGATTCCGCCACACCTCGTGATCGTGGTGCAGCCGGAATACGTCGGTCTGCATGGCGAAGATCAGAATATCTTCGGCCACCTGAATCTGTGCCTCGAATTTGCCCTTGTCCCGATACTCGATGCGAATGCGCCGGTCGATCTTCTCGTCCAGCTCCTCGTCGAGTTCGGCCGACAACTCCAGCAGCGCCTCCTTGAGTTCGTGGAAAACGACCACCGTATTGTCGGATACCTGTTGTTTTACGGACGCCTTGTGCGTCAGTTTATCAATAATCTGCTTGCGTAACTCCCCACCGGAATCCATGGTTGTGTTGATAGTTGGTTAAAATCTGTTTGTTGTCAAAATTCAGGATCAAAGGACCGGACTATTTCGCCGACCGGGCCCGGTCGCCCTTTTCGCGCGCCGGACGGTCAAGATAGACCGTATCGCCGGCCGAAACCTCCTTGCCTTCGATATGCTTGCGGTTGTAGCGTTTCAGACGGCTGGCCGAAATGCCCAGCGAACGGGCAATCGTCTTGTAGGTATCCCCCTCACGGGCTACCAGATAGCGCACCCCGTCACGCATGAAGATGCCGCGGCCATCGGCCGTGTGCACCGCAACCGTATAGTGATCGATGTCGATCGGCGCCACAGCGCTACTCTCCAAGGGCTCTTCGGCAACCTCCGGAGCGGCCGGAACCACCACATCGGCCAGATAGGAAGGCATCTCGCCGTCGTCCAGCAGATAGAGCTCGTAATCCTCGATGCACTTGATCAGCGTCGTGGCATAGTGCGGAGCCGTGGCATAGCCGCACTCCTTGAGTCCGTAGGCCCACCCCTTGTAGTCCTTCGGGTTGAGCCGGAACAGCCGCTCGTAACGGGGGCTGTTCTTCAGAAACTCCGAGTGATCCCGGTAGGAATCCTCCACCGTACTGTACCGGCGGAAGCACTCCTGCAACGCATCGTCGTCGTAACGCACCGTATCACCCACCCAGTCCTTCTTGCACTTGATGCCGAAGTGGTTGTTCGACCGCCGCGACAGTTCGCTGTTGCCGTACTGCGACTCGATGATTCCCTGCGCCATCTTGATGCTGGCCGGAATGCCGTATTTTTTCTGCTGCTGGATGGCCAGCGGTGCATAGGTGGCAATGTACTCCTCGCGCGTCATCTTCTGCTGGGCGTGCGCCTCCAGGCCCCATCCCAGCAGGCAGGCGAGCAACGCCGCCGCCCGACACCATCTCTTCACGACTGCTTTCATGTTCCGCTCCTTCTTCTGTTCGTCAACGTAACGAAAAACAGGACAAATATAATACACTTTCGGGCAACTTTCCGCCACTTCTTTCCAAGAAACGCCATACGAAACGGCCCGCCGGAACGTTATGGGAGACGAAGCCGGAAGCGGACCGGTGCCGCAACCGCCGGAGACAATTTTTATGTGTTATATAATTCACAGTTCTCTTGCCACAATTGAAAATAAAAACTATCTTTGGCAAACGGTTCGGCATGCAGCGGAAGCTGCCCCCGAGACCGAAGGAAAAGACTTTGATCCAATAGATTATAGTTAACCATAAAAACATTCAGCAATGAACATTCCTGCTAATCTCAAGTATTCCAACGACCACGAGTGGGTACGCGTGGAAGGCAACGAGGCTTATATCGGCATCACCGACTTCGCACAGAGCCAGCTCGGCGACATCGTATTCGTAGATGTTCCCACCGTAGGCGAGACCCTCGCCCAGAACGAGGTCTTCGGCTCGATCGAGGCTGTCAAGACGGTTTCCGACGCATTCCTGCCGGTAGGCGGCGAGGTGCTCGAACTCAACGCAGCTCTGGAGAACGATCCCGCCCTGGTGAACAAGGATCCGTACGGCGAAGGCTGGATCATCAAGATCCGCATGACCGACGCAGCCGAACTCGACACGCTGCTCTCGGCCGAGGATTACGCGAAACTCATCGGTTAGTTCCGTAGCCCCGGCCCCGGTCGGGGCTACTGCTATCCGGCAGTTCGCTTCAGCAGACAAGACGGCGGAAAAGCGGGCGGCTCCGCGCCACTCCCCGATCCGCCTTCACATAACACAATTTTAAGACACAAGACCATGTCAAAAGTAACAGTTGTAGGCGCCGGAAACGTAGGCGCAACTTGTGTAAACGCAATGGCCATCCGCGAAGTAGCCGGCGAAATCGTCCTGCTCGACATCAAGGAGGGACTGGCCGAGGGCAAGGTGCTGGACATGTACCAGACCGCCACGCTGATGGATTTCGATACCACGCTGACGGGCGTGACCAATGACTATGCAGCAACCGCCAATTCGGACGTTGTAGTCATCACGTCCGGCATGCCCCGCAAACCGGGCATGACCCGCGAGGAGCTGATCGGCGTGAACGCCGGCATCGTGAAGGATGTGGTAACCAATATCCTGAAATATTCGCCGAACGCCATCCTGCTGCTGGTCAGCAACCCGATGGATACGATGACCTACCTCGCCCAGAAGGTGAGCGGTCTGCCCGCCAACCGCGTATTCGGCATGGGCGGCGCACTGGACAGCGCCCGTTTCCGCTGCTACCTGGCCAAGGCCATGAACGTCTGCTCGAACGACGTGGACGGCATGGTAATCGGCGGCCACGGAGACACGACCATGATCCCGCTGACCAGCAAGGCTTCCTACAAGGGCGTACCGGTAAGCGAGTTCCTCGACAAGGAGACGCTCGCCAAGGTAGCTGCCGACACGATGGTAGGCGGCGCTACGCTGACCAAACTGCTCGGCACGTCGGCCTGGTATGCACCGGGTGCCGCCGTTGCCCGCGTGGTGGAGAGCATCATCAACGACGAGAAGAAGGTCTTCGCATCGTGCGTACACCTCGACGGTCAGTACGGCCAGAAGGACATCTACATCGGCGCTCCGGCCGTGATCGGCCGCAACGGTGTCGAGAAGGTGCTCGAGATCTCGCTGACGGAAGAGGAAAAGGCCGCATTCGCCAAGAGTGCCGAGGCTGTTCGCAAGACGGCTTCCGTACTCACCGAGATCGGCGCCCTCTGATCGATCCGCACACACGCCGGTTCCCCTCGGTGAACCGGTCCAAACAAAAGTTCCCTGCCGGCATCGGCAGGGAACTTTTTTATTTACTGTCTGGACGCTACGCCCGATGGCCGTACATGCGTTCATAGTAGCACTCGTAGGCCCCGCTGGTGACGTGATCGAGCCAGGCGCCGTTGGCGAGATACCAGCGCACGGTCCGCTCCAGCCCCTCCCCGAAGGTCACCTCCGGTTGCCAGCCAAGCTCCCGCCGCAGTTTCGAGGCGTCAATGGCATAACGCAGGTCATGGCCGGGTCGGTCGGCCACATGGGTAATGAGTCGCTCCGAAGCCCCCTCCGGACGTCCCAACAGGCGGTCGGTCGTGCGAATCAGCTCATGCACGAGCGCCAGGTTGCTCCGCTCGTTGCCGCCGCCGATGTTGTAGGTCTCGCCGATGCAGCCCCGGTGAAAGATCGTATCGATTGCGCGGGCGTGATCTTCCACATAGAGCCAGTCGCGCACATTCTCGCCCCGTCCGTACACGGGCAGCGGCCGGTTGTGGCGGATGTTGTTGATAAAGAGCGGGATCAGTTTCTCGGGAAACTGACAGGGGCCGTAGTTGTTGGAGCAGTTGGTGACGATGGTCGGCAGCCCGTAGGTATCGTGGAAGGCGCGCACGAAATGGTCGCCCGATGCCTTGCTGGCGCTGTAGGGGCTGTGCGGATCGTAACGGGTCGTCTCCGTGAAGCACCCTCCGTCGAGCGGTAGCGCGCCGTACACCTCGTCCGTCGAGATGTGATAGAACCGCCGTCCCTCCCAATCGCCGCCCCAGACGGTACGGGCCGTCTGCAGCAGGGTGAGCGTACCCAGCACATTCGTCCGCGCGAAGGCCAGCGGATCCGTGATGCTGCGATCAACATGGCTCTCGGCCGCCAGATGGATAATTCCGTCGATGGCATGCTGCCGCATGACCGCTTCCACCTGTTCGCTGTCGCAGATGTCGCCCTTCACGAAACAGTAATTGGGGCACTGCTCGACATCGCTCAGATTCTCGAGGTTGCCGGCGTAGGTCAGCTTGTCGAAGTTGACAATCCGGTAATCGGGATATTTCCTGACGAACAGCCTCACCACATGGCTGCCGATGAATCCGGCGCCGCCGGTAATCAGAATATGCTTCATAACACGTCTTTTTCTTCTCGCACGGGATACCCCATCCGTCGCAGGCAGGCCCGCAGCGCCGCATGCCAGTCGGGTACCGGCACCCCCGCCCGTTCGATCCGGGCCGTATCGAGCACCGACCAGGCCGGCCGACGCGCCGGGGTCGGATAATCCGCCGTCGCAACGGGAGTCAGATCGGCCGCGATGTCCGCCTGCCGGAAGATCTCGGCGGCAAAGCCATACCAGGTAGTCGGCCTTCCGCCGCCGGTATAATGCCAGGTCTCCACGCCCCGGATACCGCGTGCCACGAGCGTCAGCAGCGCCCGCGCCAGATCGGTCGCACAGGTGGGACGCCCCCACTGGTCGTCCACGACCCGCAACGGCACGCCCGCCGCCCCGCGCTGCAACATGGTTTTCAAAAAATTGTGGCCGTATTCGGAATAGAGCCACGACGTACGCACCAGAGCCGCATCGCCGCCCCGGCGCCGGATCGCCTCCTCACCGGCCAGTTTCGTGGCTCCGTACACGCCGAGCGGAGCGGTCGGCTCCTCCTCACGCCAGGGATGACACTCCCCTTCGCCGAACACATAATCGGTGGACACATGCACCAGCCAGAGGTGTTCGTCGGCCGCCACATCGGCCAATGTAGCAGCACCCTGCCGGTTCACGCGATCGGCCTCGGCCGGTTCCGCCTCGGCCCGGTCAACCGCCGTATAGGCCGCGCAGTTGATGATGCCGGTAGCGTCATGGTTCCGCGCCATCTCGCGCCACGCCGGTCCGCAGCAGATATCGGCCTGCGCACGGTTCACAAATACGAATCGCCATGCGGGCCATGCTCCCGACACGGTCCGCAGCGCCTGTCCGAGCTGTCCGTCGGCTCCCGCCACCAGAATCGTCTCCCGCCGCTCCATCACCGCATCAATACAAAGATTCGTCGTACCGGAACAGGATGGCCTCGCCGAGCACCGGATGGTGCCGATCCTTCTCCGAGAGAACCACATCGGCCGCCGGTACCCCCCAATCGATGGCCAGCGTCGGATCGTTCCAGGACACGGCCGCCTCACAGGCAGGCGCATAGGGATTGTCGCACTTGTACTGGAAGAGCGCCGTCTCGCTTAGCACGGCAAAGCCGTGGGCAAAACCGCGCGGCACGAACAGCTGGCGATGATTGTCGCCCGTCAGTTCCACCGCCACATACCGTCCGAACGTAGGCGACCCCTGCCGCAGGTCAACCGCCACATCGCGGACGCGCCCCTCGACCACCCGCACCAGTTTGCTCTGGCAGCAGGGCGGCAGCTGATAATGCAGGCCGCGCACCACACCGTAGCGCGAACGCGACTCGTTGTCCTGCACGAACACCGTGCGGCACACTTCGCGCTCGAAGGCCGCCTGCGAATAGCTCTCCATAAAGTAACCCCGCTCGTCGCCGAACAGCTGCGGTTCGACGATCTTCACGTCGGGAATATCGGTCGGGATAATTTTCATGATTCCGGTCTTGACACAGCCGCCACGCTGCGTGCTGTTTTTCGCAGGCACGCCTGCGCCTGCACGAACAAAGATACGAAAAGAGCGGAAAGCGCCGTCATGCGACCGGCCGCTTTTCCGCTCCCGTATGGTTTCCTGACGCCTGACACCGTCACAGTCCCAGCAGATACCGGCCGTAGGGCGTATGGCCGACCGGCGCTGCCAGTTCGTGCAGCCGCCGGCGGTCGATCCAACCGTTCCGGTAGGCGATCTCCTCCAGACAGGCCACCTTCAGCCCCTGCCGCTTCTCGATCACCTCGATGAAGGTCGAAGCCTCGGAGAGCGAATCGTGCGTCCCTGTGTCGAGCCACGCAAAGCCGCGTCCCAGCAGTTCGACCCGCAGCGTCCCCTCCTCCATGAAGCGACGGTTCACGTCGGTGATCTCCAGTTCGCCGCGCGCCGAAGGACGGATGCCGCGCGCCACCTCAACGACCCTGTTGGGATAGAAATAAAGCCCCACGACCGCATAGTTGCTGGCCGGCTGCTGCGGCTTCTCCTCGATACTCACCACCCGGCCCTGCTCGTCAAAGCCCGCCACGCCGTAGCGCTGGGGATCGTTCACCCAATAGCCGAAGATCGTTGCCATATTCCCGCTGTCTACCGCCTGCACCGACTCGGCCAGCATGCCGGTGAAGCCCTGGCCGTAGAAGATGTTGTCGCCCAGCACCAGGCAGACGCTGTCGTCCCCGATGAACTCCTCGCCGATCAGAAAGGCCTGTGCCAGTCCGTCCGGCGACGGCTGCTCGGCATAGGAGAAGCGGACGCCGTAGTCGCTGCCGTCCCCCAGCAGCCGCCGGAACAGAGGCAGGTCGTACGGGGTCGAGATAATCAGGATGTCCCGAATGCCCGCCAGCATCAGCACCGAGATCGGATAGTAGATCATCGGTTTGTCATAGATCGGCAGCAACTGCTTGCTCACCCCTTTCGTGAGCGGGTAGAGGCGCGTGCCGCTGCCTCCCGCCAATACGATTCCTTTCATGACCGCATCGTTACAGTTTCGGACTTCGGTCAAACAGGAAGCCGCCTACCAACTTCGCCATCTGACCGACATAGCTTTTCTGATAAATATCGCGATACTTCCACTGGTAGCGGAAGATGTTGGACAACACCTTCGTGCGTCCCCACCATCGGCCCTTGCCCCGATTATAGACCGCCGAGTCATCATAAAAGATCGACTCGAGAATCCGATCGGCATAGGGACTTTCTGTCACGACCGACGGATTGGTAATCTGCACACCGCAATAGCGCACCGCCATGGCAGTCATGGCATCGACAAACCGGCGCAGATGATACTGCTCGCACACGGCATAAAAACGATCCCAGTCGAGCCGATGCTGCTCGGCCGCCACCAGACAGGCCCAGTCATAGATATGCCGGAAACGGATGCCCTCCAGCAGGAAATGGGTAAGCGCATGCCAATTTAGGAACAGCGCATTGAACATCACAGGCGGAATCCCGATGCAAGTTCCCTCGACACACTCCGGCTGCTTCACCTCGGCCAACAGCGACTCCAGCAACCGTTCGAACGCCTTGGTCTGTCGACTGCCGCGAATGCCGACACAGAAACGATGATTCTCGATCATAACGCCCCTGTGACGCATGTGGGTATGCTTATACCCCACCGGCCGCTCGATCTCGGCACCTGCCGCCTCGGCCACCTCGTCGGCCTTATCCCGTCCTGCACCCAAGAAACAATCGAAGTCACCGCACTCGCGATGCTCCGCAATCGGATAATAACGACTGAACGCAAAGCCCTTCAAGGCAAACGGCTGCAATCCGGCAGCATGCCACACGGCAGTCAATTCGGTTGCCACAGCCAGTTGCTTGCGGTAACGCAGACCGATGCCCTCGGCATTCAAAGCCCAACGAAGTTTCAGCTCGCGCGGCGGCATCACCTCTTTCGGCAAACGCGCCACCACATCCCACAGCACCGCCTGCAACCCTTGTCGGGCAGCCATCGCATAGATCGCCGCCCAATCGGCCAGCTGCCATTCCGCCACCTCCGCAGCGGTCGGCGCCGTACCGGGCAGCACATGACGCAACAAACAGAAAAACCGTGTCTGAACAGTTGTCATCGCCGTTTATTTGTTCACCCGACGTACAATCGCCTCAACGACAGCTCCTATTTGCGCATCGGTCAACGACGAGCCCGACGGCAGACACAAACCTCGGCCAAAGATCCGTTCCGAAGTGCCATCGCCATAAAAAGCATGGTTGGCAAACACCGGCTGCATGTGCATCGGACGCCACAACAGACGCGATTCGATATTTTCCTCTGCCAATGCCAATCGGATATCATCCGCCGTACAGTCCACACGCGGTGCATCCACCTCGATACAAGTCAACCAGAAGTTCGAGGCATAATCGGACGAAGGATTCTGCTTTACCGTAATGCCATCTACACCCGACAACAGCTTCGTGTACAGATCATGAATTGCCCTGCGCCGCGCAACATGCTCTTCCAGCACCATCATCTGACCACGGCCAATACCGGCACAGACATTCGAAAGCCGATAATTATATCCGATATGTTCGTGATAATAGTACGGACGATTCTCGCGAGCCTGCGTAGCATAGAACATTACACGCTGCGCCGAAGCAGCATCGGGACATACCAATGCGCCGCCACCGGACGTCGTGATAATCTTGTTGCCATTGAAACTCAATCCGCCGAACGCTCCGATCGTACCACATTTGCGACCTTTATATTCGGAGCCAAGCGCCTCGGCCGCATCTTCAAGTATCGGAATATCGTACTTCGCTGCTATTTGTTCAATTTCGTCCATCCGGGCCGGCATGCCATACAAATGAACCGGGATGATGGCCTTCGGATAACGTCCCGTCTTTGCTTTCCGATCCAGAATCGCCTTCTCCAACAACTCCGGCGACATGTTCCAAGTCGTCTCTTCCGAATCGACAAATACCGGCGTCGCCCCCAAATAGGTCACCGGATTAGCCGATGCAGCAAACGTAAACGATTGACAAATCACCTCGTCACCGGGGCCGACACCCAACATAATCAGGCCTAAGTGCAAAGCAGCCGTTCCGGCACTCAGCGCAACAACATGCTTATCTTCTCCAAGATAGGCAGCCAAATCCCGTTCAAATGCATCTACGTTCGGCCCCAGCGGCACGACCCAGTTCGTATCAAAAGCCTCTTTCACGAAGTCTTGCTCATGGGCACCCATGTGAGCAAGCGAAAGCCAAATTCTCTCCTGCATAACGTTATGCTTTGAAAATCGTTTGAAAAATCAATTTGATATCCCCAATAAAAGTGTGGTGATAATAATAATCGAGGTTAATCCGCACCTTATCCGGAAAGATCACCTCATCATTGTAGCGTTGGGGATCCTCCACCGTTGCCAGCAGATCTTCCTCGTGCGCATATTTCAACGAAGCCGGTCCCGTAATACCCGGACGCAATTTCAGAATCAGTCGATCTTCTCCTACCAGCCGATCCGCATACCCGGGGACATCGGGCCGCGGCCCGACAAAACTCATATCGCCAATTAGCACATTCCACAGTTCCGGCAACTCATCGAGTTTGTAACGGCGCAACACCGCCCCCAACGGCGTAATACGGCTCTCGCCAGCCACCGACACGGACGAACCGCCATGTCCGACTGTCATGGAACGGAACTTATACATGGTAAACAAGCGTCCGTTCCGTCCGACGCGCTGCTGACGAAAGACAACAGGACCGCCCGGCATCCTGCATCGGATCAACACGGCAACGACCAGCAATACCGGCCACAACACCAACAATCCGACAAACGCCGTGACGCGATCAAAGATATTTTTCAACATATAAGTAAATCAAACTTGAATCTCTTTTGCTGGAATTCCTACGACAGTTGCTCCATCTGGCACAGAATGATTAACAAGCGCACACGCTCCCACTACTGCATTCTCACCAATTACTAATCCCTCCTGTTGACGTGCAATTAACGTTGCCTTCATGCCAATATACGCCCCCTTCTTAATTAACATTTTATTATGCCGTTGCTTTC
>DXCC01000008.1 GCA_019116245.1 Candidatus Tidjanibacter faecipullorum
ATGGATATGTGACTGCACGGGCGTATTGATGAATGGATGTATTGACGAATAATCGCACCCATTAACATTTACACGGCTGTCCGCTGCTTAACGATACCCACAGGACTTGTCTTTCTTTTCGCAAGCAAAGCCTTTCCAGCAAGGCATTGCGTACACTTGACGCACTCGGTGTATCAATTCGGAAAGCAAGTGCTACGACCATTGGTAAGGCGTATGCTTCCACATAATAACCGTTGGGCAGTCTGATGTGCCTTTCCACCTCGCAAGGTATCAATACTCCGCTCCTGTACACGACTCGGATGGCGGCACGGAGTGTCGGGGCAATTACATAGAAAAGCTCCACCAACTCCATTTCGCTCATCCATATGTTGGCGGTATCGGACGGTACGGCAACTTTGCCGCACCCGTCTATCGTGATTATTGTCCGTTCCATAGGCTGTGCGTTATATGGCGAAACGTCCGCTAACCTTGCTCTCGAAAGCGGATATGTCGTTTTCAAGTTTCTTGTTCGTCACTTTCGCGTAAATCTGCGTGGTGGTGATATTCGTATGTCCCAAAATCTTGCTTACGCTCTCTATCGGCATACCGTAGTTCAATGCCAAAACAGCGAATGAATGGCGGCTTAGGTGGAATGAAACCGTTTTTTCGATGCCGCATCTTTGGGCTATTTTCTTGATGCGTCTGTTCACCATGTCAAGCGAGCCGATATTGAACAGCCGCTTGTCTTTCCTAAACACTTCTTGCCGCTTGATTATCTGCATCGGGATATCCATCAGCTTGATTTGGAACGGTACACCTGTCTTTTGACGTTTCGACACAATCCACGATGCGCCGTTCATTTCAACGATGTTGTCTATGGTCAGGTTCTTGATGTCCGTGAACGAGATACCCGTCCAACACCCGAACAGGAACAGGTCTCTTGCCAATGCGAAATTGGGATTGTCCAGCTTGATTGTACTTAATGCCTGAATTTCGTCCTCCGTCAGAAAGCCACGCTCCTTGTGGTCGGGGTCAAGGTGGTACATCGCAAACGGATTTCTCGCTATCTTCCCGTTATAGTGGGCTGCGGTGACGATGTGTTTTAACGGTATGGAGTATACACACACGGATGATTGCGCCAGCCCGACCTCGTTGCGCAGGTACAGACAGTAGTCACGGATGAAGTCCTCGGTCAGTTCATTCATCGCTATGTCCGTCCGCTTGTATTTCTTCTTGATAAACTCCGCAACATATCTCCTGACAATGATATGCTTCTGATATGTTCGTATGGAACGGTCTTTGCCCACACGTTTGGCGAACACCTCGTTCTCCTTGTCAAAGGCACGAAGCAGTGTGTCATATTCCGTACCGATGCCCTGATAGGCATTCCGTACCATTTCAGCCGTGACAAACGCCTCACGGTCGGAAAGCCGCTGGTAGTGTTTCGTTATCTGCGCCTTGATGTTGTCAAGGGCATAGTTCACCGCTACCGCTTCACGGCTTTTGCCTTTCGCCCTGTTGCCCTTGGCATCCCAAAGTTCCTTTGAGATACTCAGTTTGCAACTGAACTGTGCGATAGTCCCGTTGATTGTAACCCGTCCCATTATTGGGACAATTCCGTTCTTCTCTTTGCTTCCGTTTACATAAAAAACGGTCTTGAAAGTACTCCTCATAATCCTTACTTTTTGTTTGGTGCAAAATTAGTTTATGGGAGTTGTAAAGGCAGAATGTAAACCTACGCAGAACGCAGAAATAGAACCTATTAGCGTTAAATGTACATTTGGTGTCAGGTAATGATTTGGAAATGCATCTATTTCTGCAATCTGCCTAAATCCGTTTTCCCGACCTTATGCCGTTCTGTGCCACTCGAAGCCAAACTCTCTGACAATCAGTGAGAATACCCAAATTTGCTTTATTCTGCGGTTTATCCTATTATTTTGTCGAAAAATACGAATTTTTTCAGAAACGGCGTTCCAGCCCCCTGGCGTGCGGGTGGGGCGGCATTGTTGATAACTCTGTGAAAAAAAAGCGGACGGGAACGGCGCGGACTGTCCCCCGCGTGTTACTTTTGTATTCGGTAACGGGTTCCCGTGCGGCCGTCGGCTGCCGAGGGATCAAAAGGGAATCCTGTGAAAGTCAGGAACTATCCCCGTAGCTGTAAGTTCCACGCCCTGCGGGGCGTAAATCGGACACGCAACCTTTGCCACTGGCCTCCGCGGCCGGGAAGGCGCGTCGCTCCGGAACAAGTCAGAAGACCTGCCCGTGTACCGTATGAACGTAGCTTTCGGGTGGAAGAGCTGAACGGTATGTCCGGCACGGTGTGCGTGCCGCCGTCTTATTCGCTGTTTTTCCGGAGTTACCATTTATAAACTTTGCATGAAACCATGTGAAAGATGGATGGACAAACTCGCTTTACACAGGTCGTGAAACGAAACGGCGACCTGGCGAATTTCAAAACTGAAAAAATCGAACAGGCCATTTTCAAGGCCATGCGTGCGGCGGGAGCCCCCGACCGGCAGGCCGCCCGCGAACTGACCGGCAGGGTACTCGAACGGCTGGCCGGCGAACAGACTGCCACGCCCCACGTGGAGCGGATTCAGGATGCCGTCGAGGAGGTGATCTACCGCTACGGCAGTTTCGAGCTGCTGAAAACCTACATGCTCTACCGCAAGAAACACGAGGAGATCCGGCAGTCGAAGGAGCTCTTCACCAACCTCGACGTCATCGACGACTACCTCGGGCTGGAGGACTGGCGCGTGAAGGAGAGTGCCAACTCCTCCTATTCGCTCCAGGGGCTCAACCAGCACATCTCCACGAGCATTACCTCGCAGTACTGGCTCGGCAAACTCTACGCGCAGGAGATTGCCGATGCCCACCGCTCCGGCGCCCTGCACATCCACGATCTGGGCTTCCTGAGTGTCTATTGCGTGGGGTGGGATCTGCGCGACCTGCTGCTGGTCGGCTTCCGCGGCGTGGAGGGCAAGGCGCAGAGCGCACCCGCCCGCCATCTGCGCACCGCGCTGGGGCAGATCGTCAATTTCTTCTACACGATGCAGGGCGAGGCGGCCGGTGCGCAGGCCTTTGCCAATTTCGACACCTTCCTGGCGCCCTACGTCCGTTACGACGGACTCGATTACGACCAGGTGAAACAGTGCATGCAGGAGTTCCTCTTCAATCTGAACGTCCCCACACGGGTGGGCTTTCAGACCCCCTTCACGAACATCACGATGGATCTGGTGTGCCCCGACTTTCTGAAGGGCGAGCGGATCGTCCACGCGGGCGAGGTGAAGGAGGCCCTCTACGGCGACTTCCAACCGGAGATGGACCTTATCAACCGGGCCTTTGCCGAGGTGATGTGCGCGGGCGATGCGGCCGGCAGCCTCTTCTCGTTTCCCATTCCGACCTACAATATCACGCCCGACTTCGACTGGGAGAATCCCCAGTACGAAGGCATCTGGCGCATGACGGCCAAATACGGCATCCCCTATTTCTCGAATTTCGTCAATTCCGACATGAAGCCCGACGACGTGCGCAGCATGTGCTGCCGGTTGCGGCTCGACAAGCGCGAACTGATGAAGCGCGGCGGCGGACTCTTTGCCTCCAATCCGCTGACGGGGTCGGTGGGGGTGGTGACAATCAACCTGCCCCGGCTGGGCTACGAGGCGGACTCGGAGAGTTGTTTCTTCCAGCGCCTGCGTCACCTCATGGAGCTGGCCCGGGAGAGCCTGGAGACCAAGCGCAAGGTGATCGAGGGGTACACCGAGCGCGGCCTGTATCCCTATTCGCGCTTCTACCTGCGCCACATCCGCGAACGGTGGGGGTGCTACTGGAAAAACCACTTCTCGACCATCGGCATCAACGGCATGAACGAGTGCTGCCTCAACTTCCTCGGCGTGTCGATCGCCACGGACGAGGGGAGTGCCTTTGCCGAGCGGGTGATGCGCTTCATGCGCGACGTGCTGGCCGAGTTCCAGGAGCAGACGGGCAACATCTACAACCTGGAGGCCACACCGGCCGAGAGTACGGCCTACCGCTTTGCCATGCTCGACACCAGACGCTATCCGGACATCATCACCGCCAATCAGCAGGCGCGTCTGGAGCGGAATGCCAAACCCTACTATACCAATTCCACCCACCTGCCGGTGGGCTTCTCGGACGACATTTACGAGGTGCTCCGGCGTCAGGATCCGCTCCAGACCCTCTACACGGGCGGCACGGTGCTGCACATCTTCACCGGCGAGCGCGAAATGTCGGCCGACGCCGCCAAGCACCTCATCCGCAAGGTGACCGGGACCTTCCGGCTGCCCTATGTCACGCTGTCGCCCTCGTTCAGCATCTGCCCCGAGCACGGCTACCTGTCGGGCGAGCACTTCACCTGCCCCCGATGCGGGGCCCGGTCGGAGGTGTACAGCCGCATCGTCGGCTACGTGCGCCCCGTGAGCCAGTGGAACGACGGCAAGCGCGAGGAGTTCCGCGACCGCAAACTGTTTGACCGCCGCATCACCGGCGCCGAGGCCGTGTGACCATGGGGTGCGGCAGCAGCGGAATCCGCATCGGCGGATTCGTGAAACAGAGCCTGATCGACTGGGAGGGCGTGCTGGCGGCCGTGGTCTTCACCAAGGGGTGCAACCTGCGGTGCGGCTACTGCCACAATCCCTCGCTGGTGATTTCCACCCTGCTGGAGCGGACGCCCGACATCCCCGAAGCAGAGGTGCTGGACTACCTGGCGCGTCGGCGCGGGTGGCTCGAAGGGGTGGTGGTGACCGGCGGCGAACCCACCCTGCAGGCCGGACTGCCCGCCTTTCTGCGTCGGGTGCGTGCGCTGGGTTACCCGATCCGGCTCGATACGAACGGCACCCATCCCGAAGTGGTGGAACGGCTGCTGGCCGAGGGGCTGGTCGACGGTGTGGCGATGGACATCAAGCACCTGCCCGAATACGAGGCCTACCGTCGGGTGACGCCCCTCTCGGAGACCATGATGGCCCGGATCCGGCGCACGATCGACCTGCTGCGCCGCAACGGCGTGGCATACCATTTTCGCACGACGGTGCTGCCCGACCTCCACACACCGGAGGTGAGGGCGCGTCTGGCGGAGCTGTTTGCCGGCGACCCTTATGTCGAACATGTCTTCCGGCAGGAGGGTCTCGACGGCCTGGTCGGCGACTGGATTGCGGCGGAAGACCCATTCCGAACCTGTGACGTTCCCGCCCCGGAGCGGGAGACGAAATAGTGTATATGTATGTTGTTGTGGTGCCGGAGCGGCGCTTTTCTCGTCAGGAAAGGCCGTTCCGGCCTTTTTGTTTTCCTGCGCGCGCACCGATAAAGTGCCTTCTGGGGCCATAGAAGCAGGGTTACTGTTTTGCGATGTGTAAATTCATTATTCGGATTGATTTTGTGGGCCCGAAGATGTCAATTCGAACGATTTTTGGTTATTTTTGTCGACGATACGTGTGCGAACCGATTCACGTTGTGTGGATTATGCGTATCAGGCAATTAAACACATCGTTCGGTTATGCGAAAAGCAGATATTCTTGACAGAATTGTAACGTGGTACGGACTCAAAAACAAAACTGAGCTGGCCCGTTTCCTGGGGGTGACCCCGCAAACCATTTCCAACTGGTACAGTCGGGATTCGATCGACTACGATCTGATCTTCGGCCGGTGTGCCGGCGTCGATCTCAACTGGCTCATTCTGGGCAAAACCAGTTATATCGTCAACAACAAGACGTCGGATCTGGCAGTGGCTTCCGATGTGGTCGGTACCTATGGTTGCACATGTAGCGAACCTTCCGTGGAGGGAGCCTGCACGGTCTCCGTGGATATCGACGGCAGCATCTACCCGATCTCCGTGCCCGACCGGCTGCTTTCCAACGGTCCCTACCGCATCTACCGGGTGACGGACGACGCGATGGTCCCCAACTTCCAGCGGGGCAACTACGTGCTCTGCCGGCTGGTGCCCAACCTGACGGCAAAGGATACCGAAACCGACAAACCCTATGTGGTAGTCCTCAAGGACGGCCATGCAGCGTTGCGGAGGTTGCGGGAGGAGGCGCATGCCACCAGTACCTTCGTGCTGACGGCCGATCGTAACGACCCCAGCCGCTATCCCGACATTACCGCTAGCGTCTCGGAAATCGAGTCGGCCTGGCAGGTCAAGTGGACCATCTCGCGTTACGAGGAGGAGTTCCCCGACCTGTATCGCCACCTGCAGGATATGGAGCGCGGCATGGCGGATATCCGTCGGGCCGTGTCGGTCGGCTGGTCGGGGCAGAAGAGGTAGTGCGCCGGGGCCGCAACGTGGCGGCTTCCGGAAGGAAACGTTTGAGCGGGGAGCGATCCGATGGGGTCGCTCTTGTCGTATCCGGCCGTTGCGTGGCGCAAGGGAGTGTTCGCAAGCAGTTCCGCCCGGCCGTGGTGACGCGGTGGCGGGTAGCGGGATGGCTGGAGTACGCGGCCCGGAGGAGCGTGTCGAAAGACGTTTTTTTATTTTTCTCTATATGGATGAGCTTTTGAATCAAATCATGCAGGCGGGAGACGGCCGGGTCATGATAACGGTCCGTGCGGACGATTTGCGGAAGTTTGCGGAGTATGTCGCCGAATCGGTCGGACGCAGGTATGCGGAGACGATCGTTGCGGAGATCAAGGAGGTGATGGGCGACAAGATGAAATACTGCACCACGCAGGAGGTAAAGGAGATATTGGGAATCAAATCATCGGCCACGTTGCCATCGTGGGCAAAGAGAGGGTATCTTGTCCCTTGCAGAGTTGGAATACGCAATATCTATTTGCGGGAAGAGGTGTTGGCGCTGAAGAACGCGCGGGCAAAATGGTAAGTCGCCCAATTGCCGCCAATTTTGCAAATTAAAAATCGGGTAACATATTGTAATGCAATATATTACCCGATTGTCATGGTAGCGAGTCTGAGACTTGAACTCAGGACCTCATGATTATGAATCATGCGCTCTAACCAGCTGAGCTAACTCGCCGTACTTTGGAAAAGCGTTGCAAAGGTAATCGTTTTTTTGTTACCTGCAAACTTCCGGCCCATTTTTGCAGGCCGTTTGTGCAAAAAAGTGGTGCCATGTGGCTGAAACACGGCCGGAACGACCTCTGGCAGGGCGGTCCTGTCGTGGCGGGTCCCATGAAAAAGGCTCCTGTCCCGTTGAGGAAAGGAGCCTGTAAAAAAAGACGATGACGATCCGGGGATCAGAAGGTCAGGAAGAGTTCCACCATGACTTTGTTGTGGAAACGCGGATCGGCCAGCACCTGTTCCGAGGCATTGGCCAGGAAATAGTGCTCGTAGTTGAGGCGCAGTTCGCATTTCAGCAGACGGGGGGCAAATCCGATCGTGACGCCGCCCGTGGCGCGGTTGGCGTTGAAGTGCTCGACCGTCGAGCCGCCGAAGACCAGCGCCAGGTTGTTGGCATAATCCCAGCGGACCATCGGCGCGATGAACTGGATGGGGCCCCAGCCCTTGACCGGTTGCGTGAAGATGGCGTGGACGGCAGCCAGATCCATCCGGTCGCACGCCGTGGGCGAGAGGGTCAGCCAGCGGCCCGCATATTCGCCCTCGATGCGCCAGGCGCCTTTCACATAGCGCAACTCACCACCCGCCATCGTGAATGGTTCGCCGAAGGGGGTGTGGCCGGTGTAGTAGTTGCCCGAGAGGCCGAATCCGCCCAGCACGGTGCCCGGATCGATCCAGGCGCGGGCCACGAAGTTCACCGTCTTGCTCCAGACGGGGTTGTTGATGCCCGCACCGTTGAGGATGCCGGCCTGGATGTTGATCGGCACGCAGGTGTGGTTGGTGTACTTGGCAATCACGCCGATGTCACGGGCGCCGAAGTTGCCGCTCGAGACCACACCGTCGCCCAGCTGGTAGTAGCTGCCCACGTAGGAGGCGATGAAGGACGAGGAGGCGAAGTAGTTGTTCGTCGGGCCCCGGTTCAACTCCGTGTCGAAGCGGTTGAGCTGCTGGCCGAGGGATACCTCGAAGTCACCGGCCACGAAGGTGCCGTAGGTGTCGAGCACGCTGAACTTGCCGTCGGTGTTGAGGTCGACCTGAAACTGGTACTTGAAGTAGGGCGAAATGGAGCCCTTGACGCCGACGCGGGCATTCGGAATGTTGAACCGGACCTTGCCTTGCTGCGTGTCGGCCTCGAAACGCGACTTGAGCAAGCCGAAGACGGTCGGCAGGTAGGGGCTTTTGCTCTTTTCCTGTCCGAACAGGGCGTCGCTGCTGCATAGAATGAGGATCGCCGTGACGGTCCGCAATGCAACGGAAAGAGAATGCGGTTTTTTCATAGCGGGCGCAAAGATATGGACTAAAGTGTGATTTCGCAACGATTTTCGGCGGTGAATCGCTTCGATGGAATCGGCGGTACGCATATAATAAATAGGTGAGGCGGAGAGGGAAGTGCGATCCGGCGGGCATGAAAAAAATCGGACGATTTCTGTGCGAAAAATCCGCTTCGGCAAGGTATTTGCAGTAACTTATACATCAACCCTTCGGTACGCATGCCGGTGTGGATTGCGGAAGCGGGGAATTGTGATGATATGAAAAAATGTGGGGCCGGCGAACATTATTCGGAAAAAATGTTTTACCTTAGCACCTGTAAGTATCGGTTGTGGAGCCGACACCTTGCATAGTAAAGATAAATAGGAACAAAAAGTCTAATATTTACTAAACTGGAAATTATGAAGAAGTTATTCGTTTCTTTGATCGCCGTGTTTGCGATGGCGAACATCTCGATGGCTCAGGAAGCAGCAATCAAGTGGAATCCGCTCTATTTGGGTCTCGGCTCCGTCAATCTGGGTATGGAGTTCTCCGTTGCTCCGAAGTGGACGCTGGCATTCGAGGGTACCGCAACGATCTGGAACCCGTGGAAAAATAATGGCGACAACTCCATCTACGGTAACGGCTGGATGGGTACGTTCGAGGCTCGCTGGTACACCTGCGAGGCATTCAACGGTCACCACATCGGTCTCTACGGTACGGTAGGTCGTTATGGCCAGGCTTCCTCGACGATGGACTTTTTCAACACGCTGTGTCTGGGCGGTCTCGGCACGGCCGGTGCTACGAACCTGAAGGTAGCCATGCTGGGTCTCTCCTATGGTTACTACCTCAAACTCAACCACGGTTGGGGTCTCGACTTCTACGTTGGTGGCGGTCTGCTCTACGGCATGTGGAACAACGCCAAGGGTGAGGAAGTAAAGAGCGGTATCAAGGGTTCGCTCTCGCGCCTGGGTGTCGTTCTCTCCTACAAGTTCTAATTGTCAACCACCCGAATTATAGGGCCGTCCGATTACCGGACGGCCCTTTTTTTGTGCCCGGGGCGGATGGACGGATCCACTCCGGGTTGCGGAACGGTGGACGCGGGCGCGGCCGGGGCGGGGAAGAGGGTGTCCGGATGTGGCCCGGCGAGGCTGGATGGGGTGGATGGACAGGCTGCCCGGCTGGGCGGCGGAGAACGGCGGGGGTATGGTGGCGGCCTGCGGGTATGCGATGGAGGACAGGGGGGCGGTGGATGTCCTCGGGTGAAGACGGTTCCGGAGAGGATGGGGCAGAGGCGTGGCTGGCAGCATACAGCAGGAGCGGAAAGGAGAAAAACGGGGAAAAGGCCGGTGCGGTGCGTGCCTGTTGTGTGGATTTGTGGGGCAAGTCTGTGAAACTTGCGAAATATTTGCCTTTCCGGATACGGGGGATCGAAAATATTTTTATATTTGTTAGTACGATAACAGCACCATGCGTGCCGTTGGGTGAAATCATTGAATCTTATATATAAAAAGTGTCGTTATGGGAAGGAATTTGAAGATCAGAGACCTTACGTTGCGTGACGGACAGCAGTCCGCATTTGCAACCCGCATGAATCAGGGGCAGATCGATCGCGTGCTGCCGTACTACAAGGATGCCAAATTCTATGCCATGGAGGTGTGGGGTGGCGCAGTGCCCGACTCGGTTATGCGCTATCTGGGTGAGAATCCCTGGGACCGCCTCGAGAAGATCAAGGCAGCCGTGGGCAATGTGTCCAAACTGACGGCACTCTCGCGTGGCCGCAACCTCTTCGGCTATGCGCCCTATACGGACGAGATCATTGACGGCTTCTGCCGCAATGCCATCGCATCGGGTCTGGACATCATGCGTATCTTCGATGCCCTGAACGACGTGGACAACGTGAAGTCGACGATCAAATATGTGAAACAGTATGGCGGCATTGCCGACTGCGCCGTTTGCTATACGGTCGATCCGAAATATCCGCCGCTCAGCTTCATGGATCGTCTGAAGGGTAAGAAAAATCCCAAACCCGTCTTCACGGACGAGTATTTCGTGGACAAGGCCCGTCAGATGGTGGCACTCGGTGCCGACATGATTACCATCAAGGACATGAGCGGTCTGATTCCGCCTCACCGTGTCGCCACGCTGATCCGCAAGATGAAGGCAAACGGCATCAATGTGCCGATCGATTTCCACACCCACTGTACGCCCGGCTACGGCCTCGCTTCGGTGTTGGCCGCCATCGTGGCTGGTGCGGACATCGTCGATACGAACATCTGGAACTTTGCGGGTGGTCCCGCGGCACCGGCTGTCGAGTTGGTTTATGTCTTCTGCAAGAAGATGGGCATCGACATGGGACTGGACTTCGAGGCGATCGGCAAGATCAACAAGGAGCTCTATACGATCCGTCAGGAGTTGAGCGAGTACGACGCCGTACACAAGTTCCCCAAACCCTTCGATCCGCTGCACGACACGCTGCCGGCCGAGATCGACGCCCAGTTTGACCGGGCCATCAAGGCGGCCGAGGCCGATGACGAGGAGACGCTCATCGATGCCTGCCACAAGATCGAGGCCCACTTCGGATTCCCGGCGCCGAACGAACTGGTGAAGAAGGCCGAAATTCCGGGCGGCATGTACACCAACATGGTGGCTCAGCTCAAACAGTTCAAGAGTGAAGACCTGCTCGAGAAGGCCATGGAGCTGATTCCCGAGGTGCGTCTGGCTGCCGGTCTGCCGCCGCTCGTGACGCCGACCAGCCAGATCGTGGGTGCCCAGGCCGTGAACTGCGCCCTGGACATGAAGAAGGGAAAACCGAAATACACCACGGTGTCGAACCAGTTTGTCAGCCTGGTCAAGGGCGAGTACGGCCATACGCCGGTGCCCGTCGATCCCGAATTCCGTCTGAAGATAGCCGGTGTGCGTGAGGAGACCAATTACGATACCTCGAAGTACAAGATGCAGCCCAACCCCGTGCTGGAGGATTGCGGCGGTGTCAAACTGGCCGAGAATGAGAAGGAGGTGCTGCTGCTGGAGCTCTTCCCGATGGTGGCCAAGGAGTTCCTGACCAAGCAGAAAAAGGCACGCTGGGAGGCCAGCAAGCCCCAGGAGGCTCCGGCTGCCGAGGCCCCCAAGGCTGCCGAGAAAAAGGAGGAGGCCATTACGGGTGCCGTGATCGCTTCGCCGCTGCCCGGCCGCATCTGCAAGATCAACGTCAAGGAGGGCGATATGGTGACCAAGGGCCAGGAGGTAGCCGTGCTGGAGGCCATGAAGATGGAGAACAGCATCTCGGCCGAGACGGTCGGCCGCGTGAAACGCATTCTGGTCAAGGAGGGCGACAACGTCTCGGAGAATGCGCCGCTGATCGAGGTGGTCGGCGCCGATGCGGCAGCTGCTCCCGCTGCCCCCAAGGCTCCTGCCGCCCATACGAACAAGGTGGTGTCGCCGCTGCCCGGCCGCGTGATCGACGTACGCGTGAAGGTAGGCGACAAGGTGACTGCCAATGACGACGTGGTAGTGATCGAGGCCATGAAGATGGAAAACAGCATTCCGGCCGGTGTAGCCGGTACGGTGGCCCGCATCTGCGTCAATGTCGGCGACACGGTGGCTGAAAACGCCGTGCTGGTCGAGATCGAATAACCGACCGGCCTGCGGAACGAAAGTGACGGCGGGGCAGCACGATAGGTGTTGCCCCGCCGTTCGTTTCCGGCAGTGCCAGCCCTGGACGGAGGCGGCTTTCGGCGGTCAAGTGTGCAGATTTTGACAAATAAAGCGTATATTTGTCTTTATTGTGAAGCCTAAACGTCATGAATGAAATCGTGGATGCAGAAGAACGTCCGGATCTGCTGCCTTTCGAGGATGCGGCAGTGCCCGCGGCCATGAAGCGGCTGGTGGCTGATCCGCTGCTGGGCGACATGGCCCGTTTCGCTTTTCCGGAGATTCCCGTGGCCGACATCAAGGAGCAGCTGCTGCACGTAGCCAGTGCCGATGAGTTTCAGGAGGTGTTCGTGCGCCCCATGCTGGAGCGGATCTTGAAGAAGAGCTGTTCGTCGTTCACGATGGGCGGCCTGGAACACATCGACTTCTCCTGCGGTCACCTGTTCATGTCGGACCACCGCGACATCGTGCTGGACGGCTCGCTGCTGCAGCTGGCCCTGTTGCGGTGCGACCTGCCGACCTCGGAGATCACCTTCGGCAGCAACCTCATCAGTTCCCCCTTCGTGGAGGATTTCGGCAAGTGTAACAAGATGTACAAGATCCTGCGGGGCGGTTCGGCCCGTGATCTGGTGCGCAACTCCCACATCCTGTCGGAACATATCCGGCGGGTGGTGCGCGACGGGCGCAGCATTTGGATCTCGCAGCGGGACGGCCGGACCAAGGACGGCAACGACCACACCGACCAGGGGCTGATCAAGATGCTGACTCTGTCGGGCGGCGAGGATGTGGCCGCTTCGCTGAGCGAACTGCACATCGTGCCCTTTGCCATTTCGTACGAGTATGAGAGCTGCGATGCGCTCAAGGCGCGCGAACTCTACATGCGGCGGCGGGGGGATTACCGGAAGGCGCCCGGCGAGGATCTGCGCAGTATCATTACGGGAGTCAAACAGTTCAAGGGAGCCATTCATCTGGAGATCTGTCCGCCCCTCCGTCCGGAGGAGATCCGTCAGCTGTCGGCCGGCGACGAGGGCAACGAGCTGCTGCGCGGCGTGGCCTCCCTGATCGACCGCCGCATTTATGAGGCTTACCGGCTCTTCCCGACCAACTACATTGCCTACGACCGGAAATTCGGCACCGCACGCTATGCGGGTGCGGAATATGCTCCGGAGCAATACCGTGCCTTCGGCGACTACCTGGAACAGTGTACGGAGGGATTTGATGGAGATCGGGAGGAATTGTTTGGCATTCTGCTCGATATCTACGCGACGCCCGTGGAGAACAAACTCGCCGTGGAGGCGTGACGGCATTCCGCATTCCGGCGGGAGGAATGCGGGCGGAAGAGGGACGCTGTTGCCTTTGCCGCAGGGAAAAACGAAAAAAGCGGCCGATATTTTTGGAGGGAATAAAAAAGTCGCTATATTTGCATCCGCAAACGAGAGATTACTCGTCGATGCTCGGGAGTATAGCTCAGCTGGTTCAGAGCATCTGCCTTACAAGCAGAGGGTCCGGGGTTCGAATCCCTGTGCTCCCACAATCGAAAGGGAAAGTACGATCAAAGTGCTTTCCCTTTTTTATTTGCGTGTGGCAAAGAGCTTGCGGGCAAGGGGATTTCCTGCAATCGTCGTATCTTTGTCGGGTAGATTGTGAACGGCTATGATTGAATTTCCGCATTGCAAGGTAAATATCGGGCTGGATATTGTGGCCCGGCGGGCCGATGGGTACCACGACATCGATACGGTCATGGTGCCGGTGCACGGCCTGTGCGACAGTCTGGAGATCGTACCGGCCCCCGACGGGCAGGGTACCATGACCTTCTCCGGGTTGGTGGTGGATTGTCCGCCGGAAAAGAATATCGTTTTCAAGGCGTGGCGGCTGATGCACGACGCCTGCGCCATCCCGCCTGTGCGCATGCATCTGCACAAGACGGTACCTTTCGGAGCCGGCTTGGGCGGCGGTTCGTCGGACGGCGCCTTTGCCCTGCGCATGCTCGACCGGCTCTTTGAAACGCATCTGTCGGACCGGCAGCTCGAGGCGCTGGCGGCTCAACTGGGTAGCGATGTGCCGTTCTTCCTTTACGACAGGCCGTTGCGTTGTACGGGCCGGGGGGAGATCATGACCCCTGTTGAGGTACCCCTGCAGGGGCTGTGGATCGTGATCGTCAAGCCGCCCGTGAACATCTCCACGGCCGAAGCCTATGCGCAGGTCAGACCGGCCCGGACGGAGATTGAACTGCCCGTCCGGTTGGCCGAACCGATGGAGCGGTGGCGGACGACCGTGGTCAATGATTTTGAACGGTCACTGGCCGACCGCTTTCCGCAGCTGGCCGAACTGAAGGCTTCCCTGTATGCGGCGGGAGCCCGTTATGCCTCGCTGTCGGGTTCCGGATCGGCACTGTTCGGTATCTTTGACGGGGAGCCCCGTTATGAGGCGGAAGCCGACTGCACGGTGTGGTGCGGCCGCCTGTGAACGGTGCGCGAGGAAAGGCATCGTACGGTCGGACGGAAAAGTTTTTCGAAAGGGCAAAATCGCGCCCGATCGGTACGTTTATTCCGCCGTTTCGGTTGGCCGTGACCGGATTTGCCTTATATTTGTAACCTAAAATCTGTAAATCTGTGCTCATGGTTGTACAACGTGCCTTGATACTGATTGCTTCGGCCCTGCTGCTGATCTCCTGCGGCTCGGCAAAGAATATCGCCTACCTGCAGGATGCCGCATCGGGCGAGATGGCCGATATCAATACCTATACGAACATCATCAAACCGGGCGACCTGCTCTCGATCGTGGTCTCCTCGTCGCGTCCCGAACTGGCCGTGCCGTTCAACCTCTACAGCGTCCGGCAGCAGATGTCCACGACGGCTACGCAGCAGGCTACGCAGCGTCAGGAGCTGGAGGGCTATACGGTCAATACGGAGGGCGATATCGATTTCCCGACCCTGGGGCAGTTGCATGTGGCCGGAATGACCCGCAACGAACTGGCCGAGATGCTGAAAGGCATGCTGATGCAGTACATGCCCGATCCGATCGTGACGATCAACTTTCTGAACTTCAATATTACCGTGATCGGCGAGGTGGCCCGTCCTGGCAACTTCAAGATCACCGGTGACCGGGTTTCCCTGCTGGAAGCGTTGGGTATGGCCGGGGACATGACCGAGTTCGGCGACCGCGAGAACGTGATGGTGATCCGCGAGAATGCGGGTGTACGCGAGGTGGCCCGTCTGAATATCAAGTCCAAAAAGATCTTCGACTCGCCTTACTATTACCTTCAGCAGAACGATGTGGTGGTGGTCGATCCGATCGATGCCCGTGCCCGCGAGACATCGGCCTTCCAGATGAACTTCCCGACGATCGTATCGCTCGGTTCGTTTGCCAGTTCGCTGGCGATGCTGATCTATTATATCACGATTGTCAGCGGACGCTATTGACAACTTTCTCCTTGAGCAAAAGCATATAAAATGGCAGAGAATATAGAGAACAACAACCAGCCGGCCGACAAGAAGGAGGCGCCGATTACGATTCGGGATATTGTCGATTTCGTATTGTTCAACTGGTATTGGTTTGCCCTGTCGATCATCGTATTTATCGGTTTGGGTGTGGCCTATGCCTTGTCCCGGCAACCGGTGTATCGGTCGTCGGCCATGATTCTGGTTGACGAGAAATACAACCGCTCATCCAATAGTGATATTACGACCGGGTTCATGCCCGGTTCGACGATGTTTCGTCCCAACAGCGGCGTGGAGGATGAACTGTTGATCATGGGGTCCCGGACCATCATGGAACAGGTCGTGCAGGATTTGGATGCCAATATCTGGTATAGCAGCAAGGGACGTTTCCGTGCGGAACCGATTTATGCGCCGGATGCTCCTGTACGGCTTTTTGCCGATACGATCCGGATGCCGTATGCGGTGCGAATTCAGCAGATCGATGGGGATCGTTTTACGGCGGCCCTAGAGTATCGTTTGCCGGGAGCGCGTCGCAAATCGGTTCGTATGATTGAGGCGACCTTCGGAGAAACGATCCGGGATACGACGGTTGGTGTATTCCGCATCCTCCAACAGCATATGACCGTTGAACCGCAAGGCAAAGGAGAGATTGTGACCGTTGCCGTGGCGCCGGTACGTAATGTGGCTGAGAATTATGCCAGACGGTTGAATGTTGCCCAGGCGCAGAAGATGTCTGATGTTGTCAATGTATCGTTCAACTCCAATCTGCCGCAACAGGCCGCCGAGGTGGTCAATCGCCTGATTGCCGTCTATAATCAGGATGCCATGGAGACCAAGCGGGAGACGGCCCGGGCTACCCTTAACTTCATCGATGAGCGGTTGCAGTCCGTAGCCGTCGAGCTGGGTGATGTCGATGCGGCCATCGAGCGGTTCAAAAGCCAGAACTCGGCCGTCGATATTACCTACGAGGCTGGACTTTCGTTGCAGACGGTGCGGGACTATGAGAATCAGTTGCTGGCTACCGAGATTCAGATCGAAATGCTGAATGCCATTGCCGAGATCCTGGAGTCGGATTCCGTCGGGATCCTGCCGGTCAATATCGGTATTCAGGATCAGGCGCTTTCGAGTGCGATCGACCAGTATAATGAGTTGATTATCGAGAAGATGCGTCTGGGACCCAATATCTCGGACAACAACCCGATCATCAAGGATATCAATACGCAGATCAGTTCGATGCAGAGTGCCTTGAAGGAATCGTTCAATGCGCTGCGGATCCAGCAGGAGTCGCTCCAGAAGCAGTTGTCGCGTATTACACAGAAGGTGCATACCATTCCTTCGCTGGAACGGGAGACCGTCTCCATCGAGCGCGATCAGGAGGTCAAGGCTACGCTCTACGCCTTTCTGTTGAACAAGCGGGAGGAGACGGCGCTGTCGTTGGTCGCTACGACGCCGGTAGCACAGGTAATTGATGCGGCGATTGTCGATCCTCTGCCTGTGGCTCCTCGCCGTTCGTTGATCGTGTTGATCTTCATGATTATCGGTGCTTTGTTGCCGGCTGTCATTATCTATCTGATCGAGCAGATGCGGACCAAGGTCAGCAGTGTCGGTGAGGTGGAAAAGACCCTGCAGGTGCCGATTATCGGCGCTATTCCGTCCAAAACGTCGGGCATGCACGACGACAAGATCGTGGCGCCCAACAGCCGCGATGTCATCACGGAGGCATTCCGTATGGTGCGGACGAATCTGGACTTTACCATGCCGCAGGGAGGCAAGGTGATCATGGTAACCTCGTCGCTGCCGGGTGAGGGTAAGAGTTTCGTGTCAATCAACCTCTCGCTGACATTGGGTATTGCCGGCAAACGGGTGCTGCTGGTGGATCTGGACCTGCGCAAGGCTTCGCTTTCCGAACGTATCAGCGGAAGAAGGCAGACCCGCGGTCTGGTCAATTATCTGGTCAAACGGGAGGAGGATCTCGACAAACTGATCAGTCACAATGCCATGCAGAACGTGGATGTGCTCTATGTGGGCGTAATTCCTCCCAACCCGGCCGAGTTGCTGATGTCCGACAACATGGCGGCTACCTTCGAAGAGTTGCGCCGTATGTACGACTATGTGGTGGTGGATACGCCGCCGGTGGGACTGATTACGGATACCATGCTGATCAACCGGGTGGCCGATCTGACGGTATTCTCGGTGCGCGTGGGCCATACGCTGAAGCGCAACCTGCTTGGCATCAATGCGATGAACGAGCGGAAGGTGCTGCATAATCTCAATGTAATCATTACCGATATCGGCGCGGCACGCAGCTATACCCGCGAATCGACAACCTATGGCTACGGTTATGGCTATGGCTACGGATATGGCTATGGCTACGGATATGGTTATGGGTATGGTTATGGGCAGGACAAGAAGATGTCGTTGCGTACCCGGATCAAGATCTTCCGCAAGAAGCTGAAAAAGCGGAGAGAAAAGCGCTATTGATCCGTCAGCAAGCCGTTATTTATGAACCATCCTTGTCCCGACTGGGACAAGGATGGTGTTTTTTATGGATGGATGGGAAGTTGCCTACGGATTGCAGAACCGGAGAAGAGTCTGTCCGTGTAGCGTCGGGCTGTCAGGAGAAGCGGGGTGGGGGGGGAAATCGTACGGGGCGAGTTGGATGGCAGCGGTCGGAATAAACGGGATATGGAGTACATCATTACACAATAGTATACCCCGATAGCCGTAAACACGCCTCCGACAATTCCGTTCAGCCATTTTTGCACGGTCTGCATCTTGCCGTAAAAACGACCGATATGTTGTACGCTAAATGCCAATATCCAGGCAACGATCAGAACAGGCAGGGCAGTGGCAATGGCAAACAATACGGGTAACAGATAACCTGCGGTTGCTGTTGCCGACATCGGAATCAGCATGCCGAAATAGAACACGCCGCTTGTCGGACAAAATGCCATTGCGAACAGCATTCCGAGCAGAAGGGCTCCCCAGCCGCCTTTGCGAGCCAGGTTTTCTCCGTTTCCTTTGAAGCCGAAAGCGGGTAGTTTGAGTTTGCTGCCGAACAGCATGAACAGGCCGATGCACAGCAAAGCCGGCCCAAGAATAAGTTCGCCGTACTTGCCGATAAACTTTTGGATACCGAACAGACTTGATCCTTCTCTCAATACCAGAATCAACACGATTCCCAATACCGTATAGGCAACCACACGGCCGAGCGTATAGAGAAGGCCGTTCCGGAAAATCCGACGGCGGTTTTCAATATCCTTTCCAATGAAGCCGATGGCGGCTATGTTCGTTGCCAGCGGGCAAGGAGATACCGCCGTGAGCAACCCCAGCAGAAAAGCCGTCAATGCCGGAGTCGTGCTATTGTCCAGCAAGGTCTGCAACCATTCCATGTTATTCTGCGTCAATGAGTTTTTTGATTCTTTCAATCAGCCCGGTTTTGAAGGTGTCGGGAGCGGTTCGGGCATTTGCAAAAGCATACTCGGTCAAATTCTCGTACGATTCCTTCCCATTTTCCCATTTGCAGATGAACAAAGACGACCAAGTAACTTCGTACTTCTCGGCAATCTTTTTGTTCGCGGCTTTGGAGATATCGATGGTTTTGAAAACGACAGTCCCGTTTTTTAATTCATTTGCGAATTGGGTTTCAAGAGCTTCCTTTGTGTTTTTTTCTATCGCCAAACAAGTGGCACAACGCTGTCTGCCGTGAAAATACAGGATTTCAATTCTATTTTTGGAGTTGTCTGCCGCAACGGCTTTGTTGTTCTGCGCATATACATTCCCACATGCAAGCAAACTCATGCAAAACGTCAAGAATAGCAGTGCCTTTCTCATGATAGTCGGATTTATTTTGTTTGATAAGCTGTTGTCACCAATTGGTCAAAGTAAATGGCGGAATCCAGGAAACCGCTTGTTACTTTGCTGCGAAAGATCTCCCGTCCAGATTGATCAAAAGCAATCCACTGATGGGGCATGATAATTTGATATTGTTTGGCTAGATTTCAATTCTTGTCCATGATTACAGGCCAGCCCCAGCCATTTGCACTTACAATCGGCTTCACTCTGGCGGAGGAGCGCTGATCATCCAGTGAAACCAAAACTACTTGAATAGGCATGTCGTTCTGATTATGTGCCAGCCAGACCTCATGCAACTCGTCAAGCATTGTGATATTATTGGGACAGCATGTTTTCCAGAATACGAATAAAACAACACCTTCCTGCGGAGCATACTCCGAGAGCTCTTTCATTCCGGCCATTCATATCTTTAACTGTTAATGTTGGCCAAAAACTTTGCGCACAGCAGATTGTCGCAATAAAAAGTGTTACAATTGAAAAGACTATTTTTTTCATACGGTTTCAGTTTGTTGTTTGTCGAACTACGAATATTGCGTCTAAAAAAAACTATTTGCACTAACTTTTATTTCCCCTACACGTATTTTGTTTCCTAAAATCAGTCATTAGCTTGCAGGTTTCCGGTCCATTCTTCTTGTTTTAGGGGCTTTGATCTCATCATGAATTCGTTCAGAGTTCTTTACCGCTTTCAGGTGTTGCAATGCCGTTGCTCCGAGTTGGGTAATACTTCATGCATGTCATCCCCCCAAAAACACAAGGTTGTTGGGCCGAACATGCAATCATTGCCAATCTGGTTGGATGTCCCATCGCTTGGGCAAAACGAGGCAAGTGCTCTCGTCTTGGGGTGTATGCTTTGGCGTTCATTGATCTGTATGTTCGTTATTCGCAAAATTGCGAACATTTTTTTCATGCGCAAGAATATAATGCTTTTATTTTTGCCCAAGGAGAGAGTGTCCCCATGTGTTGGACACTTCCTCCTTTTACATTTTGATGCCAGGAAGCCTATTTGAGGAACTTGTGCCCTTCTGCGCATCGTATTTGTGATCCTATTCGGCACTCGTCGCCCTCGCTTGTAGTTGGGGGGGCCTTGCCCGTCGGGGGCGATAAGCCGCATGTTGAGCGTTATCTTGCGGACCTAGTCCGTTGCGATAAGCATCTTCGCCGTTTCTTGGGTCTCCGCCAGTTTATCACGCTCCCCCCGATTGCGCGAATTATAGCATCAAGCGCTGCATGAACTCCTCCTGCCGCAGGCGGGGGAATAATGTGCAACCTCCATTCTTCTGCGGCTTGTCCATACCTGCATCCTCTGCGGAGGGTAGTCCGTGATCTTGTTGGAGAACTGAGCCAGTTCCGGCCCTTGGTAAAGGAGCAGAACGCTCTTGCTGTACGATGTTGACGGGGCTTTATGGGTCTTGCAGATCCCGGGGCAGATAAATAAAAAATCCCGTAAAACCTTGATTTTACGGGATTTGTCATCCTTTGCCTTTTGTGTTCAGGGGGCTTGCGGAGAGAGCGGGATTCGAACCCGCGATACCCTTTTGGAGTATACGCACTTTCCAGGCGCGCCTCTTCAACCGCTCGAGCATCTCTCCGTTGGCGGATCCGCATCGGATGAAACCATCTTGCGGATTAAAAGCCTGCAAATATACGAAATCCGGCCGATATTCCAACCCTTTCGTCCGAAAATAATTCGGTTCGAGTTCGGTACTGTGGCTGTGGCAGGGGAAACTGTACAGCTGCAGGGCTATGAACGGGATCCCGTCAGCCCGATTGATCAGTCCGTCGGGTCCGATAGCGTTCCGGTTCGGTGGGGTTGCCCCGGCAGGTATCAGTTGCGCTGCTGCAGGGCGATGGGCAGAATCTCGTCGGCCCGATCGACCAGCCAGTCGGGGTGATAGCGCTCCAGTTCGGTGCGCGGCCGACAGCCCCACGTGACGCCGACTACCTCGACACAGGCATTGGCTGCGGTCTCCATGTCGACCCCCGAATCACCCACGTAGAGCACGTCGGGGCGTTCCGTGCCGCTCAAGGCGCAGATCTCCTCGACGATGCGCGGATTGGGCTTGGAGGGTACCTCGCGGCGCTGGCCGAGCACCGCCTCAAAACGGATCGAGGGGAAGAAGTGGGCAACCAGTCCGAGGGTGGCCTCCTGGTATTTGTTGGATGCGACGGCCAGTTTGAGACCATGGGCCTGCAGGGCGGTCAGCAATTCCGGAATGCCGGGGTAGGGAACGGTGCGTTCGGCGCCGTGTTCGTTGTAATAAGGCACGAAAGAGGCCCGGATGCGGAGCACTTCGGCCTCGTCCTTGTGGCCTTCGGGCAGGGCGCGTTCAAACAGTTTGTTGATGCCGTTGCCGACGAAACTGCGGATGGCATCCACCGAATGGGTAGGGTAGCCGTTGGCGGCGAGGGCATGGTTGGTGGCCGCTGCGATGTCGGCCACCGTATTCAACAGGGTTCCGTCCAGGTCGAAAATTACCAGTCGTTTCATGAACTTGGGTTACATGTAATTGGAATCGTCAGGCAAAGATAGCAAACTCGCGCCACATCTGCACACCCCTTCGCGGGCAGGGTGGGCCTGTCCCGGTCGGAAATGTCGGGCGGGCAGGAGGGCAGGACGACAAAAGAGGGCGCCGATTCGTTCGGCGCCCTCTTGCGGGGGGATGGTTGCTCCGCCGGCAGCGGAGACAACGGCGGGGAAGCCCTATTTCTTCGGCTTGGGAGCAAGCATCATGGTCATGCGCTTGCCTTCCAGTTTGGGCATCATCTCCACCTTGGCTACCTCCTCGAGGTCGGTGGCGAAGCGCAGCAGCAGAATTTCACCCTGTTCCTTGAAGACGATCGACCGTCCCTTGAAGAAGACGTAGGCCTTCACCTTGGCGCCTTCGCCGAGGAAGTTCTGTGCATGGCGCAACTTGAAGTTGTAGTCATGGTCGTCGGTCTGGGGGCCGAATCGTATCTCCTTGATGACCACCTTGACGGACTTTGCCTTCAACTCCTTGGCCTTGCGCTTCTGCTGGTACAGGAACTTCTGGTAGTCTGCGATGCGGACTACGGGCGGATCTGCCTTGGGCGAGATCTCGATCAGGTCGAGTTCCTGCTCGCGGGCGAGCTTCAGTGCCTGACTGGTCGGCATCACTGCCGAACCGCCTTCGATGCCGTCGCCTACCACGCGCACCTGGGGTACGGTGATCTGCTCGTTGATTCTGTTCGGCATCTCTTTTTCAACCCTGCCCTGCGGTCTGCGTTGCTGCGGGGCGCCGCCGTTCCCGGCTGCGGGAGCGGGTTTGGGATGATAGGGTTTCTTTACCGTGTTTATAGTTTTGTCCTCCTGATTAGTGAGTTAGACGATGAGTTGGTTCGGGTTTATTCGCCGATTTCCTGTTTGACCAGTCCGTTCAGATATTCGGCAAATTCGCCGAGCTGCATGGTACCCTTGTCGCCTTCGCCCTGCATGCGGACGGAAACCGTACCGTCGGCCTCCTCCTTCTCGCCCACGATGAGCAGGAAGGGGATGCGTTTCAGCTCGTTGTCGCGTATCTTTCTGCCAATCTTCTCGTTGCGGCAATCGACTTCGGCGCGAATATCGGAATTATTCAGGAATTTGGAAACTTTCTCCGCGTAATCGTTGAATTTTTCGCTGATCGGCAGCACCACAACCTGCTGCGGGGTGAGCCACAGCGGGAATTTGCCGCCCGTGTGTTCGAGCAGCACGGCCACGAAACGCTCCATCGAGCCGAACGGCGCGCGGTGGATCATGATCGGGCGGTGGGGCAGGTCGTCGGCACCCGTGTAGGTCAGGTCGAAACGCTCCGGCAGGTTGTAGTCCACCTGGATCGTGCCGAGCTGCCATTTGCGGCCCAGGGCGTCCTTCACCATGAAGTCGAGTTTGGGACCGTAGAAGGCGGCTTCGCCCAGTTCGACGATGGTGTTCAGTCCTTTGTGCTTGGCGGCCGTGATGATGGCGTTTTCGGCCTTCTCCCAGTTTTCGTCCGAGCCGATGTATTTCTCCTTGTTGTTCGGGTCGCGCAGCGATACCTGGGCGATGAATTCGTCGAACTTGAGGGTCTTGAAGATGTAGAGCACGATGTCGATCACCTTCTCGAACTCGTCCAGCAGCTGGTCGGGACGGACGAAGAGGTGGGCGTCATCCTGCGTGAATCCCCGCACGCGGGTCAGTCCGTGGAGCTCGCCGCTCTGCTCGTAGCGGTAGACCGTGCCGAACTCGGCGAAACGGAGGGGCAGGTCGCGGTACGAACGCGGTTTGTATTTGTAGATTTCGCAGTGGTGCGGACAGTTCATCGGTTTGAGCAGGAACTCTTCGTTCTCGTCGGGGGTGTGGATCGGCTGGAAGGAGTCCTTGCCGTACTTGGCGTAGTGACCCGAGGTGACGTAGAGGTCCTTCATGCCGATGTGGGGCGTGATGACCTGTTCGTAGCCGTATTTCTTCTGGACGCTCTGGAGGAAGTTCTGCAGGCGTTCGCGCAGTGCGGCGCCCTTGGGCAGCCACATCGGCAGGCCCTGACCCACACGGGGCGAGAACATGAAGAGTTCCAGTTCCTTGCCCAGTTTGCGGTGGTCGCGTTTCTTGGCCTCCTCGACCAGACGCAGGTATTCGTCGAGCATCGACTTCTTGGGGAAGGTGATGCCGTAGATACGGGTCAGCATCTTGTTCTTCTCGTTGCCGCGCCAGTAGGCTCCGGCCACCGAGGTCAGTTTGATGGCCTTGATGAGGCCCGTGTTGGGAAGGTGCGGACCGCGGCAGAGGTCGGTGAAGCAGCCGTTCGTATAGAAGGTGATCGTGCCGTCGGCCAGTTCGGAGATCAGTTCGGTTTTGTACTGGTCACCCTTTTCGGAGAAGACCTTCATGGCTTCGGCCTTGCTCACTTCGCGGCGCACGAGGGGTTCCTTGGTGCGGGCCAGCTCCTCCATTTTCTTTTCGATCCGGGGCAGGTCGGCCTCGGTGATGGGGGTCGGCGAATCGACATCGTAGTAGAAGCCGTTGTCGATGCTCGGGCCGATACCGAACTTGATGCCCGGGTAGAGGCTTTCCAGCGCCTCGGCCAACAAGTGCGAGGAGGTGTGCCAGAAAGTGGCCTTGCCTTCGGGATCGTCCCATTTGTTCAACTTGACGGAAGCGTCGCTTTCGATCGGTCGCGACAGATCGACTACCCGGCCGTTGACGGTAGCCGAGAGCACTTCCTGCGCCAGGCGCTGGCTGATCGATTCGGCGATTTGCAACGGGGTAGTCCCCTTCGGGTATTCCCGGACGCTGCCGTCGGGGAATGTGATCTTTACGTTACTCTGACTCATTTGTTTTGTCGATGATACGGTCGGCTACAAACCCGACCGCCTGGTTTTGATATGGATTGAACGTGTTTTTCTGCTTGGTGGGGTTACTCTTCCTGGGCGTCGGGCAGCTTGAGGTCCTTGACGGAGACGTCGGCGCCCCGTTCGCGCTCGTAGCGGCGCAGGGGGTTGGCCGTGATCTCGGCATACCAGCGGCGGTTGCGGAAGACGTCCAGCGCCATGTAGATGGCGTCGTGCATCGAGGTGCAGTCGGCCGTGCCGGCGCCGGCAATGTCGTAGGCCACGCCGTGGTCGGGGCTGGTGCGCACGATGGGGAGCGAGGCGGTGAAGTTCACGCCGCCCGTGCTGAGCGACTTGAAGGGAGCCAGGCCCTGGTCGTGGTACATGGCCAGTACGGCGTCGTAGTGGCGGTAGCTGCCCGAGGCGAAGAAGCCGTCGGCGGCGAAGGGGCCGAAGGCCAGGATGCCCTGGGCGGTGGCTTCGGCGATGGCCGGACGGATGATGGTCTGCTCCTCGTGGCCGATCACGCCGCCGTCGCCCGCATGGGGGTTCAGGCCCAGCACGGCGATGCGCGGCTCGACGATGCGGAAGTCCGAGCGCAGCATGTTGCGCAGCTGGGTGAGCCGTTCGAGGATGAGCTCGCGCGAGAGGAGGCCGCTGACCTCGGCGATGGGGACATGGATGGTGGCCAGGCCTACCTTCATCAGGTCGCTGCACATGACCATCAGGGGCTGGCCGCCGAAGCGGTCGGCGAAGAACTCGGTGTGGCCCGTGAAGCCGAAGCTGGCCTGCTGGACATTCTCCTTGTTGATGGGGGCGGTGACCACGACGTCGATTTCGCCGGCGGCTAGGTCGTCGGCGGCGCGGCGCAGGGCGGCGATGGCCTGCGCTCCGCCTTCGGGCGTGGCCTTACCCGGTTCGATATGCAGTTCGCCGGAGCAGGTGTCGATCAGATTGACCCGTTTGGGACGGGCGTCGCGTGCGCTCGGTACGATCTGGAACGAGAAGTTCTCCACATCGCCCAGCTGTTTGCGGTAGAAGGAGAAGGCTTTCGAGGCGCCGTAGATGATCGGCACGAAGAGTTCGCCCATGCGCGGATCGGCCAGCGTGCGGATGATCACCTCCGGTCCGATGCCGTTGATGTCACCCTGCGTGATGCCGACTTTTATCATTCTGTTTTCGCTCATTGTGTGTTTCCGTCTGTAGATGGGCCGCGGGCGGCGGGCCCGGGCGCAAAACTATATCATACAAATGTACGAAAAAAAATGGAAACCGGGTCTTTCGGGGCGAATAATCGGTTTGTCTGCCGGAGCGGAGCTACTCCTCGGCGGGGGTGTCGTCGGCCTCTTCGGTGAGCGTCTTGGGCAGCGACCGGGAGATCTTGACGTTCAGCGCCGCGAGCCGCTGGGCGCGGCTGACCAGGTTGCCCGTGCCGGTGCTGAGCTGTTTCATGGCCTTCTCGTAGTTGCCGTGCAGCGTGTCGATGCCCTTGCCGATGGTCTCCAGCGTGGAGACGAAACCGGCAAACTTGTCGTACATCATGGCTCCCTCCTTGGCGATGCGGCTGGCGTTGCGCCCCAGGTCGTCGCGCTTCCAGAGGTCGTCCACCACCTTGAGGATGGCGAAGAGGTTGGTCGGCGAGCTGAGGATCACCTTGCGGCGGTAGGCGTCGTTCCACAGCTCCGGATCGGCGTGGACTGCATCCAGGAAGGCCGGTTCAGTGGGAATGAACATCACCACGAAGTCGGGCGACCCCAACACGTTGTCCTGATAGCTCTTGCGGCCCAGTTCGTTCACGTGGTTGCGCACCGAGCGCAGGTGGTCGTTCAGGGCGCGGCGCCGGCTCTCCTCGTCGATCGCCGAGGTGTAGTTCACGTAGGCCGTGAGCGACACCTTCGAGTCGATCACCACCCGTTTGCCGTCGGGCAGTTTCAGGATCACGTCGGGGCGCAGGTTGTTTCCCTCGGCATCCTTGACGTTGGTCTGGGTGGTGTAGTGGAGGCCCCGCTGCAGGTCGGAACTCTCGAGGAGCGTCTCGAGGATCGTCTCGCCCCAGTCGCCCTGCAGCTTGCTGTTGCCGCGCAGGGCGGTGGTCAGGTTGTTGGTCTCCTCGGTGATGCGGCGGTTGAGTTCCATCAGGTTGTTCAGCTCGGCCTTGAGCGTGCCGCGCTGGACATTCTCCTGGGAGTAGATCTCCTCCACGCGCCGCTTGAAGTCCGAGATGTTGTCCTTCAGCGGTTTGAGCACCAGGTCGAGCGACTCGCGGTTGGTCTCCCGGAACTGGCGCGACTTGCGCTCGAAGATCTCTTCGGCCGTCTTTTCGAACTGGAGCATCAGCATCGCGTTCTTTTCGCGGAGCTTGCCCTCCTCCTCTTCGAGGCGGCCGCGCAGCGCATCGGCGTCCTTGCGGGCGGCCACCAGGTCGAGATCGGTCGTGCGGAGCCGTTCGGTGAGCTCGGCAAGGCGGGTTTCGGCCGTCTGGGCACGGTTTTCGGCTGAGGCGGCCCGGTCGGCCGTCTCGCGGATGCGGCGCCGGGCGGCGGCCAGTGCATAGCAGGCAACGGCACAGGCGGCGGCCAGCACCGTGAGGAGAATGTAGTACATGGTCATGTCGGATTTCGGAATGAATTGCGGCGTCAAGCCGCCCAAAGTTACCGTTTTTCCACAAATTGGCTTACCTTTGCCGCCGATAAATCTTTCATCGCAGCCTATGGCACGTATTATATCTCCTTCCATGCTTTCGGCCGATTTCGGCCACCTCGACCGCGACACGCGCATGATTCACGAGAGCGCCGCCGAGTGGATTCACATCGACGTGATGGACGGTGTCTTCGTCCCCAACATCTCGTTCGGATTTCCCGTGATGAAGCCCATCCGCCGCGCCAGCGACAAGTTCCTCGACGTGCATCTGATGATCGTCGAGCCGGAGAAGTACCTCAAGCGCTTCGCCGAGGCGGGAGCCGATCTGATTACGTTCCACTACGAGGCGACCGACGATCCCCGCGGCGCCATCCGCATCATCAAGGAGTGCGGCAAGAAGGCCGGTATCTCCATCAAGCCCGCCACGCCGGTGAGCGTGCTGGAGCCCCTGCTGGAGGAGCTGGACCTCGTGCTGATCATGAGCGTCGAGCCCGGTTTCGGAGGCCAGAGCTTCATTCCCGCCAGCCGCGACAAGGTGCGCCAGCTGCGCCGCATGATCGACGAGCACGCCCTGCCGGTGATGATCGAGATCGACGGCGGGGTTTCGGCTGCCAATGCGGGCGACCTCTTTGCCGACGGCTGCGACGCCCTGGTGGCCGGCAGTGCGGTGTTCGGTGCTCCCGATCCGCAGGCCGAGATCGTCCGGATGCTCGAGGCGAAGCCTTCGGATCGGTAGTTCGGTCCGGCCGGAATGATGGACGCGGGGCGGCTCCGGCGGAGTTGCTCCGGGGCGGGGAGCGTGTGCCCTCCGCCCGAAATGGTTTGGAAAAGAGAGAAAAAGAGAAATAACGGATGATTTCGGTAGATAATCTCACCGTCAGTTTCGGCGGCTGGGATCTGTTCAAGGATATTTCGCTGCTGGTCAATCCCAAGGACCGCATCGGTCTGGTGGGCAAGAACGGCGCCGGCAAGAGTACGCTCCTGAAGGTGATCGCCGGACTGCAGCCCGCCACGTCGGGTACGGTGACCAAGAGCGGCGACGTGACCATCGGTTACCTGCCCCAGCAGATGAAGGTGGCTGACACCACCTCCCTGGCCGAGGAGACGGCCAAGGCGTTCGACGAGGTGATTGCCCTGGAGAGCGAGATCGCCGCGCTGACGGCCGAGGTGGCCGAGCGCACCGACTATGAGAGCGCCGCCTACGAGAAGCTCCTCCACCGGCTCAACGACGCCACCGACCGCTACCACATGCTGGGGGGCGACAATCGGGAGGCGGAGGTGGAGAAGACCCTCCTCGGTCTGGGGTTCCGCCGGAGCGACTTCGGGCGTCCGACGAGCGAGTTCAGCGGCGGCTGGCGCATGCGCATCGAGCTGGCCAAACTGCTCCTGCGCCGTCCGTCGGTCTTCCTGCTCGACGAGCCCACCAACCACCTCGACATCGAGAGTATCCAGTGGCTGGAGGAGTACCTGAAGGAGTACAACGGCGCCGTGGTGCTCATTTCGCACGACCGCGCCTTTCTGGACAACGTCACCAACCGCACCGTCGAGCTGATGCTCGGCAAGCTCTACGACTACAAGGTGCCCTACAGCCAGTATGTGGTGCTGCGCCGCGAGCGCCGCGAGCAGCAGATGGCCGCCTACGAGAACCAGCAGCGCATGATCGAGAAAACCGAGGAGTTCATCGAAAAGTTCCGCTACAAACCCACCAAGAGCAACCAGGTGCAGTCGCGCATCAAGCAGCTCGAGAAGATCGACCGCATCGAGGTGGACGAGGAGGATCTCAGCGCGCTGAACATCAAGTTCCCGCCGGCACCCCGTTCGGGCCAGATCGTGGCCGAGGTGAAGGGGGTGGGGATGAGCTTCGGCGACAAGCATGTCTTCAGCGGCGCCGACTTTACCATCGAGAAGGGCGACCGCATCGCCCTGGTGGGACGCAACGGTGAGGGCAAAACCACCTTCGCCCGCATTCTGATCGGCCAGCTGCAGCCCACCGAGGGGAGCATCAAGGTGGGCGTGAATGTCAATATCGGGTACTATGCCCAGAATCAGGACGATTTGATGAATGGCGAGTTCACCGTCTACGATACGCTCGACCGGGTGGCCGTGGGCGACATCCGCACCCGGCTGCGCGACATTCTGGGCGCCTTTCTGTTCCGGGGCGAGGATATCGACAAGAAGGTGAAGGTGCTCTCGGGCGGCGAGCGCAGCCGGCTGGCCATGGCACGCATGATGCTCGAACCCCACAACCTGCTGGTGCTCGACGAGCCGACCAACCACATGGACATGCGCTCGAAGGACATCCTGAAAAACGCACTGCTCAAGTACGACGGCACGCTGGTGGTCGTCTCCCACGACCGCGAATTCCTCGACGGACTGGTGGACAAGACCTACGAGTTCCGCGACGGGGGCGTGAAGGAGTATCTGGGCGGCATCCGTTACTTCCTGGAGAAGCGCAAGGTGGACTCCATGCGCGAAATCGAGGCCCGTGCGCCCCGCCAGGGGACCGAGACGCCCCGGACGGCCACCAAGGGCAAGCTCGACTACCAGCAGAAGAAGGAGATGGAGCGAACCATCCGCAAGACCCAGAACGGCGTGGAGGCCATTGAGAAGCGGATTGCCGAACTGGAGGCGGCCATTGCCGGGTGGGACGCCAAACTGGCCGATCCCGCCGCCCACGGCATCGATCCCTCGGACCAGCGTGTCTATGCCGACTACGAGGAGCTCAAGCAGCAGCTCCGGTACGAGGAGCACGAGTGGGAGAAGCTCAGCTATGAACTGGAACTGTTGCAGGACCAGCTGCGCGAACTGTTGTAGGCGCGCGGCACAGTACGAACCACGCTAATTCTTTCGGAGACGATGGAAACTATCATTTTCGGTATCCGTCCGGTGGCCGAGGCCATCCAGTCGGGCCGTCAGCTCGAAAAGCTGTATATCAGGAAGGGGGCCGAAGGGCAGCTCATGACCGAGTTCAAGGATCTGTGCTGGCGCCACAGGGTGCGCTGGCAGGAGGTGCCGGTCGAGAAGCTCAACCGCCTCACCCGCGGTAATCACCAGGGGGTCGTGGCGCAGATCGCCGCCATCGAATACGTCGCCCTGCAGGACATCCTCGACCGGGTGCCCGATGACGAGACCACGCTGATCGTGGTCTTCGACGGGGTGACCGACGTGCGCAACTTCGGCGCCATTGCCCGCAGTGCGGAGTGTGCCGGCGCCCACGGTCTGATCGTGCCCCTCAAAAACGCCGCGCCGGTGAATGCCGATGCCATCAAGGCTTCGGCCGGTGCCTTGAACAAGATCCCCGTTCACCGGGCCGGAAGCATCCGCAATACCCTCAAGTATCTGGCCGAGACGGGCATGCAGATCGTGGCCGCCACCGAAAAGTCGCGCACGCTGATCTACGATGCCGACCTGACCCGGCCCACCGTGATCGTGATGGGCAGCGAGGATACGGGCATCTCGAAGGAGGTGCTGAAGCTCTGCAACGTGCAGCTGGCCGTGCCGATCATCGGCTCGATCGAGTCGCTCAACGTCTCCGCCGCCGCCGCCGTCATGCTCTTCGAGGCGGTGCGCCAGCGCATCCATTGATTTCCGCACCATGCAACAGGTGATCCGCCATCCCCGGATCGGCGAGGTGACCCTCTCGCGCACGCGCCGGGCCCGCCGGCTGTCGGTGTCGGTGCGTCCGCCCGGACGGGTGCGGCTCACCCTGCCGGCCCGCATGCCGCTCCGCGAGGGGCTGGCCTTCCTGGACGAGAAGGCCGACTGGGTGATCGAAACCCTGCGCCGGGTGGCCGAACGCCATCCCGTGCGGCTGCTTCTGCCGCCCTACCGCACCTGGTCGCATGAACTGGAGCTGGTCGAGGCATTGGGCGAACGCCCTTCGGCGTGGATCACGGCCGACCGCATCCGGGTGGCGCTGCCCGCCGGCATGGCCCCCGAAACGGAGGAGGGCCAGCAGGTGATCCGCGCCGCCGTCGAACGGACCCTGCGCTGTGAGGCGAAGGAGGTGCTGCCCGTCATGACGGCCGAAATAGCCCGGCGGTTCGGGTTCCGCTACGGCCGGGTGACCGTGCGCGCCGCACGGGGACGCTGGGGCAGCTGCTCCTCGCATGACGACCTGTCGTTCAGCATTTTTCTGATGCGGCTGCCGCGCCATCTGATCGAGTATGTCATCCTGCACGAACTCTGCCACACCCGCTTCAAGGACCATTCGCCCCGCTTTCATGCCCTGCTGGACCGGCTGCTGGAGGGGCGCGAAAAAGCCCTGCGGGCCGAGCTGCGCAGCCATGCGCCCGAGGTGATCTGATGCGGCGGATTTGGAGAAACAGACGGAAATTCGTACTTTTACGTGATTTTTAAAGGAGTGTGGCCGCAGGCCCTCCGCGTACGCACTCCGAAAGACGTTGCTAAACAGATGGAGATGTCCGCGCGGTGTGCCGTACGGCCGTTTCCACCACATCATACCAGTCGTTATGAAGATCTTAATGCATGAACCTGCCGAGGAGCTGTTTCTCGGCGTGATACATCCCGATGCAGCCCTGTTCGCCGATTACTTCAACGTCGACCAGGCCTCGAAGGAACACCGCAACTACCGCGAAGAACTGCGCAAGGCAGGCGCGGAGGTAGTGACCGTCAGCGAAATCCTGGTGGACGGCACCCTCGATGCCGAAGGCAATGCTGTGGAGGGTCCTGCACTCGATCAACTGCGCGAATTTGCCGCCCAGTTCCTGACCTACAACACCGATGCCGTGCCCGACGAGCGTGCGCATCAGGAGCGTTACAAACAGGAGGTGCTCCGCAAGGCCAACCCCAAGGACCTGCTTCGCATCATTCTCCTCCAGCCCGAAATCGTGCTCTCGCGCACCCAGGGCAACACCGGTTTCGCCGCCGTGTACAAGGAGCGTCCCATGATGAACCTCTTCTACATGCGCGACCAGATGATCGCTACCTTCAAAGGTATCGTGATCGCCCGCATGCACTCGCCCCAGCGCGAGGTAGAGAGCCGCGTGGCCGAATTCTGCCTCAACAAGATCGGCATGCCGCCCGTAGGACGCATCGCTGGCGAGGGCGCCTACCTCGAAGGAGGCGACTTCCTGCCCTTCGGCGAGGCCGCCTTCATCGGTTGCGGTCTGCGCACCACCCAGAAGGCCATCGACCAGCTCATGGAGAACGACTGGCTCGGCACCGACAAGCTGATGGTCGTTCACGACCGCTGGCTCGAGCAGGAGCAGATGCACCTGGACACCTATTTCAACTGCATCGACCGCGACCTGGTGACCCTCTCGGCCAACCGCTACAAGGCCGGTCCCGACTCCTCGCAGTACCTCACCGTGGATGTCTACGAGCGCAGTAACGGAGGCCCCTACCGCAAGACGGTAGAGGGTGCCTGCTTTGTGGAGTATCTGGAGAAGACGCTCGGCGTGAAGGTGATCCCCATCTCGCGTCCCGACGAGCTCAACTATGCCAACAACTACCTGACCATTGCCCCGCGCCGCATCATGGTGGTGGCCGGTCAGTCGCAGGAGTTGCAGCAGGCCTTTGCCGACAACGGCGTGAACGCAACCTGGATTCCGCTGGCCAACCTGACCCGCGGCTACGGTGCGGCGCACTGCATGACGCAGATCCTGACCACCGAGCCGGTCTTCTGATCCCGGCCGGTTGCCGACAAGCCAAAAGCCTCGGGTGTTTCACCCGGGGCTTTTTTTGTGGGCCGCTGTGGCGTGGAGGGACGGGAGAGGTGTTGGCCGCGTCATGGAACGGGCCGGGAATGGCCGGCCGATCGGACCGGGCAAGGGGCCATGCGGCCGTGGTGGGTAGTGCGAACCGGCGCGGAGCGGAAAGGCCCGTCATGGGGTCGGCGGGATGGAGGGGAGGCGAACCGGTGCCGGAGACCGACGTGGCTGTGCCTTTGGACCGGGTAGGACGCATCCATCGGACGAGCCGGAGGATGTGGGGCACGGAGTGTGCGGGGCCGTGTCGTATGGCCGTATTACATGATCGGGGAAGCATCCCGTCGGACACTCGTCAGGCATCCTGTCTGGTGTGTCGGCACGTGCGGGGAAAGATCAGTCCAGCACCGGACGCAGTCCTTCGCGGCAGACGCGGGCGGCGTCGGCATCGGGCAGGCATTCCATGCGAAAGACGGGGGCGACACGCAGTACGGCCGACAGGTTGGCGCAGACGCGGTCGAGCAGCGTATCCTCCTGTTGGAGCGTGGGTAGACAGGAGGGAAGTGTAGCTCCCAGGGCCTGGATGGCGCTCAGACGCGGCGACAGCCGGTTGTAGGGGGCGCGGCAGATGCGCACGAAGGCCCCCAGCGGGTAGCTGACATCCCGGTAGCAGGGGGTCTTGCCGCTCCAGGGCGTGCCGTAGACCGTCACCGAACCGTCGGCCTGCACGCGCAGGGCGGGGCCGTCGTCGTTGAGCAGGGAGGTGTCCGGCAGGTTTTCGAGCCACAGGCGCGAGTGGGTGGACTTGCCCGTGCCCGATTCTCCGAGGAAGAGGACCGCCTTGCCCGCGCAGACGACCGTTGAGGAGTGGATCAGCAGAAAGCCTTGCTCCAGGACGGCCAGCGAGAGGGCGAAGACGAGCAGGTGGTCGAGAATGTGGCGGGGCGGCGCGATGCCGCGGCGGGTGAGGTCGGAGGCGAAACGGAAACGTCCGTCTACCTCACGTACCCCCTCGAGCGAGAAGGTGCGCCTCGAGGGACCGTGGGTGATGGTCAGCAGGTAGCGGTTGCCGTAGATGCGCAGCCGGGCGGGGCTGTCGGTCAGCGCGTAGTCGAACGTGCGCAGCGGCTCATCGGCGGGCAGCTCCAGAGAGGCGTCCGCATCGAGGAGGAACAGCAGCTCCTCACCGTCCGTTTCGGTACGGAAAAAGGGGGTATAGTTGGCCGCCATCAGCTGGCGGAGGGCACTCTCCCGGTCGGACTGGATGCCGAACCGGAAATCGGCGATTTGCAGGAGAATCATGGCGTGCAGGTGTTGAAAGCGGGACGCAGCGCGGCGGTTGTAGACCGGTCGGGGTCGTGTATGCCGGATTGGTCGGTCATCGGGTTTCGGACGTCGGGTCGGGCGAATCGGTTTCGCGCCGGGGCCGAGACGGACGGGCGTTTCGGTCGTTTCGGGCTGTCGGGCCGATCGGGGACAATCCCGGTCGGGAAAAGCGTCCGCGAAACCGCAAACGATGGAAGGACGGCAGCGTGCCGGACCGCGTGGCCGAAGGAGATGCCGGTCGGCGGGGCGTCAATCCTCGAGCAGATCGGCTTTGCGCAGGGAAGCAATCCACGCCTCGGCATCGCGGAGGGCGGTCGGGCGTTCCACCTCGTAGTGGGCCACCAGCAGGTCGGCCACCGCTTCGGCGTCGAAGGTTTTGCCCTCGAGCTGCTGCCACAGCCAGACGGAGGTGTCGTTCAGGGAGATGATGCGGGTGAGGTTGACGTGGAGCTGGCCGACGGAGACGATCACGTGCTCGCCGGCGATGTCGCGTATTTTGTAGCCTGGTTTGATTCTCATGATTCGAAGGTTGGGGTGTCGGACGATCGGTGCCGACAGCTAACAAAATTAACGATTCTTTTCCGAACCGCAAAACGCTCCGTGGTGTGGTCGGCTATCTGGCTGATAACGAGCGTAAATGCCTTTTCAGGAGGGAGGACGGTGCGGTCGGGAGGCAAAAAAGATGAAAAAAAAGTGGCCGAAAATTAGGAGGAAACGATTTTTTGTCTACCTTTGCATCCCGTTAGACGATCACAACGATGTTTGACATCTACCGGCCACGCCCAGGTGGTGGAATTGGTAGACACGCTAGTTTCAGGTACTAGTGCTAGTGATAGTGTGCAGGTTCGAGTCCTGTCCTGGGCACCAGAAACCCCGCTTGACGCAAGTCGAGCGGGGTTTTGGTTTTTCTGCGCCGGGTCCAGCCGGAGCGGTTAGAGGATACTGCCGGAGCGGTCAGGGTGGCACAGCGGTGTGGCGCAGGAGGGGCGCAGTGCGGCGCAGGGGAACGTTGAGGAGAACGTTTCCCGTTGGGCTCGCCAGGCGGCTGCGACGGGGAGCGTGCAGTCCGTTGTCCGGATCGTGTGCCCGATTGCGGACGGCCGTGGTGAAACCTCGCAGCCTGTCGCGTGATTCGGCGGTTTCAAAGGCCGGTATGGGGTTTTCCCCCTGATTCCTGTATGGCGTGCTTATTGCAGGGTATGATGGCCTCATTGCGAGGGTATGGATGTCTCTGTGTCTCTTTGGCCCGGTTCGGGCTATTTTTAATGTGATTTGGGATGGATTGCGCCTCTTGTAGCGCTTTTTGGGCGGCCGGTTTGTACGCCGCAGTCCGGTGAAGGTTTTTCCGCTTTCGCCGCTGTTTTCCGGCCAGTGGAAGATGACTGTTCGCCTCCGCTTGCCGGGCAGGCAGGGTGGCTTCGGCGGGCAGGAACTGGTCGGGGTGGTCGGCAAGGTGGCCGGGAATAGTCGGGTAGGTCGGAGTTGGTGGCTGGGTGGATGCCGGGTAGGAATTGGCTGGGTTGGCAGGGAAAGGTAGCCGGGATGGCTGCGGTTGGTCGGGGTCGGTGCCCGCCTACTACTTCCGCTTTTCGTTCCCTCCTACGCTTTCAGTCCTTCGGCGGTGAGGCGGGCAAGGGTGCGGTCCAGCCGGCGGGCGGCGAGGTTGTAGTAGTAGTGTTCGCTGCACGAGAGCACCGCATGGAGGCCGTGGGGACCGAACACCAGCACCTCGTCCGCTTCGGCCAGCTCCTCGGCGGGCAGGTCGCGTGTTTCGACGGGCAGGTCGGCCAGCGAGCAGGCCTGTTCCAGCAGGCGGCGTTCGACGCTCTTGGGTGCTTCCGCAGGCAGCTGGGGAAGGGTCAGGCGTCCCTCGCGCACCACGCCCACGGGGTAGTCGCCGCAGGAGACCAGCCGGTTGGCCCGGTTGACGTGCAGGGCCAGGTGGAAGTCCTTGCTGCGGGCGAACTCCTGCATGTAGCGGTCGGCGGCGAGCGAGAGGGAGGTGCGGTGGCCGGCAAAGGGGACCTCGTAGTTGACCAGCAGGGCGGTCGGGCGGAGGCTCATCGTTTCGTAGCTGTGGCAGATGGTGGTCTCGGCGCAGACGATCAGCAGGTCGGGCTGGCGGAGGGTCCGCTCCTCGACGGCGGGGGGCAGGAAGAAGAGGCGCAGGGTGTTTCCCTGGCGGGGAAGCCGGTTCCGCTCCTGCAGGTGCAGGATACGGCGGCGGATGGCGGCCACGTCGCAGGCGGGGCGCAGACCGTAGAGCGTCTCGTAGGAGGAGGCGGCACAGGCCAGGTGGGCGGTGAGGTAGAGCGGCCGGTGGTCGATGGTGGCCACGTCGGCATAGATGGAGCAGCCGGTCAGCAGCCGTTCGGTGTCGGCGGCCGGGACGAGGGTGTCGTTCAGCCAGATGGAGTCGCCTGTACGGGTCATAACAGGAAGATTTTCAGCAGCAGTTCGCGCAGCAGTTCACCTTCGTCGGCCGAGCCGTTTCCGAGTCCCTTGCTGCGCATGTCGCACTCGCGCAGCAGGCCGAAGATGGCGAACACCTTTTTGTTGGGGTAGCGGTCGGCGGCCTGTTTGTATTCGTTGAGGAAGAAGGGGCTGGGAAGTTTCATCAGGGCGCACAGTTCGGTGTCGGAGGGCATGGGGGTTCCCTTGTGGCGGTACTCCCAGCGTTTGTAGTTGACGATGAAGATGCGCTGGAAGTGGGTGAACAGGGCGCTGAGGGTCACCGTGAGGGGGTTCTCCTTGGGGTTCCGGCGGAAGTGGTCGGCGATGAGCATGGCGCGGGCCATGTTTTTGTCGGAGATGGCGCGGGTGAGTTCAAAGTTGTTGAACTCCTTGCTGATGCCGATGTTGTCCTCGATGTGTCGGGCGGTGATCCGGCGGGTCTCTTCGGGGAGTCGGGTGAGGAGTTTGGTCAGTTCGTTGGCGATGCGGGCGATGTCGGTGCCGAGGTGGTCGGTGAGCATGGCCAGGGCATCGGCGTCGATGGCATACCCCTTGGCCTTGATGAAGGCGCCGAGCCAGGGGGCGATTTCGTAGTCGCGCGGGCGGACCGATTCGAGCACCTCGCCCTTCTGGGCGCACTGTTTGTAGAGTTGGGTCCGTTTGTCGATGCTCTTGCCCTTGAAGCAGAGCACCAGGATGGTCGATGGCGAGGGGGCGGCGGTGTAGAGGGCCAGCGTGTCGGGCTTGCGCAGGGCTTGGGCCTCCTTGACGATGATGACCTCGTAGCGGCCCATCATGGGCATCTGGCGGGCGAAGTTGATGATGGTTCCCTCGTCGGTCTCCTTGCCGTAGAGGACGATCTGGTTGAAGGCCCGTTCCTCCGGACTGAGCACCGAACCGGCCAACTGGTCGGCGATGGCGTCGATGAAGTAGCCCTCCTCGCCCATCAGCAGGTAGAGAGGGGCATACTGCCCGGCGGCAATGGCACTGCGCAGCCGGTCGTAACCGGCCGTGGTGTCCTTGAAGGAGGCTTTTCCGCTGCTTTTGGCCATGGGGATTCGGGGTTTTCCGGGCGGCGGGGGGTCAGAGCTCCTCGCAGCGCAGTTTGAGGATGTTTTCGGTTTTGGCGGTGATCTTGTAGCGGTCGTCGATGCGCCGTCCCACGACCCACACGATCTCCTCGCCGTTGAGCAGCACGAACTGGCGCTTCTTTTCGGGCAGGGAGACCTTCTCGTTGATGAGGAAGTCGCTCACCTTCTTGGAGGCGGTCAGCCCGAAGGGGACAAAGGCGTCGCCCTCGTGCCAGCGGCGCAGGCGAAGGGGCCACTGGAGCCGGTCGGCATCCAGCAGGGCCACGTTGGCGGGCTGGCGGAGCGAGTCGATGTTGTCGATGTCGGTGTGTTCGATGGTGAGGATATGGTTTCCGCAGTAGGCCTTGTGGGCGGTCTCGGGGAGTTCGGTTTCGCAGGGGTCGTCGTCGGTGATGGGGGCCACCACGATCCGGCCGCGGTCGATGCAGGCGAAATAGCCCTTGGAGTAGAAGCGGCGGCCCGTGGCGTTCCGGCGGAGCGCCTCGAAGAGGTCGTCGGTCACGTCGCCCTTGAATCCGTATCCGGCGCTCATCAGCTCGTATATCACGTAGTTGAGGGGAAGCTTGGGATCGATCCGCGAGGGGTCGATCGTGGCGATTCCGTCTGTGGAGGTGGTGACGGCCTGGTCGTGGATGCTCTCGATGCAGCGGTCGATAAAGAGCTGGGCATCGGTCAGGCGGCTGATGTTGGCCCCCATCAGTTCGGTGAAGTTGGGGTTTATGCCGCGCAGCAGGGGAATGATGCCGAGCCGGATCTTGTTCCGGAGGTATTTGGTGGACCGGTTGGAGGAGTCCTCGCGGTAGGGGATGCGGTGCGCCACGGCATAGTCGAGGATCTCGCGGCGCGAGGCGAAGAGCAGGGGGCGGATGATGCGGCCGTTCACCTTGTGGATTCCGGTGAGTCCCTTGAGGCCGGTTCCGCGCATGAGGTTGATGAAGAAGGTTTCGATGGAGTCGTCGGCGTGGTGGGCGATGGCCACGGCGTCGTATCCGTGGGCGTCGCTCAGCTGGCGGAACCATTCGTAGCGGAGCTGCCGGGCGGCAATCTGTACGGAGTCGCCGGTGATCTCCATTTCGTGCTGGGTGTCGAACCGTTTGTTGTAGAAGGGGACGCCGTATCCGGCGGCCCGGGTTTCGACGAGCACTTCGTCCTCGTCGGACTCTTCGCCGCGCAGCTGGAAGTTGCAGTGGGCCACCCCCACGCGGTAACCGGCTGCGACGAAGAGGTCGAGCATGACCATCGAGTCGACGCCGCCGCTGACGGTCAGCAGGATGCGGTCGTCGGGTTTGACCAGCGCGTGGTCGTTGATGTAGTGTCTGAATTTGTCTTCGAGCATGGTATCGTAACGTTACCAGATATTAACTTCGGGGGCGATGGTGATGCCGAACTTGGCCTGCACGTCGGCGATGATGGCCTCGGCCAGGGCGATGATGTTGGCGCCGGATGCGCCGCCGCGGTTGACGAGAATCAGGGCCTGCCGTTCGTAGACGCCGGCCCGGTTGCGGGTTACGCCCTTCCAGCCGGCCTTTTCGATGAGCCATCCGGCCGGGATCTTGATGCGGTCGGGGTCGGCGGTGGCGTAGGAGGGCATCTCGGGGAACCGGCTGCGGAGCCGTTCGGCGAGGGCCTGTTCCACGACGGGGTTCTTGAAGAAGCTGCCGGCATTGCCGATAAGGGCGGGGTCGGGCAGCTTCGAGGCGCGTATGCGGCGCACGGCCTCCGTGATGTTTTCGAGGGAGGGTTCGCCGAGGGCGGCGGTTTCGGCGGCCAGGGCGCCGTATCCGAGATTGGGGTGCGGCGTGCGCGAGAGGCGGAAGTTGACGGCCGTGATGACGACCCGACCCCGGAGGGGACCCTTGAATACGCTCTCGCGGTAGCCGAATGCACAGTGCTCGGCGGCGATGATGCTGGGCTTCAGGGTATTGAGGTCGATGACTTCGACCGATTCGATGATGTCGGCGGCTTCGGCCCCGTAGGCGCCGATGTTCTGGACGGGGGCGGCCCCCACCGTACCCGGAATGGCGGTCAGGTTTTCCGCTCCCCAGAGTCCGTTCTCGGTGCAGAGGCGCACGAAGTCGTCCCAGGGGAGTCCCGCCTCGGCATGTACGGCGACGCGGTCACCGCCGCGCGCGTCGATGCGGCAGGCCCGGCCGACGGGGTGAAGCAGCAGGCCGTCGAAGTCGCCGGTGAAGAGGATGTTGTTTCCTCCGCCGATCACGGCCGTCCGGCCCGTTGTGCGGGGCGTTCGTGCGAGGTATTCGCACAGGCTTTCGGCCGAGTCGAACTCCGCCAGCCGGGCGGCCCGGGCGTCGATTCCGAAGCTGTTGCGTTCCCGCAGGGGGGTGTTGAGATATTCCTGTACCATAATGGGGCAAATTTAGGCAATTTCTCGGAATAGTGTGTGGCCGATTTCGGGTGCGGGATGCGTCGTGTGGGTCGGGATCCGGCGGGCGGCGGTCCAGCGTCGTGGGGTGCGGCAGCCCGGTGACGGTCCGACGACAGGTCGGAGGCGGGGTGACGGGCGCAATTTGGCAGCGTTTTGTTGTGTATTGCGACATAGTTGTGTTATTTTTGTTTCATTGTACGTTGTTTTGTTTGGAATGAAACGCGCTTGTTGCTATCTTTGCGGCACCGTGCGGGAACAGGCACGGCCGCTCCGGACGCGTGGTCCGGGTGTAGGAAAACCTGTCGGAAGATGAGGGAGAGTCGGTCGGATGTTTATCGTTTCGAGGCGGCGCACAGTGTCGCCCTGCGTCCGTTCGACCAGGCTCATGTCCATTGGTTCAGCGGTTTCATCTGAGGGGGCGCGGCTGCGTCGGGGGCGGAGAGGAAGGCTTCGCGTCGTTCCGGCCGCATCCGTCCCGTCTTTTTTCTCGTTTTTTTATCTGATTGTTTTTTTCGGGTCGTTTTCCTGCCTTGCGGACGGGAAGACGCTTCCGGCACGGCCTGCGGCGTACCGATGCCGCGGGAGGAGGTGTGCCGGAAAAGCCCCTTGCAACCGCTGATTTACCTTAAAAATATGTTACGCATCGTATCCGTGCTGCTGACCTGCATCCTGGTCGGCTACCTGGGTCGCAACTGGAAGGTGCTCCGCCGGGCGGAGCGGCTGCCCCAGCTGTTGATCCCCGTTCTGTTGTTTGTCTTCGGCGTGTCGATCGGCGCCAACCGGGAACTGATCGCCAATCTGGGCCGCTTCGGCTGGCAGGCCGTGGTGCTGGCCTGCCTGGGGTTGGCGGGAAGTCTGCTGGCCGGCTATGTGGCCGGACGGCTGTTGGAGAAGAAAGGAGGTCGCCATGAAAGGTAATCTGCTGATCTTTGTCTGCTTCCTCGGCGGCATCGCCGTCGGACGGGCCGGCATCGCGCCGGACTGGCTGCTGGAGTCGTCGCTCCCCAAACTCCTGCTCACCGTACTGGTGGGAGGCGTGGGACTCGGCATCGGGGCGGGCGACGATCTGCACCGGATGATCCGTTCGCTGCGCCTGCGCATGTTTGCCCTGCCGCTCTTCACCGTGGCGGGCACCCTGCTGTTTTCCCTGGCGGGGGTTCTGCTGCTGCCGGGGCGCAGCCTGACCGAATGCCTGGCCGTGGGGAGCGGTTTCGGCTACTATTCGCTCTCGTCGGTGCTGATCGCCGATCTGGGCAGCGCCTCGCTCGGCCAGGCCGCCGCCGTGGAATTGGCCACGATCGCCCTGCTGGCCAACATCGTGCGCGAAATGTTGTCGCTCTTCGGCACTCCGCTCTTTGCCCGCTGGGGCGGCATGGCCCCCATTTCGGCGGCCGGCATCAACTCGATGGATGTCTGCCTGCCGCTCATTGCCCGTCATGCGGGGACGGACTACGTTCCGCAGGCCATTCTGCACGGCATCGCGCTGGAAGTCAGCGTTCCGCTGCTGATCGGGCTCTTCTGCTGACCGCCGCACCCCGGCGGCCCGGGGGGCGAAAAGGTTCCGAAAAATCCAAGAAATGTTCGCTTTGACGGTCAGGATTTCCCTTTTTTATTTCTATATTTGGTGTCGGCGTAAACCAATGTGCTATGTTGAATCGAGACGACTTGGCCGCGCTCGGCGCCCACGGGCTGACCGAAGCGGCGGTGGAGGAACAGCTGGAACATTTCCGGCGCGGTTTTCCCTACAGTGAGATTGTCCGTCCGGCTGTGGCGGGCGACGGGGTGGTGTGCCTCGACGAGGCCGCGCTCCGACGGCTGGAGGCCCGCTACGAGGCGGCCTCCCGTACCGAGCGGATCGTCAAGTTCGTGCCCGCTTCGGGTGCGGCGACCCGCATGTTCAAGGGACTGTATGAATTCCTCTCCTCTGGCCGCGAGGACGGGGCGACGGCCGAGGTGCTTGCCTCGCTCGACCGCTTTGCCTTCGGGGCGCGGCTGCGCGCGATCCTTCCCGCCGGGGCTTCGGCCCGACAGACGGTGGAGGCGATCGTGGGCGAACCGGGCCTGGGTTACGGTTCGCTGCCCAAGGCGCTGATTCTCTTCCATGCCTATGCCGATGCTCCCCGCACGGCGCTGGAGGAGCACCTGGTCGAGGGAGCGGCCTATGCCTGCAGCGACGGGGAGGTAAACATCCACTTCACCGTGTCGCCCGAACACCGGGCCGGCTTCGAGGCGCTGCTGGAGGAGGTGCTGCCGCGTTATGCGGCCCGCTACGGGGTGCGTTACCGCATCGGCATGTCGGAGCAGAAGCCTTCGACCGACACGGTGGCGGTCAATCCCGACAACACGCTCTTCCGCCAGGCGGACGGTTCGCTGTTGTTCCGTCCCGCGGGCCACGGTGCGTTGATCGAGAACCTGAACGAACTGCAGGCTGACATCGTCTTTGTCAAGAATATCGACAACGTCACGACGGATGCCCGCCGGGGCGATACGATCCGCTACAAGCGGGCTCTGGCCGGGCTGCTGGTCGAGTTGCGCGAGGAGCTCTTCGCGCTGCTGCGCCGGGCCGATGCGGGCGACACGACGGAAGCGTGGGCCGCGCAGGCGGAGCGTTTCCTGCGCGAGCGGCTCAGTCTGGTCCTTCCCGCCTCCGTGGCGGCGGCCGACCGGGTGGCGTGGCTGCGCCGGATGCTCGACCGTCCGCTGCGCGTGTGCGGCATGGTCCGCAACGAGGGCGAACCGGGCGGCGGCCCCTTCTTCGTGCGCGATGCCGACGGCACGGAGTCGCTGCAGATCGTCGAGTCGTCGCAGATTGCGCCGCAGGATCGGCCGATCATGGCACGGGCGGCCTATTTCAACCCGGTCGATCTGGTCTGCTCGCTGCGTGACCACCGGGGCGGCCGGTACGACCTGACGCGCTACGTCGATCCCCGGACGGGTTTCATCTCCGAGAAGTCGAAGGATGGCCGTCCGCTGCGGGCGCTGGAGCGTCCGGGGCTGTGGAACGGCGCGATGGCGCATTGGAACACGGTCTTTGTGGAGGTTCCCGTCACCACCTTTTCGCCGGTCAAGGTGGTGAACGACCTGCTGCGGCCCGCCCACCAGCCGGAAAAGAATCAAAAGTAAAAAAGTACAGGATACAAGCGTTATGGAAAACAAACTTCAGGAGCTGACGAACAAACTCTACGAAGAGGGTTTGGCAAAAGGGCGTAGCGACGCCGAGAAAATGGTCGCCGAGGCACAGGCGCGGGCGGCCGCCATCGAAAAGGAGGCCCGCGAACAGGCGGCCGCCATCGAGGAGCAGGCCCGTCGGCAGGCGGAGGAACTGCGCCGCAACACGCTGACGGAGATCACGCTGGCCGGTCGCCAGGCGGTGACCGAGCTGCGCGAACGCATTGCGGAGATGATCGTGGCCAAGACGGTGGCCCCGGGTGTCCACGCTGCGGCGGTGGATCCGGCCTTCATCCGTCAGATGCTGCTGGCCGTTGCGGGCGGATGGCGCAGCGATGCGGCCGGCAAGGTGACCTTGAGCGCGCTGCTGCCGGCCGAGTGGCAGGAGAAGTTCGGCCGTGAGTTTGAGGCGGCTGCCGGCGAATTGCTCGACGAGGGCATCGAGGTGGGCTACTCGGACAAGGTGCGCAGCGGTTTCCGCATCGGTCCGCGCGAGGGCGGCTACTACATCAGCTTCTCGGCCGAGGATTTCGATGCGCTGCTCTCCGAATTTCTGAAGGAGAAGGTGGCCCGCATGCTCTATGGCGACAAATAAACGGGCATCCCTATGTTTGCGAATCAATACTACTGTCTCGTAGCCGGGCTGAAGGAGTACACGCTCGATGCGGACGTCAAGGGTTTCGATGCCCCGGCGCTGATCGCCGAGATCCGCGAGGGGGTGTCGAAGCGCGACCGTCATGCGATCGACCTGCTGTACACCTACTACGACATCGAGAACATCATCAGCCTCCGGGCCGGTCGGGAACAGTTCTCCGGACTGGGCCACTTCTCCCGCCAGGAACTGGAGGAGGAGCTTCGGCAGCCCGTGCGGCTTCCGGCCTGGATGGGCCGGGTGATTGCCGCCTTCCGGGCCGAGAGCGATCCCGAGACGCCCGCCGAGGAGCGCTCCGAGGAGTCGTTCGAGCACCGTCTGCTGACGGCCTACTATGACACCTGCGCCCGTTCGCGGTCGGGCTTCCTGCGCCACTGGTCGGATTTCGACCGTACGCTGCGCAACGTGACGGCTGCGCTGTCGGCCCGCCGGCTGGGACTTTCGCCGGCCGGCTCCATTGTGGGACGGGGCGAGATCGAAACGGCGCTGGCGCGCAGTTCGGCCGCCGACTTCGGCCTCCGCAGCGAGGTGGACTACGTCGAGCAGGTGATTGCCGCCATGGGCTCGGACGCCAACCTGCTGGAGAAGGAGCACCGGCTCGACGCCCTGCGCTGGAGCAAGGCCGAGGAGCTGGCCTGCATGCACTATTTCGATCTGGACTATCTGCTGAGCTATCTGGTCCGCATCAACCTCATCCACCGCTGGGCGGCGCTTGACCCCGCACGGGGCCGCCGCATGCTCGACGCGCTGATGGCGTCGTTCAGCGAGGCGGGCCGCCGGACGGGCGAAGGGGCGGAGCAGACCGGCCAGACGCCGGACCACGAACGCGACGAATAATAACAACACGACATATGAAGACGAAAGGAAAAGTAGTCGGCATCATCTCCAACATCGTGATCGTCAAGGTGGACGGTCCGGTGGCCCAGAACGAGATCGCCACCGTGGCGCTGGGTTCGGTGCGGATGATGGCCGAGGTGATCAAGGTGATCGGCGACCAAGCCTATGTTCAGGTGTTCGACTCCACGCGCGGTCTGCGGGCCGGTGCGGAGGTGGAGTTCGAGGGCCACATGCTCGAGGCCACGCTGGGCCCGGGCATTCTGTCGAAAAACTACGACGGCCTGCAGAACGATCTGGCCGCCATGGACGACCTCTTCATCCGGCGCGGTGTGCGTACCGCACCGCTGGACGAGGAGCATCTGTGGGATTTCAAGCCGCTGGCCAAGGCGGGCGACCGCGTTGAGGCGGGCGACTGGCTGGGCGAGGTGCAGGAGCAGTGGATCGCCCACAAGATCATGGTCCCCTTTGTCATGGAGGGCACCTACACGGTGCGCAGCGTGGCCGAGGCGGGCAAGTACAACATCAACCACACGATCGCCGTGCTGGAGGATGCCGAGGGCGTGAGCCACAACATCACGATGGTGCAGAAGTGGCCGGTGAAGCGCCCGATCAAGGCGTATGTCTCCAAGCCGCGCCCCTCGCGCATTCTGGAGACGGGCGTGCGTCCGATCGATACCTTCAACCCGATTGCCGACGGCGGTACGGGCTTCATTCCGGGGCCGTTCGGTGCGGGCAAGACCGTGCTGCAGCACGCCATTGCCAAACAGGCCGAGGCGGATGTCATCATCATGATCGCCTGCGGCGAGCGTGCCAACGAGGTGGTGGAGATCTTCGCCGAGTTCCCCTGCCTGGACGACCCGCACACGGGCCACAAACTGATGGAGCGTACGACCATCATCTGCAACACCTCCAACATGCCGGTTGCCTCGCGTGAGGCCTCCGTCTATACGGGCATGACCATCGGCGAGTACTACCGTGCGATGGGTCTGAAGGTGTTGATTCTGGCCGACTCCACCTCGCGCTGGGCACAGGCGCTGCGCGAGATGAGTAACCGTCTGGAGGAGCTGCCCGGTCAGGACGCCTTCCCGATGGACCTGTCGGCCATCATCTCCAACTTCTACGCGCGTGCGGGTCTGGTTCACCTGCGCAACGGCGCGACGGGTTCGGTCACCTTCCTGGGTACGGTGTCGCCTGCGGGCGGTAACCTCAAGGAGCCGGTTACGGAGGCCACGCAGAAGGCAGCCCGCTGTTTCTACGCCCTCTCGCAGCAGCGCGCCGACAGCAAACGCTATCCGGCCATCGACCCGCTGGAGAGCTACTCCAAGTATCTGGAGTATCCGGAGATCGTCTCCTACCTCGACGAGCACATCGAGCCCGGCTGGGCGGCGCTGGTCAACAAGGGCAAGACGATCGTGCAGCGCGGCAAGGAGGCCTCGGAGCAGATCGACATCCTCGGCGACGACGGCGTACCGGTCGAGTACCACGACCGTTTCTGGAAGAGCGAGCTGATCGACTTCGTCATCCTGCAGCAGGATGCCTTCGACGCCATCGACGCCAACACGCCGCTGGAGCGTCAGAAATACATGTTCAACCTGGTGCTCGACATCTGCGACCGGTCGTTTGCGTTTGCCGATTTCCAGCACTGCACGGAGTTCTACAAGTCGCTCATCAACCTCTTTAAGCAGCTCAACTATTCGGAGTGGAAGAGCGACCAGTTTGCCGAGTACCGCAAGCGGATCGACGAGCAGGTCGCCAAGCAGGAGTCTAACCAATAAACCTTCGGCGAGAGTATGACAACCAAAGCTTTTCAGAAGATATATACCAAGATCGACAATATCAACAAGGCCACCGTCACGGTGCATGCCGAGGGCGTCGGCAACGACGAACTGGCCACCGTCGGCGGCAAACTGGCCCAGGTGGTCCGCATTGCGGGCAATGAGATCACGCTGCAGGTGTTCCAGGGAACGGAGGGCATCGCCACGGATGCCGAGGTGGTTTTCCACGGCGAGCCGCCCGTGCTGCGGGTGAGCGACGATCTGGCCGGCCGTTTCTTCGACGCCTACGGCAATCCGCTGGACGGCGGCGCTCCCGTCGAGGGCGAGGAACGCGAGATCGGCGGTCCGACGGTGAACCCCTTCAAGCGTATCCAGCCCTCGGAGCTGATCGCCACGGGTATCGCCGGCATCGACCTGAACAACACGATCGTCTCGGGTCAGAAGATCCCCTTCTTCGCCGACCCTGACCAGCCCTACAACCAGGTGATGGCCAACGTGGCGCTGCGCGCCCAGGCCGACAAGATCATCCTCGGCGGTATGGGTATGACCAACGACGACTACCTCTATTTCCGCAACCTGTTCGAGAACGCCGGTGTGCTGGACCGCATCGTCTGCTTCGTCAACACGACCGAGAATCCGCCCGTGGAGCGACTCCTCGTGCCGGACATGGCGCTGACGGCAGCCGAATACTTTGCCGTGGACAAGGGCGAGAAGGTGCTGGTGCTGCTGACGGACATGACCCTCTACGCCGATGCGCTGGCCATCGTGGCCAACCGTATGGACCAGATCCCCTCGAAGGACTCGATGCCGGGTTCGCTCTATTCGGATCTGGCCAAGATCTACGAGAAGGCGGTTCAGCTGCCCAACGGCGGTTCGATCACCATCATTGCGGTGACGACCCTTTCGGGCGGCGACATCACCCATGCCGTGCCGGACAACACGGGTTACATCACCGAGGGTCAGCTCTTCCTGCGCAAGGACAGCGACACGGGTAAGGTGATTGTGGACCCGTTCCGAAGCCTGTCGCGTCTGAAACAGCTCGTGATCGGCAAGAAGACCCGTGAGGACCACCCGCAGGTGATGAATGCCGCCGTGCGCCTCTATTCCGATGCGGCCAACGCCAAGACCAAACTGGAGAACGGTTTCGACCTGTCGGAGTATGACGAACGTGCGCTGAAATTCGCCAAGGAGTACTCGGAGAAGCTGCTGGCCATCGACGTGAACATCCAGATCACCGAGATGCTCGACACGGCCTGGAAGCTCTTCGCCAAATACTTTACCAAGAGCGAGGTGGCCATCAAAGAGGCGCTCACCGAAAAGTATTGGCCCAAGAACGCCTGATACGATGGAGACGAAAGGTAGTTACTGGTGGTATGGCACGATGCTCTGTGCAGCCTTCTGGGTGCTGATTGTCGGGGCGCAACTGCTGTTGTCCGGCTATCGGACGGGCGTGGAGCTGCTGCTGGCGGTGATGGCCGTGCTGGTCATCGGCATCGGAGGAGCCTTGATGGGGGCGCTGGAGTGGTGGCACGGCCTGCACGAGCAGGCGTGGCTGAACCGCCTGCGCGACACCTCGGAGGAGGACATGCGTACCTTTAACTGCTGGACGTACGGATTGGTGCAGGGTGTCAAACTGCTGGTGCTGGTCGTTGTCGTGACGCTGGTGAACGGCGTGGAGGAGAGCCTGCCGGCATGGCGCTGGGCGGCAGCCTCCGCTTTCCTGCTCGGCGGCGGCGCGCTGCTGATGGGCGGCGTCGAGCGCTGGCGACGGCTGCACCTTGTGAAAGAGTAGAATTATGGCAATCAAGTTTCAATACAACAAGACGTCGCTCGGCGACATGCGCAAGAAACTCCAGATGAGGCAGCGAGCCCTGCCGACCATCAAGAGCAAGGAATCGGCCCTGCGTCTGGAGGTGAAGAAGGCGCGCGACGCCGCTTCGGAGGTGGATCGCCAGCTGGAGGAGCTGCTGGCGCGGTACAGCTACATGGCCGCGCTGTGGAGCGAATTCGACGGCGGCCTGCTGCGGGTGCGCGACGTGGAGCTGACCCACTCGAAGATTGCGGGCGTACGGGTTCCGGAGCTGGGCGAGATCGCCTTCGAGGAGAAGCCCTACGATCTGTTCAGCAGTCCGGTGTGGTTTGCCGACGGCGTGGAGCTGCTCAAGCGGATCGCCCGGCTGGGAATCCAGCGCGAGGTCTATACGCGCAAGATGGAGTTGCTCGACTTTGCGCGCAAGAAGACCACCCAGAAGGTGAACCTCTACGAGAAGGTGCAGATTCCGGGTTACGAGGCGGCGATTCTGAAGATCCGGCGTTTTCTGGAGGATGAGGAGAACCTCTCCAAGAGTGCGCAGAAGATCGTCAAAAGCAAACATGAACAATCACAACAGGAGGCCGTATGATCGTCAAGATGAGCAAATACACTTTTGTCCTCTACCATGAGCGGCAAAAGGAGTTCCTGGAGTCCTTGCAGGAACTGGGCCTGGTCGACGTGACGGCGACCGGCTGGGAGGCCGACGACCGGCAGCGGGAGATGCTCTCCGAGCTGGAGCGTTACCGGGCGGCCGAGGTTCACTTCAAGGAGCTGGGCCAGGAGAAGGATTTCCGGCCGGGCGAGCCATTTGCCGACGGACGGGAGGCTTTCGAGCACTACCGCAAGGCCACCGAAACGATGGAGGAGTTGCGCGGTCGCATGGACAAGCTCCGCAAGGAGGCCGACGAACTGGCCGTGTGGGGCGACTTTTCGCCCGAGACGGTGCACCGGTTGGCCGAGAACGGCATCCGGCTGCGCTTCTTCGGCGCCTACAACAACGAATATGCGGCCATCGAGGCGGCTTGTGCCGGCCGGGTGCCGATCCAGGCGATCAGCAGTACGGGCGGCCGCACCTATTTTGTGCTGGTGCAGCAGGCCGAGGGGGAGGAGCTTCCCTTCGATGCGCAGGAGTACAAGATGCCCGAGACCACCGCGGCGGCTCGCCGGAACGATCTGGCGGCGCTGCAGGAGCAGTATGACGCCTGCCGGGCCGAGGTGGCACGTGCCTATGCCTCGCGCGAGCAGATCGCAGCGGAGGAGGGGCGCCTCAAGGAGCGCTTTGATCTCAGCCGGGCCGTATCGTCGGGCGAGCGGGCTGCGGAGAACACCCTCGTCGTGCTGGAGGGGTGGGCCAAGGAGGAGACTTCGGCCCAGGTGGACGCCCTGCTGGAGCGTTACCCCGACGTGGTCTATTTCAAGGAGAAACCGGCGCCGGAGGATGATCCGCCCGTGGAGCTGAAGAACAACCGGTTCGCCAATCCGTTCGAGATCATCGGCGCCTTCTATTCGCTGCCCAAGTACGGCACGCTCGACCTGACGGCTTACTTCGGTCCCTTCTACATGCTCTTCTTCGGCTTCTGCCTCGGCGATGCTGGCTACGGACTGGTGCTGGCGCTGGCGGGCCTGTTCCTGCTGCGCAAGCGCAACATGCACCAGGTGGCCATGCTGACGCTGCTGTGCGGCGGCGCCGCGACGGTATTCGGTTTTCTGACCGGATCGTTCTTCGGCGTGCAGCTCGGCGGTCTGAAGGCCTTCCAGGGGATCAAGGACGTGTTCTTGAGCACCGATACGCTCTTCACGCTGTCCCTGGCGCTGGGTGGCATCCAGATTGCCTTTGCGCTGATTCTGAAGGTGGTGAACATCACCATGCAGCAGGGATTCAAGTACTCGCTGGGCACCCTCGGCTGGCTGCTGATCCTCATCGGCGGAGCAGGCTGGGCCCTGCTGCCCGGTCTGGGCGTGACGGGCATTCCGGTCTATGTCTATTATGCGATTCTCGGCGTGGGAGCCGTCTGCATGCTGCTGCTCAACAATCCCGAGCGCAATGTGCTGGTCAATTTCGGCGCCGGACTCTACGATACCTACAACAACGTGACGGGTCTGCTGGGCGACATGTTGAGCTACATCCGTCTGTTTGCCCTCTGCCTGTCGGGCGGTACGCTGGCGCTGGTCTTCAATGACCTGGCGTTCGGTCTGACGGCCGATCTGCCGATCGTGGCGCGCCAGCTGGCCGCGCTGGTCATCCTGCTCTTCGGCCACGGCATCAACCTCTTCATGTCGGTGCTGGGCGCCCTGGTTCACCCGATGCGTCTGACCTTCGTGGAGTTTTACAAGAATGCCGGCTTCGAGAGCACGATGCGTGCCTTCGAGCCGTTGAAAAAATACGACAAGTAATTATAAACCAATAAAAATCAATTTGTTATGGAACCAATCTATGTAGCCTATTTCGGTATCGTGCTGATGGTGGCCCTCTCCGGCATCGCCAGCTCCTACGGCGTCTCTTTCCCGGCCAACGCCGCCATCGGCGCCATGAAAAAGAACAAGGGCGCGTTCGGTCAGTATCTGATTCTGACGGCGCTTCCCGGTACGCAGGGTCTGTACGGCTTCGTCTGCTTCTTCCTGCTGAAGAACTATCTGACGCCGGGCATCTCGGTCATGCAGGCAGCCGCCATCCTGGGTATGGGTATGTTTGTCGGCTTCGTCTGCCTGTTCAGTTCGCTCCGTCAGGGACAGATCTGCGCCAACGGTGTCGCAGCCATCGGCAACGGCCACAACGTAATGGGTAACACGCTGATTCTGGCCGCTTTCCCGGAGCTGTACGGTATTCTTACCGTAGCTGCCGTGTTCCTGCTCCGTTCGCTGCTGGGCCCGATCATGTAGGCTGCACACGGAACAGTATGCCAAAAGGGGCGAAACCGTTCAGGTTTCACCCCTTTGTTGTGTCCGCCGCGGGCGGGCCGCTTATTTCCGCCACTTCAGCCGGAGGCTGTTGGTCACTACGCTGACGCTGCTGAAGGCCATGGCTGCTCCGGCAATCATCGGGTTGAGCAGGAAGCCGCACACCGGGTAGAGCACGCCTGCGGCAATCGGCACGCCGATCAGGTTGTAGATAAAGGCCCAAAAGAGGTTCTGACGGATGGTGCGCACCGTGCGGACCGAGAGGGCGATGGCGTCGGGAATCCGGTTCAGATCGGACGACACGATGGTCATCTGTGCCACGTCGATGGCAATGTCGCTGCCGCCGCCCATGGCGATGCTCAGATCGGCCTGGGCCAGCGCCGCACTGTCGTTGATGCCGTCGCCCGTCATGGCCACCCGGTGCCCCTGCTCCTGAAGGGAGCGGATGAAGGCACACTTGCCGTCGGGGAGCACGCCGGACTTCCAGTGTTCGATGCCGGCACGGGCGGCAATGGCCCGGGCCGTGTTTTCGTTGTCGCCCGTCACCATCCACACCGTGATGCCCGCTTCGTGCAGCCGGCGCACGGCCTGCGGGGCACTCTCGCGAATGGTGTCAGCCACGGCCAGCACGCCCAGCGCCTGCCGTTCGTCGGCCAGCCAGATCACCGTCTTGGCCTCGTCGAGCCACCGTGCGGCCTGTCGGGCCAGTTCGGGGTCGATCTGCCGCCCCTGTTCGCGCAGCAGGGTTTCGCTGCCGGCCAGGTAGGCCGTGCCGTTGGCGATGCCTCGCACGCCTCGGCCGGTCAGGCTTTCGAATCCGGTGACGGACACCGGTGCGGCCTCTTTCAGGTGGGCGACGACGGCTTCGGCCAGCGGGTGTTCCGACAGCCGTTCCAGGGCGGCCAGTACGGCGGCAGGGGTGCGGTCGCCGCCGAGCCAGGCCTCGTCGGTCACTTCGGGACGTCCCTCGGTGAGGGTACCCGTCTTGTCCAGCACCACCGTGTCGATGCGGCGGGCAGCCTCGAGGCTCTCGGCATCACGGATCAGAATGCCCTCCTCGGCGGCCTTGCCGATGCCTACGGTGATGGCCGTGGGGGTGGCCAGACCCAGCGCACAGGGGCAGGCGATAATGAGGACCGTCACCAGGGCGAGCATGCCGTGCGTCAGGCCGTCGGCGGGGTCGAGCAGCAGCCACAGCACGAAGGCCAGCAGGGCTACGGAGATGATGACGGGGACGAAGACGGCAGCGATCCGGTCCACGCGTTGCTGTACGGGGGCCTTGCTGCCCTGGGCCTCCTGCACCATGCGGATGATGCGGGCCAGGAGCGTGTCGGTGCCGACCTTTTCGGCGCGGAAGGTGAAGCTGCCCTTCTGGTTGATGGTTCCGGCAAAGACCTCCGCTCCGGGCTCCTTGCGCACGGCCACGGGTTCGCCCGTGAGCATGCTTTCGTCCACATAGGAAGCGCCGTCGGCGATGCGTCCGTCCACGGCGATCCGTTCGCCGGGTCGTACGAGTACGGCGTTGCCGGGGCGCACCTGTTCGATGGGGACCTCACGCCGTTCGCCGTTGACGACCAGGGTCACGGTGCGGGGTTGCAGGCCCATCAGTTTGCGGATGGCGGTTGTGGTGTTCTCCTTGGCGCGGGCCTCGAGGAGCCGTCCGAGGAGGATGAAGGCGATGATGACGCTCGAGGCTTCGAAATAGACGTGGGGCTGGATGCCGCGTGCGAGCCAGAACTCCGGCCAGAGCATGTTGAAGAGGCTGAAGAGGTAGGCGATGCCGGTGCTGAGGGCCACGAGGGTATCCATCGTCACGGTGCGGTGGCGGAGTTGCCGCCAGGCGTTCACGAAAAAGCTCCTTCCGCACCAGCCCAGGACCGGTGTCGCAAGGAGCCACATGATCGGATTGGCCAGGGGTATGTCCATGAAGAACATGCCGATGACCGCCACCGGCAGCGAGAGGGCCACGGCCCAGATCGTGCGGTGTTTAAGGTCGATTACTTTTTTTTTTGCCGTTCGTCGAGGGCCTCGGGGGTAGCCTCGGGGGCGGTGATGACCAGGTCGTAGCCCGCCTTGCGGACCACGTCGCGGAGTCCCTCCGGCGAGGTTGCGGCCGGATCGAAGGCGACCGTCACTTCGGCCGAAGCGAAATTGACCGCAGCCGATGCGACGCCGGGTGCCTCCTGCAGGGCCTTCTCGACCCGTGCGGCGCAGGCGGCGCATCCCATCTGCAGAACGGGGAATGTCTCTTTTACCGTTGCCATAGTTTATGTGTGTGTTGAGGGTTTGTTTTCCGACAGCAAAGATGGGGCAACGGGGCCGGCCGGGCGTTATACAATTCTCCGGAAATGTTACATGATTTCCGCCATCGGATACCTGTCTGACTGGCAAGTCGTTGAATGATATGTTGTTATTGCGATGAGGCGTGGCGTTGCGGCCGGGTGGGGCGGGGAGACAAACATACAGTTACCGTCCGGGCGTAATGGAATGGGGTGCTGCGGCGGATGTGCGGCAGGAACGGCCGGGCGCGGAGTGGAGGGTGTTGCGGCTGATGTGCGCGGTGTAACGGTGGGGTGTGCGGCGGTAGCCGTACGGCAGGTGTTGCGGCAGACGGGGCGGTTATACCTCGTCGAGGGGACGCCTGCGGCCGGCGCCGATTGTGCGGAAGTGGCTGGGGGTCAGTCCGGTGACCTTTTTGAACTGGGCGCTCAGATGGGCCACGCTCGAGTAGTTGAGCAGTGCGGCGATTTCGCCCAGCGAGAGTTCGTCGTACACGAGCAGCTCCTTGACCCGTTCGATCTTCTGGTGAATGAAATATTTCTCGATCGTGATGCCCTCCACCTCCGAGAAGAGGCTGCTGATGTAGTTGTAGTCGTGGTGCAGATGGCTGCTCAGGTAGTTGGACAGATTGACCTTCAGGTCGTTGTTTTCGTTGTGGATGAGTTCGATGATGAGGCTCTTGACCTGTTCGATGAGCCGTTCACGCCGGCCGTCGATCAGCTCGAAGCCCACTTCGCGCAGGGAGCGGTCGAGGGTGGTGCGCTCCTGCGGCGTGAGGGGGCGCGGTAGGGAGATGACGCCCAACCCCACCGAGAGGGGTTCGATGCCCTGGTCGTGCAACAGCCGTTCGACCGCCATCATGCAGCGGCGGCACACCATGTTCTTGATATACAGTTTGAACTCTTCCATAGGACTCTGGGCAAAGATACGAATTTTCCGTCTCCGCCGTATCGTCGGCCGGATCAGTCGGCATAGCGGAGCACGACGTCGCGCATCAGGGCGAGGAACTCCTTGCGCCGGTCGGGAGTCAGTACGTCGCCGTGGCTCATGACCACCAGCCGATGGGGGTGGGCTGCGGCGCCGGTCCGGTAGGAGGGGTGCGTGTAGGGGAAGTCGTTGGCGCGGAAGCCGAGCCGTTCGTAGAAGCGGAGGCGGCGGCAGGTCAGTTCGTCCTCGGGCGGTTCGATCTCCAGCACGACCGTGTAGCCGGGGTAGCGGGCCAGCAGGTCGTTCACGATGCGGCTGCCGAGCTGGCGGCCCCGGATGGCGGGATCGACGGCCAGAAACTCGACGTAGAGCAGGTCGGCGCGGGTCCAGTAGAAGCACAGGGCGGCGAGGCGTCCTTCCTCGTCGATCAGCAGGTCACCGTGGGCCAGGCTGTCGCCCAGGGCTGCCTGCTGGGCCGGACGGCTGCGGCGTTCGTAGTCGGGGAAGCTGGTCTCGTAGAGCTGCCACGCCGCTTGGCGGAGGGCGGGCGAAAGATCGTTGAAGGCGACGAATTGCATGGTTTCAACAGTTGGATGGTGAGCGAAGATACCAAAAATCCCCGCCGGAACCAAGGTGCGGCGGGGATCGGAGCGTCGGATTGTTGAGCCATCGGGATTCGAACCCAAAATGACAGAACCAAAATCTGCAGTGTTACCATTACACCATGGCTCAATCACGTTTTTTCGACGTCACAAAGATAACGTTTTTTCCTGTAAAAGCAAGGCGTACGCCGCCGGGCTGCGGGGCGTGCGGCGGAGGGTTACTCCAGCTCGATCTCGCGGATCTCCACCATGGGTTTCTCCGACTGGGGCTGCAGGGGGTCGTCGGCCGCATCGGGGCGGAATTCCAGCGTGTAGAGGTTGTACTCGGGCTGCATCATGGCGCCCGTGGCGGCATCGATGCCCCATCCCAGGATGTTGGTGAGGTTGATGATCGAGACCGGGTTGAAGGTCTTGGTGATGGTTACGGTAGCCTTCTTGTAACCAGCCTGGGTACCCACCACGACGGTCTGGTAGAAGCCGCGCGGCACTTTGACCGTGAAGGGGAACTCGACGTCGTAGTATTTGTAGCCGTCGATGGTGAGGGTCTCGGCGGCAGGGATGTTTGCCTCGAAGGTGACGTTTTTCTTGGCGCCGCAGAAGATGGAGGCGCAGGAGCTCAGCCCGCAGGCGCAGGCGATCAGGGCAATGATGTGTCTGGTCATGGTTGCTGTCGGTTGATTTGTGCACAAAGATAGCCATCGCCCCGGGAAAAACAACACCAGCCTGCATTTTGATCCCTCCCCGGACGGAAAACGGTGACCTGGGGGCGTACTGGTCCGGCGGTCAGGGGCCGTTGGGACCGCCGCATCCGGTGCCCGTTCGGGACCTCCCGTTCTCCGGGACCTCCCAGTCCGGCTGGGCAGCGCGCCGACGGGCGAAAACCGGAGCCGGCGGGGCGGTCGCACCGCCTTTTTTTGTATTTTTGGAACATATTTCCGAACAAGACAAGAAACGATACGATATGTACGAAAAACAACTGGAAGCGATCGGCCGCCTGCTGGGTGTCATGGACCGGCTGCGGGTGGAGTGCCCCTGGGACCGGGAGCAGACCTTCGAGTCGCTGCGCAACAACACCATCGAGGAGACCTTCGAGCTGACGGATGCCATCACCGACGGCGACATGGATGGCATCCGCGAGGAGCTGGGCGATCTGCTGCTGCACATCGTCTTCTACTCCCGCATGGCCGACGAGCAGGGACGCTTTGATATTGGTGACGTGGCCAATTCGCTGTGTGACAAACTGATCTACCGCCATCCTCACGTCTATGGCACGGTGGAGGCGGACAGTGCCGGCCAGGTGATCCACAACTGGGAGACGCTGAAGCTGGCCGAGAAGCGCAAGAAGGACCGCAAGGCGCGCCGGGGCGTACTGTCGGGGGTGCCGCGCAGCCTGCCGGCCATGGTAAAGGCCTACCGGATCGGTCAGAAGGCGGCTGCGGCCGGTTTCGACTGGGAACGGCGCGAGGATGTCTGGGACAAGGTCAAGGAGGAGGTGGCCGAGGTGGAGCGCGAGATCGACGCCAACGACCACGACCGGGCCGAAAGCGAAGTGGGCGACCTGCTCTTTGCGCTGGTGAACATGGCGCGACTCTACGGCATTGATCCGGAGAATGCGTTGGAGCGGAGCAACAAGAAGTTCATGCGCCGCTTTGCCCACATCGAGGCGCAGGCCGAGGAGCAGGGCGAGGAGCTGACCCGGATGCCCCTCCAGGAGATGGAACGCTACTGGCAGGAGGCCAAGGAGGAGGAAAAGAAAGAGGAATAACCGTGACGGCGGGCCTCCCGCCGCGCGACAGACTCGAGGCAAACTATGGCATTGATCAAAACGGTGCGGGGCAAGACTCCCGCGGTCGGCGAGGGGACGTTTCTGGCCGACACGGCCGTGCTGATCGGCGATGTGACCGTCGGACGCGACTGTTCGATCTGGTTCAACGCCGTACTGCGCGGCGACGTAAACACCATCACGATCGGCGACCGGACCAACATTCAGGACGGCGTCGTGCTGCACACCCTGTTCGACGGGTCGCCCCATCCGTCGCAGACGCGTATCGGCAGCGACGTGTCGGTGGGCCACAACGCCATTATCCACGGCGGCATCATCGGGGACAACTGCCTGATCGGCATGGGGGCCACGATTCTCGACAACGCGGTGGTGGGCAGCGGCTGCATCATAGCGGCCAATGCGCTGGTGCTCTCGGGCAGCCGGCTCGAGCCCAACGGCGTCTATGCCGGCGTTCCGGCCCGCCGGGTGAAGGAGGTCACTCCGCAGCAGCGCGAGGAGATCATCGCCCGCACGGCGCGCGACTACCGGCTCTACGCCTCGTGGTACACCGAACCGGAGCGGTAGCGATGTTCGTAGCGGAGGCAGCCTTTCAACGGCCTTTCTCCGGTTTCGGCGGCGGCCTTCGGCCCGGTGTGCGGAGCTGACGGGCTTCCGGCGGACGGCCGTCCGGTCCGTTCACCCCGCTGTTTTGCCGTTTGGCCCGGCGGTCTGAAGATCGGAACGGCGGGCTCCCTATCTTTGTGAGAGGGCAGAGGCTGCTGCGTCTCCGCCATCCGAGACGGCAATGTATATGGTACGACACAAAATCCGGTTCGGCAAGAACCTCGTCAACGGATTGATCGCAGTGGTGATCAGTCTGATCGTCAATTTCTCGTATCTGGTGTACATGATCCTGGCGGCACGGAGTACCGTCCGTCCTCATGGCTACGGCATGGAGCATTACACCTCTTCCGTGATTGTCGAGGCGCTGTTCTATGCGGTGATGGCGTTCGTGCTGCTGGGGGTGTTCACGTGGCGGTTCGATGCCTCGCGGGCTTCGTCGCGCAGTTACGGCCATCGGTTGTTGCTGGCTCTGGTGCTGGCGGGGTGTTTCTATTTCGAGGCGCCCTTCGTTTCGCGCTACGGCGAGCTGCGCATCGTGTTGCTTGCTCAGCGCATTGTCAATCCGATGGTGTTGCTGAAGATCTCCTTCACGCTGGTAGTGGCGGCGCTCTACGGCAAGATCTACGAACTGATCGCCCGCCAGCAGCAGATGTCGCTCGAGAATGAACGCCTCAAGACCGAAAACCTGCGCTCGCGGTACGACGTGCTGGTCACCCAGATGAATCCGCACTTCTTCTTCAATTCGCTCAATTCGCTGGCGATGCTGGTGAGGGAGGAGCGCACGGCCGATGCCCTGACCTACATCGACCGGTTGTCGGAGACATTCCGCTACGTGATTCGTTCGGGACGGAACATGCTGACTCCGCTGCGCGACGAACTGGCCTTTCTGGAAGGGTACAAGTACCTGCTTGAGGTGCGTTATGCCGGCAAACTGTTCATCGAAACCCGGATTCCGGCCGACTGCATGGATCGCCTGCTGCCTGCGCTGTCGTTGCAGCCGCTGATTGAGAATGCCGTAAAACACAATACGATTACCCGCACCAAACCTCTGCGGGTGACCATCCAGGCCGAGGGCGACATGCTTTCGGTCAGCAATCCGATCCAGCCCAAGATCGACGATTCGGAGCAGGGCACGGGAATCGGACTGAAGAATCTGGCGAGCCGCTACCGGCTGCTGACCGACCGGGAGATTGCCGTGTCGGCCGAGCAGGGCGTGTTCGTCGTGCGGCTGCCGCTGGAGGAGCGGCGGCGCGAGGAGAGTAACCCGATCAAGAAGGAATCAGCATGCGAGTGATCGTAGTGGAAGACGAGACCGCGGCGGCGGTTAATCTGATGTCGATGCTGCACCACGCCTTTCCGCAGATGGAGGTGGCGGCGCAGCTGGAGAGCGTGACGGAGACGGTCGAATGGCTCGAGACGAACGATGCTCCCGACCTGATGTTTCTGGACATTCACCTGGCCGACGGTTCGGCCTTCACGATTTTCGAGAAGACGGAGGTCACCTGTCCGGTGATCTTCACCACGGCCTACGACCAGTATGCCCTGGAGGCGTTCCATCTGAACAGCATCGACTACCTGCTCAAGCCCATCAAGGAGGAGGAGCTGCGGCGTGCGGTCGAGAAACTGGAGCACCTCTCGCAGGCGGCCCAGCAGGCGTATGTCCGCCGGGTGGGTGACGCCATGCAGCAACGGCGCGGGGCGCAGTCCTTTCTGGTGCACGTGCGCGACCGGATCATTCCGCTGCGCCGGGAACACATTGCCTTTTTCTATTCCAGCCACGAGAAGGTGACCATCGGCACCCTCAAGGGGGAGCAGTTCCCCTTCGATCGTCCGCTGGATGCCATCATGCCGCTGTTGCCGGAGGAGGAGTTTTTCCGGGCCAACCGCCAGTTCATCATAGCCCGCGAGGCGATCGGCGACATTGCGATCTGGTTCGGCAACCGGTTGGCAGTCAACCTGACGGTCGGCATTCCGGAGAAGGCGGTCATCATCAGCAAGGCGCGCGTTCCCGAGTTCAAACGGTGGCTTCAGGGCGTGAGCGAGGAAGAGAGACACGGCAAAGAGATACATAGCGTTTACTGAGAAAAAATATGAAGAAATTTATTTTATTGTGCGGGCTGCTGGTGTCGGCCCTGTCGGCCTTTGCGGCCGCTCCGACGGGACGGGTGTCGGGTGTGCTGGTGGACGGCGACACGGGCGAACCGGTCATCGGGGCGGTGGTCGAGATGAACGGCCTCGGCGGACTGGATGCGGCGCGGCAGCAGATGACCGACATCGACGGCCGCTTTGCGCTGAACGACCTGGCCTACGGCCGCTACGAGATGAAGTTCACCTTCCTCGGCTACAAGGAGCTGGTGAAGACGGTGGCCGTCAACGGGGCGAGCGTCGATCTGGGCACCCTGAAACTCGAGGTCGAGTCCACCGCCATCGAAGCGGTGGTGCTGGAGGTTCCGGCCATGCGTACCTCGCAGAAGGGCGATACGGTGGTGTATAATGCGGCGGCCTTCAAGGTGGCCTCCGATGCCGACACCGAGACCCTGCTGGCCAAGATGCCCGGCGTGATGATCGGGGCCGACGGCACGGTTGAGGCCCAGGGCGAGGAGATCAAGAAGATCCTCGTGGACGGCAAGGAGTTCTTCGGCGACGACGTCAGCACGGCCATCAAGAACCTGCCGGCCGAGGTGGTCGAGAACGTGGAGATCTTCAACAAGCTCAGCGACCAGGCCGAATTCACGGGGCTGGACGACGGCGAGGGCTACAAGGCGATCAACATCGTCACCAACGTCGGCAAGCGGCGGGGTGTCTTCGGCAAACTCTATGCCTCCTACGGTTATCCGGAGTACTATACGGCGGGCGGCAATGTCAACCTGTTCAGCGGCGATACGCGGCTGTCGCTGATCGGCATGGCCAACAACATCAACCAGCAGAATTTCTCCTTCGAGGATATTCTGGGCGTTGTCAATACGGGCGGCAATTCGACCGGAGGCGGCGGCATGCGGATGGGCCGTGGCGGCGGCATCGGCGGTTACATGGTGCGTCCGCTGGACGGTATCTCGACGATCCAGTCGGTGGGCCTTAACTTCAGCGATACGTGGGGCAAGCGCGACGGTGTGGAGGTGACGGCCAGCTACTTCTTCAACCACAACGCCAACCGCAACGTCTTTACGCACGAGGTGTGGCAGGATCCCGGCACACAGTATGACTACGAGACGGGTTCCTCGCGGGCCCAGAACTACAACCACCGCTTCAACGCCCGCCTCGACTACAAGATCAACGACAACCAGAGTCTTATGATCCGCCCCTCGTTCAGCTACCAGAACTACAGCAGCTGGCAGCAGGCCCGGACGGATATCTCCAACCTCACCGAAGAGGAGGTGTACGAACAGCTGAAGAGCATTCTGAACGGCACGGATGACAGCCGAACCGGTTACAACGCCGGTCTGACGGCCCTCTACCGGTTGAAGCTGGGCAAGCCCGGCCGCACGCTGACGGTCAATCTCAACGGCCGTTACAGCAAGAACGACCAGCTGGAGCTGATCGACGAGTACTACTACATGCCGCAGTTCGTCGAAGGAGCCGTGGCCGACTCGGTGGCCAACCAGCGGATCGGACAGGATACCTATACCTACCATCTCGAGGCGGGAGCCACCTACACCGAACCGTTGAGCCGGAAGTCGCTTGTCAGCCTGGAGTACCGGGCCACGTACGACTACTCCGACGCCCAGAAGCTCACCTACCTGTGGGATCCGCTGGAGGGCATCATCAGTCCGCAGTTCGACGACCAGCTCTCGACGATCAACAACAGCGGCTACCTGACCCATCGTGTCGGTCCCGGCTACCGCTATTCGGACGGCAAGGCCAACATTTCGGCCTCGCTGATGTACCAGTACGCGACGCTCGACAACAACACGTTGGCACCTTCGACGATTGACCCCTATGTGCGGTATAATTTCAACAACCTGGTTTATGCGGTGATGACCAACATCAACTTCGACCAGCAGAACACGCTGCGCATCCACCTGCGTTCGCGGACCGAGAATCCCTCCGTCACCCAGCTGCAGGACGTGCCCGACTTCTCCAACACCACCTACGTGCAGGGGGGTAATGCTGCGCTGGTTCCGGCCTACAAGAACACGATACACGCCTTCTACATCAACTCCAACGTACCCAAGGGACAGACCTTTACGGTGATGTTCGGCGCCGAGTACACGACCGACTACATCGGCGACTCGATCGTCACCTACCATGCCGACCGTCCCTTCGTCATCCCCAATTCCGATCAGGTACTTCAGCCCGGCCAGCGCTATTCGCGCTACGCCAACCTGGGCAGCAGCTGGCTGCTCCGCGGCGGTCTGAGCTACGGTCTGCCGGTCCGTTTCCTGGCCAGCAACCTGAACTTCAACGTGGGCGTGATGCTGGCGCAGACCCCCAACGTGATCGACGGCGAGAAGTTCATGCGCAACGAGAGCTACTTCAACGGCGGCGTCCAGCTCAGCAGCAACATCAACGAGAACATCGACTTCACGATCATGTACAACGGCAGTTACAACATTGCCAGCAGCGTGGCGCAGGGGGTGCGCACCCAGAACCGGTTCATCAACCAGTATGCCTCGGCCAACATCAAGTGGGTCTTCTGGAAAGGCTTTACCTTCACCGGCGCGGTGACCTACAACCAGTACAAGGGCATCACGAGCAACTACAACGAACAGTACGTGCTCTGCAACCTCTACATCGGCAAGAAGATCTTCCGCAACCAGCTCGGCGAGGTGAGCATCGGCGTGAACGACCTGCTGAATCAGAACACCAGCTTCCGCCGTACCGTGGAGAGTTCCTACATCCAGAACAGCACCAACCTGGCCATCGGCCGCTATTTCTCGGTGCAGTTTGTCTATAACCTGCGGGCCTTCAGCAAGGGCGTCAAGGCCAGCGATTATGACAATTTCGACAAGGGAGCCCGACGTCCTCCGATGGGGCCTCCGCCTCCCTTCCATTGATGCGTCCCTTAGTCGTGGGCGGCCCGGACGGGCCGCCCACGTTCGTTTTGGAAGCGGTCCGGCTCCGGGCGGGGTTGTCGGCGTAAGGTCGCCGGATTGAGGCGCTGTGGTGTCACGGCGTTCTGTCCGGCCGGTTCATGACACAAAAAACGGGCCCGCAGCTGCAAGAGCCGCGGGCCCGTTCGGGTCATTTCCGGCGGAGGAACCTACATGTTTTTGAGTTTGTTTCGGATGCCGAAGAGCTGGAAGGCGAAGATCACCAGCGCGATGCCGGCAACCAGCAGGGCAATGCCGAGCCATGCGATGACCACCTCCACACCGAAGACGAGCGGGCGGAACAGGATCATCAGCGCGCAGAGGGTCAGCAGAATGCCCAGCACGATGGTCCAGCCCATGCCCGGCACTTTGAAGCGGCTCATTTCACTGGCGATGCCGATCAGACCGATGCCGCGCGAGAGCAGCCAGATGCCCAGAAAGATGGGGAGCATCAGGGCCGTGATGCCGGGGCTGCTGATCAGCATGATGCCGAGGATCACCTCCAGACAGCCTAACATGGCGGTCCAGCTGCGTCCGGCCATGTAGCGTTCGGTGAATGCCATGACCAGCTGCTCGACGCCGGAGACGAACATCAGCACGGCGAAGAGGGCCGACAGGCCGAGATAGCTTGCGCCGGGATAGGCGAATACCAGGATGCCGGACACGCAGATGGCGATGCCGAGTACCAGCGTAACCCACCAGTAGCGGGTCAGGCTTTTGAATTCTGTCATGAGAGTAGCCATAGTCAGAATGTTTTTGTTTATGGTATGATATCAACACCTTTGCATCCTGCAAGAATCGTGCAAAACCTGCTCGGGCAGAGCAGGTTTTGCATTTGTTGCCTGATCTCTGTCTCTGCAAGGCTCTCTGGTTCGGTCTCTGCCCGGATAGGCCGTGTTCGGCTCTCCGTCAGCTCACCGGCATTTGCTTTCGCCCGACTCTTATCTCTGCCTGACACTCTGCCCCACCTCCGCCTATCCTCTGTCGATAGGCTGTCCGTTAGTCAGCCTGGTATTTGCTTCCGCCCGGCAGTTTGGTAGTTGCCTCTGCTTGGTCCTTGTCCGACAGTCCTTGTCCGACAGTCCTTGTCCGACAGCCGACAGCCCGACAGACAGCTCTTGGTTCGTCCGCCTGCCCGTCAGCTGCATCTGTATGCGTCTCGTCTTTGCCGGTGTCCGCTACCTTGTTTGCCGCAGTTCGCCTTTCCGCTCGCCCTGTTTGCCAGCCTGTCGTTGCGGGACAGCCTTTTGCTGCCGTTCTGACACGCCTGTCAGGGTGGCACACAAAAAACGCCCGGACCGCTGGCGCGGGATCCGGGCGTTTGGGGTGGTGGAAAAGTCGGCTGCTATTTCGTCGGAGCGGTTTCCAGCGTGTAGCAGAGGAATTTCCAGAACTTCTCGACCGAAGCGATGTTTACCTTCTCATCGGGCGAGTGGGGGTATTTGATCGTCGGGCCGAACGAGATCATGTCCATCGAGGGGTATTTGCCGCCGATGATGCCGCATTCCAGACCGGCGTGGATGGCCATAACGGCCGGTTTGGTGCCGTAGAGTTTCTCGTAGCCGACCATCATCGTCTTGAGGATGGGGGAGTCCATGTTCGGGTTCCAGCCGTCGTAGGAGCCGGACGTCTTGACCGTGGCGCCCGTCAGTTCGAATACGGTGCGCATCGTCAGGGCCAGATCCTCCTTCTCGCTGTTCATGGAGCTGCGTAGCAGGCACTGGATCTTGAACGAGCCGCGCTCGGAAACCACGCGGGAGAGGTTTGAGGAGGTCTGTACCAGACCGGGCATGGCGGTGCTCATGCGTACCACGCCGTTCGGGCAGGCATAGACGGCATCGACCAGATTGGCCTGATCGAAGAAGTTGATGGCCTTGGCGGGCAGGGTAGCCGGTACGGCACGGAACGAGAGGCTGTCCTCGATGCCCTTGTATTCGGCGATGTAGAGTTTCTCGAATTTCTTGACGGCGTTCAGGAAGGCCTTTTCGTTTTTCTTCATCACGGCAACCGTGGCGAAGGCTTCGCGGGGAATGGCGTTGCGCAGACCGCCGCCGTCGATGTCGCAGAGCATGATGCCCAGTTTCTCCTGGTAGTTGCGCAGGAAGCGGGCGAGCAGTTTGTTGGCATTGCCGCGCTGGAGGATGATCTCCATGCCCGAGTGGCCGCCCTTGAGGCCTTTCAGTTCGAGGCGGTAGCCGGCAAACTCCTTCTTGTCGATCTTCTCGGTGTCGTATTTCATCGTGGCCGTCAGGTCGAGACCGCCGGCGCAGCCCACGTAGAGTTCGCCTTCGGTTTCCGAGTCGAGGTTGAGCAGAATGTCGCCTTTCAGTTCACCGGGTTTCAGGGCAAAGGCACCATCCATGCCCGTCTCCTCGGTCGCGGTGAAGAGGGCTTCGATGGGACCGTGTTTCAGCTCCTTGGATTCGAGCACGGCCAGGATGGTCGATGCGCCGATGCCGTTGTCGGCACCCAGCGTCGTACCGTTGGCGGTTACCCATTCGCCGTCGATGTAGGCTTCGATGGGGTCTTTCTCGAAGTCGAACTCCTTGTCCGAGTTCTTCTGGGGCACCATGTCGAGGTGGGCCTGCAGCACGATCGTGCGGCGGTTCTCCATGCCCGGCGTGGCGGGTTTGCGGATGATTACGTTCGGGCCCTCGTCCACCGTGTAGTCCAGGTGGTGGGTCTTGGCGAAATTGATGACGTATTCCCGGATCTTCTCCTCGTGGTGCGAGGGGCGGGGAATGTTGCAGATCTCGGCGAAGTGCGACCAGAGAGCTGCCGGTTGCAGTTTTTTCAGATCCTTGTCCATGATCGTATCGGTTGTTTTTGTCTGTCTTTTGCTGTCGTCGTTGCCGTGTGCGGCATCGGGCCCGGATAGCTCCTGCGGCCTGTTACAAAGATGCGCAGAAAAAACGACGGCGGGTTATATGATTTCCCGAAAGATTTACATGTTTCTTGCACTTTTCCGGCCTCCGGCGCGGCGGGTCATTCGCCATGCCGGAAGGTCTCCTCCTCCGAGCGCTCCTGCTGCTCCTCGAAGGCGCGGATGATGTGCTGCACGAGCCGGTGGCGGATGATGTCCTGTTTGCCGAATTCAACGATGGCGATGCCCTTTATATTGCGCAGCAGCTCCATGGCCCGCACCAGTCCCGAGTCGGAGCGGCGGGGCAGGTCGATCTGGGTGATATCGCCCGTGACAATGAACTTGGCGTTGCGCCCCATGCGGGTGAGGAACATCTTCAGCTGCGAGAGGGTGGTGTTCTGGGCCTCGTCGAGGATGACAAAGGCGTTGTCGAGCGTCCGGCCGCGCATGTAGGCCAGCGGGGCGATCTGCACGGTGCCCTCGTCGATGTATTTCTGGAGTTTGGCCGGAGGGATCATGTCGTTCAGCGCGTCGAAGAGCGGCTGGAGGTAGGGGTCGAGCTTCTCCTTCATGTCGCCGGGCAGGAAGCCCAGTTTTTCGCCCGCCTCGACGGCCGGGCGGGTGAGGATGATCCGCTTGACCTCCTTGTTCTTGAGGGCTCTCACGGCCAGGGCAATGGCCGTATAGGTCTTGCCGCTGCCGGCGGGACCTACCGCGAAGAGCAGGTCGTTGTCGTCGTAGAGCTTGACCAGCCGCTGCTGGTTCTCGGTGCGGGCGCGCACGATGAGGCCCCCGTTGCCGTAGACGATGATGTCCTTCTCCTGGGCCGCTTCGGCCTGGCGCAGTCCCTGGGAGAAAACCTGTCCGACCACCTCCGGGGAGAGGTGGCCGTACTTGGCTGCGTAGGTGAGCAGTTCGTCGATCTTTCCCTCGAACCGGATCAGTTCCTCCTCGTCGCCGATGGCCTTGAGAATGGAGCCGCGGGCGACGATCCGGAGTTTGGGAAAGAGCTCGCACATTTTCTTCAGATTGGCGTTGGCCGCACCGTAGAAACCGAGCTGATCGACTCCCTCGAGTGTGATGATCTTTTCCGGCATGGGCGGAACGGTTAGAAGAGGTAGCCGACGCTGATGGTCCAGCTGGTCGGCGTGGTGTTCACGGAGGCGAGGTCACCGACCTTGGTGATCTCCTTTTTCTTGAATACGCCGTTGTAGCGCACGTCTACCATGATGTTGAACAGGTCGACGCCGATGCCGGCAGTCCAGGTCACGGCCGGGCGGTGGAATACGTTCTCATACGATTCGGCATTCTTCAGGTTCGAGAACTTGGCCGTGGACATGATGTTGAAGACCGGGCCGAGGTTGGCACGGATCTTGACGATGTTCGAGGAGCCGATGCCCACGCCCACCAGTACCGGTACGCTGAGGTTGTTGGTCGTCACGTCCGACGTGCTCAGCCCTTCGGCCAGCTGCACGCCCTTGAACTTGCCCCAGTCGTAGACCAGCTCGCCCTGTACGTAGATCGGTACGACGGGAATGTCCATTCGGGCCACGATGCCGGCATTGAAACCGGCGGCATTCTTTTTGAAGGCGTCGCTGCTGAGCAGTGTATTGATGTCGAACTTCTGCTGGTTGGCGGTGTAACCGGCCTTGATTCCGAACGAGAAAAGCGGCAGCGAGTTGTTGTTGCCGGCCAGAGCCGATACGGAAATGAGCGCCGCACAGGCGAGAGTCAAGAGTTTTTTCATGAGGTTTTTGTGTTTGTTGATTGTCTCTGCCAACAAATATAGCCTTTTTATCCCGAACTTTGCTCGGCCGACCGAAAAATGGCGCATCCGGCGGGCGGCCTCGGGGCTGCGTCCGGCCGAAAACGGCGCTTTCGGCGGCGGAAGGGGGCAGGAGAAGCGGGAAGTTGGAGATTTCTCGCTATCTTTGCACTTTATAAAATACGCAATGATATGGGCATAGTAGCAATCGTCGGCCGCCCTAACGTGGGCAAGAGCACCCTTTTCAACCGGCTGGTCGGCATGCGCCAGGCCATCGTGGATGCGACGGCCGGCACCACGCGCGACCGTCACTACGGCCGTACGGACTGGAACGGCCGCGAATTTTCGGTGATCGACACGGGCGGTTACACGGTCAACAGCGACGACGTCTTCGAGGACGAGATCCGTCGCCAGGTGATGCTGGCGATCGACGAGGCCGACGTGATCCTGTTCCTGACGGAGGTCAGCACGGGCATCACCGATCTGGACATGTTCATGGCCGACATCCTGCGGCGCACATCCAAAAAGGTGCTGCTGGTGGTGAACAAGGTGGACAACAACGAGCAGTACTACGGCACGCACGAGTTCTATGCGCTCGGTCTGGGCGAGCCCTATGCCATCAGTTCGATGAGCGGCAGCGGTACGGGCGATCTGATGGATGCCATCGTGGCCGCGCTGCCGGACGATTCGCGGAGCCTCTACGAGGAGGGGTTGCCCCGCATCACGATCGTCGGCCGCCCCAACGTGGGCAAGTCGTCGATGACCAACGCCCTGCTGGGTCAGGAGCGCAACATCGTGACGCCGGTGGCCGGCACCACGCGCGATTCGGTGCACACGCGCTACAACAAGTTCGGCATGGACTTCTATCTAATCGATACCGCCGGTCTGCGCAAGAAGGGCAAGGTGACCGAGGATCTGGAGTTCTATTCGGTGATGCGTTCCATCCGGGCCATCGAGAGTTCGGATGTCTGCATCCTGATGCTGGACGCTTCGCAGGGCATCGAGGCGCAGGACATGAACATCTTCAACCTGATCGTGCGCAACCGCAAGGGGTGTGTGATCGTGGTGAACAAGTGGGACCTCATCCGCAAGGACAACAATACGATGAAGGAGTGGCGCGAGTTCCTGAAGAGCAAGCTGGCTCCCTTCAGCGACGTGCCGGTCATCTTCACCTCCGTGCCTGACAAGCAGCGCATTCTGGAGGTGTTGCAGACGGCGCTCCGGGTGTATCAGTCGCGCATCCGCCGCATCTCCACCTCGGAGCTGAACGACTACCTGCTGCCCATCATCGAGGAGACGCCGCCCCCTTCGACCAAGGGCAAGTACATCCGCATCAAATACGTGACGCAGTTGCCGAACCCCACGCCGGTCTTCGCCTTCTTCGTCAATCTGCCCCAATACATCAAGGATACCTACCGCCGTTTCCTGGAGAACAAGATCCGCGAACGCTGGGATTTCTCCGGCGTGCCGATCCAGATCTATTTCCGGCAGAAATAGCGGCGGCCCGCGTCCGGCCGGAGCGTACAGAGCGGAGGGGATCCCGACGGAAACCGTCCGCTTTTGTTTTGCCCCGCAGCGCGGCGGCGGAACGTCTCCCTGTAAATCTCTTGCGATCATGACTTCCCAGCAACGACGTACGATTGCCCTGCCCATTGCGATGGCACTGGGGGCGGTTTTCCACGGATTCTTCAACCGGATCTCCTTCCTGACCCCGTGGCTGATCTTCGCCATGCTTCTGGTGACTTACTGCCGCATCTCGGCGCGCGAGGTGCGCTTCACGCGGTTCCACTGGGGGCTGCTCACCCTCCAACTCGGCGGGGGCGTGCTGCTCTACCTGCTGCTGGCGCCCGTGAACGGTGTGTTGGCACAGGGCGTCTTCATGTGTTCCTTTATCCCCACGGCCATGGCGGCCACCACCATCGGCGGCATGCTGGGGGCCGATGTGGCCACGATGGCCTCCTTCTGCCTGCTGAGCAACATGGGAGTGGCCGTGGCGGCACCGGTGCTCTTTGCCCTGATCGGCGCCCATCCGGAGTATTCGTTTCTCCGCTCGCTGACGCTGATCCTGTGGCGCGTGGTGCCGCTGCTGATCCTGCCCTTCGTCTGTGCCGTGGCGCTCGACCGCTTCCTGCCGCGCTGGCACGAGGCCGTGCGCCGCAGACAGATCGTCTCGTTCTGGCTGTGGGCCGTTTCGCTCACCATCGTCATGGGACGTACGGTTGAATTTCTGGTACACCAGCCCCGCGCCCACTACGGCATGGAGATCGCCATGGCCCTGCTGGCGCTGGTGGTCTGCCTGACACAGTTCGCCGTGGGGCGCACGGTGGGACGGCGATACGGGGATACGGTGGCCGGCGGCCAGTCGCTCGGCCAGAAAAACACCGTGCTGGCCATCTGGATGGCGCAGACGTGGCTCGACCCGCTCGCTTCGGTGGCTCCGGCGGCCTATGTGGTCTGGCAGAACATCGTGAACAGCATCCAGCTGTGGCGCTACAAGGGGGCCGGCAAGGTCTGACGGACAGGGAATCATGGCAGCTTTGGAACATGCGGGCGATCTGACGCGGGGCGGCATCACGGCGACGATGCTGCGCTTTGCCGCGCCGATGATGATCGGCAACCTTCTCCAGCAGGGCTACAACCTGGCCGATACCTTTATCGTGGGGCGGCTGCTGGGCCCTTCGGCACTGGCGGCGGTGGGAACCTCCTATACGCTGATGGTGTTTCTCACCTCCCTGTTCATCGGATTGAGCATGGGCAGTGGTGCGGTCTTCTCGCTCCAGTTCGGCGCGCGCGACGGGGAGGCTCTGCGGCGTAGCCAGACGGCTGCCCTGTGGCTGATCGGCGGGGTGACCGTGGCGATCAACCTCCTGGCCCTGGCGCTGATCCGTCCCGTCATCGCCCTGCTGCAGACCCCTCCGGAGGTGGTCGGCCCGATGTACGACTACCTGCTGGTGATCTTTCTCGGGATGGGTTTTACCTCCTTGTACAACTATTACGCCTGCCTGCTGCGGGCCGTGGGCGATTCGCTCACGCCGCTGGTCTATCTGGCCGTTGCGGTCGTGCTCAACATCGGCCTCGACCTCTTCTGCATCGCCACGCTGGGGTGGGGGGTGCGCGGTGCGGCGGTGGCGACCGTGGCCGCCCAGGCGGTGGCCGGCGTGGGGCTGTGTCTCCACACGCTGCACCGCTTTCCGCTCTTCCGCCCCCGCCGGGGTGCCCTGCGGCCCGACCGGCGCGCCATCCGCGAGATCTTCTCCTACTCGTCGCTGACCTGCCTGCAGCAGTCGGTCATGAATTTCGGCATCCTCATGGTGCAGGGACTGGTCAACAGCTTCGGCACGGCCGTGATGGCCGCCTTTGCCGTAGCGGTGAAGATCGACTCGTTCGCCTACATGCCGGCCCAGGACTTCGGCAACGCCTTCTCCACCTTCATCGCCCAAAACTACGGGGCCGGACGCACCGATCGGGTGCGGCAGGGGGTGCGGCGTGCCGTGCTGGCCGTCTCGCTCTTCTGTCTGGCCGTGTCGGCGGCGGTCTTCGTGTGGGCCGAACCGTTGATGCGGCTGTTCGTTTCGGCCGACGCGGCGGAGATCATCGCCGTCGGCCGCGAATACCTGCGCGTGGAGGGCAGCTTCTACATCGGCATCGGGTGGCTCTTCCTGCTCTACGGCTTTTTCCGCGCCGTGCGGATGCCGGGCATGTCGCTTGTGCTGACGCTCTTTTCGCTCGGTACGCGCGTGGCCCTGGCCTACGGCCTGGCGGCCATTCCGGCTGTCGGCGTGCACGGCATCTGGTGGTCGATCCCGATCGGCTGGGCCCTGGCCGATGCGGTGGGCTACGGGTGCTATCGCCGCCGTTTCGTGCGTGCCGGGCGGTAGCGAGCCTTGCGGCCGGACACAACAAAGGGGGCGCGATCCATCGGAATCGCGCCCCCTGTCTCTTTGCCGGGCGGCTACTCGGTCAGCCGTGCGAGGGCGGTGTCGATCATGTGGCCGATCAGCGCCTGATAGTCCGTGTCGGAGTCGTGGGCAACCCGCTGGGCGATCACCGTGCAGATCGTGGCGGCGCGGTGGCCCATCAGGGCGGCCAGACCGGCCACGGCCGAACTCTCCATCTCGCAGTTGGTGACGTGCAGGCCGTCGAAGGAGAAGGCCGCCAGCCGTTCGAGCAGGCCCGGGTCGGCGGGGGCGAGCCGCAGGTAGCGTCCCTGCGGGGCGTAGAAGCCGGGAGCGGAGATGGTGATGCCCGGTACGGTGTCGTGGCGGAACAGTTCGGCCAGGGAGCCATCGGCGTCGATGCAGTAGGGGGTGGCTAGCCGCGGATCGGGTTTCACCTGCTCCAGCATGGCCTGTTCCATGGCGAGGTTGCAGACCCGCTCGCGTCCGGCGTAGAAGTTCAGCAGGCCGTCCATGCCGATTGAGGTGTGCGAGAAGATGAGCGAACCGATGGCCAGATCGGACTGCAGGGCGCCGCAGGTGCCCAGCCGCAGCAGGGTGAGCTGCCGGAACTGCGGACGTACGGTGCGCGAGGTCAGGTCGATGTTGGCCAGGGCGTCCAGCTCGGTCAGCACGATGTCGATGTTGTCCGTGCCGATGCCGGTCGAGACGACCGAGAGGCGTTTGCCCCGGAAGGTGCCGGTCACGGTGTGAAATTCGCGGTTGGAGACTTCCTCTTCGCGCGTGTCGAAGCGGGCGGCGACGGTCTCGACGCGTCCCGGGTCGCCGACCAGCAGCACCGTGTCGGCCAGCTGTTCGGGGCGCAGGTGGAGATGAAATACGGAGCCGTCGTCGTTGAGGATCAGCTCCGAGGCGGGAATGGTTCGCTTCATGGGGAATTCGCTTTTTTATTGCGATAAAAATAACTATTTTCGTCCGATATAAAAACTTCCTGAATCGAATTTTATGACGTTGATAAAGTCCATCTCCGGCATCCGGGGAACCATCGGCGGCGTGGCAGGCGACAACCTCACCCCGCCGGACATCGTGAAATTTACGGTCGGCTACACCCGTTGGCTGGCCGAACACAACCACAAGGAGCATCGTCGGGTCGTTGTGGGCCGCGATGCGCGCATTTCGGGCGACATGGTGGCCTCGCTGGTCAAGGGTACCCTCATGGGGTGCGGCGTGGATGTAATCGACGTGGGGCTGTGCACCACGCCGGGTGTCGAACTGGCCGTGACTACCAAGCGGGCCGACGGCGGCATCATCATCACCGCCAGCCACAACCCCCGCCAGTGGAACGCGCTGAAGCTGCTCAACGACCGCGGCGAATTCCTGAGCGACGCCGACGGCCACCGCGTGCTGGAACTGGCCGAAGCCGGCGGAGCGGAGTTCCCCGACGTGGACTGGCTGGGCCATGTGGTCGAGAGCGGCTCCTTCGGCGAGCAGCACATCGACATGGTGCTGGCCCTGCCGCTGGTCGATGTCGAGGCGGTGCGTGCCCGTCACTTCAAGGCGGTGGTCGATCCGGTCAACTCGGTCGGCGCGCTGGTCATCCCGCGCCTGCTGGAGCGCATGGGCGTTGAGGTGATCTGCCTGAACAGTACGCCCGACGGCAACTTTGCCCACAATCCCGAACCCATTGCCGAGAATCTGACGCAGATCATGGAGGCGGTCCGCCACCACGGTGCCGATCTGGGCGTGGTGGTCGATCCCGACGTGGACCGGCTGGCCTTCGTGTGCGAGAACGGCGAACTCTTCGGCGAGGAGTACACGCTCGTTTCGGTGGCCGACTATGTGCTGTCGGTCACGCCCGGCAATACGGTCTCGAACCTCAGTTCGACGCGTGCCCTGCGTGACGTGACCGAGCGGCACGGCGGCTCCTATTCGGCGGCGGCCGTGGGCGAGGTCAATGTGGTGGCCGAAATGAAGCGGACCGGCGCCGTGATCGGCGGCGAGGGCAACGGCGGTGTCATCTATCCCGCGCTCCACTACGGCCGCGACGCGCTGGTGGGCACGGCGCTCTTCATGACCCTGCTGGCCAGGAGCGGCAAGCGCATGACCGAACTGCGCCGCAGTTATCCCGCCTACTACATTGCCAAAACGAAGATCACGCTGACGCCCGACATGGACGTGAAGAGCATCCTGGCCGTGATGAAGGACCGCTACGCCGGCAAGGGGCGCATCACCGACATCGACGGCGTGAAGATCGACTTCCCCGACAGTTGGGTGCACATGCGCAGTTCGAACACCGAACCGATCATCCGTATCTATGCCGAGAGCGGCGACCGCCGTTCGGCCGAGAAGCTGGCGGCCGACTTCATGGCCGAGATCCAGAGCCTGCGGGCCTGATCCGTCATCCGCAACCGTTTGACCACACACAGCAACAACAAGTATCACATACACATGGAAGCAAAACAGTATATCGAACAGAACCGCGACCGGTTTCTGGAGGAGCTTTTCGAACTGCTCCGCATTCCTTCGGTGAGTGCGCAGAGCAGCCACAAGGGAGACATGGTGCGTGCGGCCGAGTGGCTGCGCGACGCGCTCCTCAAGGCGGGGGCCGACATGGCCGAGGTGATGCCCACCGAGGGCAACCCGGTGGTCTTTGCCCGCAAGATCGTTGATCCGGCCCTGCCGACCGTCCTCGTCTACGGCCACTACGACGTGATGCCTGAGGATCCGATCGAGGAGTGGAAGACCGTACCCTTCGAACCCGTCGTGAAGGACGGACGCATCTGGGGCCGCGGCGCCAACGACGACAAGGGTCAGCTCTACATGCACGCCAAGGCGTTCGAGACGCTCGTGGCGACCGGCACGCTGCCCTGCAACGTGAAGTTCATGCTCGAGGGCGAGGAGGAGATCGGTTCCAAGAGCCTCTACAAATGGTGCGAGGACAACCGCGAACTGGCTGCGGCCGACATCATTCTCGTGTCGGATACCAGCCTGATTGCCTGGGATGTACCCTCGATCACCTGCGGCCTGCGCGGCTTGTGCTACATGCAGGTGGAGGTGACGGGTCCCGACAAGGATCTCCATTCGGGCCTGTTCGGCGGTGCGGTGGCCAATCCGGCCAATGTGCTGGCCGGCATGATTGCCAAGCTGGTCGATGAGCAGGGCCACATCACCATCCCCGGGTTCTACGACGACGTGCGCGTGCTGACTCCCGCCGAGCGCGAGGCCTTCAACAAGGCCCCCTTCGATCTGGAGCGTTACAAACAGTTGATCGACATTCCCGACGTGGCCGGTGAGGCGGGCTACACGACGATCGAACGCACCGGCGTGCGGCCGTCGCTCGACGTGAACGGCATCTGGGGCGGCTACACCGAGGAGGGCACCAAGACGATCATTCCCTCCCGGGCTTCGGCCAAGATCTCGATGCGTCTGGTGCCGAACCAGGACTACCCCAAGATCGCCGTGCTCTTCGAGGAGTATTTCCGCAGCCTGGCGCCGGCCGGCGTACGGGTCAAGGTGGAGGCGCTCCACGGCGGCCAGCCCTACGTGGCTCCTTCGGATCTGCCCGCCTACCATGCTGCCGAGAAGGCCATGGAGGCTACCTTCGGCAAGAAACCCCTGCCGTTCTATTCGGGCGGCAGCATCCCGATCATCAGTGGTTTCGAGTCGATTCTGGGCATCAAGTCGATTCTGATGGGCTTCGGCCTCGACCGCGATGCGATCCACTCGCCGAACGAAAGCTACGGTTTGGATAACTTCTTCCGCGGCATCGAGACGATCACGCTGTTCTATAAATATTTCGCTGAACTGCAGAAATAGTTGAAAACCTGCGGCACTGCGGGAAGAGGACGGAGGTGCGGCTTCCGGCTCTTCCCGTAGTCCTTTTTGGAAGGAGAGGAATATGGACGGATTCCAGGGAGCGGCCATGCGGCCGCCGGTCGTGCTGTCGATTGCCGGTTCGGACCCCTCGGGGGGAGCCGGTATCCAGGCCGACACGAAGACCGTGTCGGCGCTCGGCGGCTACGCGGCAACGGCCATTACGGCCGTCACGGTGCAGAATACGCGGGGCGTCACGGCGGTCGAATACCTGCCTGCGGCGCTGGTGGTGGCCCAGATCGACGCCGTGCTCGACGACCTGCATCCCGATGCGGTCAAGATCGGCATGACCGGCACGGCCGCCATCGTGCGGAGCGTGGCAGCCGCCCTGCGCGGCTACGGGTCGCCGTGTGTGGTACTTGACCCGGTGGCGGTGTCCACCAGCGGCCGGGCGCTCATCGAGGAGGAGGCCCTGGCGGCGTTGTGCGACGAGGTGTTTCCGCTGTGCCGGCTCGTTACGCCCAACCTGAACGAGGCCGAACGGCTGCTCGGCCACCCCGTGACCACCGTGGAGGAGATGGAGCAGGGGGCGGAGGAGCTGTTCCGCCGCTACGGATGCGCCTTTCTGGTGAAGGGCGGTCACCTGGCGGGCGACCGGATGACCGACGTGCTCTGTGACGGGGCGATCAGCCGGTTCGACAGTCCGCGCATTGCTACGGGCAACCTGCACGGCACCGGTTGTACGCTCTCCTCCGCCATCGCTACGGGGCTGGCCTCCGGCCGGACGCTGCGTGAGGCGGTGGGCCAGGGCAAGGCCTACATGGACCGGGCCATCGCGGCCGCACGGGATCTGCACATCGGCTCCGGCAACGGGCCCTTGTGGCACTTTCCCGACCGACGCTGACCGGACGGCGGCTTCGGCCCGCATCCGGTCGTTCACTACGCTACCGACACCGACATGGAACTGATCGTATTGACCGCGCCCGAGTGGCTGCCCGACGAGACGGCGGCCCTCTCGGCGCTCTTTGAACAGGGGCTTCAGCGGCTCCACCTGCGCAAACCGGCGGCGACCTCCGCCGAGACGGAAGCCTTCATCGCCGGGCTGCCTGCCGCCGTGCGGCCGCGGATCGTGCTGCACGACCATTTCGCGCTCCAGCCCCGCCTCGGACTGGGGGGCATCCACCTGAACGGACGCAATCCCGTTCCGCCGTCCGACGTGACGGGTACGGTGAGCCGTTCCTGTCATTCGCTGGCGGAGGTGGCGGCGTGGCGCGACCGGCTCGACTACCTCTTTCTCAGTCCCGTGTTCGACAGCATCTCCAAGCAGGGCTACCGGGCGGGATTCGCTCCGGAGGAGTTGCTCCGTGCCGCCCGCGAGGGAATCATCGACCGCCGGGTGATGGCGCTGGGAGGCATCACGCCGGACAATCTGGCCCGGGTGCGGGCGTGGGGATTCGGCGGTGCGGCCGTGCTGGGCGACCTGTGGCAGGGCTACCGGGGGGCGGACGACCTGCCGGAATTGTTGCGCCGCTTCGGGGCGTTGCAGCGGGCGGCCGATTTCGGGCGGTGAGGGGAGCGGCCACCGCAAATTTCTCCCTATCTTTGCAGACAGTCAATCAAGCACAATCATGCACAAATCGGGTTTTGTCAATATCATCGGTAACCCTAACGTGGGCAAATCGACCCTGATGAACGAACTGGTCGGCGAACGGCTCTCGATCATTACCTCCAAGGCGCAGACCACGCGCCACCGGATCATGGGCATCGTCAACGGCGACGACTTCCAGATCGTCTATTCCGATACGCCGGGTATCCTGAAACCTGCCTACAAGCTGCAGGAGTCGATGATGCACTTCGTGTCGGATGCCCTGTCGGATGCCGACGTGATTCTCTACGTGACCGACACCGTGGAGCGGGGCGACGAGACCTCGGAGGCGATCGTGGCTACGTTGGCCCGCGGCACGACTCCCGTCATCGTGGTCATCAACAAGATCGACCTCACCACGCAGGAGCAGCTCGAGGAGCTGGTGGGCCGTTGGCACGACAGGTTGCCTTCGGCGGCCGTAGTGCCCGTGTCGGCGCTCAACCGTTTCAATATGGAGGGGCTGCTCGATGCGATTGTCGCCCGCCTGCCCGAAGGGGAGCCCTACTATCCGAAAGATACGCTGACCGACCGGCCGCTCCGCTTCTTCGCGTCGGAGATCATCCGCGAGAAGATCCTGCTCAACTACCAGAAGGAGATTCCCTACAGCGTGGAGATCGCCATTGAGGAGTACCGGGAAGAGCCGACCATCGACCGCATTGCGGCGACCATCTATGTGGCGCGCGAATCGCAGAAGGCGATCCTCATCGGCCGCCGCGGCGAGATGCTCAAGAAGGTGGGCACGGCTGCCCGCATCGATCTGGAGAAGTTCCTGGACAAGAAGGTGTTCCTGCAACTCTTCGTCAAGGTGAGCGACAACTGGCGCGATTCCGACAAGCAGCTGCGCCGCTTCGGCTACATGGAGTAGTCGTTTGCTGTTGCCGCCCGGGAGGATCGGCCGCCCGTTGGCGGAATGGATTGAGGTAAAACATACAGTTCCCGCACAAACCTTCGGGTTTGTGCGGGAACTTTCGTTTTTGGAAGCGGCTGTATCCGGGCCGCTTGTCGTTTTCGCTTCGGAACTGCCGCATGGTCGGCCCAACGGCCGGGGTGATCTGCCCGTTGTGCCCCTCGTGTCGTGAGTTGCTCCTCCGCATAACGGCCCTAATAAAAAACGACGCACGGTCCCCGAAAGGAACGTGCGTCGTTGCGCTTGTGGAGGGAGAGAGGCGTTGTGCGCCTTCTCCGCAGCGAGCGTGGCTTACTTGTTTTCGGTCAGCGCCTTTTTCATCTGACGTTTGGCGAGCGTCAGCGGAGCCAGCGAGCAGGGACCGTTCACACAACCGCCCTCGCAGGCCATCACCTCGATGAACTGCGCAGCCGGTTTCTTGGGCATGGCCTTCAGCAGCGCGGCATTTTTCTTGTCCAGCCCCTCAATGTTGATCGTCGTGTACTCGTCGCCGACCGCATGGGCGATGGCGCTGCGCACACCGCCGGCCAGGGCATAGCCGCGTCCGAAGGCGGTGACTTCCGGATTGAGTTCCTCCTTCTGATCCTCCACCACGTCGATGCCGTAGGCGATCAGGAAGGCACCCAGCTCCTCGAAACTCATCACGTAGTCCACTTCGGGTACGTGGTCACCTTCGTAGCGTTTGGCCAGACACGGGCCGATGAATACCACCTCCATATCGGGATCGGCGGCCTTCACGCGGCGGGCGGCATAGACCATCGGGCTGCGCGTGTCCGAAACGAACGGCTTGAGCACCGGAGCGTGCTTGTCCACCCAGCCCACATAGGCGGGGCAGCAGGAGCTGGTCATGAAGGGCTGGCCCTCGGCGATGCGCTCCTTCAACTCTTCGGACTCGTTGCGCGAGGTATCCTCGGCACCCAGAGCCACCTCCACCACGTCGTTGAAGCCGATCTTCTTGATGGCGGCGAGGATGGCGGCCGGCGAGGCGTTGAACTGGCCGTAGATGGCCGGTGCCACGATGGCCGTGATCTTCTTGTTGGGGTCGGTCAGGCTCTTGTGCACGTCAATGATCTTGGAACGCTCCATGATGGCGCCGTAGGGGCATGCCTGCATGCACTTGCCGCAGTAGATGCACTTGTCCTTGTCGATGTGCTCCGTGCCGTCGGGCTGTTTGGAGATGGCCTTCACGGGGCAGGCCTCCTCGCAGGGAACGGGCGTGTAGATGATGGCGTGGTAGGGGCACACCTGCTGGCACAGACCGCAGCTTACGCAGTCCTCCTGGGAGATCTGCGCCTTGCCGCCCTTGAAGGAGATGGCGCCCTTGGGGCAGTTCATCATGCAGGGACGCGCCTCGCAGCCGCGGCACATGTTGGTGATGAAATATTGCGACTGCATGCAGGCGCTGCACGCCTCGTGTACGACCGAGAGGATGTTCTCCTTCGTATTCTTGTTGTCGAGCGAGCGCTGGGCGTAGTCCGACAGGGGAATCAGGTCGATGTCCTCCTCGTTGTCCACGTCGAAGCCGAGGATGGAGATGATCTTGTGGCGCAGGATGTAGCGATCCTTGTGAACGCAGCAGCTGATGTTTTTCTTGTCGCGGGGGCGCATCTCGACGGGCACGTATTTGACGCCATCGACGAGGTTGTTGTCCTTCAGCAGTTTGACCAGGCGGATCAGCAGCTCACGCTTCGTGAGCATCGCATAGTTGTCATACAGCATTGTTGTACAGTTCTTCTTTTAGGATTTGAATGAGACTTGATTTGCTGACGCGTGCAATGGTCCGGCCGTTTACCTGAACGTAAGGCGGTTCGCCTGCGTCGTTGCAATTCCCCAGACAGGGGGCATAACTTACATCGATGAGCTGACGCTCTTCGGGTGGCAGCGAGTCGACCGCATCCTTGAGGTCGGCTCCTCCCATCACATAGCACATCGTGCCCATGCAGATTTTCACTTCGATTTTACCCATATAGTTGCCATTTTCTTCGGCGGCATGTGCCGCACCGTCGGTTTATATGTATTTGATGTCAACGTCTTTCAGCCATTTTCGTTCCAGCAGCGACTTGATCTTTTTGACCACGTTGCGCCGGATCTCCAGCTCCACCGGCAGGGTGGGGTCCTGGTGGGCGATGTTGATGCGCGTCCCCACCAGGAAGGTAATTTTGTCGCTGTCGGCCAGCATCTGCAGCATGCGGTCGGCCGGGTTGTCGGGCGACTCTTCGCGCCGGTCTTCGGCCAGCAGCCGCTCCACGCGGCTCAGCGTCAGGATGCCCTCCGTCACCAGGTCGATGCCCTCCATGCGCGCTGCGGGGGGCAGTCCGCTGTGCACCGAGGAGAGGTCGATCTCGATGGAGTGGCCCGTCTCCCGCGAGATGATGTTGGCCGTCGTGCCGCCGCAGATGATCCGCTTGCCCTGGAACTCCATCACGGTGCGGCTGAGCGCGGCGTCGTTCTTCTCGTCGAAGGGCGGCCCCGTGCAGATGAGCAGGTTGCGCGGCCGGCGCATGTAGATCACGCAGCAGCTCGTGTCGTCCTTGAGCTGAAATGCGTCGTTTTTCTCCGCTTCGGCCACGATGGCCCGTGCCAGTGCCTTGGCCGACAGGGAGGGTTGCTCGGCGATGCAGCGGGCAATGAATTCGCGGCAGCCGCTGTCCCACCCGAAGGGCATCGAGGGGGTGCCCATGCCCGACTGGCTGATGCCGTCGCTGAAGAAGATCAGCCGGTCCTCCTTCTCCATCTGGAACTGCGACAGCCACATGGCCGTATTCTCCATGTCGTCGCGCCGGACGGGGATGCGGAACTTGTCCATCTCCACGCACCGGCCGTTGCGGAAGAGGTAGTAGGCGGGGCTTTCGTATTCGGCGATCCGCGTGCGGCCGAAGCAGTCGATGTCGCACACGCAGAAGGTCGAGTAGCTGATCTTGCGCACGGCGTCGCGGGGGAGGGTCTTCAGGACGGACGAGGTGGCGGCCACGATGTCCTCGTTCATGGCCGTGAAGTTCATCAGCATCGTGGAGGTGATCGTCGACAGGACGCTCGCCTTGATGCCGCTGCCCAGGCCGTCGGACAGCACGCTGATGACCCGTCCCTCCTCCTTGAACTTGTGCGAGAGGAAGGTGTCGCCGCAGACGATGTTGTTTCCCTTGTTGCGCTGGAAACAGTCTACCTCTATGAAGTCTCCGTTCGTTCTCATCGGTACGTCTCTCCGGTTTCTACTCCTCGGAGGGGTGTTTCGTGGGAATCTCCTCTACGCCGCGGTCGTAGGCCTCGATGATCGAGCGCAGCGTGGCGTCGGTGTAGGCGGCGTTTTCGCCCAGCAGACCGGCAATTTTCTGTACGGTGGTCATGTGGTTGCCGAGCACCTCGCGGGTCTTCTCGATCAGCCACTCCTTGCGCACCGAAGGTTCGTGCAGGTTCTGCAGTACGCCGAGCACCTGCTTCTTGGGGTTGATGTTGTATATGGAGAGCAGCCACGTCCGGTCATTGCCCCGGATGCGGCGCTCCTTGAGTTCTTCGCCGGTGGCAATCACCGTCTTGAAGTAGGGCTCGAAGGCGCAGATCTCCTGCAGCGGCACCCCTTCCATGCCGGGGAACAGCTCGTAGGCGGCCAGCGTTTCGCCTCCGATGGCGGCGGCGAAGGCCCGGTTCATGTCGGCGATGCGCAGGTTGGAGTTGACGATGACGATGCCCACGGGAATGGTGCGCAGCAGCACGGTGGCCTTGTCGTGGGCCATGCGGCGCATGAAGGCGATGCACATGTTGTTGCGGGCGCGTCCTTCGAGCAGGGCGCGGGCAAAGTCGCGGCAGGTGCCGTAGCCGCACGAGCCGCAGTCGAGTTCGTCCTCGGGGGCGTATTTGCCGATCGAGGCGAGCGTTTCGCGAATCCGCTGCTCCGTGAACGACTCCTCGGGCTGGGGGTCGGCGTGGAAGGTGGCTTCCAGATCCGGCTTGTGGTCGGGTTCGGGAGTCGGACGGGCCGTTCGGCGGCTGAAGAGCGTGTAGCGGTTGGCGGCGGGGGTGGTGCGGTGCGAACAGCCGGGGCCGTTGATGCACCCCCCTTTGCAGGCGTTCAGTTCGATCAGCAGGGGCCGGTCGGGATGCAGCCGGCTGTCGGAGAGGGTGGCCTTGACGGCTGCCAGGCCGGAGAAGGCCATATGGCCGGTGGTGCCGGTCAGGGCACCCAGTTCGGCGAGCAGTCCGCCTTCGGCGGCATAGAGCGAGCCGCTGTCGGCCTGGCGCGGCACGAAACGGTCGTCGGGGCCCGAGGTGACGGTTTGCAGGTCGATGCCGGCGCGGTCGAACCATTGGCGCAGATCCTGGAAGGTGATCGCCACGGAGATCAGGTCGCTGTGTTTGTCGGCGTCGTATTTGGCTCCGATGCACGGGCCGGCATAGATGATGCGCAGGTCGTCGCCGTAGAGCTGTTTCAGCAGCCGGGCGTGGGCGATCATCGGCGAGACGACCGGAATGAGGTCGGCCAGCCGTTCGGGGCGGTATTTGCGGATGTAGTTGACCACGACCGGGCAGGTGGAGGTGTAGTAGGCGCCGGGGCGGGCCTCCTCCAGAAAGCGGCGGATGCGTCCCGTGACTAGGCGTGCGCTCAGGGCGGTTTCCGATACGCCGCCGAAGCCGAGCCGGCGGATGGCGGCGACCAGCACCTCGGGGGTCACGTTGTCGAATTCGCTGATGTAGGCGGGGTCGAGCGCCAGGATGGCAGAGGGGTATTTGGCCACGGTCATGCGGGCGCGCGTCAGGCCGTCACGGAGCTTTTTGGCTCCCGTGGGGCAGACTTCCGTGCAGCGGCCGCACCAGATGCACCGGTCGGGCATGATGGAGATACGGTCGTGATCGACCTGTATGGCCTTGACGGGGCATTCGCGGATGCACTTGTAGCATCGTCTGCATTTGTCGGGTTCCGTATATACCGGCCTCAGCATTTGAATTCCTCTTCAAGTATTTTGTGCAGCAGCGAGAGGGTCACCTCTTCGTAGACCCGGTCGTCAATGCAGACGATGGGGCCCCGGCTGCACATGTCCTCACACAAGCGGCCGCTGAACACGACGTCGGCTTCCAGCTCCTTTTCGGCCAGAAACCGTTTGATCTCCGTCAGATTGACATTGTTCCCGCGTGCGAAGCAGGAGCTGCCCAGACAGATGCTTATGCGCCGTTTGTTCATGCAGAGCCGTTCAGTCGGAACATAATTTCACGGTATAAAAGTACGCATACTCTTCCGAAAAACGATGAATTTTCCCGGCAATTTGCGAGAAAACCGCCTGCACCTGCCGGGAAGCCCTTCGGGGGGCGGGATCAGGCGCGGGTGCGGTAGTCGTTGGGGGTCTGGCCGGTGACTTTCTTGAAGAGGCGGGTGAAGTGCTGGGGATACTGGAAGCCCAGCTCGTAGGCCACCTGGCCCACCGTGCGCGAGGGGTCGAGCAGGCGGTCCTTGGCCGCGTCGATCAGCTTGAGCTGGATGTACTCCTGAGCCGTCTTGCCGGTCTCCTTCTTGATGAGGTCGCCGAAGTAGTTGGGCGACAGGAAGAGGGCCTCGGCGCAGGATTTGACCGTCGGCAGTCCCTCCTGCTGGGCGCGCCCGTCGGCAAAGTAGTCGTCGAGCAGGTGCTCGAACCGGCTGACGATGTCGCGGTTGACGTGCGAGCGGGTGATGAACTGCCGCTCGTAGAAGCGCAGGCAATAGTCCAGCAGTACTTCGATATTGATGGTTATCAGTCGTTTGCTGTGGCGGTCGATGGCGTGTTCCAGCTCGTGGCGGATCTTTTGCATGCAGTCGATCACCAGCTCCCGTTCCCGTTCGGAGAGGTGCAGCGCCTCGTTCACCTCGTAGGAGAAGTAGCTGTACTCGCGGATGTGCTGGCCCAGGGCGGTGCCGCGGATCAGGTCGGGGTGGAAGACCAGCGCCCAGCCTTTGGGTTGGAACACCTCGCCGTTGTCCTCGAAGCCGATCACCTGGCCGGGCGCCAGGCAGACCAGCGTTCCCTCCTGGTAGTCGTAGTATTGGCGGCCGTAGATCATGTCGCCGCACATCACCTCTTTCAGAAAGATCGCATAGAAGCCGAAGGTCTGGCGGGTGTGGCGGATGGGGTGCGCCTGGGCCATGTCCACCACGCTCACCAGCGGATGGAGGGTTTCGACGCCCAGCTGGGCGTTGTAGTCGCAGACGTTTTCGATGTGGAGAATCTTGCTGTCCATGTTCGTGCGGAGTGTGTTCTTGAATGCAAAAATAACCCTTTGGCAGGTTCGTCCGACCGGCACCGGACCGAAATCCGTAATGCGGGTAGGGCGATCCGTAATCCGCGTTGTTTCGCCCTGTTGGCGGGGAGCATCCGAGGTGCGGCGCGGAGGCGGGTTCCGTAATTCGGGTTGGTTTTCCCGTAATCCGGTTAGGGGGCGGAGCGGGAATCGTTTGTTCCTTTGTATCGGCGGGCGGAGCGCTGGAATGGATGAACCGTTCCGGCCGGCAAGCCGCCCCCGTCCTGCAAGATGAAGAACAACAACCGATGGATGATGCTCCCGCTGCTCTCCTGCTCCCTGTGGGCGGCTGCGGCCTGTACCGACGGCGGGCGGACCGTTCCGTCCGGAGGCGGGGAGGAAACGCTGCCCGGCGGCGACGGCTGGCGGCAGGTGGTGCTGCGGGTCGGTGCGGAGGAGACGGCCTTTGCGCTGACGCTTACCGACACCGAGGCGGCCCGGGCCTTTGCTGCGCGGCTGCCGCTGACCCTGGAGATGACCGAACTGAACGGCAACGAGAAGTATGCCCGGCTCGATGAGCCGCTGCCGACCGCCTCGGCGGTGCCTGACCGGATCCGTACCGGCGATCTGATGCTGTGGGGCGACGATACGGTCGTCCTCTTCTACGACACCTTCGCAACGTCGTACAGCTATACGCGGCTGGGAGCGGTTGAGGAGGCCGATACGCTGGCCCGGGCCCTCGGACGGGGCGGGGTGAGGGTGACCTTCGAGCCCGCAGGGGAGTGAGGAAGAACCAACCTTGAAAAACGCTATCTTTATGTATCGTAACCGGATGATTGCCGCCGTGCTGCTGTTGCTGTGGCCCTGCGGCATCCATGCACAAACTATGGAGGAGACCATGAAAAAAGAGCCTGTCTTTACGCAGATGTTCCCGCAGGGCGATCCCAATCCGCCCGCCAATGCACAGTATTTTACCGGACGTTCCTGGCTGGCGCCGCTGACGCACAATGAGACGTTGCATTGCCCCGTCTATAACGTCACCTTCGAGCCGGGCTGCCGAAACAACTGGCACCGCCACACGGGCGGCCAGATCCTGATCGTGACGGCCGGACGCGGCTACTACCAGGAGCAGGGGCAGCCGGCCCGGATGCTGACCCCCGGCGATGTGGTGGAGATTGCCCCCGATGTGATCCACTGGCACGGTGCGGCGCCCGACAGCTGGTTCTCCCACCTGGCCGTGGAGTGTAATCCGCAGACCAACCGCAACACGTGGCTCGATCCCGTGACCGACGGGCAGTATGCCGCCGCGACGGCTGCCGCCGTGCCGACCCTGTCGGAAACTGCTGCCCGTCATGCGGCCGAGTGGGGATCGGACGAACTGGCGGCCCTGGCTGCGACCGATCCCGAACTGGCTACCGTCTTTGGCAATTTCGCTTTCGACGAGGTGAGCCGGAACAGCGATCTGGACCTGCGCACGCGCCTGCTGGTGACCCTGGCTTCGGCCGTGGCCATGCAGACCGAGGGGATGTTCCGCGCAACGGTGCAGGCCGCGCTGGCCAACGGCGTCGAACCGGTGGTGCTCCGCGAGGTGGTCTATCATGCGGTGCCCTATGTCGGCATGGCGCGTGCCCGTGAGGCGCTGGAGGTGCTGAACGGTGAGCTGGCCGCTGCGGGCGTTGCCCTGCCGCTGGAGGGACAGTCCACCACAACGCCCGAAAACCGCTTTGAGAAGGGGCTGGCGCTGCAGAAGGGAATCTTCGGCGAGCAGATCGACCGGATGTATGCCTCCGCGCCGCAGAATCAGATCCACCTGCAGCGCTTCCTGTCGGCCAACTGTTTCGGCGACTACCAGACGCGTCCGGCGCTGGATGTCCCCACGCGCGAACTGTTGACTTATGCCATCCTCGTTTCGCTGGGCGGCTGTGAGGCGCAGGTGAAGGGCCACATTGCCGGCAACGTCGCCGTGGGCAACGACAAGGCCCGCCTGTTGGCCGTGACGACCCAGCTGCTGCCCTACATCGGCTATCCGCGCACGCTCAATGCCATTGCCTGTCTGAACGAAGTGGTGCCCGAACCGGCCAAATAATTGTTTGCCATGAACAAGATACTGATCGCTTACTTCTCCCATCGCGGCGAGAATTACGTGGCCGGACGGCTGGTCGAACTGCCGGTCGGCAATACCGAGCGGGTGGCGGAGATGATTGCCCGCCACACCGGGGGCGACCTCTTCCGCATTGAGCGCACCACGCCCTATCCGGCCACCTACAAGGCTTGTGTGGCCGAAGCGGTGCGCGAACTGCGCGAACAGGTGCGGCCGCCGCTGACCGCCCGGGTGGACCATATGGACGCCTACGATACGGTTTTTGTCGGCTATCCCAACTGGTGCGGCACGATGCCGATGGCGGTGCAGACCTTTCTGGAGGCGTATGATCTGACGGGCAAGACGCTCGTACCGTTCTGCACCCACGAGGGGAGCGGACTGGCCAACAGTCTGGCCGATCTGGCGCGTCTGTGCCCCGCCTCGCGGCTGCTGCCGGGGCTGGCCGTCCGGGGCAGCCAGGCCGCCGAAGCCGATGCCGAGGTAGCCGCATGGCTCGGCACGCTGGCCCTGCCGAAGTAGCGGGCCGTTCGCATGAAGCCGGCAGGCGCGGAATCTTCATTCCGCGCCTGCTTTGTATAATGATCGGGCTATGCCCGCCGTCGCGATCCCCGGAGGGTGTAGTAGAGCGTACGGGCCAGGTGCAGGGCCAGACTGTAGGCCGAGAGCAGGCGCCAGCGGCAGGAACCGTAGCGGATGGTGTGGCCGTTGCGCCGGATGGCATCCGCCCAGGCCAGCACGTCGGTGCGCATGACCCGCTCCTGCTGGCGGCAGTTGCCGTCGCCCACGATGGTCAGCCGGTCGCCCTCGATGCGGCGGATGCGGTGCAGAATGTGGCCCGTGCGGTAGCGGAACAGCACCACCATGCCCCGGCGCAGCCGCACGGACGTGGCCGGGAGCAGGTGTACCGAGTCGCGCTCGCTTTTCAGGAAGGGGCGCATGCTGTACCCCTTGACGGGCAGCTGTACGTCACCTCCCTCGTCAAAGAGGCGCTCGAGGTCGGCGAAGAGGCGTTCGTTGGGGAGGGTGCGGATGTCACTCATGCGGTTCGGCAATTTCGATGATGCGGTCGCAGAAGTCGAGCGTCCGCTCGCGGTGGGAAATAATGAGCAGGGTCAGTTCGCGTCGGGTGGTCGAAAGGTGTTCGATGGCCTCGACGATGTCGCGTTCCGTGCGGCTGTCGAGCGATGAGGTGGCCTCGTCGAAGAGCAGTACGGAGGCTTCCTTGTAGAGGGCTCGGGCAATGCCGACCCGTTGACGCTGTCCGCCCGAGAGGCGGCAGCCCGCTTCGCCGGTGACGGTGGCCGTTCCCTCCGGCAGCGAATCGACCAGCTCCGTGAGGGAGGCCGCTTCGATGGCGCGGCGCAGCCGTTCGGGGTCGATCGCTTCGGGGGGCACCCCGAAGGCAATGTTTTCGGCCAGCGGGATGTCGGGCAGGAAGACCTCCTGCGAGACATAGGCGATGTTGTTCTGCCAGGCGCGGCGGTTGTCGGGGGTGAGGGGGACGCCATCGATGGTCAGCCGTCCCGCGTTGGGGGTGAAGAAGCCGCACAGAATGTTGAGCAGCGTCGATTTGCCTGCTCCGGAGCGGCCCCGGATTCCGATCCGCTCTCCCTTGGCAATGTGGAGCGAGAAGTCGTTGAGGACCGCCCGGCCTTCCGGTTCGTAGCGGAAGGTGACGTGCTCGAAGTCGATGGCCGTGCGGAACGGCAGACGTTCGTGGGTGGGCGGCGTGAAGCGGACTGTGTCGGTGTGGCCGAGCGTGTCGGCGATCTTTTCGGCCGCAAAGAGGTTGCGTCGGTATTCGATCCAGCTGTTGATGAGTCGGTTGACCGAGGGGATGATCTTGTAGGCGGCCACGGCGAATACGCCCAGTGCGATCTTGAGCGAGGCCATCTCCTCGCCCGTGGCCAGGCCGATGACGATCATGACCGCCACGCCCAGGATCAGCGACAGTTCGGACATGCGGCCCGCTGCCGTGCGGATCAGCATGGCCTGCCGGCGGCAGGAGGTGAGGCGGTCCAGTCCGTCGCGGAACCGGTCGGAGACATACCGTTCGGCATTGTTTATTTCGATGTCGGCATAGCCGCGCAGGGTTTCGTAGAGGGTCTTGTTCTGGGCCACGAAGAGGCGGTTCTCCTCCCGTCCGTTCCGGTTCATGCGCCGCCGGAAAACCAGCGTGTAGAGGAGCGACAGCGGCAGGAAAACGACGGCGGCCAGCAGCACCAGCCGTGGATCGTACCACAGCAGGGTGGCGGCGATGAGCAGCAGCAGGATCACCTCCGTGGCCATGTTGAGGAGCAGACCCAGCACGCCGTCCGTGAAGCGGATGCAGATGCCGTTGATGTCGTTGATGAGGGCCGAGGTGTGGTGTCCGCGGATGAAGAGCAGGCCGCGCGAGAGGTAGGTGTCGAACATGCGGGTGGAGTAGTAGCGGTACAACCCCATCAGGTAACGATAGACCCGGTCGGAGATCAGTACGGTCAGCAGGCTTTTCACCACGATGAAGGCGATGACGAGGAGGCAGATGGCCACGACGAAGTGGCCGAACGAGTCGAAGTGGGCCGCCTGGTAGAACCAGCCCAGCCCCGGCGTGCGGAGGGCGGCCGTCTCGTCCAGCACCACCAGCAGGAGTGGTACCAGGGCGGCGACGCCGGCGAAGTCGAGCAGGGCCAGGGCCACGGTGGCGAGGATCACGCCTGCCGCGCCGCGCCGGCTTTGGCGCGGGATGAGGCGCAGGATGGTCCGCAGGGGCAGTTTGGCGGTTGTATCGGCTTCGGGTTGCAAGGCAGGCGGGGGTTGAGGGGTCAGTGGCGTTGGCGGAGCAGTTTGGGGAAGAGTTTGCGGAAGCGCACCAGCTGGGTGGTGATGCTGCCGCCGGCAATGATCAGTGTAACGGCCAGGATGATCATCACCATGCCGAGCACCAGGCGCGGCGTCAGCGGTTCGCCGAAGAGGGTGACGCCGAAGATGACGGCCGTCACGGGTTCAAGGGCGCCGAGAATGGCGGTCGGAGTCGAGCCGATGTACTGGACAGCCTGGGTCGTGCAGATGAATGACACGGCCGTGGGCAGGGCGGCCAGCGCGATCAGGTTGCCCCACAGGTACCATCGGGTGGGCAGCGTGAGGGCGGTGCCGAAACGGCTGCAGACCAGGAAGAGGACAAAGCCGAAGACCAATACGTAGAAGGTCATCTGTACGGTGGCCATCTGTTTGAGGGAGGACTGATTGACGCCGACGATGTAGATCGCATAGGAGAGGGCCGAGACCATCACCAGCAGGACGCCCATCGTGCTGAGCGTGGCGCCGTCGTCGCCCCGGTAGAGCAGGGCGATGCCGCCCAGGGCGAAGAGGATGCAGATGACTGTCTGCAGCGTGATCTTCTCCTTGAAGAAGAGGGCCATGATGAGGGCCACCAGAATCGGGTAGACGAAAAGGATGGTGGAGGCGATGCCTGCGGCCATGTAGTTGTAGCTCAGGAAGAGGGTCAGGGAGGAGAGGGCCACCAGCAGACCCATGACGATGAGCGGAACGACCTCCTTGCGGACGATACGGAAAGTGCGGCCGCGCGCCTTGATCATGATGCCCAGGATGGCCATGGCGAAGAGGTAGCGGAAGAAGAGTACCGACGTGGGATCCATGCCGTTCTTGTAGAGCGGCAGGGCAAAGAGCGGGTTCATGCCGTAGGTTGCGGCGGCTATGGCACCCAGCAGATAACCTTTGGTCTTGGCATTCATGGCAGTTCGGGTTGCAATGCGGATGATTCGCTGCAAAGGTAGCGTTTCCCTGTTCAGAACGGATGTTGCGGCGGCGAAAAAACGGTCACACGGCTTCCGTCGCAACGTCTGCCGGGGTCAGGGCTGCAGATCGTAGAGCGTTTCGATCCGGCCGGTGATGCGGTCGATCAGTTGGAACTCGGGCGTGAAGGAGGCGTCGGCCCCGAAGAAACTGTTGGCCAGGAAGACGATGTTGCGGAGCGATTCGTACCGGAGCGACACCTCCCAGAACTCCCGCCAGTCGGTGGTCTGCTGGGTCCAGCTCTGGTCGGTGAACATCAGGTGGCTCGTTTTGATGTCGTAGTACTGCTTGAGGGACGATTCCACGATCTGGAGCACCTCGTAGCACTTCAGGATGTTGGTGGCCAGTTGTTTGTCCTTGATCGAGGGGAAGAGCCCCGAAAGTTTGAACATCTCCAGGGCGTCGTAGTTGAAGTTGGGCGATTCGATCTGATAGAGCACCGAGCCGTAGTGGGCCAGCGTGTCCAGCGAGGCGTGCTGCAGGTCGTCCATGTGGGCGAGCAGGTAGCGCGACGATTGTTGTTCGGCGGTGACCTGTTCGCGGTAGAGCGAGAGCAGCGTGGCGTTGTCGTGCAGTTCGGTCAGCACCAGCTGCATCTGGTTGCGCACGTCGTTGGCCTTGCGGTGGCGGTCGATCAGCCCGTTGCCTGCAAAGGTGATGATGATGCCCAGCGTGACGATCGACAGGTTGCACAGGTAGTCGCCGATGTGCCAGTTGCGGGGCAGGCTGAAGTAGCGGCGGAAATTGCGGTCCTCCCCGCGGGGCATCTCCTCGGCGGGGCGGTCCTTTTGTTTCGGTGATGCGGAACGGCGGGAAGCAGGTGTGCTCATGGACGGTTTCGGAATGGTGATTGAACACAAAAATAGGAAATTTCGGCGAAACCCCGCCATCGCGGCCGGCCGGCGGACTGCTTTCCGGTCGGACAAAGCGGCGTGAGGGGGCCATTGGACGCAGCGATGGGGAGGGGGACGAAAAAAGGGCTTCCGCACGGGGTGTGTGCGGAAGCCCTTGGAGTGGGGTTTGTCCGGGAGCGAGGGCTATTCGCCGTCG
>DXCC01000009.1 GCA_019116245.1 Candidatus Tidjanibacter faecipullorum
GTCGAAGATCTGCATGATCTGACGCGAGGAGAGCTTCTCGACAGGGTTGTCGGCGTTGAGGCACAGCCGGTAGCCCTGCTCGATCTCGCTGCTGCGGAAGAGTCCGAAGCCTTCGCGGAAAAGGAACACGGTGATCAGCAGAATGGTGATCGTCGTGATCGCGCCGCTGACTGTCAGGATGCTTTCGACGATGCGTTCGAATATTTTTCTGAGTTTTTTCATGTCCTATGCGAGTGGCCGGCGCTGCGGGGCAGCACCGGCCGTGTCGGTGACATTGTTGTTATTTGACCGTGATGAAGCCGATCTCCTTGACGATCTCCTGTCCCTTGGGCGAGAGCACGTAGTCGATGAAGGGTTTGACCGCATTGGCCGAGCGGGCCATGTAGTAGTAATAGAGCGGACGCACGATCGGATAGGTCTTGTTCTTGGCGTTGGCTACGGAAGGTTCCGTGTAGCTTTTGCCGCCGTCGTAGGAGACGTGGATCGGTTTGACGCTCTTGTTCAGGTAGGCCAGGCCGACATAGCCGATGCCGCCCTTGGTCTGGCTGATCGACTGGATGATGGCGCCGGTGGCCGGCATGCTCATGATGCCGTTCATGTAGTTGCGGTTGCGCAGGACGCTCTCCTTGAAGAATTCGTACGTGCCCGAGGAGGTCTCGCGCGAGTAGGGGATGATCTTCATGTCCGGACCGCCGACCTGTTTCCAGTTGGTGATTTTGCCCGTGAAGATGCCTTCGAGCTGCTCGCGGGTGAGGTTGGTGACGGGGTTGGAGGGGTGAACCACGACGGCCAGCGCATCATAGGCGATGATGACCTCCTTCACCTGGTCTCCCTTCTCCTGGATTTTCTGTTTCTCGTTGAATTTCATGCGGCGCGAAGCCTGGGCAATGTCGGTCGTACCCTCCATCAGGGCCGAGATGCCGACACCGCTGCCGCCGCCCGTTACGGTGACAACGGCCGACGGGTGGGACTGCATATATTCTTCGGCCTCTTTCTGCGAAAGGGGCAGGCAGGTGTCCGAGCCTTTGATCTTCTGCGCGTTGGCGGCCGTCAGACCGGCCAGTACGGCGATTGCGGTAATCAAGAACTTTTTCATGATGCTATTGATTTTAGAAGTGTTTGTACGGTTTAGAATTTGTATTGCAGACGCAGGGTGAACATGTTGTCCTTCAGATCGTGACTCATGGCGGCGATCCGGTCGGTGCACTCGTTGCGCACGATGTCGTAGTAGGCGGTCAGCTTCAGTGCCTCGGTGATGTGCCACAGGGCGCCGAATCCGATGGCCTGCCGGCCGAGATCGGCGATGCCCGTGCCGCCGAGGCCCACGCGGTTGCCCGAGACGGCCGTGTTGGGATCATACCAGTCGTATTTGGCCACCAGCGTGACGGGGAAGTTTTCGATCTCGTGGGTCAGCATCACGTAGCCTCCCCGGAAGGGGCGGATGTAGGTGTCGTGGGCCGGCAGCGACGAGGCGTTCGGGCTCTCCGTCGAGGTCAGGGAGCCGGGCTGCTGGCCGAAGATGTATTCCGCATGGATTTCCGTTTCTCCCAGTACGGTTTCAAACTCCAGCTGGGCGTTGAAGCCGATGTATTCGCGTTTGGCGTAGCGGCCCACGTTGCTCTCCGCGATGTCGGCCACAAAGGCGCCGTCGTGCATGGTATAGACGGTCGGCGTGCCCTGATAGACCGAGCCGTAGTAGTAGGAGGCGCCGAGGCCGATCTCCAGGTCGGCGAAATCCTCGAACTCGTGTTCGAGCATCAGCTGGCCGATGAAGTCGCGGCGGTTGTCCGTTTCGCGTTTGATGCCGTTGCCGGCAAAGAGACCGCCCTGGATCTGGAAGAACTCCCAGACCGTGTCGTCCGGTCCCTCGACGGAGAGCATGGCGCCCAGGTCGCGCTCTTCGGGGAAGAGGGTCTGGAAGATGAAGGAGCGTTCGGGCGATTCGCGTTTGGAGGAGGAGTAGGCGATCTCGTAGCCGAAGGGGCGGTTGAAGATGCCGGCCGTCACGGCGAACGACTCCAGCCAGGGCTCCTCGATCCGGGCGTAGGCATCCTTGACGCCGATACCCTTTTCGGTGATGTCGAGCTGGAAGACACCGGTGGCGATGCCCTTCTCGTAGGTCATCTTTACCCGGCCGCGCCGGATGCCGATGCGGTTGTAGGGCAGCTCCGGATTGTCGTTGCCCGTGCCGACACGAAGCGTCGCATCCGGCTGTCCCCACTGGTACTGGGCCTGGATGTAGCCGGATACCTTGAAGTCGCCGTGTTTTTCCTCTTTTTTGTCTTCGCCGCGCTCGGAAGAGCGGTCGTCGTCCGTAACGATGGCGGCGTGCAGATTCAATGCGCAGCACAAGGCAATGAGCAGGGTAACGATGCGTCGTGTCATAGCTTCTGTTTCGACGCCGCAAAACTATGACGCCCTTTTTACGCCCCCTTTACAAAAATGTTACGGAAATATTAAACTGCATCGTGCTGTAAAGTAGCAGTTTACTTGCTTTTGGAAGGGTTGGAGACCGGCTGCGGCTGCCGGATGCTACGAAAATGTCACGGCGTCCTTGCGCCGGAAAATGGCGTCCGGCGCCGGTGTGTGACAATCGCGGAGAGGTAAAATACGTTCTTTTCATAAATGCGGCGTTCCCGCCCCGGAGCTTTTGTGCCCCCGAAGGGCAACAGAATGGCTTCGGGGCATGGAAAACCGGTAAAAAAGGAATATCTTTGACGGAGAAATTTTTGTTGCGAAAAACATGAAAAACATATTGACGGTCAAGGGGCTTCACGCCACGATCGACGGTAAGGAGATATTGCGCGGTATCGACTTCAGTGTCAATGCCGGCGAAGTGCACGCCATCATGGGCCCGAACGGATCGGGCAAGAGTACGTTCGCCTCGGTCATCGCGGGCAGTCCCCGCTTCGAGGTGACGGCCGGCGAGGTGATCTACAACGGTCAGAATCTGCTGGAGATGAATATTGAGGAACGCGCGCGCGCGGGAATCTTCCTCGGATTCCAGTATCCGGTGGAGATCCCCGGGGTGAGCATGGCCAATTTCATGAAGCTGGCCGTGGCGCGCCGCCGCGAATATCTGGGCCAGCCGCCTCTCTCCTCGGGCGAATTTCTGAAGCTGATGCGCGAGAAGGGCAAGGTGGTCGAACTGGACAGCAAACTCACCGGCCGTGCCGTGAACGAAGGTTTCTCGGGCGGTGAGAAGAAGAAAAACGAGATTTTCCAGATGGCCCTGCTGGAGCCGGAGCTCGCCATTCTCGACGAGACCGACAGCGGTCTGGACATCGACGCCCTGCGCATTGTGGCTACGGGTGTGAACAAGCTGCGCACGCCCGACAACGCGACGGTGGTCATCACCCACTACCAGCGTCTGCTCGACTACATCGTGCCCGACTTCGTGCATGTCCTCTACAAGGGGCAGATCATTATGTCGGGCACCAAGGAGCTGGCTCTCAAGCTGGAGCACGAGGGTTACGACTGGCTCATCAATCAATACAAATAGGGCGGAGGCGTTATGGAAAGAGCGTCTGAATTGATCAGAATCCCCGATGCGGTACTTGTGGCCGGCGGGGAGAGCGGACTCGGCCGCCGGGCCTCCGGCGTCGAACTCCGTGCGACGGACGGCTGCCTCTCGGTCACGGTGTCGGATGCGGTCGTTGAGGCCGAGCCGATCGTGATTGCGGCAGGTTACGGCCGTGTGGAGGTGTCGGTCGGCAAAGGCGCCGCGGTGTCGCTCTGTTTTGCTACGGAAGAGGGCGAGACGCACCGCACCTTTGCGGTCGGTGAGCACGGTTCGCTGCGCGTGGCCGAGGTCGTTACGGGCCGTTCCGTACGGGCGGATCACGAAACCCGTCTGGCAGCCGGGGCGCGGGCCGAACTGGTGACCGTTGAGCTGAGCGACGGCGAGGCCTCGCTGGCGTACGACACCCTGCTCGAAGGGCGGGGGGCCGAGGCCGTGCAGGCGGCCATCTTCATGGCGGGCGACGGCGAGCGCAAGGCGGTGAAGGTGCGCGTGGAGCACCGTGTGCCCGAGTGCCGGAGCGACGTCTCCGTGAAGGGGGTTGCCTCGGGAACGGGTTTCGGTTCGTTTGACGGCATGGTGTATGTGGCGCAGGACGCCCAGCACACCGAAGCCTACCAGCAGAGCCGCAACCTGGTGATGGGCGGTCGGGCCCGGATCCTGACCTCGCCCCAACTGGAAATCTATGCCGACGACGTGAAGTGCAGCCATGGTGCGACCGTGGGGCAGATGAACGACGAGGCGGTATATTATATGCGTCAGCGCGGTCTGAGCGAGGCGGAAGCCAAGAGGCTGCAGTTGACGGGCTTCGTGAACGAAGTGGTGGCCCGCATCCCGGAAGGGGCGCTGGCCGAACGGGTGCTGGAGGCGGCGGCCGAGAAGATCGTCCGGCTGCAGCAGGCCGAATAGGACGCTTGCGGCCGTTCGGGTCGGAAGTGCAGAGGAGGAACAGGAATATGTGGGATGTGAAGAAAATACGGGAGGATTTCCCGATTCTGTCCCGGCAGGTGTACGGCCGTCCGCTGGTCTATCTGGACAGCGCGGCGACCAGTCAGAAGCCCCGCCGGGTGATCGATTGCGAGAGCCGTCTCTATTGCGAGACCAACGCGAACGTCCACCGCGGCGTCCACTACCTCTCCGAACAGGCCACCGAACTCTTTGAGGAGGCCCGCGAACGGGTGTGCCGCTTCATCGGTGCCGCCTCGCGCGAGGAGATCGTTTTCACGGCGGGGGCCACGTCGGCCGTCAATACGGTGGCGTACAGCTACGGCGAACTGGCCTTCCGGCCGGGCGACAACGTCGTGGTGAGCGAAATGGAGCACCACTCCAACATCGTGCCGTGGCAGCTGGTCGGCGGACGCAAGGGGGTGGAGATCCGCGTGCTGCCGATTGACGATCAGGGCGAGCTGCGCGTGGACCTGCTGCCCGGGCTGCTCGATGAGCGGACCCGGCTGGTGGCCGTCACGCAGGCTTCCAACGTGCTGGGCACCATGCCGCGGCTGGAGGAGGTGATCCGGCTGGCCCACGAGGCCGGTGCGGTCGTGCTGGTGGACGGCTGCCAGGGCATCGTCCACGGCGAGGTGGACGTGCAGCGGCTGGGGTGCGATTTCTACGTCTTCTCCGGCCACAAACTGTATGCGCCGAACGGCATCGGCGTGCTGTACGGCCGTCGGGAGCTGCTGGACCGGATGCCGCCCTTCCTCGGTGGCGGCGACATGGTCAAGCATGTCTCCTTTGCCGGTACGACCTATGCCGATCTGCCGCTCAAGTTCGAGGCGGGTACCTCCAATTATATCGGTGCCATCTGCCTGGGTGAGGCGATCGCCTACCTGGAGAGCATCGACCGGGCTGCGGCCATGCGTTACGAACACGAACTGCTGGTGCGCGCCACCGAACGGCTGTCGGCCATCGACGGGGTGCGGATCTACGGTACGTCGCCCTCCAAGTGCAGCATCGTCTCCTTCAATGTGGAGGGGGCGCATGCCTATGATGTGGGCATGATTCTCGACAAGCTTGGCATAGCCATCCGCACGGGGGCCCATTGTGCCGATCCGCTGATGACCCATTTCGGCATTACGGGCACGGCCCGCGCCTCGTTTGCCTTCTACAATACGCCCGAAGAGGCGGATGCGCTGGCGGCCGGCGTCGAACGGGCGGCCCGCATGTTGCGGTAGGGACGCCGCAGGCAAAAGATAAACAGCACAGGAAAAAAGAGACCAAACAGATGCCGCTGATCGTAATCGAGGGACTGGACGGAGCGGGTAAATCGACCCAGATGGAATTGTTGCGCCGCTACTTGACGGAGCGGGGCAGGGGATGCGCCTACCTGCATTTTCCGCGGTTCGATGCGTCGGTGTACGGCGAACTGATCGCCCGGTTCCTGCGCGGTGAACTGGGGGCGGTCGATGCGGTCGATCCCTATGTGGTGGCGCTGCTCTTTGCCGGTGACCGGGCTGATGCCGCACCCATGCTGCGCGAGTGGCTGGCACAGGGGCGGTTTGTGCTGCTGGATCGTTATGTCCCCTCCAATGTCGCCTACCAGTGTGCCAAACTGGTCGACCGTGAACAGCAGGATGCGCTGCGGCGGTGGATTCTGGAACTGGAATACGTACACAACGGCATGCCGCAGCCCGATGCCGCGCTGTTTCTGGATGTGCCCTTTGCCTTCACCGAGCGCAGCCTGCGGGCACAGCGCAGCGGCGATGACCGGGCCTATCTGAATGGAGGGGTGGATATTCACGAGGCGTCGCTCGCCTTTCAGCGTCGGGTGCGGGAGATGTACCTGCGCATGGGGAGCGAGGAGGGAACGCCGCGAACGGTCGACTGTTCGACCCCGGAGGGGGGCATGGCCACTCCCGGGGAGGTGTTCGAGCGGATCAGGACGGCGTTGGGCGACCTGTTGGAATGAGAAGAAAATGACACGGAAAGGAACATACGGATGGCTTCCGGAGGTGTGCCGCATCGTAGTGGGTGCGGTCTTTGTCTTTTCGGGCGTGGCCAAGGGCATCGATCCGTGGGGTACGGCGCTGAAGGTGCGGGAGTATCTGACCGCATTCGGTCTGGAGGCCCTGGCCGGGTGGAGCACAGCGTTGGCCGTGGCGCAGTGCGTGGCCGAGACGGCGCTCGGCGGCATGCTGCTGTGCCGGGTGCGGATGAAGCTGACCGCCCTGCTGATGCTCGTGCTGATGGGCTTCTTCACGCTGCTTACGCTGGTGATCGCTATATGGAATCCGCTCGACGACTGCGGCTGTTTCGGCAGTGCGCTGAAGATTGACAACTGGACGACCTTTGCCAAGAATGTTGTGCTGCTGGCGGCCACGATAGTCGTGTGGCGGACGTGGCGGCGGGAGCACTTCTTCTTCCCCTTCTCCGTGCGGGAAGCGGCCTTGACGGCCCTTTTTGCATTGTGTGCGGGGGCACTGATCGGCTATTGCTGGCGCAATCTGCCGATCCTGGACAACGGACTCTATGCCGCCGGCACCGACCTGCGGCGTGACGTGCTCTGCTCCAGTTGCATGGGGCGGTCGATGACGCTGGTGTACGAGGATCTGCAGAACGGCGGCGAACGGGAGTTTGCCCTGACCGATACGACGTGGTACGATACGACGCGGTGGCGCTACGTGGCGACCCGGTCGCCCTATGACAGCCTGCCCGAACGGGCCCGGAAATACGACTTTGCTCTGTGGCGCGGCGGATACGACCGGGCGGACGAGGTGGTCTTTGCCGACGGGGTGACCTACCTGATGCTGGTGCGCGACCGTACACGATGGCGTGCGGCCTGCCGGACGGCGATGGAGCGTTTTGCGGCCCGTGTCGGGACGGAGGCCCGCATCGTGTGGGTGTTCGGCGTCGAGGAGGAGCAGAATACCCTGGATCCCGCGATGCCCGAAGGGGCTTTCGGCATGGACCGGGCAACAATGGCCGAACTGCTGCGGGCCGATGCCGGCGTGGTGCGGCTGGCGGACGGCGTGGTGACGGACAAACGTTCGTGCGCCCGTCTGGACAAGTGGATGAATCATAAAACGAGACGATAACGATATGAACGTACGGAAGTTACGGATCCTGTTGCTGGCGGTTGCAGTGACCGCGTGGACAGGGGCGGAGGCGCTGGCCCAGCAGCCGCTGCTGGGCCAGCGCCTCGAGCGGGCCGAGAGCCTGTACCGGATGGAGAAATACGGTGCGGCCTATCAGGAGCTGCGCCGCGTGCAGCGCGACTGGATCGATGCCGATGCGGCCGAGCGGGAGCTGCTGGAACGGCAGCTGGCGCTGTGTGCCGCCCAGGCGGAGCGCCGGGATGCCCAGGCCCTGCTGGAGCATTACGTGGCCACCTATCCCAAGGCGGCTGGCATCAATGCGGTGCGGTTCGAGTTGGGCAACCTCTACTTCGGACAGGAGAATTACCCGGCAGCCATCGCCCAGTACGAGGCGGTGCGTCCGGGCCGGCTGACGACGGCTGAACAGGATGAGTATCGCTTCAAATACGGTTATGCCTGTTTCTGTGAACAGAAGCCCGAGCAGGCGCAGCTCGAACTGGAGCAGGTGGCCTTCACCAGTCCCTACTATCCGCATGCCCAGTATCTGATCGGCTACATGGCCTACCGGCGCGGCGACTATGCCGAGGCGAAACAGGCCTTTACGGTCATTGCCGACGATCCGACCTACCGTAACGTGCTGCCTTTCTATCTGCTGCAGATCGAGTTCAACGAGGGCAACTACCACTATGTGCGGGAGAACGGCGCCGCCGTGCTGCGCATGGCGGCCGGTGACCGTCAGCGGGAGCTGACCCGCATCGTGGGCGAGAGCTGGTTCCAGACCGGCGGCTGGCGCGAGACGATCCAATACCTGCGGCGGTATGCCGAGTTGGGCGGACACCAGGGGCGCGAGGAGCTCTACATGCTCGGTTTCTCCTCCTACATGATCGGCGAATACGACGATGCGGAGCGCTACCTGTCGCAGGTGGCCGGTCCGGACGACAAGCTTTCCCAGAATGCCAGCTACCACCTGGCCGACTGCTACCTGCGCAAGGGAGAGAAACAGCTGGCCATGCAGTCGTTTGCCATGGCTGCCACCGAAGGGGAGGGGTACGACGAGTCGATTGCCGAGGACGCCCTGTTCAACTACGGTAAGTTGCAGTACGAACTGGGGGGCGGCTATTTCAACGAGGCGATCAACGTGCTCAACCGCTACCTGGAGCGTTATCCGCAGTCGTCCCACGTGCCGCAGGTGAAGGAGTATCTGGCTGCCGCCTACTACAATTCCCACAACTACGATGCGGCCTACCGGGCGATCATGCAGGTGCCCGATCCGGACAACAACCTGAAGGCCGCCCTGCAGAAGATCACCTATTTCCGCGGACTGGAATATTTCAACGAGGGCGACTATACGATGGCGCGCCGGCTGCTCGATCAGTCGCTGGCCAACCGGTTCAATGCCAAATACACCGCATTGGCGGGCTACTGGCTCGGCGAGATCGGTTACCGGGAGGGCAACTGGGAGGAGGCGGCCGACCGGTATGCCGCCTACGTACGGCTGTCGCCGCGCAATGAGCCGGAGAACCGGATGGCGCGCTACAACCTGGGTTATGTCTACTTCAACCGCAAGGACTGGGAGAATGCCCGCAAGTGGTTCGACGATTTCCTGGTGGACAACCGGCTGCAGGACAGCTATGCGGCCGATGCCTACAACCGGCTGGGCGACATTGCCTACAGCGGCCGGTCGTTCTGGCGGGCCATCGAGTTCTACGACAAGGCGGCCGCTGTCGGGACGGACGAACGCTACTATTCGGCCTACCAGCGGGCCCGGATGCTCGGCATGGTGCAGCGGCCCGAGCGCAAGATCGAGAGTCTGCAGGAGATTGTCCGCAAGGGCGAGGGCCCCTATGTGGCCGAAGCGACTTTCGAGTTGGGACGCACCTATATGGGAGGTCAGCAATACGACAAGGCGGCAAAGGTGCTGGAGCAGTTCGTGGCCGCTTACCCGTCGTCGCCCCGTTATGCCGCCGCGCTGAACGAGCTGGGCCTGGCCTACCAGAATCTGGGCAACGACGCCAAGGCACTCGACTACTACAAGCAGGTGATGGGGCGCGAGAAGAATTCCGATGCGGCGCGCAACGCCATGAACGGCATCCGGACCATCTATGTCGAGCGCAACGATGTGGATACCTATTTTGCCTATGCCGAGAGCGTGGGCGTGGAGACCGATCTGGGTGAGGTGCAGCGCGATTCGCTGGCCTTCGTTGCGGCCCAGCGCGTCTATCTGTCGGGCGACAGGGAGCGCGCCTCCTATGCGCTGGACAACTACATGACCGGCTACCCGAAGGGGGCCCATTTCTGCGATGCCCTCTATTTTGCCGGCGAGAATGCGCTGGCGGCGGGCAATCCCGAACGGGCCTTGAAATATTATCGCCGTCTGGCGGAGATGCGCGACAACGACTTTACGGAACGCGGTCTGGAGCGGTTGGCTTCGCTGGGCATGGAACAGGGAGCGTATGACGATGCGGCGGAGGCCTACAAGCGGCTTGCCGGACTGTCCACGGCCCCGGCCAAGCGGGATGCCGCACTGGGCGGCTATCTGAAGGCCGTGCGGGCCGCCAAGCGGGACGATGCGACCGTGCTGGCCGTCGCCGAGGAGGTGCTGGCCCAGGTGGCTGACGAGCGGGTGAAACGGCAGGCGATCTATGCAAAAGCCGATGTGCTGCGCCGCAGCGGTCAGGCCGAGGAGGCGCTGCCGCTCTTTGCCCAGATCAGCGACGACGTATCGACGCCCGAGGGGGCCGAGAGTGCCTACCGGGTGATCGAGGCGGCGCGCCGTCGGGGCGACAACGGCCGTGTGGAGACGCTGGTCTATGCCTTTGCCGACAAGAATACGCCGTACATGTACTGGCTCGGCCGGTCGTTCTTGATTCTGGGCGACATCTATGCCGAGAAGGGCGATACGTTCCAGGCCCGTGCCACCTACCAGAGCATCGTGGACGGCTATCCCAGCCAGACGGACGGTGTGGTGAAGGAGGCGCGCGAGCGGATCGCCGCCCTGAAGTAACGATGCAGAACGTGTTATGAGAAGCAGAGAAAATTCAAAAATCGCCGGAGCGATGAAAAGCTATATGATCCTATGTTGTGCCCTGGTGGCGGTCGCACAGACGGCCCGGGCGCAGAACCCGACGATCGATCAGCAGATCGAAGTCACGCGGCAGTATGTGCCGGAGGTGGAAGGGGCGCGCAAGCTCGACTACCGTCCCCGCATGAACGATACGGTGATGCTGAAGCCCGAGATCGACTATGCGATCCGGCCCACGCCGTGGCGGTCCGTTTTCGGAACGGAGCCGATTGCGCCGGTGGGCATCAGTACGGCCGAATATGCCCGGCCCTATCCCTACTACCTGCGGCTGGGCGGCGGTTATCCCGGTCAGAGCCTGCTCGACTTCGCGGTGGACAAGTCGACGCGGACGACCCGCTTCGGCGTGCTCCTGAACCATTACGGCGAGTGGCAGCGGCGGCAGATTCCGGTTACGGAAGGGGCCTCGCTCATGCCCTGGACGACCAACGATGTGGGGATCTATGCCGGACGTGATTTCGGCCGGCAGTCGCTCGATTTCCGCGCCGATCTCCAGTTGGACTATTTCGATGCCTTCCGCCTGACGGATACCCGGCAGGGGTATTTCAATCAGGATCTTGACGTGCGGATCGGTTACGGCGACGATTTCACCGACCTGTCGCGGTTCAACTACCGGGTAGCCCTTTCGGGCGGCATCGCGCAGCTCGCAGTCGGTTACGGTCGGGCGGAAGTGAATCTCGGCGGTCGCGTGGGAGACGGCGCGTTGCTCGGCGACGTGATTTTCGACGGCTGGTGGACATCCTCCGAGGCGTCGGCCGGCAGTTGCGACTGGTATGTGGCGCTGGCCCCGCGCTATGAGGCCACGTTTGGCCGATTTGGCCTGCATGCGGGACTGGGGGTCTATGTCAACCGCTACAAGGGCATCCGGCACGCAGGGGACGAGACGTATAACGATGCCTTCTACCGTTTCTTCATATTGCCCGACATTGACCTCTCCTATAAGGTGGCCGATGCCTTCGTGCCTTATCTGCGGGCCGACGGCGAACAGGGCGACGGCTCCTATCGCGGCCAGCACATGTTCAACCCCTATGCCCAGGGCGATCAGGTGCAGCGTCCGCGCATCATGCATTTCGGCGGCGGCTTCCGCGGCCAGGCGGCTTCGATCCTGACCTACGATGTGCAGGTGGGCTATTCGCTGGCCGAAGTGCTCAACTTCAAGCTGATGGAGAATGCCTGGTTCGATGCCTTCATCACCCCGATCGACCTGTTCTATGTCGATGCCGACGTGAAGCTGCGCCTGCCGGTGGGCTTCTCGCTGGAGGCAGGGGTGCGCTACAACGACATCCACCCCCGGACCGACAGGATCGCTTCCGCGACGGAGGTTGTCATGCCGGTCGGTACGGGCATTACGCCGCTGCTGGTGACGGGTGCGGTCGGCTATGCATGGCGCGACAAGGTGTTCGTCAAGGTGGGCGTCGAATATGCCAGCCAGCGCTATGCGGCGACGGATACCAATCTGTATGTCGCCGTACCGGGTTATGTCGATCTATGGGCCGAGGTGATGTTCAAGCCCACCCGGAAGGTCGGCGTTTTCGTGCGGGGCGGCAACCTGCTCAATCAGACGAACTACCGCTATCTGGTTTATCGGGCCCTCGGCGCCAACGTGATGGCCGGAGCGACCTTCTCGTTCTGAGGCGAAGTGGAGCGTACAAAACAAGCATAAGGATATGAATGCAGAAAAAGTAGCACAGTATATCGTCGAATGGATGGATGCCTATCTGACGGGCACCGGCGCGGCGGGATTTGTGGTGGGCGTATCGGGCGGCATCGATTCGGCCGTCGTGTCGTCGCTGGCGGCCATGACGGGGCGCCGGACGCTCTGCGTCACCCTGCCGATCCATCAGGCCCGTTCGCAGGTCGATCGGGCAGCCGAGCATGTGGCCCGGCTGACGGCCCATTTCTCCAATGCCGAGGCGGCGCATGCCGATCTTACGGCCCCTTATGAGGCGTTCCGGGCAGCTTTCGATCCCTCCGTCGGGGCGGGCGCTCCGCAGGCGACGGTCGATCTGGCCGGGGCCAATGCCCGTTCGCGCCTGCGCATGACGGCGCTCTACTATTTTGCCGGCATGAACAACCTGCTGGTGGCCGGCACGGGCAACAAGATCGAGGATTTCGGAGTGGGCTTTTTCACCAAATACGGCGACGGCGGGGTGGACATCAGTCCGATCGCCGATCTGACCAAAACGGAGGTCTATGAACTGGGACGCTGGCTGGGGGTTCCGGAGTCCATCCTGACGGCCGCACCGACCGACGGCCTCTTCGGAGACGACCGTACCGACGAGCAGCAGATCGGGGCAACCTATCCCGAACTGGAACGGGCCATGCGTCAGGATGCGGAGGGGACAGATCCGCAGACCCTTTCGGAGCGCGAGCAGCGCGTGCTGGAGATCTACCGGCGCCGCAACCGGGCCAACCGGCACAAGATGGAGCCGATTCCGGTTTGCCGCATTCCCGACAGCGTACGGGAGTAGGCGGCCGCCGCAAGCGTCATCGATCGGGATGAATGGCCGCGGCGTACCGCGGCAGTTTGCGAAGCGCATCACTGAACCGATGGATGGAACTGTTGTGGCGAGAGGCTTCCGCTGCCGTTCGCATTGCGGGAACCGGAGAATATGAAAAAGAGGGGAATCACCTGCAAAAGCGTGATTCCCCTCTTTTGTGTCCGGCCGCGGAGGCGTCAGAATCGGAAGCTGACGTAGAGGCGGAACGAGTTGGTGCGCAGCTTGCGGCTGAAACTGCTGAAGAGGTCGCCCATGCTGTCCATATCCTCGTTCACGTCGTTGATCGACAGGTTGTTGTAACGGGCGTTGCCCCAGCGGTAGTCGAAGCCGATGGCGATGAAGCGGTAGGCGACCGAGAGACCCGCGTCGAAGAAGGAGACGTAGTTGTAGCCCAGTTCGTCGTCCAGAATGACCATCGAGAAGGTCGGCACATAGTGGAAGTAGAGACCGACCTTCAGGTGATCCACCGGATTGATGGTAAATGACGGGCCGACCTGCATGGCGATGTCGGCCTGGTGCAGTCCCAGGGCAATGTTGAGGAGGTCGTCTTCGTCGCTGTTGTCACCCGGCGTGCGGTGTGTCCAGGCCGGATCGGAATATTTGGCGTAGTTGAGGTCGCACATGGTCCAGTCGATGCCGAATTTCATCATGCCGGCCAGCGGCTTCTTGTGCAGGTAGTAGGTTTTGCCCGAGGAGAGGGCGAGTCCGAAGTCGCTCTTCCACTTCAGGTTGTTCAGATCGGTGAAGGTGAGCGTCTGGAACACATAGGCGATGTTGAAATAGCGGGCGCGGTCTTTCCACACGGCGTCTAGACGGCGCAACTGGGCATAGTCGTCGTCCTGCGGCGAGGACATGAAGGTCGTGTGTGTGGCCCGTTCGGTCGCGAAGGCCGTCTGCGCGGGCAGGTTGTCGCCGGCCCGGACAACGGCGCCGGCCAGCAGGATCAGTAAGGTAAGGGTCAGTTTTTTCATGGCGGTAATTGGTTGAAACGCCGGTTTCGGTCCGGTGCGGCGGGGACGGGGAGCCCGTCCGGTCGAAGGCGTCGGGCCGATGACCGGTTAACATCACAAAGATACAAAATTTGGCGGCATTGCGGATGGCGTCGGGGTGGTTTGTCGGCTACCGGATGCCGAACCGGTCGAGGGCGGCGGCGTAGGCGCGGGCATTGCGGTTGTGCTCCGCCAGCGTGCGGGCAAAGGCGTGGTAGCCCGAGAAGTCGGCCCGGGCGCAGAAATAGTAGTAGTCGTGCTGCCGGTAGTTGAGCACGGCGTCCATGGCGGCGATGGAGGGCATCCGGATCGGCCCGGGTGGCAGGCCGAGGTAGCGGTAGGTGTTGTAGGGGGAGGGGGTGGCCAGATGGCGGTAGAGGATGCGGCGCAGGGAGAAGTCTCCGACGGCATATTTGACGGTCGGATCGGCCTGCAGAAGCATGCCCCGCCGCAGCCGGTTGATGTAGACGCCCGCAATGTCGGGCATCTCGTCCGTGCGGCGGGTCTCCTCGTCGATGATCGAAGCCAGGGTGGCGACCTCCTGTTGTGACAGCCCCGTGCGGGCGAGCTTGCCGAGCCGCTCGTCATTCCAGAAGCGGAGGTATTCGCGGTGCATGCGGGCGACAAACTCCTCCGGAGAGACGGTCCAGTAGACCTCATAGGTATTGGGAATGAACATGCCGATGAACGCCTGCGGCGAGAAGCCGTAGGCCGAGGCGATCGAATCGTTCAGCAGGACGGCGGCGAATGCCGTCGAATCGGCCTGCAGCTGGCGTCCCAGCGTCCCGGCCAGCTGGGGCAGGGTGCGGATGTTGTTGAAGGCGATGTTCACCGGCGACTGGGCGCGGCCGCGCAATGTGGCGGCCAGCCGGTAGGCGCTCGTGCCGCGGGCGATTTCGTAGCGGCCCGAAAAGGTGCGTCGGTCCAGCTGCAGCACCCGGGCCAGCAGGCGGAAGCGTCCGGGCGAGGTGATCCGTCCCCGCAGGGAGTCGTTCAGCGCGTCGAACGGGGTCCCGGCAGGCAACAGCAGGGTGAAGGGCTCGCGCACGATGCTGCCGTAGCGCAGCGCATAGCCGGTTGCGGCACCTCCCAGCAAGAGCAGGCCCAGGCAGGCAATCAGGATCGGAAGGCCTTTTCGGCGGGGTTTACGGGGGGTATTGGACATCGTTTTGCGGTGAATGCGGGAGATCGTTTGCAAATCTATGAAAAATTTACTTATCTTTGTGCCAGGGTAAGTCTTATACGACCAGCTCCTGCTGAATCCCCCAGGCGTGGAAGCGAGCAAGGGTAGGCGGTTGTAGCGGTGCGATATAAGTAGCTTACCCTTTTTTTTATGCTCTCCCGGTACGGTTTCGCCATCCTTCTTCTGCGACTTCTGCGGCCACTCGTCGGATCGTTCCGTGTCGGGGCGGCCGGGCGAAACGAATCATTATAAAAATAATACGTAGTATGCTTAGCAAAACGACACTTGGAACATGGTGCGCGGCCCTGCTGATCTGTGCCTGCGCATGGAGCTGCCGGGGCGGCCGGAGCGCCGAGCCGCGCGTAACGGACACGCTGGCCCTCAATTTTCTGAACGCCGAACAGGCGGCTGCTTTCCTGGGTAGTGCGGATCACCACACGCAGAGCCTGGACCGCTTTGCGCTGGAGGCGCTGACCGGCCGCGAGGGAGCCACGGCGGAAGATTTCCGGCAGTTTGCCGCCGCGCAGGCCCGCGACTGGGATCCGGCCGTGATGCAGATGGTGCGTGAAAAGACCGACAGCCTGAACGGCGTGATCCGCCAGAAGGGGTTGAAACTGAATTTCCCGGCGCAGATCGACATCATGGTCACCACGCTGCGCGAGGAGGGCGAGGCCGCCGGTTATACGCGCGGTGCAAGCATTGTCTGCAGCAAGGACATGCTCACCTGGGCCCCGCCCCATCTGGTGACGGAACTGATTGCCCATGAGGCCTTTCACGTGCTCACGCGCAACGATCCCGAACTGCGCCGCGAGCTCTATGCGCTGATCGGTTTCACGGTGCTGCCCCGCAGCGTGGAACTGCCCGATGGGCTGGCCGAGTATGTGATCGACAATCCCGACGTGAATGCACACGACAGCTATGCGACCTTCCAGATCGACGGTCAGCCGCGCAACTGCCTCATGCTGCTCTACTCCAAACGCGATTATGAGGGCGGCGCCTTCTGGGACTATTTCAGCACGGGTCTGCTGGAGATCGATCCCGAGACCTGCCAGCCGGTGCTCGACGAGGAGGGCAACTATCACATCTACGAAGTGGAGGAGGCTTCCGATTTCTTCGACAAGGTAGGACGCAATACGACCTATGTGATCGATCCGGAGGAGGTGCTGGCCGACAATTTCTCCTTCCTGCTGACCCGCGACATCGACACGATGCCCTCGCCCGATCTGCTCCGCCGCATCGAGGCGGTGTGCCGGGGCGAGCGTTGAAAATTCCATCCAATCAAAGCGATACAGCCATGCTTGTAAAGATCTATCCCGAAAATCCCCATCCGCGCGAGGTGGCACGGGTGGTCGAGACGCTGCGCCACGACGGCGTGGTGATCTGTCCGACCGACGGCGTCTATGCGTTCGTATGTGCGCTTTCGAGCCAGAAGGCGATCGACCGCATCAAGACGTTGCGCAATCGCCGCAACGACGAACTGACGCTCATCTGCGACAGTTTGAGCCGGGTGTCGCAATATGCGCGGGTCGATAACGGGCAGTTCCGGCTGCTCAAGCGCAACCTGCCGGGAGCTTTCACCTTTGTGCTGCAGGCATCCGGCCAGATTCCCGTCAAGGCGCTGGGGCGTCGCAAGACGGTCGGCATCCGCGTGCCGTCGAATGCCATTCCCGTGGCTCTGGTCCAGGAGCTGGACATGCCGCTGGTTACCGCTTCGGTGAAGACGGACGACGAGGTGGTTGAATATGCCATCGATCCCGAGCTGCTCGAGGAACATTACGGTCATCAGGTCGATCTGGTGATCGACGGCGGTCCGGGCGGTATGACCCCCACCACGGTGGTCGATCTGACGACCGGCGAACCCGAAATTCTGCGCGAGGGAGCCGGCGAATTGGTCTAACCCCGTGATGTGGGCAGAAAAAGATGCCGCGAGAAGCAACCAAGCTTCTCGCGGCATTATTTTTTGCGTCGGGCTATCGCTTCGTCGGGCTATGGTGGGACGGTGTTATTTCGGCCATTCGCCGATCTCCAGGTCACGGATGTCGCGGCCGTCAATGACGAGCCGCACGGCCGTGCGCACCTTGTGGAAACCGTATTTGCCCGCAGCCCCCGGGTTGATGTGCAGGGCGTCGTGGCTACGGTCGTAGATCACTTTCAGAATGTGTGAGTGGCCCGTCACGATCAGGTTCGGCCGGTACTGTTCGATGTCGCGGAGAAAGGCGGGCGTGTAGCGACCGGGATACCCCCCGATGTGGGTCATCAGCACCGTGAGCGCTTCGCATCCGAAGCGGGCCGTTGCGGGCCAGGCCAGGCGGGTGGTGCGGTCGTCGATGTTGCCATAGACGGCGTGCAGGGGTTTGAAGGCGGCGATGCGGTCGGCCAGTTTGATCGAGCCGATGTCGCCGGCATGCCAGATTTCGTCTACCTCGGCAAAGAAGTTGCGGAGCGGGGCGTCGAACAGCCCGTGGGTGTCGGAGAGAATGCCTATGCGTTTCATTGAGGGCAAAGATAGCCATTTCGGGGTAAAGGCGTTCTCCGGCCGGCGGGTGGCATGATTATTGTACCAACAAGGCAAAGAACCGTTTAAACTATTTTTCTATGAAAAAATCGTATGTGCGGATGGCTGCGGCGGGGCTGGTTGCCCTGGCGTTGACCGCCTGCTCGTGGCCTCCGGTGGAGGAGTGTACGGCCTATGTGTCCTCCTATGAGCAGGTGACCGATTTCAAGATGTATGCTGACGACGGAGCGGACGGTCGCCCCTATCTCTCCCTGATGTTTGAAGATCCGGTCGAGTATGGACCCTATACCGCCGAGTTCCGACAATTGAGCGAAACCTATGGCGATCACGGTTATGAAAGGGAGTATTATTGGCTTATAGGGCCCCGGTGTTTCTATCCGGACTGCATCCGGAGCATTGACATCGTGAGCGATCAGGAGTTCAACGGTCGTCCGGCCGGTACGTCACTGGCCGATGTGGTGATGGTGGTGGGCGCAACGGCCGCTCCCTATGTGGAGAGCCACTACACGACCTCGTTTGACTGGGAGCACGATGTCCCGTCGTATTATGCCCTGCTGGGGGAGAGGGGGCGCACCGTGCCCCAGGGCGTAGAGCCGTTTGTCAAACCGCTTGCGGAGTTTACGTCGGCTGACCTGCGGCTGCTGTTGGTCGCTCCCTTCTGTCTGGTCTTTACCGAGGAGCCTGCCGTGCGGCAGCATACGTTCTCCGTGACGATCCGCGCTGCCGACGGCTATCCGCGCCATGCGCACGAACCGGTCGATTTCGATAATCCGTGATGCTGCGGCGCCGTGCCGGGGCGTCCGGATAAAACAGTAGGGAGGCACCCGCACGGGTGCCTCCCTACTTGTTGTGGTCAAGCGGAGCCGGACTACATCTGGCCGGTCATCTGTTTGTAGAGGTTGTTGTACTTCTCGTACTTCTCCATCATGCCGTCCATTTCGCGGATGCGGAAGGTGACGTTTTTCAGCAGCTCGATCGTGCCGAGGTTGCTGGGGTCGATTTCGGCAGCCTTCTCGAGGAACGGAACGGCTTCGGCATAAACCACGAAGGCTTTGGAAAGCTCGGCGTCGTACTCGTCCTGCGAAGCGAACGTGGCGGCGCGGGCATTCACGTCATCCAGAATCTTCTCGGCTTTCTTGATATAGACGATGCCGAGGTTGTTGTTGGCGATGTAGCTGTCGGGCAGCAGCTGAGCCATGTGCGTGAAGGCGCCGATGGCCTTGTCATAGTTCTCCTGGCTTACATACAGCACGCCGAGGGCGCTCCACATGTCGGCATTGTTCGGATCCTGTTTCAGGGCATTCTCCACGGTCGACAGAATCTGGTTCGGATCCTCGCCGAGGAATACGTAGGCTTCCGACAGGCTCTCGATGATGTTCGTGTCGGACGGATACATCGAAAGACCCTTCTCGAGGTACACCTTGGCCTTCTGGATGGCCTCCGGATCGTTGGCCGCATTGCCGCGGAAGGCGTGGTAGATCAGGTAGTAGATCTCGGCGTCGTTGGAGATCTTCTCGGCTGCCGTCAGGCATTCGATGCTCTTGGGATAGTCCTTGGCGAAGAGATACGACAGACCGGCATCGTGCAGCAGCGTGTAGATGTCGCTGTCGGGAATGGTGATGCCGTCCAGTTTGGTGATGTCGTATGCCTTGATGAACTGCTCGGCAGCCTCGTTGTACATGGCCAGTGCGTAGTAGAGGGCACCGGTCTTAGAGTACTCGTCATAGACCTTCTTCAGACCGGCCTGTACCTTCTCGGCTACTTTGGGATTGGAGCCTTCCAGCTGGTAGGCTTTCGAGTAGGCCTCGGTGGCCTTGCCCAGCGCGTCGGGGTAGATCTCCTTGGTGACTACCCACGAGATCGGCTTGTTGTTCACGTCCAGATAGACATCCACATAGGGGAAGATGCCCTTGTTGTAGGGCTGGCCGGCGATTTCGACCACTTCGGCACCCGTCGGCTCGCCGAACAGCATCATTACCGTTGCGGCGTCGATGCCGTCATAGAGGTTTTTGGATACCTCCGTAGCAGCCTGATAGAAGGTCTCGCCGCGAGCAATCCACGTAGCGGCCTTGTTCTCCTTCTTCGGGTTGACAATGTCGGCATCCGAGCGTTCGATCTTCTTCAACAGGCCTTTCTCGTTGATGTTGACCTGCTGGGCAAAAAGCGACGGAGATGCAAGCAGCATCACGGTCGTTGTCAGTAAGAATAATTTTTTCATGATACGTTGTGTGTTAGTGAATTGTCCTGTTTCTGCTCCACCTGCGGACAGCTATGCCTCCGGAGCCGGTTCACCGGCCGGCTGTTCGGCCGCGGGTGTCGTTTCGGTTTCCTCCTCGTCGTCGTTTTTCGGCACGGCCATGACTGAAGCAATCGCATCGCCGTTGCGCAGGTTGATGATCCGCACGCCCTGCGTGGCGCGTCCCGCGACGCGGATGTCGACGGCAGCCGTGCGGATGGCCGTACCGTTGCGGGTGATGATCATCAGGTCGTTGTCGTCCGATACGGCCTGAATGGAAACCAGCTTGCCCGTCTTGTCGGTCACCTGCAGCGTCTTGACGCCCTTGCCGCCGCGGTTGGTGATGCGGTAGTCATCCAGATCGGTGCGCTTGCCGTAGCCGTTTTCGCTCAGCACGAGGATGTCGTTCTGACTGTCGGGCTCCATGCAGATCATGCCCACCACACGGTCGTCGCTCTCGATGGTGATGGCGCGTACGCCGGCGCCCGTGCGGCCGATGGGACGCACCGTGCTCTCCGGGAAGCGGATCGCCTTGCCTTCGCGGGCCGCAATGATGATTTCGGCCTGGCCGCTGGTCAGGGCGGCGTCGATCAGCTGGTCGCCCTCCTTGATGGTGATGGCGTTCACACCGTTCTGGCGCGGACGCGAGTAGGCTTCCAGCGAGGTCTTCTTGATGATGCCGTCGCGGGTGCACATCACGATATAGTGACTGTTGACGTACTCGGCATTCTCCAGACCGCGCACGTTGAGGTAGGTGCGCACCTTGTCGTCCGGCTCGATCTGGATGACGTTCTGGATGGCGCGGCCCTTCGAGGAGCGCGTGCCCTCGGGAATGTCGTAGACCTTCAGCCAGTAGCAGCGGCCCTTCTCGGTGAAGAAGAGCATGGTGTCGTGCATGGAGGCCATGTAGATATGTTCGATGAAGTCTTCGTCACGCGTGGCGCTGGCCTTGATGCCCACGCCGCCGCGGTGCTGGGTGCGGTATTCGGCCAGCGGGGTCCGCTTGATGTAGCCCATGTGCGAGATGGTGATGACCATCTCGTCGTCGGCGTAGAAATCCTCGGGGTTGAACTCCTCGGCGCTCATGACGATCTCCGTGCGGCGCTCGTCGCCGTATTTCTCCTTGATCTCCATCGTTTCGGCCTTGACGATGCCGAGGCGCATCTCGCGGCTGGCCAGTACCTCGTGGTAGTACTCGATGCGTTTGAGCAGGTCGGCGTACTCCTCCTCGATCTTGTGGCGTTCCAGACCGGTCAGGGCACGCAGGCGCATGTCGATGATGGCCTGGGCCTGTACGTCAGACAGGCCGAAGCGCTCCATGAGGGCCTGTTTGGCGATGTCGGGTGTCTGCGAACCGCGGATGATGGCGATGATCTCGTCGATGTGATCCAGCGCGATCAGCAGACCTTTGAGAATGTGGGCGCGCTTCTCGGCCTGGTCGAGGTCGTAGCGCGTGCGGCGCTCCACCACGTCGTGGCGGTGATCCACGAAGAGGCGGATCAGATCCTTGAGGTTGAGCAGCATCGGGCGGCCGTTTACCAGGGCGATGTTGTTCACCGGGAAACTCGTCTGGAGCGGGGTGTGTTTGTAGAGCGTGTTCAGCACCACGCTGGCCACCGCATCGTTCTTGAGAATGATGACGATGCGTGTGCCGCGGCGGTCGCTTTCGTCGTTGATGTAGGAGATGCCGTCGATCTTCTTGTCGTTGATCATGTCGGCGATCTTCTTGATCATCTCGGCCTTGTTCACCGCGTAGGGGATCTCCGTCACCACGATGCACTCGCGGCCGCTGTGGGTGTGCTCGATCTCGGTCTTGGCCCGCATGATGACGCGGCCGCGTCCGGTCTCCAGTGCTTCGCGCACCCCTTCATAGCCGTAGATGATGCCGCCCGTGGGGAAGTCGGGGGCCTTGACATATTTGGCCAGTTCGGCGATTTCGATGTCGGGGTTGTCGATGTAGGCCGCAATGGCGTCGCACACCTCCGAGAGGTTGTGGGGCGCCATGTTGGTGGCCATGCCGACGGCGATACCCGAAGCGCCGTTCACCAGCAGCAGCGGAATGCGGGTAGGCAGTACGGTGGGCTCCTGCAGCGTATCGTCGAAGTTGTTGACGAAGTCGACCGTATCCTTTCCGATGTCGGCCATCACCTCGTCGGCGATTTTGCGCATGCGGGCCTCCGTGTAACGCATGGCGGCGGGACTGTCGCCGTCCATCGAACCGAAGTTACCCTGGCCGTCCACCAGCGGGTAGCGCATGGCCCACGGCTGCGCCATGCGGACCATCGCTTCGTACACGGAGATGTCGCCGTGGGGGTGGAATTTACCGAGTACGTCGCCGACGATACGGGCGCTTTTACGGTGGGGCTTATCCGAATAGAGGTTCAGTTCGTTGCTCATGTCGAAGAGGATGCGCCGGTGTACGGGTTTGAGGCCGTCGCGCACATCGGGCAGCGCACGCGAGACGATCACCGACATCGAGTAGTCGATGTAGGCGGTTTTCATCTCCTCTTCTATGTTGATGCGGATGATGCGCGGGTTTTCGGGCCCGTCGCCATTCGTAGCAGGGGTTTGGGGTGTAACGTTCGTTTCTTCTGCCATATAGCTGTGGTTCTTCGCGCTTGCTTATATTAAACATGTAAAGATACGATATTTTTGAATTTTGGCCAAACGCGATACGGTCTAAAACGACGTCGAGAGGCGTTCTTCGTGCGATTTTTTGCGTGCGGTGAAGGGGGAACGGGAAGAAGTGTTGCGGGGAGCCTCTGTGTGGCGATAATGACTGGGAGCAGGGGGGAGAATGTGCGTATGTTTCGTTAATTTAGCTTTTAATAAATTTTATCACACACTTATATACTTTAATGTACCAACACTATGGCCAAATTAATTCCTTTAATGTCAAATACAAGTTTTGTATAAATAAACCATAATAAAACAATGGTAACAAATACATTGGTCTCTATCGCCAATGGCCAAAGGATTCGGGGTTGCTATGTATCGAGCCGAAGTTATTAGGTAGTGCACCGTTTACTCAGGGCTGTACGATGATGCAAAAGAAAAATCCTCGTTTTTGAGTTACCATTGTTTTGCAAATATACTACAAATTCTTTGTAATGGCTATCTGTTCAGCAGGTAGCCATTTTTCGGCTTGCTCGTTTTATGCCTATATGTTCACAAGTATCTCATTTGCATATAACTTTGCAATGTTCTCTGCGGTGGCTCCAAACTCCTCTAATCTTGGAAATTTTCTCACAATCGCACCACGAGCAGTACCGCTCAAATGCGGCAATGCCAAGATATTTGACAATCCCATTCTCTTGCATAATATTTCGGCTCGTTTGCCAAGACATACAATTACGGCAGGCTTGACAAGTTCTATCTCCCGTCTCATTATTTCTGCATACACATCTATGTGTGCATCAGAAAACATATCGGTCGTCTTGTGGTCATGGATAAAGAACTTGTTGGCATCGGTCAGATAAATGCCATAACCGTTACTTACAATCTGCTCGACCAGTAATGACATCATTTTACCTCCATTGCCCCTTTGTCTATGCCCTAAATCCTGCTGACCAAACGGACTTGAAATAACCGCATCAAAGCATTCTCCATACCATTTGTTGCTCCTTAACGGGTCTTGTGCGACAATCATTATATGCGTATTGTCTTGAATATTGAACCATGTGGGCAAGTCCACACCGATAGCCCCCTTGTGCAAAGCCTTGATGTCAGAACCCAGTTGGGTATCCCCAAGCGGAATGGTTACGGAGGTGGTGTCACTATATCCGTTAAATGGCTTCAAGTCCTCTGTAAATACCTTTTGCCATTCAGTATAGGGACAATCATATCCATTGCGCATTTGTTTATAGCGGTTTTCTATCCTATGTAAATATTCCACACCAAGCAGCCATTCGGCAACGAGGTGTGGAACATCATATGACAGACCGCATTCATTACAGAATTGGTCTTGCATAGTCATTTGAGTTTTTCAACTTTGAAATTTCCAGAAGAGCAATTGCTATCTGGTATTTCAATACCAAGTTGAGCTTTAATGGCTTGACTAATCTCTTTTGCAGATGGATGAGATAAAGAACCACTAATTACTTGAATAATTGTTCCTTTTGGAATTTTTCTGTTCTGTCCAACATTGCTACCAACATCACGCGTTGCAGTAAGTTTATACACATAAGCCATAATACTTTTGTTATTAGTTTTGCCTACTCTTTGATAAGGTTTTCGGCTTCCCCTTGTGACTAATTGGGGAACAAAAGAAAGTGCAGAGAGCCATTGCTATTTCTTCAGACAGGCTCTGGTAAAGCCTTTGGACTAAATAAGCAACAGCCTCTGCACCATATAGCATATAGTGAGAGGTGGCACTTATTCCCGTCCAAGAAAAATTTACCAGATTCGTCTGAAAGGAATAAGGTTCAAACACTTTCGTGTTCTATCCAATATTTCGGT
>DXCC01000010.1 GCA_019116245.1 Candidatus Tidjanibacter faecipullorum
ACTACCAACAAAGTGGACTCTCATATCTTCCCGAGAATATCTACCAACATCGATAATATCATCTAACAACTGCTTACATTGTTCTTCGCTCCAATCATAATTACGCTGATATATAGGAATAACAAACTGCGTATCTGGACGTTGCATGAATTTATAAAATTGACTCGGACTTGCTTTCATATAGAATGGATCAATTTACATATTAAATTAAAAAAGGCGCAAATCTTGTATCGATTTACACCCCATTTTCTTTGCGGAGAGGGAGGGATTCGAACCCCCGGAACCTTGCAGTTCAACGGTTTTCAAGACCGCCGCAATCGACCACTCTGCCATCTCTCCGCCGCAAAAATACAATCCGATTTCGACTTTTGCAAACCGTCCCGCACGTCCGCACAAACACCCCGCAACTGCTTCTCCTCCGGCCCGCTACATCCGAAGGTTCCGGGAGAGCCGGTACGACGCCTGCGCGGAGGATCAGCAACAGCCGCTGCGGCATCACCCGACGATCACGCGTCCGGCCCCCAGAAGCAGCACGGGGAGCCGTCCCGCAAAAGGAGGCTCCCCGCTGCAAATCGTAACCGCACATCTGCGGCCTATTCCACATACAGCACCAGGCCCTTGAGGTATTCGCCCTCGGGGTGGTAGATGTTCACCGGATGGTCGGCCGGCTGGGTGAGCTGGTGCAGGATGCGCACCCGGCGTCCCGCAATGGCCGCCGCCGTGAAGACCGTCGTGCGGAACAGTTCGCGGCTGACCGCCTGCGAACAACTGAAGGTAAAGAGAATACCTCCCGGAGCAATCTGCGACAAGGCGCGTGCATTGAGGCGCGTATAACCCTTGGTCGCGTTGCCCAGCACCTTGTGGTGTTTGGCAAAGGCAGGCGGATCAAGAATAATGAGGTCGAACTGCTTGTCGGTGGTCTTCAGGTAGTCGAACACGTCGGAGGCTACCCCCTCGTGGTGCACGTCGGGGCCGAAGTTCAGCTCCGCATTGCGCACCGCCAGTGCGACGGCCGTGGCGGAACTGTCCACCGAAACCACCTCGCGGGCACCGCCGGCCAAAGCATAGACCGAGAAACCGCCCGTATAGCTGAATGTGTTGAGCACCGTGCGTCCCGCACTGTAGTGCCCCACCAGCGCACGGTTCTCGCGCTGGTCAAGGAAGAACCCCGTCTTCTGCCCCACGCCCCAGTCGACATGGAAGCGGTTGCCGTGTTCGGTGACGATCCGTTCGGTCGACGCTCCGCCACCGTAGAGGTAGCCGTCCACAGCCCCCGTCTCGGCCTTGTAGGGCAACGTCTGCGCACTCTTGTCATAGACGGCCGCAAGGCGATCGCCATAGACGGTGCGCAAGGCCTCGCAGATGGCCTGGCGCGAACGGTACATGCCCACGCTGTGAGCCTGCACGACAGCCACATCACCGTAGATGTCGATCACCAGGCCGGGCAGGTTGTCACCCTCGCCGTGGACCAGCCGGTAGCAGTCCGTGTCGGGGCTGTCGATCAGGCCAATGGCCCGACGTACGGCCCAGGCGGCCCGCAGGCGCGCCTCCCACCACGCCGCATCGATCTCCTCCTGTTCGAACGAGAGGACACGCACCGTGATGGAACCGATCTGATAGTGGCCCCGGGCCAGAAATTCGCCGCTGCGGGCATAGACATCCACCACATCGCCCTCCTCGGGATCGCCCTCGATGCGTTCGATCGCACCGGAGAAGATCCACGGGTGACGGCGGGCAAGCGACTCCTCCTTGCCCCGTTTCAGAAATATCCTGTTCATTTGGGTTCCTGCATCAGTTTGTCATAGATCTCCAGACAGACCCACGCGTCGGTGGCGGCATAGTCGATCTGGGCCGGGGTCAGCGTGGCGGCTTCCCAGTTGCTCAACCGCTGCGCCTTGGACACCGACGCAGCCAGCACGATTCCCGCCAGTTTGCGCACGCTCTTCTCCGCGATGCCCCACTCGCCGACCATGCTCTGCAGATCGACAAAGCCGCGCGGACGGAAGAAGCGGAGTTTCTGCAGCCCCTTGATGTCGTCGCGCACGGCGGCACCCACCTTCAGGACCGAGTCGCTCTCCAGCACCTTGGCGATCTCCTTGGACAGTTTCATCCGGGAGAGGCGGAACAGGAAACAGCGGTCGGCCGACGAAAGCTGCAGCAGCGCGGTACGGTTCGAGACGCCCGCCTTGAACGAAGGACGCGTTTCGGTGTCGAATCCCACCCGCTCGCACGAGAGCAGATAGGCACACGCCGCCGCGGCCCGCTCCTCCGTGTCGATCACCTCCACCGGTCCGGGGAAGGAGCAACGGGGCATGCGGGCAAGTTCTTCGTTGGTGATATGTTCCGGAAAACGGCTCATGCTCTGTCGGATGGCGGAGCGGCCGGCAGGCCGTTCCGTCTGTGGGCGCAAAGTTACCGATTAATCGTGAGTAATCCCGCCGCCGTCATGGAAATTTTCCCCTCTCCGATCAGGCGTTCCGTCGCGGCGGCCACCTGCTGCGGCTCGGCACCCAGTGCGGCAGCCAGTTCGTGCGGGGCGATCCCTTCAGACGGAACGGCCGCCAGGATGCGGTCCCGCAGGGTATCGTCCTGCTGCCGGCGGGCGCGGCGCTCGGCCAGACAGATGTCGCACACGCCGCACGGGCGGGCATCCCACTGACCGAAATACTCCTGCAGCACGACGCTCCGGCAGCGCGTCTCGTTGTCGGCATAGGCAAAGACGGCCTCGAGCCGCCCGGCAGCCGTCTCCTTGCGCAGCTGGTAGGTCTGAGGGGCGATGTAGACATCCTTGTCGGGCAGCCGGTTGTCGAGCAGGGTGACCATCGGACTGCGGTTGCGCGGCACGAAACGGATCACGTGGAGCCGCCAGAGGGTTTTCAGCAGCTCCATGACGCGCTCCTCGGTGTAGCCGGTGTAGATGGCCATCTCCTGCACATCGACGGGCCTCAACGAGGTGAAGACCCCCGTATAGAGCCGCAGAATGGTACGCAGGATGTTGTCCAGATCTTCCCGCTCGACCCGCAGGGCATAGAGATCGTCGCGGCTGACGCAGAACATCAGCCGTGCCGGATTATCCTCCTCGTCCGAGAAGACCAGGTAGCCGTTCTGCTGGAGAATCTTCAACGCATTGCGCACCGTCCCGGCAAAGAGGCGGTTCCGCGCACAGAACTCGGGCAGGTTGAGGGCCATCGAGGCAAACTTGCCCTCGCCGACCGCCACGCCGAGGTAGTTCATCAGCCGCACGTAGATCTCCCGGATCCGGTCGATGGCGGGGAATTCGGAATTGAAACGCCGGGTCAGTTTCTCCTTCTCGTCCGAGGCAACGATCAGCACGGCATAGGCCCGCCGCCCGTCACGACCGGCCCGGCCCGCCTCCTGGTAATACTCCTCGAGCGAACCGCACAAGCCGTAATGCACCACAAAGCGCACGTCGGCCTTGTCGATGCCCATGCCGAAGGCGTTGGTCGCCACCACAACCCGCGTGCGCCCCGACACCCAGTCGTTCTGACGCAGCGTCCGCTCGCCGTGCGGCAGTCCGGCGTGGTAGTAGTCGGCCGACACCCCCGCCTCCCGCAGTTCGTCGGCCAGCCGTTCGGCCGCCTCGCGCGTGCGGACATAGACGATGCCCGATCCGGGCACATTTTCCAATATGCGCAGCAACTGCCCCTTGCGGTCGTCCGTATGGCGCACCGAGAGGGAGAGATTGGGACGGGCATAATCGCTGCGGATCACGCAGGGGACCCGGAAGCGGAGTTTCTCCATGATGTCCTCCGCCACCCGGTCGGTCGCCGAAGCGGTCAGCGCCAGCACGGGAACGTCGGGAAGGATCTCCCGCAGACGGGCAATGCGCAGATAGGCCGGCCGGAAGTCGTAGCCCCACTGCGAGATGCAGTGCGCCTCGTCGACAGCCAGCAGATTGACGTTCATCTTGGCCACCCGTGCGGCAAACACCTCGCCCGCAATCCGTTCGGGCGAGACGTAGAGAAACTTGACGTCGCCGTAAACGCAGTTGTCGAGCGTGATGTCGATGTTGCGCGCACTCATGCCGGAATGGATGGCAACGGCCGGAATGCCGCGCCGCCGCAGGCCGTCCACCTGATCCTTCATCAGCGCCACCAGCGGCGTCACCACGATGCACAGTCCGTCGGTCACGAGGCCGGGCAGCTGGTAGGTGAGCGACTTGCCGCCGCCCGTGGGCATCAGCGCCAGGGTATCGGCACCGGAGAGCACGGAACGGATCGTCTCGGGCTGGGTACCGCGCAGGGCGGGATAGCCCCAGTAGCGGTGCAGGGCATCCAGCAGGACGGTTTCGGTGATGTCGCTTCGTTTCATACCCCAAAATTAGCCAGAAACCGCCGGAAAACATAATTCCCGCCCGCCCCACCGCCGTTTTTCAACACATGCACCTGCCCGCCGGTCGGGCGCCCCGTCCATCCCCGCACAACCTGCGCCCCCAGGCGACCCGCTGTTCCGCCCCATCCCCGAAAGCAACAAAACGAAGCGACTGCTCCGCTCCACACCGCCTGCATGGCTGTTTTTACAACACTATATGTGTAATTATAGAAATTTTGTTATTTTTGTATTTAAACAATAACCTTAAAATTACTACCATGAAAAAATTCAGCGTACTGCTTGCCCTGCTGCTTCTGGCCACAGGTGCCGTCTCGGCCAAACCCAAACATCCTGCTCCCCGCCTGTTCCCCTATCAGGGCGAGGTCTCCCTGCGCGGTGCCGTCTCCGCTCCCACCCCCGGACTCGGCATCTCGTACATCAACGGCGTCCGCTTCAACCCCTACCTCTTCGTAGGTGGCGGCATCGGTCTCCACAGCAACGATTACGGCATCTACGTTCCCCTGTCGCTCGACATCAAAGGATATATTCCGGTCGGCCGACACACCGACTTCATGTTCTTCTGCGACGGAGGTCTGATGTTCGACCCCGAACACCCCAGCCACGGATTCATCCGCCCGGGATTCGGTCTCAACTTCCACGTCGTAAAGAGCTTTGCCATCAACATCGGCTTCTACTACGAATATGCCCCCTACGAACGAAACCGCAACAGCACCGAATTGCCCAGCACATACACGCAACGCATCCACTCGATCGGCTTTGCGCTCGGATTCTCCTTCTGATCCGAACGATACACGACAAAAACAGGCGAGGCGGAGCAGCTGCTCCGCCTCGCCTTGTCTTTGGCTTCCTCTTCGCGCACACTATGCGTTCCGGATGTGTTTGCGCAACCGGCGGAACAGCCCCTTTGTGTGGCGGGCCATCTTCTCGGGATAGATATCCTGTATGTTGATCAGGATACCGGTCTCCTCCACGTCGCCGAAATCGGGATTGGTGACCGTATCGAACACCTTCATCGAGGGCGAAAGGCTCATGTAGGAGTTGATCATCGGCGGAATGAACTCGTCCAGCTTGCGCAGCTCCTTGACCAGAATGCGGTAATCCTCCATATAGGAACCGCCCGTAAAGCAGCGTTCCATGGCTTCGCGGTCGATGTGCATCTCCACCGGGTAGAGCGGCTCGAGCAGCCGGTCGCGGTCGGGGAAATACTTGTGCAGGAAATACATCAGGATGTTGCGCGCCTCCTTGTTGTAGTTGCCGTACATGGTGACCTTGCCGAAAAAGTAGCGGGAAGCGGGATTCTCCACGATCAATGCGCCCAGACCGTCCCACAGGTTATCGAGCGCATAGAGGCTCTTGGCATCGCGCGTACGCTGGTAGCGCGGCTGCACGAACGAACGCCCCAGTTCGATGGTATGGGGCAGCACCTCGCGGCGGAACTTGTCGCTGAAGCGGAAATAGTGCTCCGTGGAGAGGTGTTTCGGATATTCCGACTCACAGATGATGTAGCGGTAACCGCCCAGGATCTCCCGCGAGACGGGATCCCACACGAAGAGCTGCTCGTAGCCGTCCTCGGCCAGATCCTCCTCGTCGATATCGAGCTCCCGGCCCGTACCGCCGCCCGCCTGCCGGAAAGCCAGTTCCCGCAGCCGGCCGATCTCCCGCATCACGTCGGGCGCCTCGGAGGCCCGAAGCGTATAGATCATGTTTCCGGCGTTGTTGGTTGTCCGCAACAGGCGATCTTCCGTCAGTTCCCGTTCGATCAGCTCCCGCGGTACGGCATCAATAATCGGTTCCATACGTTGTTGTTCTCTTCTGTTCCTGCGTCATGCGGCCGCCGCCCTCAGGCTCTCCTGCCGACCGCTTCGCGCAGCGCATAGGCGCGCTCGCGTACCATCTGCGTGGCCTGCAACGGGGTACGCCCCCTGGCCAGCAGCCGGTCGCAGGGGATCGGTTCGCCGATCACAATTTCAAAATCGCTCCCCCCCTGCCGAAACATTTCGTCCACCAGGTAGAGCATCTCAATATTCACCCGCACCCCCAGCGCCTTGCGGAAATTGGAGAGGCGGTAAAAGAAATTCGACAGCCGGCCGTCGAAATAGACGGGCACCACGTCCCGTCCGTAAGCGACCGCCTTCTTGATGAAGTTGGGCTTCCACGCCAGGTCGCGCACCTCGCCCTTCTGGCGGCGCGAGCAGAGCCCCGCCGGGAACGTGACGATCGGCACATCCGACGCAAAGGCCTCGTTGAAAGCCTCCACGCTGCGCTCCTGCTGGCGGCCGTGCTTGTTGACCGGCACAAAAAGGCTTTTGATCGGCTCCAGGTGCATCAGCAGGTCGTTCACCACGACGCGCACGTCGCCGAAATAGGTGCACACCTCGTCGGCCAGCATCAGCCCGTCCAGGCCGCCGAACGGATGGTTCGAGGCAAAGACATAACGTCCCTTCGGGTCGAGCCGCTCCATGCCCACCGCATGGTACCCCACCCGCATGTACTGCAGGGCCGCCCGCACGAAGGCAATGCCCTCCAGATCCCCGAAGCGGGTCAGGATCTCGTTCACCTCCCGCTCGTGAATGGTGCGGCGCAGGTAGTCGATCACCCACCGCGGCAGGCGGCGCGCCAGTTTCGGATTCTTGCCCTCGATGACTTTATAGACGTCAATGGTCTCCATGCCCGCGACGCACTAACGGCACTCGCCCGTGAAGGGGATCTTGTCGATGCGGCGCTGGTGACGACCGCCCTCGAACTCGGCGTTCAGGTAGGCGTCCACAATGGCCGTAGCCATCGTATTGTCGATGAAACGGGCCGGCAACGACAGGATGTTGGCATTGTTGTGCTTGCGGGCCAGTTCGGCCAGTTCCGGATTCCAGCAGAGTGCGGCCCGGATGCCCTGGTGCTTGTTGAGGGTCATCGAGATGCCGTTGCCGCTGCCGCACAGGGCAATGCCCATGGGCAGTTCGCCCTTCTCGATGGCGCAGGCCAGCGGGTGGGCCGAATCGGGATAATCGAAGCTCTCCGCACTCGGTGCACCGAAGTCGAACACTTCGAAACCGCGGCTCTCGAGAAAGCCGATCAGAAATTCCTTCATTTCGTAGCCCGCATGGTCGGAGGCAATGCCTATCTTCTTCGTTTCCATTGTCCTAATATAAGTTTTGTTTTGGTAAAGTTATGCAAAAATAGCATTCCTCCCCTATCGCGATTTGACCAACCGCAAAAAAATCCCTAAAATTGTTTGGCCGATGCAACGAAACCCGTTGCCACCGCATCATTTATAACGAATCGTCCTTGACACAGGAGCAGATCATAGCCGGCTGCCGGAAAGGCGACGCCGAAGCCCGACGCGAACTGTACATGCGCTATGCCGGCGCCATGTACGGCGTTGTCTGCCGTTACGTCCGCGACCGGGCCACTGCCGAGGATCTGCTGCACGACGGATTCGTCACCCTCTACACGCACATCGGCGAATACCGCGGCTCCGGCTCCTTCGAGGGGTGGTGCCGCCGCATCTTCGTCAACACCGTGATGAGCCATTTCCGCCGGAAGAATCCGCTCGCGGAAGCCGACGAGCTCTCCTCCCCGCAGGCGCCCGTCAGCGCCGCCCAGCCGACGGTCATCGACCAGCTCTCGGCCGAAGAGATCAAAGCCTGTACGGACGAACTGCCCGAGGGATACCGCACGGTCTTCAACCTGCGCGCCGTCGAAGAGTACGACTACGCGGAGATCGCCGACCTGCTGGGCATCAGCGAGACCACCGTCCGGTCGCAGTACCAGCGGGCCCGCATGCGTCTGATCGAGATCATGCAACGCCGCCTGCACGCCCGCTCCGGCGACTGACCTCCGACGCCCGCAAACCGAAACAGAGCAACATGAAGATAGAAGAATCACAAACGCACGACCCGCTGGACGCCTTCGAACGCAAGGCGGGCGAAACGCTGCGCCGCTACGAAGAGGTGCCGCCCGAGGCGATGCTGGCCCGGATCGAACAGACCCTGGCTGCCCGGAGCGCTATCCCCGTGCGACGCACGCTGTGGCGCAGGGCCTACACCTGGACGGCCACGGGCATCGCCGCCGCCATTGCGGCCGGTCTGCTCCTGACGCTGCCGAAAACGGCCCACCGCACCGAAGCGCTGCCCGCGGCTTCCATGGCACAAGCCATTACGCCGGCTGACGGAACGCCGCTTTCCACCCCGGAGACACCGACATCCGCCGTCCCCGCGCGTCCCGTTCCGCCGCAACAGTCGGCCGCCCGGGAAATGACCGTTCCCGATACGGCCGTTTCCGCCGAAGGGCTACCATCCCTCCCGGCCCGGGAACCGGAACCCGTTCCGGAATCATCCCGCACGGAAACCATGCCAACACCCCCGACTACCCACCATACCATCGAGGCCGACGAAGCCGCCCGGACACTCCGCGCCCGCACGGAGGCCTACTGGGATCGGTTGATCGCCCAGGACAGCCGCCCCAACCGTCGGCACGCCGCTGACCGGAAAATCGCCCTGGGCGCCTATGCCGGCAACTTCGGCGCAGGGCAGGCCGACATCTCTTCCGCCGATCCGACCGCATTCAGCGACCTGTTCGTCAGCCAGCGGGAAGACAGCGGTTATGCCCTGGCCACCAGCCTTACCGACGAAAACGGAACCCCCACCACGCCACCTCCCGGTCACATTCCGGAGGCCTTCTCGCTCCGCCACCGCCTGCCGCTGAACGTCGGTCTCTCGCTGGCCGTACCGCTCACCGACCGGCTGTCGCTCGTGACAGGTATCAACTACTCCTACCTCTACTCGTCGGGCCAACAGCAATTCATCGCCAGTCAGGTGGCGGCCACCCGCGAACTCCACTACCTCGGCATTCCGCTCGGCCTCTCCTACACCTTCTACCGCACGGGACGGTTCGGCTTCTACGTACAGGGGTCCGGCATGATCGAGAAGGCGGTGGCCTGCCGCGAAACCCTGCGCATCACCACCCCGCAGGATCAGAACTTCGAGCGATACAACAACCGCATCGACGGCGTACAGTGGTCGGTCGGCGTGACGGCCGGCGTCGACTTCGCCTTCACCGACCACATCGCCCTCTACCTGGAACCCGGCGCCAGCTACTACTTCCGCGCCCCCTCCCAGCCCGAGAACTACCGTACGGCCCATCCGCTCCATTTTGCCTTCCGAATCGGTCTCCGCTTCGGGGTCTGATACGCCCGACCGAGAAATTTTTCGCGGCCGATGCAACAAAACGCCGCCCTGCCGCATCCATGTAACGTAAGCCGCCCCGAAAGGAGGCTCCGACAAATCATGTACACCTGGTTGAAACATATCGTCTCCGCGCTCTTCGCCCTGGCAGCGATGAGTCTCTTCGCATCCTGCGACAAGGCGGACGGTTTCGGTTACGACATCGTGTACAACGGCTTCGGTGAAATCTCACGATTGGCCCCGAACGGTTATTTCGAAATCACGCGTGACGATGGCACCCTGTTACGCGTCGTCGAATACGGCGGCACCTGCCGCCCGACGCTCGGCGAACGGGTCTTCTTCAAATACAACATCCTGCCCGGAGCTGGCAACTACGAGAGCTGTTATTCGTCCGACGAGCGCACCGTACTGGATGTCAAGGTGATTGTCTTCAACACCCTCTACTCTGCTCCCATTGTCCGCAAGAGCGATCTGCTGGAGGACGAAGGGCGCGACAAGACGATCGGCGACGATCCGATCCGGATTGTCAATGCCGCCTTTTCGGGCCACTATCTCAACATCGGCTTCGAATACTTCCGGATTCCGGAGGGAACACCCCACCGCATCAACCTGGTGTGGGACAACACCCGGCCGGCAACCGACTCGGTCTACCTTGAGCTCCGCCACAACGCCATGGGCGAAACCGAAGCCGCCGGCGTACCGCTGGTCAGCGAAACGGGACTGGCTTCGTTCCGGCTGACGGATCTCGTCCCCGAAGGCGCCGAAAGCATCAACATACGCCTCCGCTACAATCTGGATTGCAACAACGATGGATACACCCAGGCCAACAGATACATTACCGGTACATTTCACCTGAATGCAGCACACAACACCTATATTGCCGGGGACGAGCTGTTCCTCCCCGAAAACACCACTACTTTTATCCGGTAAGTAAGTTTATTTGGCCGAGAGGGGATAACGCATGTCTTACGTAAACGTTATCCCCTCTCATTTTTTTTGTACGGACCGCTCTTCTGCGCTCTCTTTCCTTCTCTTCACCAGGAGCTTTCATCCGCCCTGCCGCCGTTTCTCCCTCCGCGCAACGGGCTGCCCCCATTCCGTTGAGCGGGGGAAAAGCCGCATGCGGATCAAATATATATTTATATATTATTGCTTTTTAATTATCTTTCATCTAACTTTGGAAACATGATATGTCATATCCTGCTCACGCAGGAGACACATCATGTCAACCTATCCTTAATTAACCTCAAATCATTCATCTAATGCAATCCTTACCCAGGTTCTGTTTTCAGATGATGGCTGCCTGCACCCTGCTGGCGGCCTGTCATCAGGACGAAATGACCAACCGTCCGCCCGAAACCCTTTCCGACCACGCCATCCGCTTCGAAATCGGCTTTGCTCCGACCACCCGAACGGAAACCGGCGCCGACTTCAAAACCACATGGACATCCGGCGACCGGATCGGCCTCTTTGCCGCTCCCGCCGGCGAACCGCTGCAAAGCACCGGCAACCCGATCCACAACGTTGCGCTGACCTTCGACGGTACCCAATGGAGCGGCGAGGCGTTCTGGCCGGAGGAATGCGAGACCCTCGACTTCTACGCCTACTACCCCTATGACGAAGCAGCCGAAGATCCCGGCGCCATCGCATTTGCCGTTCACTCCGACCAGCAGGGGATCAACTACGCCCTCTCCGATCTGATGACCGCCACCAGCGCGGCCGTCTCGCAAGGAGCGACCGTAGCCCTCTCCTTCTCCCATGCTCTCTCCATGGTTCAGGTCACCGTACCGGCCAGCCCCTACAAAAGCATGGGCCCCGATGAAACCCTCACCGTCTACCTGCCCGGCGTCCACACCCGTGCAACGCTGAACCTGAGCGGTGCCACGCCGACCGTCACGACGGATACGAACGACACGCCGACAACCGTCACCCTATACCGCGTACCGGCCGATACTGCCGAGGGACATATCTTCCGTGCACTGCTTCCGGCCCAGACCATCGAAGCGGAGGAGGGGCTCTTCCTGTTTGAACACGACGCCCGCCAGCTCATCCGCGACACCGAAGCAGCCGTCGTAGAGACCGCAGCCGGCCGTGCCGAGACCTTCGAGCGTACGCTCCCGGCCAATCTCTACCAAACCGTATTGTGCAAGAACGGAACCTTCACCATGGGTGCCAACACCAACGATCTGTGGGCCGACAAAATTCATACGGTCATTCTGACCCGCTCGTTCTACATCACCCGTTACGAAATCACCAACATCCAGTTCGCCACCTTCCTGAATGAAACGGGAGTCGGCGAAGACGGCAAACTGCCATCGGGCAATTACCCGGATCAGCCCCTGGTGGCCACCCACCCATGGGGTCGGGGTCTGACCTGGAGTGAGGCCGACGGCTGGCAGCCCAACGAGGGCTATGCCGATGCCCCCGCCATCTGCGTATCGTGGTACGGTGCCGACGAATTCGCCCGCTGGGCAGGCGGTGCGCTGCCGACCGATGCACAATGGGAATACGCCTGCCGGGCCGGATCGGATGAAAACTATTCGTTCGGCGCAGACGTCACCCAACTGGGCAACTACTGCTGGTACAGCGACAACAAGATGGGCAGCGGCACGCACGAAGTCGGCCTGAAACTGCCGAACAACTGGGGCCTGTACGACATGCATGGCAATGCTGCGGAATGGGTGGCCGACTGGCTCTACTACGACTCGGGCATCATGATCGATCCGGAGCACTCCGGCGAGGAGTTCAACAACTACGACCAGAAGCTGACCCGTGGCGGCCACTATGCCGAAACACCGCTGAGCTGCTACTCAGCCCTAAGCACTCCCAAGTCACCCGACTCCTGTGAACCGACCGTCGGTTTCCGCATTATTTTCCCCTTGTAATCTTTAATTCACCAGATCAACATGAAATCCATATACAAACTGTTCCTCCGTCCGCAACGCTGGCTGCTGGCCACCGTTGCCGCCGCTGTCGCCGGATGCGACAAACCGGTCCAGACTCCGCCTCCCACCTTCGGAGAAATTCCCGTCTCCCTGCAGGCAACCCTGGTATCCGAAACGGGAGAAACCTGGCAGGCCGACGATGCCGCAGGCCTCTTCATGCTGCAGGCGGGCGGTACGCTGCCGACCGACCTGGTAGCCGACATGAACAATATCCGCTACGCCATCGATCCGGAATCGGGACTGCTCTCCACCTCTGAAGAGCACTTCTACCCGGCCGAAGGCCAGGTCGATCTGATTGCCTACGTCCCCTATACCCAATCCGCCCTGTCGGCCGAGTGCGACTACCGGGTAGATGTCAGCGACCAGCGCACCCCCCGCGCCATCGACCTGCTCTATGCCCGCACGACGGAGATCACGCCGGCCGAGCAACCCGTTACGCTGGCCTTTTCCCATCAGTTGAGTCGCCTCACCCTGGATCTGAAAGCCGGATCGGGCATGACGGCCGATGCGATTGCCGCCCTCACGGAGGCTGACGTCACGATCGCCGGACTCCCCGTAACGGCCACTTTCCATCTCACGGACGGCACCCTGGCGGTCGATCCGGCCGACAAGACCTTCTCGCCCCGGAAAAATGAAACCGCTTCGGAAGGTGCAGCCGCCTCGTTCTCGGCCATCGTCATTCCCCAGAGCGCCGCAACCGGTACGGTAACGTTCCGTATCGACGGTCAGGAGAGCGTATGGACGCTTGAGCCCACTGCGTTCGAGGCCGACAAACACTATACCTATCCCATCACACTCAATGCCGACGGTACGCTTTCTGTCGGCACGCCGACCATCACCGACTGGGAAACCAGTTCCCACCCGGAACAGACACTGCCGTATGTCTTCGAAACGACGCGCATTCCGGCCGGTACGTTCGTCATGGGAAGCCCCGACACCGAAGCCGGGCATGCCGCCAACGAACTGCAACACGAAGTGACCCTGTCTCAGGCCTTCTTCTGCACGCGCCAGGAGATCACCAATGCCCAATACGCCGCGTTCCTGAACGCAACCGGTGTAACGGAAAACGGCCTGCTGACCTCCGGTCTCTACCCGGACAAGGTGCTCATCGCATCGCATGAGCGCGGACTGCAATGGAATGCAACCGCGGGCTGGCAACCGGCCGAAGGTTATGCGGAGTACCCCGTCATCAACGTATCGTGGTACGGTGCCGACGAGTTTGCCCGTTGGGCTGGCGGCATGCTGCCCACCGAAGCCCAATGGGAGTACGCCTGCCGGGCCGGCAGTGAAGGGGCCTACTGGTTCGGTGACGATTTCGTCCTCGGCGGCGGCCAGAACTGCGCATGGTACAACGAGAACGCCACGGTCACACAACCCGTAGGCGATAAAAAGCCGAACAACAACTACCTCTACGACATGTCCGGTAATGTCCGGGAGTGGTGCCGCGACACCTGGAACGGTGCCGGCTACGACTCGGAGGCTCCGGTCACCGATCCGGTCAGCCCCTATCCCGGCGATGACCGCATTCTGCGCGGCGGTTCGTGGAAAAGCGATCTCACCGCCCTGCGCTCTGCCAGCCGGGAAGCCGCTGCCCCCGAGGAGATGGGCGACGACATTGGCTTCCGCATTATCTTCCCGCTGTAACCTCCCTGCGCGGCCGAGGGGATGACACCCCGGATCCGAAATGCACCAGATCGGATCCCATCCGCGCACATCGGCAACCTGCATGCAACACCCCGACCCGGATGGATCGGGGTGTTACTTTTTGGCCATGCCCTTTCCGGTACCTCTGCCGCCCAGGCTCTTGTCTTGCGCCAGGCCGCATCCCGGCACGCCCCGCATGCGAACCCATACATCACGCATCCAAGGCCCCTTACACCTGCAACGCAACCGACTCGGCCCCCTTTTCTTCTCCACCGGCCAAACGTCAGCAGACAGACAAGCGCGGAATAGCCGCAGCAGGCGCCTGCCGAAACGGGATAGCACGCCACCGGCAGACTGCCGCGACGGGAAACAATGACAGTTGGTTGGCTGTCTGCAGCAGACTATAAACTGCAGCAGCCGACACGGAGCCATCACCTCCCTTGCCTCTCCCTGCGCCGCCGTCCCTCTCCCTAACCACCTCGCGTACTCCTCCCGCAACAAAAAAGGCGGAACCTCTTTGCGAGATTCCGCCCCACTATCAAATAGCTGGCGATATAATAAATGAAATTTATTACTCTTTAGCTGCTTCTGCCTCCGGAGCAACCTCGGGCTGAGCCTCGGCTGCCTTCTTGCCGCCACGGCTACGACGCGTACGCGTTTTTGCCTCAGGAGTAGCACCGGCCTTGTAGGTCTCATTGAAATCAACGAGTTCAATGATACACATCTCGGCTGCATCGCCCTGACGGAAACCGGTATGCAGGATACGGGTATAACCGCCCGGACGGTTGGCAATGCGCGGAGCCACCTCACGGAACAGTTCCGTTACGGCGTGTTTGTCCTTCAGATAGCTGAAGACCACACGACGCGAGTGGGTCGTGTCCTCTTTCGAACGCGTGATCAGCGGCTCTACGAACTTCTTGAGCGCTTTGGCCTTGGCAACAGTCGTCTCGATCCGTTTGTGGAGGATCAGCGAGCTGGCCATGTTGGACATCATCGCCTTGCGGTGACCGGCCTGACGCCCCAGATGGTTGATTTTCTTATTGTGTCTCATAATGCTTCGTATCGGTTAAGTAATTTCCGCCTCCTCGCACAAGGTCCGGAGACGATAACGGCACTCCGGCCTTAATCCTTATCGAGTTTGTACGGCGTGACGTCCATGCCGAAGTGGAGATTCAGACTGTTCAGCAGATCATCCAGCTCCGTCAGCGACTTCTTGCCGAAGTTACGGAATTTCAACAAATCGTTCCGATTGTACCGTACCAGATCGCCGATCGTGTCCACCTCGGCTGCCTTCAGGCAGTTCAGGGCACGCACGGAGAGATCCTGATCCGAAAGTTTCGTCTTGAGCAACTGCCGCATGTGCAGAACGTCCTCATCGAACTCTTCGGACATGTTGTTCTCTTCCAGATTCAGCGTGATCTTCTCGTCGGAGAAGAGCATGAAGTGCTGGATCAGAATCCGTGCAGCCTCCTTCAACGCCTCCTTCGGGTGGATGGAGCCGTCCGTGGTGATCTCCAGCGTGAGTTTCTCGTAGTCGGTCTTCTGCTCTACGCGGTAGTTCTCTACGGTGTACTTCACGTTCTTGATCGGCGTATGGATCGAGTCGATGGCCAGCACGCCGAACTCGGCATCCGGCTGACGGTTCTCCTCGGCCGGCACGTAACCGCGCCCCTTGCAGATGGTCAGCACCATCTGGAGCTTGGTCTCCGGCGTCAGGTGACAGATCACCAGATCAGGATTCAGTACTTTAAAATTCGTAAGGAAATTCGAGATGTTCCCTGCCGTCAGTTCGCTCTGTCCCGCCACGTTGATGGTTACGGTTTCCGTATCCACGTTTTCCACCGTCCTGACAAAACGCACCTGCTTGAGATTGAGGATTATGTCGATCATCCCCTCCATAACGCCGGGGATGGCGGCAAATTCATGATCGACGCCGGTCACCCTGACATTCGTAATCGCATACCCTTCCAGCGAAGAGAGCAGAATACGGCGCAGCGCATTGCCGATCGTCATACCGAATCCCGGCTCCAACGGACGGAACTCAAACTTTCCGAACTGGGAGGTAGACTCAAGCATAATGACCTGTTCAGGCTTCTGGAATGCTAATATTGCCATAGTTTTCGCTTTATTAATCTTTGTTTTCTTCGTGCTGCATCATCGCGGGGCTAAGCCGCCGACGCATTTTCACGCTCCTCGGAGCACAACGCTGCATGCAATACCCGCCCACAGCGGAAACGGCCGGCAGAACTGCCTGTATTTTCCGGCCGGATGACCGGCCGGAAAATGCCGCGGTCAGAGACTATTTCGAATAGAGTTCGACGATCAGCTGCTCCTTGATGTTCTCGGGGATATCCTCCCGCTCCGGTCTCTGGAGGAAACGGCCCGTCATCGTTGCCGGATCCCACTCCAGCCACGAGTAGCGGTTGCGTTTGCCGGCCAGCGACTCGGTGATTACCTCAAGGCTCTTCGATTTCTCACGTACGGCAACGACATCGCCGATCTTCAGGCTGTAGGAAGGAATGTTCACTACCACGCCGTTTACCGTGATGTGACGGTGGGAAACGAGCTGACGAGCAGCAGCACGCGTCGGAGCGATACCTAGACGGAATACCACGTTGTCCAGACGCGACTCGAGCAGTTTCAACAGGTTCTCACCCGTGATACCACCCATGCGGGCAGCCTCCTCGAAAGTTTTGTGGAACTGTTTCTCCAGAATTCCGTAGGTATATTTGGCTTTCTGCTTTTCGCTCAGCTGCGTACCGTATTCCGATACTTTTTTGCGTTTGCGGTTGATGCCGTGCTGTCCAGGAGGATAGTTTTTCTTCTCCAGCGATTTGTCCACGCCGTAGATTGCCTCACCGAACTTACGAGCGACCTTGGTTTTTGGTCCTATGTATTTTGCCATTGTTTTGCTTGATTTTTGTATTTACGCACATATCGCGCCGTTATGAATCCACGCTCCGAAAAGGCGTAGAACCGGTCCCGGCACTGATGACCGAACAAAATCCGAACGGTATAACTTTCGAGATTATACCCTGCGGCGGTTGGGCGCACGGCATCCGTTGTGCGGCATCGGCGTAACGTCGATGATCTCCATCACCTCGATACCGGCACCGTGGATCGTACGGATAGCCGACTCACGACCCGAACCGGGACCTTTCACATACACTTTTACCTTGCGAAGACCAGCGTCGTATGCGACTTTGGCGCAATCGCTGGCTGCCATCTGGGCGGCATAGGGAGTGTTCTTCTTGGAACCTCTAAAGCCCATCTTACCAGCCGAGCTCCAACTAATAACCTCTCCGGCGCCATTGGTCAGGGTCACGATCACGTTGTTGAACGTGGAATGAACGAAAGCCATTCCGACGGGTTCAACCTTTACGACCCTTTTCTTCGTTACTCCAGTTTTCTTTGCCATATCAACTCTTCGAAATTATTACTTGGTTGCTTTCTTCTTGTTAGCCACGGTCTTCTTCTTACCCTTACGCGTACGGGCGTTGTTCTTGGTGCTCTGACCGCGCACGGGAAGACCGAGACGGTGACGGATACCGCGGTAGCAACCGATATCCATCAGTCGTTTGATGTTCAACTGTACTTGCGAACGGCATTCGCCTTCTACCTTGATGCCGCTTTCGGCAATCGCGTTACGAATGGCTGCAACCTGGTCGTCGTTCCAGTCCTGTACCTTCATGTTCGGATCTACGCCGGCCATGTTGAGGATCTTCAGCGAAGTGCTGCGGCCGATGCCGTAGATATACGTCAGGCCAATTTCGCCGCGTTTGTTCTTGGGTAAATCTACACCTACTATACGTGCCATAAACTTTCTCTCAATTTAAAATTAACCTTGGCGCATTTTGTACTTCGGGGTCTTTTTGCAGATCACATAAAGTTTGCCCTTACGCCGAACGATCTTGCAGTCCTCGCTACGTTTCTTAATGGATGCTTTTACTTTCATTTTGCAAACATCTTTCTAATTTACCAAATCCATAGGGAAACCTCTCCGCCACCGATCGTTTCGCAACGATCCTCTCCGCATCACGCGGATACCGACGGAGTCGCCTCCTGCTACTTGTAGCGGAAAGAGATTCGCCCCTTCGTCAGATCGTAGGGGGACATTTCCACTTTCACTTTGTCACCGGGCAGGATCTTGATGTAGTGCATCCGCATCTTGCCCGAGATATGGGCGGTGATTACGTGTCCGTTGTCGAGCTCCACGCGGAACATCGCATTGGACAATGCTTCGGTAATCGTACCGTCCTTTTCGATAGCTGCCTGTTTTGCCATAAGAGTTTTTCAGTTTTTTCATTGCTCCGGTCCGCTCCGTCTCCGACTCCGGGATGTCCCGGTATCGGTCCGGACGACCGCTGTCGCCGCGGATCGGCCCGCAGCTATGAAATCGCCCTTTCGATGATTCCGAAATCCGTCAGCACATCGGCACCGCCCTTGCGGATGGCCACTGCAAATTCGAAGTGGGCCGAAGGTTTGCGGTCTGCGGTGCGAACCGTCCAACCGTCGTCTTCAAAGACCACATACTTGGTACCCATGTTGATCATGGGTTCGATGCAGATGACCATGCCTTCCTTCAGCAGCGGTCCCCTGCCGCGCATTCCGTAATTGGGCACCTCCGGATCCTCGTGCATGTCCCGGCCGAGGCCGTGGCCTACGAGTTCCCGTACGACCGAAAAGCCGTTCGCTTCGGCATGTCCTTGCACAGCCGCGGCAATATCGCCGACGCGGTTGCCCGCTTTCGCCTGTGCGACACCTTTATAAAGAGCTTCTTTGGTCACTTGCAGGAGCTTGGCTACCTGCGGATCGATGTTGCCTACCGCAAACGTGTAGGCCGAATCGCCATAGAACCCCTTCATAACCGTGCCACAATCCACCGAAACGATGTCGCCTTCCTTCAAGGCGTAGGAGGAGGGAATGCCGTGTACAATCTGTTCGTTGACCGAAATGCACAACGTATTGGGGAAGCCTGCGTACCCGAGGAAGCCGGGAACTGCTCCGTGAGAACGGATAAACTCCTCGGCAATGGCGTCGAGTTCGAGCGTCGTGACGCCCGGAGCAATGTGCTTGCCCACCTCGGCCAATGTTGCGCTGACGAGCAGATTGTTCTCACGCAGCAGTTCGATTTCTTCCTCTGTCTTTATCGTTACCATACGATTTCAAAACTCATAAAAGCAGTTCACATATCATTACAAACCGCTCCGTCCCTTGATACGGCCGGTCTTCATCAGACCGTCGTAGTGACGCAGCAGCAAGTAACTTTCAACCTGCTTGAGGGTGTCGAGAATCACACCGATAAGGATCAGCAGCGACGTACCGCCAAAGAAGAGCGAGAACTGCTGACTGATACCCAGCTTCGATGCAAAGGCCGGCAGGATAGCCACCAATGCAAGGAAAATGGAACCCGGAAGGGTGATTCGCGTCATGATCGTGTCGAGATAGCGCGACGTCTCCTTACCCGGTTTGACACCCGGGATAAAGCCGCCGTTACGCTTCAGCTCGTCCGCCATCATGTTGGGATTCACGATGATCGCCGTATAGAAATACGTAAACAGGATCACCAATATTGCAAATACGAGATTGTACCAGAAGCCGGTATAGTTGGCCATCGCTGCGCCGACCTTGCCACCGAACAGCATCGGGATGAACATGATCGCCTGGGCGAAGATGATCGGCATCACGTTGGCGGCATTCAGTTTCAGCGGGATGTACTGACGTACGCCACCGTACTGTTTGTTACCGACAATACGTTTTGCATACTGTACCGGTACTCTTCTCACGGCCTGCAACACGGAGATCGTAGCCATGAAAACGAGGTAAAGCAGCACGATTTCGACAACCAGCATCACCATGCCGCCGACCGACTCGGCCCAACGCATGTTGAACTCCACCAGCAATGCCTGAGGCAGACGCGCCACGATGCCCACCATAATAATGAGCGAAACGCCGTTGCCAAGGCCCTTGTCCGTGATCTTCTCGCCGAGCCACATGACGAACATGGTGCCGGCGGTCAGAACCACAATCGTGCTGACCTTGAACAGGAAGTTGCTCGGTCCCAACACAAATGCCTCACTCGGCAGTTTGTGGTAAAGATTGGCGATATACGCCGATCCCTGCAACAACAGCACAATGATGGTCAAGTATCTCGTCCACTGGTTCATTTTGCGACGACCGCTCTCGCCTTCGCGCTGCATGCGCTGGAAGTAGGGAATCACCATGCCCACCAGCTGCATGATAATCGAAGCCGAGATGTAAGGCATCACGCCCAACGCGAAGATCGAAGCGTTAGCGAATGCGCCTCCGGAGAAAATATCCAGAAGACCAAGCAATCCGGTACCGGATACTTGGTCTGCGAGCGAAGATAACGCGTTGGGATCGATACCGGGAATCACCACAAAACTTCCGAAGCGATAGATAAGAAGAAGGCCAAGCGTATAGAGAATACGTTTTTTCAGCTCTTCGATCTTAAATATGTTCTGGAATGTCTGGATAAGTTTCTTCACGGTTGTCGACGTATTAGAGTTTCACAACAGTGCCTGCCTTCGCTTCGATGGCGGCTGCAGCGCTCTTGCTGAACGCATGAGCTGCTACGGTAACCGTTTTCGAGAGCGTACCGTTGCCGAGTACTTTCACACGATCGTTTTTGGAAACGAATCCGGCTTCGATCAGCGTCTCAACATTGACCTCCGTCAGGTTGCCCTTGGTGGCCAGTGCATCGATTACGCTCAGGTTGATCGGTTTGTACTCAACCCTTTTCAGGTTGGTGAAACCGTACTTCGGCAAACGCCTCTGCAAAGGCATCTGACCGCCCTCGAAGCCCAGCTTACGGGTGTAGCCCGAACGCGACTGAGCTCCCTTGTGACCGCGCGTAGACGTGCCGCCGTAACCGGAACCCTGACCGCGGCCGATACGTTTCTCGTGATGCGTCGAGCCTGCTACGGGTTTAAGATTGTTCAGATTCATGATTATCTCAATGTTTAATTTACAAACTGTTGTTTGTCTCCGTCGGATCGTTCATGCCTCGAACGGACTCCTCCGGAAGTGCGGACCGTTCCCGTCGTGCGGCACCGGCCGTCCGACAGGAACCGTTCCGGCTCTATTTTCCGGCTTCCACCTTGACCAGGTGTTTCACCTTCTCGATCATACCCATGATGATCGCCGAATCCTCGTGTTCCACGGTCTGGTGCATTTTGCGAAGGCCGAGCGCGTCGAGGTTCTTCTTCTGACGGGCGGTAGCGCCGATACGGCTGCGTACCTGGGTGATTTTCAATTTTGCCATAACGCTGTTTTCCCTTGATTAACCGTTAAACACCTTGTTCAGGGAGATACCGCGGGCCTGAGCAACCGTATGTGCATCGCGCAGTTCGGTCAGAGCGCCGATCGTGGCCTTCACCAGGTTGTGGGGGTTCGACGAACCTTTGCTCTTCGCCAGGATGTTCTTGATACCCACGCTCTCGAAGACGGCACGCATGGCACCGCCGGCGATCACACCGGTACCGGGAGCTGCCGGACGGATAACGACTTTCGAGCCGTCGTAACGGAACTCCTGATAGTGCGGAATCGTACCGTTGATGACCGGGATCTTCACGAGATTCTTCTTGGCATCCTCCACGCCCTTGGCGATGGCAGCGGTTACCTCGCTGGCCTTGCCCAGACCGAAACCTACGATGCCGTTCTCGTTACCTACCACAACGATTGCCGCAAAGCTGAATGTACGACCACCTTTCGTTACCTTGGTAACGCGCTGTACGCTTACGAGTCTGTCTTTCAGCTCGAGGTCGCTCGTTCTTACTTTCTTTATGTTGGTATTTGACATAATCGCTTAAAATTTAAGTCCGCCTTCCCTTGCGGCATCGGCCAACTGTTTAACACGTCCGTGGTAAAGGTAACCGTTACGGTCGAACGAAACCGTCGTGATGCCCTTCGCGGCAGCACGCTCTGCGGCGAGTTTGCCTACAATGGCAGCCTCCTGGCACTTGTTCACGCCCTTTACCTGCTCGGCAACCTCCTTATCGAGGGACGATGCCGATGCCAAAGTAACACCACGCAGGTCGTCGATGAACTGCACGTAGATCTGCTTGTTACTTCTGAACACGGTCATACGAGGTCTCTCGGCCGTGCCGCTCACTTTCTTGCGGATACGGAGCTTGATCCTGTTGCGTCTTTCTATCTTATTCATTGACATAGCCTTACGTTTTTACTATTTAGCATTTGCACTCTTGCCTGCCTTACGACGGAGCTCTTCGCCTACGAAGCGGATACCTTTGCCCTTGTACGGCTCAGGCTTGCGGAGCGAACGTATTTTGGCAGCCACCTGACCGATGAGCTGTTTGTCGCAGCTCTTCAAGGTAAGAATCGGCGCGTTCTTCTTCTCTTGAACGACGTCGGCCTTGATTTCCGGCGGCAACATGAAATGAATATCGTGCGAAAAACCGAGCGAGAACTCGATGATCTGACCTTTGACTTCGGCTTTGTAACCAACACCGATCAGCTCCTGCTTGATCTCATAGCCTTTCGATACGCCCGTTACCATGTTCTGGATAAGGGCACGGTAAAGCCCGTGCAGGGAGCGGTGGCGCGGCTGATCCGTAGGACGTGTTACTGTCAATACGTTTCCCTCTACGGTAACCTTGATGTCCGGATCTACTTTCTGGCTCAGTTCCCCCAGAGGTCCTTTCACGCTTACCACGTTCTTATCGGAGACCGTTACGGTAACTCCCGCGGGCAGGTTTACAGGTAATCTTCCAATTCTTGACATTGTTCTTATCGTTTGCTTAAATTCCGAAACGCTCAGAAACATGTCCGATCTCACGACCGGAGCCCGTTTCTCAACCTTCCGTTAGTAGATGTAACACAAAACTTCACCGCCTACGTTCTCCTGACGAGCACGCTTGTCGGTCATGATACCTTTCGGAGTCGAAACGATGGCGATACCGAGGCCATTCTGCACCTTCGGCATCTCCTTGGCGCCGGCATAGCGACGGAGACCCGGACGGCTGACACGCTCGAGGCCCTTGATGGCATTCGTCTTCGTCTGCGGGTTGTACTTGAGGGCGATTTTGATGGTCGCATGACCACGCTCGTCCTCCCCGAACTTGTACGCAAGGATATAACCCTGATCGTACAGAATTTTGGTGATCTCCTGCTTAATTTTTGAACCGGGAGCTTCAACCACTTTGTGGTTGGCTTTCACCGCGTTTCTAATTCTTGTCAGAAAATCCGCGATTGGATCTGTCATAATGATTTAGAAGTTAAAAATTAAAACACTTACAGGCACCCGTACCCTTACTGCCGAAACAGCACAAGCGGAGCATTCCGCCCGCCGTACTGCAGATAGACACAAGCCACCTATTTTATTTGTTTTGTGGAACTTACGGATATTCCGGACGCGTTTCCCCGTCCGGAATTGATCCGTTTCTCCACAAAAGACCGCACAAAAGTACACTTTTTCGGCGTAACTCATTCATGCGGAGCCCAAAAAAGCGCAACATTTTTTCAGATTACGCTTCTTTGCCGCCGGTTTTCCGTTTCCTCGACGGACCCGAAAACCGGCATTTTTTCCGCAGCGAACTACCAGGACGCCTTCTTCACTCCGGGGATAAGGCCTTTGGATGCCATCTCGCGGAACTGAATACGGCTGATACCGAACTGGCGCATGTAACCTTTCGGACGACCGGTCAGCATGCAACGGTTGTGCAGACGGATCGGGTTGGAGTTGCGCGGCAGTTTGCTCAGGCCCTCCTGATCACCGGCAGCCTTCAGCGCAGCACGTTTCTCAGCATATCTGTTCACGAGTTTAAGGCGCTTAACCTCGCGGGCTTTCATCGATTCTTTTGCCATATCGAATTGCTTCTGTTTTTAAATGCGCCCCTGTCCGCTCCCGGGGGAAGCGAACGGGGACCCATCTGTTTCGTTAGTTCTTTTTTGCGTTTTTGAACGGAAGGCCGAATTCGCGGAGCAGAGCGTAAGCCTCTTCGTCGGTCTTCGCGCTGGTCACGAAGGTGATCTCCATACCGAGGAGCTTCGTGATCTTGTCGATGTCGATCTCCGGGAAGATGATCTGTTCGGCGATACCGAGCGTATAGTTGCCCTTGCCGTCGAACTTCTCGTCGATACCCTTGAAGTCGCGGATACGCGGCAGCGCTACGGCGATCAGACGCTCGAGGAATTCGTACATCTTGTCGGCGCGGAGCGTTACCATGACGCCGATCGGCATGCCCTTACGCAGTTTGAAGTTCGAGATATCCTTCCGCGAACGGGTAGCAACCGCTTTCTGGCCGGTGATCTGGGTAAGTTCCTCGATGGCAACGTCGATCAGCTTCTTGTCGGCGACAGCCTGACCCATACCCTGGTTGATCACGATCTTCTGGAGCTTCGGAACCTGCATGATGCTCTTGTAGCCGAACTCCTTCATCAGGGCAGGTACGATCTGCTCCCGATAGTTGGTCTTGAGTGTAGGTGTGTAATCAGCCATTATTTGATTTCCTCCCCAGATTTTTTAGCGTAACGAACTAATTTGCCATTCTCACCTTCGCGACGGCCTACGCGGGTAGGTTTGCCCGTTTTCGGATCGGCCAGCATCAGGTTGGATATGTGGATCGGAGCCTCCTGCTCGATGATACCACCGTTGGGATGTGCAGAGCTGGGTTTGGTGTGCTTCTTGACGATGTTGAAGCCCTCGACGATCGCGCGCTGGTTCTTCACGTCCACCTCAAGTACACGGCCCGTTTTATCCTTGCTCTTGCTTTCACCGGCAATGACATACACGGTATCCCCTTTCTTGATATGTAACTTTGCAGACATTTTTCCTGTTTGTTTCGGGGTCTTCGTCTCCCGCCGGCCGCAGGGACCGCGTTCGACGAAGACGTAATGATAATCGGTTTACAATACTTCAGGTGCCAGAGAGATGATCTTCATGTACTGGTCACGCAGCTCGCGGGCAACCGGACCGAAGATACGGGTTCCTCTCATTTCACCCTGGTTGTTCAGAAGTACCACGGCGTTGTCATCGAAACGAATGTAAGAGCCGTTTGCGCGTCTGATCTCCTTCTTGGTACGAACAACGACCGCCTTGGATACCGTGCCCTTCTTGATGTCTCCCGACGGAGAGGCACTCTTGACGCTCACCACAATCTTATCGCCGATGGTGGCGTAACGCTTGCGCGTTCCGCCCAACACGCGGATGCAAAGTACCTCTTTGGCACCGCTGTTGTCGGCTACTGTCAATCTGCTTTCCTGTTGTATCATGACTATTTAGCTCTTTCAATAATTTCTACCAATCTCCAACGCTTCGTTTTGCTCAACGGACGGGTCTCCATGATGCGTACGGTATCGCCCTCGTTGCACGTATTGGCATCGTCCTGAGCGGTGAACTTGGTCGTCTTGTTCACGAACTTACCGTAGATCGGGTGTTTCACCTTTCTTTTTACTGCCACCACAATGGATTTGTCCATTTTGTTGCTGACAACTACCCCGATTCTTTCCTTTCTGAGATTTCTTTCCATAGTAGTGCGGTAATTATTTGTCCATCTTTTCGTGCAGAATGGTCATCATGCGGGCGATGTCGCGACGGGCATTCTTGATATTCTGCGGATTCTCAATCTGCGAGACTGCGTGGGTAACCTTCAACTTGTTCAGATTGGCCTTCTCAGCCTCGATACGCTCCTGCAGGTCTGCTACAGAGAGTTCCTTGATTTCTGCTGTTTTCATGCTCGATCTGTTTTAGTTCTGGTTTTCCGTATAATCACGCCTTACGACGAACTTGGTAGCAATCGGAAGTTTCTGGGCACCGAGACGGAGCGCCTCCTGGGCAACTGCCAACGGCACACCCTCGGCTTCGATCAGAATACGACCGGGAGTAACGGGAGCCACGAATCCTTCGGGCGAACCTTTACCTTTACCCATACGTACCTCGGCCGGTTTCTTCGTAATGGGCTTGTCGGGGAATATCCTGATCCAGATCTGACCTTCACGTTTCATGTAACGTACGATAGCCTGACGGGCAGCCTCGATCTGACGACCGGTGATCCAGGTCGAATCGAGCGCCTTGATACCGAAGGAGCCGAACGCAAGCTGGTTGCCTCTCTGGGCAAGACCTTTCATGCGGCCCTTCTGCATCCTTCTGAATTTGGTCTTTTTTGGCTGTAACATGGTTATCTCTTTTTTAATTTTTCATGTAATCAGGGGGAATCCGCCGGTTGGCCGTCACGGCAACCGATCCGGATTCCGACGCCTCAGACTATCGTGCCTGACGATCGCCTCCCCTCCTTCTTCTGTTTCCGTCGCGTTTGCCACGGGGTCCGCGATCCTCACGACGATTGCCCTCGCCGTTGCCCGAGAACGAGTTGGCACCTGCGATCTCGAACAGGTCACGTTTGCCATACACCTCGCCCGTGCAGATCCACACTTTCACACCGAGGATACCGACTTTCGTCAGTGCCTCTGCCAGTGCGTAATCCACATCGGCACGGAACGTATGCAACGGCACGCGGCCTTCCTTATAGGTTTCGTTACGAGCCATTTCGGCGCCGCCTACACGACCGGCGATCTGGATCTTGATACCTTCGGCGCCCATGCGCATCGTCGAAGCGATGGCCGTCTTGATGGCGCGGCGGTACGATACACGACCTTCGAGCTGACGGGCGATGTTGTTAGCCACGATCACGGCGTCAACTTCCGGACGTTTTACCTCGAAGATGTTGATCTGAACCTCTTTGCCGGTCAGTTTCTTCAGCTCCTCTTTCAGTTTGTCCACTTCCTGACCGCCTTTGCCGATGATGATACCGGGACGGGCCGTAGAGATGGTAACCGTTACGAGCTTCAGCGTTCTTTCGATGATAATCTTCGAAATGCTGGCTTTGGCAAGACGGGCATTCAGGTATTTGCGGATTTTGGTATCCTCTACCAGTTTGGACGAGAAATCTTTCCCTCCGAACCAGTTGGACTCCCAGCCACGGATAACACCGAGACGGTTAGCTATCGGATTTACTTTCTGTCCCATCTTAGTTCGCTTTTTCTTCGGTTATCTTTTTATCTACAACAATCGTAACGTGATTGGAACGTTTGCGGATACGGTGAGCGCGACCCTGCGGAGCGGGCTGAATACGTTTCAGCATGCGGGCGCTGTCCACCATGATCTCCTTGACGTAAAGCGTGTTGTCCTCCAGACGCTGGCCTTCGTTCTTGGCCTCCCAGTTGGCGATAGCCGAACGGAGCAGTTTTTCCAAACGAGCGGAAGCCTCTTTCTTGGAGTAACGCAGCAGAGCCAATGCACGGTTCACTTCCACGCCGCGGATGGTATCGGCAACGATACGCATTTTACGCGGGGAGGTAGGGCAGTCACGCAGCGAGGCAATGGCTATCTGCTTCTTCTCGGCCTTCATTCTTTCGGCCATTTCGTGTTTTCTCGATCCCATTTCCTACTTATTTTTTTCTGTTACCGGCGTGACCGCGGAAAGTACGCGTCGGGGCGAACTCTCCGAGCTTATGGCCTACCATATTTTCAGTTACATAAACGGGGATGAACTTGTTCCCGTTGTGAACGGCGATGGTCTGCCCCACGAAATCGGGGGAGATCATGCTAGCCCTCGACCATGTCTTGATGACATTCTTCTTGCCGCTCTCGTTCTGCGCGATGACACGCTTCTCGAGTTTCGGTTCGATATAGGGTCCTTTTTTTAATGAACGACTCATTATGCTATTATTTTTTTGATTTGCCTTTTTGTTCAGGTAAAGCAGCTACGCCGCCCTACTTTTTCTTTCTCGAAACAATGAACTTGGAGGTAGTCTTCTTCGGGTTGCGGGTCTTGTAACCTTTGGCGAGCAAGCCCTTGCGCGAACGCGGGTGACCGCCCGACGAACGACCTTCACCACCACCCATGGGGTGATCGACAGGGTTCATCGTCACACCACGGTTGTGCGGTCTGCGACCCAGCCAGCGGCTGCGACCGGCCTTACCGTGCTGCTCGAGGCTGTGGTCGGGGTTGGAAACGGCACCGACCGTAGCACGGCAGGAGGTGAGCACCATACGGGTTTCACCCGAAGGAAGTTTGATAATAGCATATTTGCCTTCGCGAGCCAGCAGCTGAGCGTAGGCACCGGCGCTGCGGGCCATAACGGCGCCCTGGCCGGGATAGAGTTCGATAGCGTGGATTACCGTACCCAGCGGAATCTCGGCCAGCGGAAGGGTGTTGCCCACTTCGGGAGCGACGCCTGCGCCGCTGAGGAGCGTCTGGCCGATCTTCAGACCGTTCGGAGCGAGGATGTAGCTCTTCTCGCCGTTTGCGTAAACGATCAGGGCGATGCGGGCCGAACGGTTCGGGTCGTACTCGATGGTCTTCACCGTAGCGGGCATGCCGTCGTTGGCACGTTTGAAGTCGATGATACGGTACATCTGCTTGTGACCGCCGCCACGGTAGCGAACAGTCATCTTACCGCTGCTGTTGCGACCGCCGGTACTTTTCTTCGGCTCGAGCAGCGATTTCTCGGGAGCGCTCGCGGTGATCTCCTCGAACGTTCCGGCGACCTTATGTCTTGTACCCGGAGTTACGGGTTTGAACTTTCTTACTGCCATCTCTCTTAGATATTACTGTAAAAATCAATGGTGTCCCCCTCTTTCAGGGTAACGATCGCCTTCTTGTAGTGGTTGCCACGACCTTCGAGCAGACCGCTCTTGGTGTAGCGGCTCTTCTCCTTGCCCATGTAGTTGACCGTGTTGACATCGGTCACCACCACGCCGTACATATCCTCTACGGCCTGACGGATCTGCAACTTGTTAGCTCTGCGGTCAACTATGAAAGCGAAACGGTTGAGTTTTTCGCCCTGTGCGGTCATCTTCTCGGTGAGAACCGGTCTGATAATAATCTCCATTTCCATAATTCTCGTTAAGCTAACATTTCGTTGATTACGTTCACCGCGCCTTCTGCGATCACTACGCTCGATGCGTTCATCACATCGTAGGTGTTCAGGCTCTCAGCGGGGATTACCTTTACGTTCTGAAGGTTGCGGGCCGACAGCAGAATGTTCTGGTCCGAAGCGGGCAGCACAACGAGGATACGACGGTCGTTCACCTTGAGGTTGTTCATCATGGCGACGATGGTCTTCGTGCGCGGAGCTTCGATCGAGAAATTCTCTACGACCTTGATGGCTTCGCCCTTCATCTTATAAGAGAGTGCGCTGCGACGTGCCAGTCTTTTGAGCTTCTTGTTGAGCTTGAAGCTGTAATCGCGCGGTACCGGACCGAATACGCGGCCGCCACCGGGGAAGAGCGGCGACTTGATGCTACCCGAACGGGCGCCGCCGGTACCTTTCTGGCGTTTCAGTTTACGGGTCGAACCGGCGACTTCGTTGCGCTGTTTCGACTTGTGCGTACCCTGACGGCCATTGGCCATGTACTGCTTCACGTCGAGGTAAATGGCGTGATCATTGGGTTCCACGCCGAAGACCGCATCCTCAAGAACAACTTTCTTGCCGGTCTCCTCTCCTGAGGTCTTATAAACAGTTAATTCCATCTCCTACTTCTCGATTAATAAATAAGAACCCTTTGCTCCCGGGATCGAACCTTTCACGAGGATAAGGTTATTTTCGGGAATTACCTTGAGAACCTTCAGGTTAAACACCTTAACCTGCGTGCCGCCTGCCTGTCCGGGAAGTCTCTTGCCCTTGAATACCCGCGACGGATACGAAGAGGCACCGAGCGAACCCGGTTTACGCTGACGGTTGTGCTGGCCGTGCGTCTGGCCACCTACACCTGCGAAGCCGTGACGTTTTACAACGCCCTGGAATCCCTTACCTTTGGAGATGCCCGTCACATCGACCCACTCGCCGTCGGCGATCGTGTCTACCGTGATGGTATCACCAAGGTTTACTTCGGGGAAATCCCGGAACTCCGCCACCTTACGTTTGGGAGTCGTGCCCGCTTTCGCGAAGTGTCCTGCCAAGCATTTGCTGGTTTGTTTTTCGCTCTTTTCGTCATAGGCAAGCTGGACCGCAGCATAACCATCTTTTTCTACGGTCTTGATTTGCGTAACTACACAGGGACCAGCCTCGATAACAGTGCATGGTATGTTCTTACCCTCGGCACTGAAAACGGAAGTCATTCCGATTTTTTTTCCAATGAGTCCTGACATTTTAGTGTCTGATTACTTGTTACTTGGTGTTGTGTATAAAAATGCTTTGTTGTGTGTGCATTCCTGTTTTCCGCGCGGAGGCCGTTTCCCGGTCGGGGAAACGGTCCGCATCGGAGTGTGTGTCTGTTGGCCGGGTCTCGGCGTCGGGCGCCTCGTCCCGGAGCACGTCTCAGACTTTGATCTCAACCTCGACGCCCGAAGGAAGCTCCAGCTTCATCAGTGCATCGATCGTTTTGGGAGTCGAGCTGTAAATGTCCAGAATACGTTTGAACGTAGAGAGCTGGAACTGTTCACGTGCCTTTTTGTTTACGAAAGTCGAACGGTTCACCGTAAAGATCTGCTTCTGGGTGGGAAGCGGCACCGGACCGCTGACTACGGCACCGGTACTTTTTACGGTCTTCACGATCTTCTCGGCCGACTTGTCGACCAGATTGTGATCGTACGATTTCAGTTTTATTCTAATCTTTTGGCTCATATCGTTGTTTCGAACCTTTTAATTTTTGTTATTCAAGTTTACATCCGTCGGATTACTCAACGTCTTTCCGGCGGCCGGCGTTCTTCTCGATGATCTCCTTGGCAACGTTGGCCGGAACTTCCTCGAAGTGGGAGAACTCCATCGAAGAGGTAGCACGTCCCGAAGAGAGCGTACGGAGAACCGTCACGTAACCGAACATCTCGGAGAGGGGCACCTTGGCCTTGATGGCGCGGGCATTGCCTTTCTGCTCCATGCCGGATACCTGACCGCGGCGTTTGTTCAGGTCGCCGATGATATCGCCCATGTACTCCTCGGGGGTAACCACCTCGACGGACATGATCGGCTCCTTGATGACCGGACGGGCTTTCGCACCGGCTACGCGGAATGCGTTGCGGGCAACGATTTCGAACGACAGCGAGTCGGAGTCTACCGGGTGGAACGAACCGTCGCGGAGAATCACCTTCATGCTGTCCACGCTGAAGCCGGCGAGCGGACCGTTGGCCATGGCCGAAGCGAAACCTTTCTGTACCGACGGGATAAACTCCTTCGGAATGTTACCGCCCTTCACCTCATCGATGAACTGCAGGCCGGTAACGCCTTCGTCGGCCGGACCGAGCTGGAATACGATGTCGGCGAACTTACCACGACCGCCGGACTGTTTCTTGAATACCTCGCGGTGCTCAACCGGAGCGGTAAGGGCCTCCTTGTAGTTAACCTGGGGCTGACCCTGGTTGATCTCGACGCCGAACTCACGTTTCAGACGGTCAACGATGATATCGAGGTGAAGCTCACCCATACCGCTGATGACGGTCTGACCCGAATCCTCGTCGGTGTGTACGGTGAAGGTCGGGTCCTCTTCAGCCAGCTTGCTGAGGGCAACGCCGAGCTTGTCGAGGTCCTTCTGGGTCTTGGGCTCTACGGCCAGACCGATCACCGGCTCGGGGAAGGTCATCGACTCGAGAACGATCGGATCCTTCTCGTCGCAGAGCGTATCGCCCGTGCGGACATCCTTGAAGCCGACTACGGCGCAGATGTCGCCGGCGCCTACCACCTCCAGCGGGTTCTGTTTGTTGGCGTGCATCTGGTAGATACGGCTGATACGCTCCTTCTTGCCCGAACGCGAGTTGAAGACGTAGCTGCCGGCATCGAGCTTGCCCGAGTAAACACGGATGAAAGCCAGACGACCTACATACGGATCGGTTGCAATCTTGAATGCGAGCGCGCAGAAAGGCTCCGACTCGGCCGGGTGACGCAGCACCTCTTCGCCCGTCACAGGGTTCGTACCCTTGATGGCCTCAACATCCACCGGCGACGGCAGGTAAGCCACGATGGAGTCGAGCAGCAGCTGCACGCCCTTGTTCTTGAACGACGAGCCGCACAGCATCGGCACGATTGCCATTTCGATGGTAGCCTTGCGGATGGCAGCCTTCAGCTCCTCGGGCGTAATCGACGCCGGATCCTCGAAGAACTTCTCCATCAGCGCCTCGTCGGCGGTGGCAGCCTCTTCGATGAGCTTGTTGCGCCACTCCTCGACCTCGGCCTTCATGTTGGCCGGAACCTCCTCGTAGGTATAGTTTACGAGTTCGTTCTTCTTGGTATCGTCGTAGATGAGCGCTCTATTATAAATAAGGTCAATGACGCCGACGAACTTGTCCTCCGAGCCGATCGGGAGCGCTACCGGCACCGCATTGGCACCCAGACGCTCCTTCACCTGTGCGCATACGGAGAAGAAGTCGGCACCCGTACGGTCCATCTTGTTCACGTAGCCGATACGGGGCACATTGTACTTGTCGGCCTGACGCCATACCGTTTCGGACTGGGGCTCCACACCGCCTACTGCGCAGAAGGTAGCCACAGCACCGTCCAGGACGCGGAGCGAACGCTCCACCTCCACGGTGAAGTCCACGTGTCCGGGAGTGTCGATCAGGTTGATCTGATAGGTCTTGTCCTCATAGTGCCAGAAGGCGGTCGTTGCAGCGGAGGTAATCGTAATGCCTCGCTCCTGCTCCTGCACCATCCAGTCCATGGTGGCTGCACCCTCGTGTACCTCACCGATCTTGTGCGTCTTACCCGTGTAGAACAGGATACGCTCGGACGTCGTGGTTTTACCGGCATCGATGTGCGCCATGATGCCGATGTTGCGCGTATACTTAAGATCTCTTGCCATAATAACTCCCGTCTCCTAGAATCTGAAGTGAGCAAACGCCTTGTTGGCCTCAGCCATACGGTGCATCTCCTCTTTACGTTTAAAGGCAGCGCCTTCCTGATTGTAGGCGGCGATAATCTCGGCCGACAGCTTCTCGGCCATCGATTTCCCGGCGCGTTTACGAGAATAAAGGACAAGATTCTTCATCGAAAGGGATATCTTGCGCTCGGGTCTTACCTCGGTAGGAACCTGGAACGTGGCACCGCCGATACGACGGGACTTCACTTCGACCTGCGGAGTGATGTTCTCCAACGCCTGCTTCCAAATCTCCAGAGGAGCCTTGTCCGCGTCCTTCATCTTCTCGCCGACGATATCCAACGCATCGTAGAATATCGTGTAAGCAATACTCTTCTTACCATCCACCATCAGGTTGTTTACAAACCTTGTCACAAGCACATCATTGAACTTGGGATCCGGAAGTAGAATTCGCTTTTTAGGCTTAGCTTTTCTCATTTTACTAAAAAATACTTCAGTTGTGTTTGGTTGACGCCTTTCATTGGTCACGGCCGCCCGACGTCGAACTGCAGCCGTCTGTCAAAAAGTCCGGAGGCTATTTCTTCTTAGCCGGAGCTGCACCTGCTTTCGGGCGTTTTGCACCGTATTTGGAACGACGCTGACGACGACCGTCCACACCTGCGGAGTCAAGCGCACCGCGCACGAGGTGGTAACGAACACCAGGGAGGTCCTTCACACGACCGCCACGAACCAGCACGATCGAGTGCTCCTGCAGGTTGTGACCTTCGCCCGGAATGTAGGCATTCACCTCTTTCTGGTTGGTCAGCTTCACCCTCGCAACCTTACGCATGGCCGAGTTAGGCTTCTTAGGCGTAGTCGTGTACACACGCACGCAAACGCCGCGCCGCTGCGGACAAGCGTCGAGTGCCGGAGCTTTGCTCTTGTCCTCCATCTGCACCCGTCCTTTTCGAACTAACTGTTGAATAGTTGGCATTGTAAAAATCCTTTGTCCTTTAGTTTAAACAACTTAGCTATTGATTTTCTCGTAATCCCGCTAATAAACGGAATGCAAATATACTAATTTTTTCTGATTCGGTTCTTTTCCATGCATCTTTTTCGCTTGTTTCGGACGGATTTTCAGCATTTTCCGAAAGTTTTCCCCGCAACACGCATTTGCAACACTTATTATTTTCTAATTACGATAATGTTTTCCTTATCAAGCCAGCTACCCGAATGGCTAACAGCCCATCTGACTGCCGGTTACCGTCCCGCCCGGCGGACCGCGCACGCCACCCGCATTCCACCTTCTCCGGCCGCCGTTTCCCCGCCCGAAAGCGCGGAAAGTTACGCGGGAATCCGTATCTTTGTCCTCTAACAGCAAATAAAACAACAATCCGCATATGGAATATAATTTCCGCGAGATCGAACCTCGCTGGCAGCGCGAATGGGAGCGCCGCCATACCTATAAGGTGGAGATTGATCCGTCCCGTCCCAAATATTATGTCCTGGACATGTTCCCCTACCCCTCGGGAGCGGGACTGCACGTGGGACACCCGCTGGGTTACATCGCCTCCGATATCTATACGCGCTACAAACGGCTCTGCGGCTTCAACGTACTCCATCCGATGGGCTTCGACTCCTTCGGTCTGCCCGCCGAGCAGTACGCCATCCAGACCGGCCAGCACCCGGCCGTAACGACGGCGCAGAACATTGCCCGCTACCGCGAACAGCTCGACAAGCTGGGCTTCTCCTACGACTGGGACCGCCAGATCGTCACGAGCGACCCCGACTACTACCACTGGACGCAGTGGGCCTTCCTGCGGATGTTCGACAGCTACTACTGCAACGACCGCCGGCAGGCGCGGCCGATCGCCGAACTGGTCGCCGCCTTTGAACGTTCGGGCACCGAAGGGCTAAACGTGGCCTGCACCGAACGGCTCTCCTTCACGGCCGACGAGTGGCGCGCCATGGACGAGCGGCAGCGCCAGGAGACCCTGCTCAATTACCGCCTCGCCTACCGGGCCGACACGACGGTGAACTGGTGCGAGGGGCTGGGCACGGTGCTGGCCAACGACGAGGTGGTAAACGGCCTCTCCGTGCGGGGCGGCTATCCGGTGGTTCAGAAACGGATGAAACAGTGGCTTCTGCGCGTGAGTGCCTATGCCGAGCGGCTGCTCGAGGGCATGGAGCGGCTCGACTGGAGCGATTCGCTCAAGGAGATCCAGCGCAACTGGATCGGCCGCAGCACGGGCGCCCAGCTCTTCTTCGCCATCAAGGACAGCGTCCGCAAGCTGGAGATCTTCACCACACGTCCCGACACGATCTTCGGCTCGACCTTCATGGTCATCGCCCCGGAACACGAGATGGTGGGCGAGCTGACCGTCCCGGAGCGCCGGCAGGAGGTGGAGGCCTACCTGGCCGAAACGAAGAAACGCTCCGAACGCGAGCGCATGGCCGACACCAAACGGGTCAGCGGCGTCTTCACGGGCTCCTATGCGATCAACCCCTTCAACGGCCGCGAACTGCCGATCTACATCAGCGACTACGTACTGGCCGGTTACGGCACGGGCGCCATCATGGCCGTTCCGGCGCATGACTCGCGCGACTACGCCTTTGCCCGCCACTTCGGCCTGGAGCTGATTCCCGTCGTCGAGGGAGGTGACCTGTCGGTGGCCAGCTACGACGCCAAGGAGGGACGCATGATCAACTCCGAATTCCTTGACGGTCTCGACGTCAAGGAGGCGATCGAGGTGATGTTCCGCGAAATCGAAACGCGCGGCATCGGCCGCAAGCAGGTCAACTACCGCCTGCGCGACGCCATCTTCAGCCGCCAGCGCTACTGGGGCGAACCCTTCCCGATCTACTACAAGGAGGGTGTGGCCTATCCGCTGCGCGAAGAGCAGCTGCCGCTCACGCTGCCCGAGATCTCCGAATTCCGTCCCACCAGCGACGGCGAACCGCCCCTCGCCCGCGCCAAGGGATGGCACACGCCGGAGGGATATCCCTACGAGACAAGCACGATGCCGGGCTTTGCCGGTTCGTCGGCCTACTACTTCCGCTACATGGATCCCCACAACGACCGCATGCTCGTCAGTCCCGAGGCCAACGCCTACTGGCGGAGTGTCGATCTCTACATCGGCGGCATCGAGCACGCCACGGGCCACCTGATCTACTCGCGCTTCTGGAACAAGTTCCTCTATGACCTCGGCGTGGTGGTGGAGGACGAACCGTTCCGCAAGCTGGTCAACCAGGGCATGATCCAGGGCCGCTCGAACTTCGTGTATCGCATCACGGGCACCAACACCTTCGTGTCGCTCGGTCTGAAGGACCAGTACGAAACCCAGCCGATCCACGTGGACGTCAACATCGTACGCAACGACGTGCTCGACCTGGAGGCCTTCCGCGCCTGGCGGCCGGAGTTTGCCGACGCGGAGTTCATCCTCGAGGAGGGACGCTACATCTGCGGCTGGGCGGTCGAGAAGATGAGCAAGTCGATGTACAACGTCGTCAACCCCGACTACATCGTCGAGAACTACGGCGCCGACACGATGCGCATGTACGAGATGTTCCTCGGCCCGCTCGAGCAGAGCAAACCCTGGGACACGAACGGTATCGACGGCGTGCACAAATTTCTGAAACGGCTCTGGAAACTCTTCTTCAACGCCGACGACACGCTGGCGATCGACGAGTCGGCCCCCACGCCGAAGGAACTGAAGACCCTCCACAAGACCATCCGGAAAGTGACCGAAGATATCGAGAACTTCTCATTCAACACATCGGTCAGCGCCTTCATGATCTGCCTCAACGAGCTGGACAGCTGCCGCAAGCGCGCCATTCTGGAACCGCTGCTGATCCTCATGGCCCCCTTCACGCCGCACATCACCGAGGAACTGTGGCACCGGCTGGGCCACGAAGGAACGATCTTCGACGAGCGCTACCCCGTCTTCGACCCGGCCCTGCTGGTAGAGAACAGCTTCGAGTACCCCGTGTCGGTCAACGGCAAGATGCGTTTCAAGAAGGAATTTCCGCTGGGCGCTCCGGCCAGCGAAATCGAGGCCGCCGTACTGGCCGATCCGCAGCTGGAGAAATACACGGCCGGCAAACCGGTCAAGAAGACCATCGTCGTACCGGGCAAAATCATCAACGTGGTGATCTGATCCCGACGACCGGAAACAGCAATGCGGGGGAAAACGAATCGTTTTCCCCCGCATTTTTCTTACCTGAAACGCTGCGACGCTCCGGACGGACTATTGCCGGAGATATTCGTGATAGGCATCCTCGGCAGCCCCCTCCAGCCGCACCATGCTCCGCGTATTGCGGAACTCAAACTCGACGTCGTACGTCTCCTTGTGAATGGTCAGCCGGGGATAGGCCAGTTCATAGGCATAGGTGCCGATGGCCTCCACCACATGACCGTCCTGCACCACATACTGCTCGACCTGGCGCGGACAGATAAATTCATAGATATTGTAGGCCGGTGCGACGCCCGTCTTCTCTTCGTAGGGATAGTCGCGCGCCTCCCATTTCGTTCCCACCAGACGATCATCCGGCTGCTGCTCCTCCTGCGAGATGCAACCGAACGACAAAACGGCCGACAACGCCACCATGGCGCATCGACGCATCCATCTTCCTGCCAACATGTTCTCTGAAAAATAAACGGTTTCTCCCCCCTCGCTGCGCGCCGCATCCGGCCGACCGGCTCTCCGCAGGCTCAGAGATAGAGCTCGAGCAGCCCATCGGGCAGGGCAAACTCCACCTCGCGCCGCTCGATGTCGAGCGCAGCGATCAGCTCCTCCACGGCCGGCACATACGCCTGCTTCCCGGCCACGGTCACCTCGAAGAGCGGATTCAGCTCGCTGTCCACATAATCGGTGATCGTACCGGAGAGATCGTTCCCTTCGAAGGTGACGGAAAAGCCGACCAGATCCTCCATATAGACCGCGTCGTCCGTCTCCTCCTCCGCTCCGGTGCGAACGTAGAGGTCGCATCCGACCAGTTCGGCCGCCCGGGCATCCGTGTCGAAATCCGCAAAGCGGACCAGCGCGCCGCTACGGCCGCGGGGCTCGAAGGAGTCAAAAAACAGAGGAACCGCCAGCGAATCGATCTTCGCAAACAGCGGTTCCTCCATATCGAAATCTTCCGGAAAAGTATCGAACAGGTTCAGAATCAGTTCGCCCTCGCGGCCGAACGGCTTCGCAACCCTGCCCACCTTTTCCAGCGTCTCCATCGCAACTATTCTGCGGCGGGAGCCTCTTCGGTGGCAGCAGCCTCGGCCTCCTGGGCGGCGGCAGCTGCGGCAGCCTCGGCACGTTTGGCTTCGATAGCCTTGGCCTTCTTCTCGTTGGTCTCCTTCTCCTGAGCCAGACGATCCTTGGCAACTTTCTCCTTGTCGGCGCTCAATTTCTGGGTCTTGGCTGCGATCTTGGCGGCTTTCTCGCTCATCCATTTCTCGAAGCGGGCATTTGCGGTAGCCTCGTCGAAGGCACCTTTGGCTACACCGCCGAGCAGGTGTTTCTTGTACATGACACCTTTGTAGGAGAGGATGGCACGGCAGGTATCCGTCGGCTGTGCACCCTTCTGCAGCCACTCCAGTGCTTTTTCAAAGTTCAGATCGATCGAAGCAGGATTCGTGTTCGGGTTGTAGGTACCGATCTTCTCAATGAATTTACCATCGCGTGGCGCCCTGCTGTCTGCGACAACGATATGATAGAAAGCATAACCTTTCTTACCGTGACGCGCAAGTCTGATTTTTACAGGCATTTTGTCTTTGAATTAAATTAACAATCGTATTGTCCGCTGTTTTCACGAAACAGCTTGCAAATATAGGACTTTTCGACGGATTCACCAAATCGCCGGCCACCTCTTCTCAGGAGGGACGGCGCGAAGGCGGCTGCATGCCGCGCACGATGGTCCAGAAGTAATATTTCAACACATAGGAGAGTCCCGCGTAACGCATCATGTTCGGCACATTGAAGATCGTCTGGTCCACGAGACCGGACCCGAGCACCTGCTGACGGGTAAAGCCGCGCCGGATGCACTTGTACACGCGCCGGATGTACTGCCAGGTCGCATCGTCGATGCGGATCGAGCGGCTGCACAGAAAATCGTAACACCACTGGTTGGCCTTCAGTTCCATGTCCAGTTTTTTCAGGGTCTGTCGCCCGTAGGTGGCCGAATCCTCGGTCCGGATATAGTCGTACACATAGATGTTGCCGAAGCGCACCCGACAGGAACGCTGCAACAGCTGGAGCAGAATCATGTAGTCCTCGTTGATGGACTGTCCGACGAAAACCTGGAGCCGGTCGTCGAATAGCGACCGGCGGAACATGCCCGCACAAAGATACCAGGTGATCCGCTGCCGCACAAAGGCGCCATACATGGCATCGAGTCCCGGTTCGAGCGGCGCCTTCAGCCGCGGCCGGTAGGAGATGTGCCCGTTGGGCCACAGTATGCGCACGCCGCACAACAGCATGTCGGTCTCTCCGTCCATCAGCTGCAGCATCTGCTCGATGGCCTTGGGGGGCATGGTGTCATCGCCGTCACAGAAGACCAGAAACGTACCCCGGGCCGCTTCGACACCGGTACGGCGGGCCGCCATCGTACCCTGGTTGACCGGTTTGTCGATCACCCGCACGCGGGTATCACGCAGGGCATACCGGTGAGCGATGGCCGACAGGCCGTCGGGCGAACAGTCGTTCACCACGATCGCCTCGAAATCTTCAAAGGTTTGCGCCAGCAGGGAATCCAGACAGCGCGGCAGATAGGCTTCGATGTTGTAAGCCGGAATAACGATGCTTACCAGGGGGGAAGTCGTATCCATAGGAACAGCAGATTTGGGGGTTCACGTCGCTAATATATGGAGATATTTCCGTTCGGCCCGCATTCCTGCATTACTTTCCGGTTAAAAAACGTCATTCCCGGCCCGACAAGGCCGTTTTCTCCTCCTTTTTCCACTTTCTCCGCCGGGAAGCAGTCCCCCATTTTGATAACTCGCCAAAAACTCCTACTTTTGTAGCCACGAATAAGGTTCCGTAGCTCAGCTGGATAGAGCAACAGCCTTCTAAGCTGTGGGTCTTGGGTTCGAATCCCAACGGAATCACGTGCATCGCCCCGGTTCGCATGACGCGGACCGGGGCGTCTCGTATCCGCCCGTACGGTGACCGTACCAAAAGAAAGGGGAAGCCAGCCGCCTCCCCTGTATCCGAATCCGCCGACGGCGTTACAGGATGATCTCTCCCTCGATCGTCCCCTGATCACCCCATCCCTCGATGACGCAATCGTCAAGCTGGATCTGACCGTTCCGGATCCCCAGTTTCACGGTCAGCTGCTTGCCGCCGGCGAGTGCGCCGCACGCGGGCGCCAGTTCATCCAACCGGTAGCGTTTGATCTGATCGCCGAGTCGGATCTCCAGCGAAACGTCGGCCGGATCCTGCGGCACGACCAGGAAGGCCGCCCGGGCACCCTGTTCCGTAAAGGCCGCCGTCCGGGCCCCCGTCGTATCGAGCACGCCCTCCGTCAGATCAACCGTACACGATGCCTTGGCCCGGCAAACCGTGGTGATCGCATCCAGCGCCACATCCGCATCGGTGGTCGAGAAGACCACTACCAGCCGGTGCATGGCATGCCGGAACGTCAGCCCGACGGGCCGTTCCGTACCTGCTACCACGCCGATGGGCGCAGCCACCAGCAGATCGGGATCGGAGGCCTGCTCCAGATCGAAGCCAAACCGCCCCTCTACGGGACGCTGCACCGGATAGCAGGCGGCAAAATTCACCGTTGTGCCGTCGGCGGCAAAGGGCAGCTCCCTCCAGTACAGGGTCGTTGCGCCGAGCGTATAGTCGATGGCCGAAGAGCTGCCGTCGGCACCGTACACGTAGAGCGTAAAGGTGTCGCCGTCGGCAAAGGCGCCGCTTCCGTCCTCCTCAAGCTGGGGAGCGCTCTGCTCCTCCATCCCGCGGATGGCGGTCGTAATCGTGATCGGCCGCTCCGCCGCGGGCCGCTGTTCGTGCTTGCTGCATCCGACCGATGCCAGGGCGACCGCTACGGTCGCCAGATAAACCATTCTGTTCATATTTGTGTCGATTATCGTTTACTACTTACCCTGCTCGTCCACCTTGACGGAGGGATATTTCCGGGCCCAGATGTCCTGACGCAGATCAACTGCACTCACGCAAAGGATCTTGAATTTCGCTTTCGGATTCCCCTCCTCATTGTCGAGGCCCTGCATGTAGGTATACTCCCTGTCTCCCAGTTCGGGAATCGAACTGTCCGTTCCATAGACAATCTTGTAGCGAGCAATCACCGCGCCATTGGCATCCTGATCCGAATTGTTGTTGTCGCAATAATAGATGTGCGACACACGCCCCTCATCGTCAGATTCGGCACCCCAGACGGTCAGGGCATGATTTCCCGTGTTGGGACCGGAGACGCCGTACACGCTCAGACTAAGCGCCTGGTGATTGAGCAGGGCGTCGATGACAAACTCGTTGAACTGCTTGCCGGTCGGCATGCGGGGCGAATCGACGGCAATGATATCCGACTGGTCAAACACCTCGGAGAAGAACCCGGGGAAACCGGTCAGATCGGGGGTCACCAGGTTGGTCGTATTACCCGTCACAAACCAGTTCACGGCGGAGGAATCCCAGCCCGACCGGTTGCCGAAATGGGCCTTGAAGAACTCAAACATGGGGGCCCGGTTGACCGTACCGCCGGAATAGAGCGGCTTGAACTCGGTGGAGGGCCGCTCCACAACCTCCGTTCCCGCCATCACCTGCGCGCCGTAATCCCGATCGTACGCCTCGACATACGCCCGGTTGTTCGCCAGCCACCACAGCAGCAGATTCGATCCCGACGCGGCCCAGCACAGTTTGCCGTCGTTCTCGACATAACCGGCCGACTTGTTGCAATCGAACCAGCCGCAGTTCTCCTCCCAGGTCAGGTATTGCGCCTCCTCGAACGTCCAGTTGTAGCGGAACCATGCTCCCATGGGGAACTCCGTCTGGTAGGGCGGATAAGAGGGAATATTCTCCTTACCAGGAAAATCGGGGGCATGCACACCGTACACCCACACCGTCTTCCCGGCCAGGTCGGCCGAACCGCCCCCCTCCGACTTGACCGTCAGCCGGACGGTGGTCTGGCGCCCCGCTTCGAACGCCGTCAGCGGCTGGCCGTCGATCTGTTCCGGCAGCAGATAAGTTGCCTCACGGTCATCCGACGTGATCCGCAACAGCCCCTCGCCGCTCCGGTAGGGTTCGGCAGCCTGCGGGAAGATCACCGCCTCGAGCGTACCATCCGCCGTCTGCGCGGGCTGGATCCATGCGAAATCCCCCGTCACGGTCGCCTCGCCCGTCAGCAGATTCAACTCACCGTCCGTCCGGCTTCGCACGGCTACCGTCACCCCTTCCGAAGTCTCTCCGAGGCTGATCCGCAACCGGTGCATCAGGTGGCGGAAGGTCATGTCCGCCCGATATACACCCGCTCCGAGGTTTTGCCGGGCGAAAAGCACATCGGATGCCGTCCGTCCGGCTCCCGTCTGATCGGTCGCCACCCGGAAGATACGGTTGGCCGGTTCGGCCTCCGCGCCGCTGTCGGCGGGATAGTGGGCCGAAATCACCAGTTCCCCGTCGCCGAAGTCACTGCGCCGCAGCAGCGGCTCCCAACTGCCGGCCGTGTAGATCAGTTCCCGATAGGCAACCTCGCTGCCGTTGTCAACAAACAGACCGATCCGGTCTCCTTCAGTGAAGCGGCCTGCGCCGTCCGTTCCCAACTCGGCCCGGGTCTCGGGCTGCGCAAAGGTGAAACGGATATACCCGTCACCCGCATCCCCCCCGTTTCGTCAGGTCCGGTGGTACAGGCAGTTGCCAACAGCGCAACCGCCATGCCTAATACGATCCAGTTTTTCCTTCTCACCTGTTCTATCGTTCAGTACTTGGAATCCGCCGTACGGCCACGACCGGATTCCGGTTCATCATTCGTTTTACAAATCAACACTTTCGCTCCTTGTCGGCGTCAAAGATAGGGGAATCCTCCGATCCGCCAAATCATCGCCACCCGACCAGGCTTCCCTGTGGAGCAACTCCCGGCAAACGAACCGCCTCACGCGAGTCCCTCCTTGCCCGTAACCGACCATAAACGATAAATTCAAGTCATTGATTGCAAGCAATATGCACATAACAATCCGGACATCTGCCTGTTACATCCGCAGGCCATTCCAACGACACAGCCCGGATCATAGCAGTTGGTTATCGGCGATAGCCACACCATATGCCTCCCCGCGCTCCGGCACTTCCGACCGGGGAGCCGCCCCCGTCGGGCAGCCGGACAGACACGCCGCCGGCTGCCCGATCAATCGTAATAAACGGGCCGACCGGCCTCCGTCATATGGAAAACGATTATCTTTGTCCAGTTTTAAATTTCAGATATGGCACAACCTACGTTACTCATCATGGCCGCCGGCATGGGATCGCGTTACGGTGGTCTCAAGCAGCTCGACGCCGTCGGCCCGTCGGGCGAAACGATCATGGACTACTCCGTATTCGATGCGGCCCGCGCCGGATTCGGCAAGGTCGTCTTCGTCATTGCCCACCGTTTCGAACAGGAATTCCGCGAAAAGATTCTCTCGCGCTACGAAGGACATATCCCCGTCGAGGTGGTCTTCCAGTCGCTGGATGCACTGCCCGAGGGATTTTCCGTACCGGAAGGCCGTGAAAAACCGTGGGGCACGGGCCATGCCGTGCTGATGGCCCGCAACGCCATTCACGAGCCTTTCGCCGTCATCAACGCCGACGACTTCTACGGCCGCGCCAGCTTCGAGGTGCTGGCCCGCTACCTCTCCGCCGCCGACCGCCCCGGCCAGTACTGCATGGTGGCCTACCGCGTCGGCAACACGCTCTCCGAGAGCGGTTCCGTATCGCGCGGCGTCTGCGAAACGAATGCCGAAGGCTACCTCACCTCGGTAACCGAACGCACCGAGATCCGTCGCATGGAGGGCCGCGGCATCACCTTCCGCGACGAACACGACGAATACCACACCCTCGACGAGCATACCCCCGTGTCGATGAACATGTGGGGCTTCACGCCGGACTACTTCACCCTGTCGGACCAGCTGTTCCGCGCATTCCTGCAGGAACGCGGCCGGGAAATGAAGAGCGAGTTCTACATTCCGACCGTTGTCAATGAAGCAATCCGCACGGGAGCCGCCCGCGTCAAGGTTCTCGACACGACGGCCCGCTGGTTCGGCGTCACCTATGCCTCCGACCGCCAGAATGTCGTGGACAGCATCCGCGCACTGGTAGCGGCCGACGAATACCCGAAACGTCTTTGGTAAGTCCATTCCGGGGACCAACAGATCGGGCCGGCGAATTGTTCGCCGGCCCGATCTGTTTTGATGCCCTCTCATGCCGCATGCACCGGTTCCGTTCCGCTTCCCTGCGGCATCCTTTCTATGAAACCGCCCCGCCCCTGGTAGGGGTCGGGGCGGTGGTCGGGATACCGGGATTCGAACCCGGGACCCCCTGCTCCCAAAGCAGGTGCGCTAACCGGACTGCGCTACATCCCGTTTGTGTCAAACGGCGCAAAGATAACGCATTTTCAACAAACTCCCAATCCGATCGGCTTCCGCGCCGAAAAAACGCCCCCTCCGCAGATCATTCCCGCCCTATCCGACCAAACCGCCTCACTGCGACCATCTTCCAAACCGCCCTGGCTCGCCGCTCCGAGTCCCCCGGCAGCAGTTCCATTTCTCCGGGGAGGCCGATTCCATCCCCACCGGTTCCAAACGCGCCCCCGTTTCCTGCTCCGTCCCCTTTGGGGGCTTCCGCTCCTCCGCGATCACGCCCGCAGCCCTCGTCGCCGCCCGGTTCTGTTCCATGCCTAACAGTATCAGCCCGTCGTCGAAGGCCGCCACGGTACAGGTACGGGGACAGGCACAGACACGAGTACGAGTATAGGCATAAATATAAGGACAGGAACGACACAGGAACAGGAACACGGGAACAGTCTGCGCCTTGGCGCTTATCTTCCTACGTCTTTTAGGTACTTTCCCTCGTCTCTGCTGTCTTGTCTCTGCCGCTTCTCTTCGCTGCCTCTGCCGCTTTTCTATCCCTACTCTTCCCCCTCTTTTTATCTTTCCGACTTTACTCCCCCTGCGACCCTACGGCCGCAGCCATTGCCGCATCTCTCCTCCCATTGCCCACCGGGACCCGCCCCGATCCAATTCCGCCGCTCTCCTCCCGCCTTCCTTCCCCGCAGATAAAAACAAATCGGGAACGCTTTTGCAAGCGTTCCCGATTTCGTAAAGGGTATCGCAAACCCCGTTAGTAGCCGAGCGTCTTGGTCGCGGCGTAGGTAACCCTCAAGGCGTTGGCCTTGCGCAGCTCCTGCTTTACGTCGGTGATGATACCCATGCGGGTATAACGGTCAGCCTTGATACATACGGACATCGCGTTACGGTCGCTCTCGTTGAGTTTGTCGCGCTCCGAAGCGATGAAGTCCAGAATATCCTGGGGCGTACGATAAGTGTCGTTCAACTGAATACGCGGGGCGGTACCGAATTTGGCCTGCAACTGGGCAGTCGGCTGGCCTACATAGATGTAGCTGACCAGACTCTTCTTTTCCAGTTTCTGTACCTCGGTAGCCTCCGGCAGCGAGAAACGCACCCTCAACTCCGTCTCCTTCATGGACGTCGTGGTCATGAAGAAGAACAGGATCATGAAGATTACGTCAGGCAGAGAGGCCGTCGAAATAGGCGGCACCTCATTCGAACCTTTTTTTCTGATAACTGCCATACTAATTTCCTCCAATATTTTTAGGTTCGGCCTCCGAGATCTTGTTCGGCACGGCTTTCTGAATGGCCTCGCGTTTCGCATCATCCAGCTCGCTCACCGGGGCGCCGAAATACTGACGGGCCACGTTGTCGCGGATTTCATTGAAAGCACGGGTCAATTCGTTCTGCACCTTGATGTACATGTCGTAGCTCGTACCACGGTCATTCTGCAACGAGATCACACCTTCGCTGACGGGATACTGACCGATCAGTTCGATCTCCGTCATCTTCTTTTCGGGAAGATCCTCGCTGTTGCCCGCATTCAGGATGAACTCCTTGGCCAGATCCTTCACCTGATGCAGATCGACCAGTTTGCCCTGCATCTGAATCTGGTCGTACTGGTTTACCTTCACGGCCATCAGGTTACGCTCCTTGATGGGGGGCGCATCGTCGGTCGGATTCTCGACCCACGGCGGAAGCACACGCTGAATACCGGTATCGGTGTTCATCGTGGTGGCCACCAGGAAGAAAATCAGCAGCAGGAAGGCAATGTCGGCCATTGAACCGGCATTGATTTCCGGGATTTTTCTTTTGTTGATTGCCATAATTTATCTCCTCTCCAAAAATCAGCCTCTTTTGAACGCGCTTCTGATTTCGCCCCACAGGATCACGAGCAGCGTCAGAGCGAACATCGCATAACCGGCATACAGGCCCACGTCGGTCAGACGCAGCGTAACGGGGTTATCGAAATAGCCGTTGGCAGCGGGGTTGGGTACGGGAGTATCGCTCGAGCACAGGTAGCTGATACCGAAAATGACGATCATCACAACCAGGCCGACCAGCGTACGCATGGCACCCTTGGGATTGCTGATGATGTTGATCAGCGGGAACACGATGGCCAGAACCAGTGCAATGGCGAAGATGATGTAGGCATAGATCAGCATCACGTCCACGCCCATCGCGCTTCCGACCGTTCCGACCGGAAATTCCGTCGAGGGCTCGGGGAACATCACCGAAGCGATGACGAAATAAGCAAACACCCCGACGCCCAGCAGCAGAAGCAGGTAGCTGAGGTATTTGACGTATTTAAATGCTTTGTTATTCATAACGATTGGTTGGCGTAAAACGGATTAGTTTTTCTTGCTGTACTCGGTGAGCATGTCCACGAGGATGATCGAGCTGTCCTCCATGTTGATGACGAGGGTATCGATCTTGGCTACGATGTAGTTGTAGAACAGCTGCAGAATGACAGCGGAGATCAGACCGGCCATCGTCGTCAGAAGGGCCACCTTGATACCACCGGCTACGAGGGTTGCGGAAACGTCACCGGCAGCCTGGATAGCATCGAATGCCACGATCATACCTACTACGGTACCCATAAATCCCAACATAGGCGACAGGGCGATGAACAGCGAGATCCACGACAGTCCTTTCTCCATGAGGCCCATCTGAACCGAACCGTAGGAAGCGACGCTCTTCTCAACCACGTCGAGACCCTCGCCGTAACGGCTCAGACCCTGGTAGTAGATGCTGGCAACCGGACCGCGCTGGTTGCGGGCAATCTCCATGGCAGCCTTTACACCGCCTTTCTGGAGAGCGGCCTCAATCTGTGCCATGAACTTCTTGGTGTTGATCGAAGCGAGGTTCAGGTACAGGATACGCTCGATGGCGATAGCCAGACCGAAGATAAGGCAGAGGAGCACCGGTGTCATCCAGCCTGCACCACCCTCGAGGAATTTCTGTTTGATGGCCTGGTGCATCGGGATACCCTCAACATCGGTCTCGGGGTTCATCATCTCAACCTCCTCGGTTTCGGTTACCGCTACGGTATCGTCAGCGGCTACCGTCTCGTCGGTAGTCTGTTCGGTAGCTTCGGTCGTGGTCGTTGCCTCCTGAGCGTAAACATTCACAGCCGAGAAGCTCATCACGCCCACTGCTGCCAGAATCAGAAAAAGTTTTTTCATAGCTTTAATTAAAATTGATTAGACTTATTGTTTTTTTATCGTTCTCCAAAAAATTTCGGTCTTAAGCGGGGCTCTGCGCACTTTTTTTGCGGTCAGCACCTTCGGGCATGCCTGCAAACACGACAACGGGACGGAAGATTTCCTCCGACCTTTGCCGCAAACTGCGCTGATACAACACTGTAATATTCTCGGTCATAAGCTTTTGCATCATACAGCACGCTGTCGGACGAACCTTCCGGATGCCATCGGCATCCACTGAATCAGCATAAAAACCTCCGAAATATAGAAATTTTTTTCCGACTGCAAAAATTCTTTTGTATTGCCGGCACCGATTATTCCTCGGTCATCTCACCGCGCAGGGAGGATTTCATGCGGCGCACGAACTCCTCTTCGCCGTAGCCCTGCCCCAGGAGGAACATCATTTTGGTCAGCGCCGCCTCGGTCGTGATGTCACGGCCGCTGATGACTCCGGCATCCTGCAGCCGGCGTCCCGTCTCATAGATGTCCATATCTACCGCACCGCTCACGCACTGGGTGACGTTGATGACATGGACCCCGCGGGCAATCGTCCGCTCCAGCGCCCCGATGAACCAGCCGAACGTGGGTGCGTTGCCGGCGCCGTAGGTCTCGAGCACCACACCGCGCACGCCGTCGGCCTCAAGCAGGGTGCGCAGCGTCCGTTCCGTCATGCCGGGGAAAACCTTCACTACAAGCACATCCTGTGAGACCCCTGTGCTGACCCGAAAGGGGGTGCCTTCGGCCGGATGGGGTGCGATGGCGCCGTAGCGGTAGTGAATCCCTACCCCCACGTCGGCCAGCGCCGGATAGTTGTGGGAGGCAAAGGCGCTCAGGTCCTCGGCACTGTGTTTCTTGGTACGGTTGGCCCGAAAGAGGCGGTTCTGGAAATAGAGCGAAACCTCGGGCACCACCGAGCGGCCGTTCTCCTTCGAGGCGGCGATTTCGATGGCGGTGATCAGATTCTCGCGGCCGTCGGAGCGGAGCACGCCGATCGGGATCTGGCTGCCGGTGAAGACCACCGCCTTGTCCAGCCCCTCGAGCATGAAGCTGAGCGCCGACGACGAATAGGACATCGTATCGGTACCGTGCAGCACCACGAAGCCGTCGTAGCGGGCATAGTTGTCGCGGATGATCTCGGCCAGCCGCACCCACAGGGAGGGTTCCACGTTGGAGGAGTCGATCGGATCGAACGGCAACACGTCCAGATCGACGTCGAGCCGCCGCAGCGAGGGCACCTCGTCGTAGATGCCGTTGAAATCGAAGGGAACGAGCGTTCCGGTGCCGGGGTCGGGCTTCATGCCGATCGTACCTCCGGTATAGATAAGAAGTACTGAAGATCTGCTCATCGCACTGTGGTCATTGAAAAAGGTATCGTCCACCGGCGGATGCCGCCCGGAGTGTCGGGTTTGCGATCTGCCGACGAAAACGAGTGCAAGTTAACTACTTTTTTGCGAATTCGACGGGACCGGCGGCCGGGATTTCGGTCTGTGCCCGATTTTCAGACCGCCCGCGGTCCCGTCAGGCCACGCGAAGCCGAACAGCCGCGCCGCATTGGCTGCCGTCACGTCGGCCACCTCGTCGGGGGTCCGTCCCGTCGCTTCGGCCACCCGCTCGCAGACCCGGACGATGTAGGCGGGCTCGTTGCGTTTGCCCCGGTAGGGTACGGGAGGCAGGTAGGGGGCGTCGGTCTCCAGCACGAGCTGCTCCAGCGGCATGCGCGCCAACAGCTCCGGCAGGGGACTCTTCTTGTAGGTCACCACGCCGCCGATACCGAAGAGAAAGTCGCCGCACGCCCGCACGGCCCGATAATCCTCCCAGGTGCCGCTGAAGGCATGCAGCACGCCACGCAGCCCGCGACCGGCAAAGCGGCGCAGCGAGGCGATCATTTCGGGCCACGCATCGCGCGTGTGGATCACCAGCGGAAGGTCGTAGTGCAGGGCCAGTTCCGCCTGCCGCTCGAAGACCTCGACCTGACGGTCCAGCCAGTCGCGGCTCCAGTAGAGGTCGAGCCCCACCTCGCCGACCGCCCAGTAACGGCGGTCGCCGGCGGCCAGAAGCTGCTCCACGCGCGCCAGTTCCTCGCGCCAGCGGGGATTGTCGTTCACCGAGGTGGGGTGCAGCCCCATCATCGGCAGGCACACGTCGGGATAACGGTCACAGAGGGCAAAGAGCCGCTCGTGGGTTTCGGAGTCGATGGCCGGACAGAGCATCTTCACGACACCGGCCTCCCGGGCGCGGGTCATCACCGCCTCGCGGTCTTCATCGAAAGCCTCCTCAAAGGGATGGGTGTGGGTATCTACGATTTTCATATGGTTTGCTGTCATGCGGGCCAACCGGCCCCGCCCTGCGGCCAGGCCCCGATTGCCGCCCCAAAGATACGCCGGAGGCCGTCTCAACGGATCGCTCCCGGCACAATTCCATCAGACGCGCTCGTAGCGGCGGCCGGGCAGCGAGCGGATCATGCCGGCCAGTTCCAGCCCCAGCAGCACGGCAGCCAGCGCCCCCGCCGGAATGCCGCTGCGCACCGCCAGCGTATCCGTATCGACCGTCTCCCCCTCGCCGATCGCCTCCAGCACCCGCCGTTCGTCCCCGTCCAGCAGGGGTGCGGCCGGCTTCCGCTCGGGGATCTGCCCCGCCCGGACAATGTCCCAGCCCAGCTCGCGCACCACATCGTCGCCCGAGCAGACCATGGCCGCACTGCGCGCCATGATGAGCCGGTTGGCTCCGGCCGAACACTTGTCGCCCGCCCGACCCGGCACCGCCATCACCGTACGACCGTACCCGTCGGCCAGCTCCGCCGTCGAGAGGGCCCCGCCCCCTACGGGCGACTCCACGACCACCGTTCCCTCGCTCATTCCGGCCATGATCCGGTTGCGGGGGATGAACAGCGCACCGTTCTGGCGGGTTTGCGAATGCAGTTCGGAGACGATCGCCCCGCCGTGTGCAACGATGTCGCGCGCCAGTTCGCGGTGCGACGAAGGGGTCACCTCCGGAAGCACGTTGGCCACAACGGCCACCGTGGGCAGGCCATACCGCAGGGCGGCGCGATGGGCATGTCCGTCTATGCCGTAGGCCAGGCCGCTGACCACGGCGGTCTGCGGCGCCAGTTCGGCCAGCCGTCCGATCAGCACGTCGCACATGCGCTGTCCGTAAGGAGTGGCCATGCGGGTGCCGACCACCGCCACGCTACGCATCCCGAGCGCACGCCGCTCCCCCACGAAATAGAGCACGTGGGGCGGATCGGGACAGTCGCGCAGCCGGGGCGGATACTCCGCATCGGTAGCGGCCACCGCCCCGATGCCGTGGCGTTTCATGTAGCGCACCTCCGCTTCGGCCTGCCGATGGGTCGTCCGGCGCCGGATCTCACGGGCCAGGTCGGGACGCAGCGCCGCCTCGCCGACGAGCTCCTCCTCCGAGGCGGCATAGACGGCCTGCGCACTCCCCAACACGGCAATCAGATGGGCCACCCCCTTGGGTCCCAACCCGCGATGCAGGGTGAGAGCAATATCATCTACGGTCATTCCGATAAAATATTTGGCTCGATAAAGATACGAAAAAGAGGCGTCCCGCCCGACGGTCGCTCCGAATCCGGCCTCCTATCGCCAGCAATCCGAAACGAAACGCCGCTCGGCGGCCGTCTCGAGCGAATCGGGCAGGCTGCAGAAAAAGTCAAGCCCCGTCAGCATCTCCAGACTGTCCACCGCCACGGCATAGTCGGCATAATCCCCCGTAATGTGTACCGCATTGGGCAGCACATAGGCCGCTGCCCGCCATACGCCCTGCCCGTCGCGCGTCAGCAGCGCCTTGTAGAAACGGTCGGGAATGCCCACGCCGCCGCGCAGCGTGTCGGGCGCATCGCCCATAATCCCCCCCGTCACGACATAGAGCGTATCATACCGCTCGGCCCACCGCCGCACCTGCTCCTCCAGCCGACGCCACACGCCACGGTTCAGAGCAGGAGTCTGGGGGGCTATATTGGAAAGGTAGAAGGTACAGTCGTTCTCCCGCTGCGACCGCCGCCGGTCGGCCGAGGGACAGAGGTGGCCGCGGTCATAGCCGCTGTTGCGGTAGTCGCCCGTCTCGGCCGTCGGATACCCTTCCGCCACAACCAGCGGATCGGGCACGAAGCGGTTGCTCCGGTCGGCGGCCACGGTGGCCACATCGGTGCGGGTCAGCACATAGGCCACCCACGAGGCCTGTCGGTAGAGCGAATCGTAACACAGCGTGTACCGTCCCTCGCCGTGACGCAGAATCAGATCATCGGGATCGATGGCCGGCAACTCCAGTGCCCCCGCCGCAGCCTCGCTCTCCCGGCCCGCGGGAGCCTGCTCCCGAAGAGCCGCCTCCGGACGGGCCGCGGCAGCCGGTTCCGCCGCCGCAAGCTGCTCCCATTGCCGGCCGAGCCGTCGGAGTTCGCTCCGTCCGCGCTCCGGCAGAGTCAGCCGCCCGTGCAGCGTCCAGTCGTAGGCCACCAGACACACGACCGCCAGGCAGCCGAACAACAGCCAGCCCCACAACCGGTTGCGCCGGTCACCCCGCACCGGCGCAGACCGCCGGCTCCGTTTCGTATTCCGCCTTGCCATGAAGACAAAGATAAGGAAGCCGACGCGGAATTTGGGCGGGACGGCATAAAAAACTATCTTTGTTCCGATTATGCCCGCCCCGCACCGGACCCGAAAAGGCCGCCGGTCGGAACGGAACCCGCACATTCACCAAAACAAATAATTCGCACAACGCAACGATGAAAAGATTCTTTCTTTCCGCTTTATGCGCGCTGACGGTGGGCTTCACGGCCCTCGCCGACGAAGGCATGTGGCTGTTGCCCTTCCTTCAGAAAATGAACGCCGCCGATATGAAGGCCGCCGGCCTGAAGATCGACGTCGATGAGATCTACAACCCCGACGGCCAGTCGCTCAAGGATGCCATCATCATCTTCGGCCGCGGCTGCACGGGCGAGATCGTATCGCCCGAAGGCCTAATCTTCACCAACCACCACTGCGGCTACAGCAGCATCCAGCAGCTCAGCACCACCGAGAACGACTACCTCGCCGACGGTTTCTGGGCCATGAGCCGTGCGGAGGAGATTCCCGTGCCGGGACTGACCGTACAGTTCGTCCGCAGCATCCACGACGTAACGGCCGAGCTGACCAAGGGTCTCGAGAAGGCCAGCTACGACAAATACACCGCCACGGTGGCCAAACGCATCGAGAAACTCCAGAAGAAATGGGAAAAACAGAACCCCGGCAAGAAGATCCTCATCGAGGATTTCTACGGCGGCAACCAGTACCTGCTCTTCGTCATGGAGGAGTATAAGGACGTGCGCTTTGTCGGCGCTCCGCCCAGCTCGATCGGCAAATTCGGCGGCGACACCGACAACTGGATGTGGCCGCGCCACACGGGCGACTTCTCGATCTTCCGTGTCTATGCCGCTCCGGACGGCGTAACGCCCGCCGAGTATTCGGAGGAGAACGTGCCCTACCAGGCTCCCGTTCACCTGACCGTGTCGGCCCAGGGCTACAAGGAGGGTGACTACACGATGGTGATGGGCTTCCCGGGTTCGACCGAGCGCTACATGACCACCTATGAGATCGACGAGATGCTGAACGTCTCCAACCCCAACCGCATCCGCATCCGCGGCGAGCGTCAGGAGATCCTCGCCGAGGACATGGCCGCCAGCGACAAGGTGCGCATCCAGTATGCCGACAAATACGCCACCTCGTCCAACTACTGGAAAAACTCGATCGGCATGAGCAAGGCCGTGCGCAAACTGGGCATCCGTGACCAGCGCGCCGAACTGGAGGCCGCCTTCACCGAGTGGGCCAGCGCCGACCCGGCCCGCGAGAAATACCTCCGCGCCCTGCCGCTGATCGCCGAGGCCCGGGCCATCTCGATGCCGCTGACCAGCGACATGCAGGTGATGATCGAGGCGATCTTCACGAGCATCGAGATCGGCACCAACGCCGCCACGCTCGAGAAGAACCTCCCCGCCCTGAAGGACGAGCAGGCCCGCAAGGAGTATGTGGCCGCCCTCTACAAGGACTACAACGAGGCTACCGACAAGAAGGTGACCAAACGGATGATCGAGCTGGCCATGGAGATGATCTCGGAGGCCAACATGCCCGCCTTCATCACCGAGGAGGTGGAGGGTCGCTTCAACGGCGACGTGCAGGCTTATGTGAACTGGCTCTACGAGACCTCCGTATTTGCCAACCGGGAGAAGGTGGATGCCTACCTGGCCGACCACACCGAACTGCCTGCCGACGATCCGGCCTACCTGCTCTACAAATCCACGGCCGACAAGTATGCCGCCCTGGCCACCCAGATCAAGGAGCCGGCCATGATGTTCGCCGAGGGCCACAAACTGCTCATCGCCGGCCTGCTGGAGATGGATGCCGACGGCAAACACTATCCGGACGCCAACTTCACGATCCGTCTGACCTACGGCAACATCAAACCCTACTCGCCCGCTGACGCCGTGGAGTACAACTACTACACCACGATCAACGGCATCATGGAGAAGGAGAACCCGAACGACAGCGAATTCATCGTTCCGGCCCGCCTGAAGGAGCTCTACGAGGCGAAGGACTACGGCCGCTACGCCGACGAGAACGGCACGGTACGCACCTGCTTCATCTCGACGAACGACATCACCGGCGGCAACTCGGGCAGCCCCGTGCTGAACGACCGCGGCCAGCTGATCGGCCTGGCCTTCGACGGCAACTGGGAGGCCATGAGCGGTGACGTGCTCTTCGAGCAGAACATGCAGCGCTGCATCGACCTCGACGTGCGCTACGTGCTCTTCATCATCGACAAGTTCGCCGGTGCCGGCCACCTGCTCGACGAAATGACCATCGTCTGGTAGGCGGACCGACCGCCTGTTTCCGAAAGGGTGTTCTCCGATGCGGAGGACACCCTTTCCGTTTTTCCACCCCGCCGGCCGAAAAAAAATGATCCGGAGGCGCGGGCCGATTTCCCGTACAAAATCGCTACCTTAGTCCGCTGAAAACAACAAGGAGGAGAGAAGATGCTCGAAAAACTGACGGTCACAAACTATGCCCTGATCCGACAGCTGGAAATGGAGCTGTCCCCGTCGCTGAACATCATCACGGGCGAGACGGGTGCCGGCAAGTCGATCCTGCTGGGCGCGCTGGGGCTGGTGCTGGGCAACCGGGCCGACACCGCCGTACTGAAGGAGACCGAACGCAACTGCGTCATCGAGGCCACCTTCGACCTCGACGGCCTGGGGCTGGAGCCCTTCTTCGGCGAGAACGACCTGGACTTCGACCGCCACACGACCATCCGCCGCGTCATCACCCCCGCCGGCAAGAGCCGTGCCTACGTGAACGACCTGCCCGTACAGCTCTCCACCCTGAAGGAGCTGTCGGGCCGTCTGATCGACATCCACTCCCAGAACCGGAGCGCCCTGGTCGGCGACGAATCCTTCCGGATGGAGGTCATCGACCGGCTGGCCGGCGACGAAGCGCTGCGCACCGCCTACCGCACCTGCTACACGGCGCTCCGCGACCGGGAGAAGACCCTGCAGCGGCTGCGGGAGGAGACCGAACGCAACCGCCGCGACGAGGCCTACCTCCGTCACGAATGGGAGCGTCTCTCGGCGCTGGCCCTGCGCAGCGGCGAAACCGAAGAACTCGAACAGGAGCAGCGCGAACTCTCCAACGCAGGCGAAATCCTCGCCGCACTGGGGAGCATTGCCGAACGGTTCGACCGCGAGGAAGAGGGGCTGTTGAGCGGCCTGAAGGCAACCGAGAACAGCCTGCTGCATCTCCGCGACCTGCTGGGCGCCGCCGCTCCGCTGGCCGAACGCATCGATTCGGCCTATGTCGAACTGAAGGACATCGGCTCCGAGATCGCCTCGCTGGCCGAACGCATAGAGGACAACCCGACCCGCCTGGAGGCGGTGGACAACCGGCTGGGAGCCATCTACGACCTGCGGCGCCGCCACGGCATCGAGACGGACGACGAACTGATCGCCCTGGAGGCCTCGTTCCGGCAGAAGCTGGAAGCCATTGCCGATGCCGACGGCGACATGAGCGAACTGGAGGCGGAGATTGCCCGCCTGCGCACGGAGGCCGAAGCCGCCGCCGCCCGCCTCACCGAAGCCCGCCGCGAGGCGGCCGCCCGTTTCGGCCGGGCCGTCGAATCGGTGCTGGCCCGGCTGGGCATGAATGCCGCCCGCTTCGAGGCGGAGATCGCCCCCCTCGGCCAGCTGGCGCCGTCCGGCGCCGACACCGTCCGGTTCCTCTTTGATGCCAACGGCGGCGAGCACGTCGTTCTCCAGCCCCTCGAGAAGGTGGCCTCGGGCGGTGAGACCTCGCGCGTGATGCTGGCCCTCAAGTCGATCGTCGCCCGCAGCACCCAGCTGCCGACCATCATCTTCGACGAGATCGACACGGGCGTATCGGGCCGGGTAGCCGCCATCACGGGCGACATCATCGCCGAGCTGAGCCGCACCATGCAGGTCATCAACATCACCCACCTGCCGCAGGTGGCCTCGAAGGGCGACACCCACTTCTTCGTCTACAAGGAGGCGACCCCCGACGGCAACGCCACGCGCATCCGCCGGCTCAGCCGCGAGGAGCGCGTCGTGGAGATCGCCAAGATGCTCAGCGGCGACACCGTCACGCCGGCCGCCATGGCCCAGGCCCGGGAACTGCTGGGCTACACGGAGTAGCACCCGGCAGGCCGGTTGCGATTTACGATGATTTTTCGTACCTTGTACAATAGAACGGAACGGCCCCGGCCGTCCGCAACAACCACAGCAAAGAACCCTCAAACCGAACCGTTATGGAATATGCCGCATTACTCGAAAAATACACGCCCGTAGCCTCGGACGACCTCGTAAAATCCATTGTCGCCAAGGCCAAGGCGGAAATGGACCGCAACCGCAACGAAGAGGTTTACAAATTCTGCTTCGGCGCCCTCGATCTGACCACCCTCAACAACAACGACTCGGTACGTTCCGTCGCCGAATTCGTCAAGAAGGCGGTTGATGTGCCGACGCGCTTTCCGAATGTGCCGAACGTTTCGTCGATCTGCGTCTACCCCTCGTTCGTGGATATCGTGGGACTCGGCGTCGAGGGTACCGACATTGCCGTCACCAGCGTGGCGGGCGGCTTCCCCACGGCCCAGACCTTCCTGGAGGTCAAGATGCTGGAGGTAGCCATGGCCGTCGAGAACGGCGCCGACGAGATCGACGTGGTAATGAATGCCGGCGAGATGGTCGAAGGCGACTTCGACCGGCTGGCCAACGACCTCGAAATGCTCTGCAACGAGGCCGGCAAGGAGGTGATCTTCAAGGTAATCATCGAGTCGGGCATGCTCACCAAACCCGAAGAGGTCTACCGCGCCTCGCTGCTGGCCATCCTCTCCGGCGCCGACTTCGTGAAGACCTCCACCGGCAAATCGGCCTACGGCGCTACCCCGAAATCGGTCATGGTCATCTGCAATGCCATCAAGGACTACTACCTCCAGACGGGCATCAACGTGGGCATCAAGATCGCCGGCGGCGTGCGCACCGTCGATGACGCCGTGCTCTACTACACGCTCGTGGAGAACCTGCTCGGCCGCGAATGGCTCACCCCGTCGCTCTTCCGCTTCGGCGCCAGCGCCCCGCTGGCCAACGCCCTGCTGAGCGCCATCACGGGCGAAGAACAGCACTACTTCTAACGCCACGCCCACGCGGCCGACGGCGTAGTCCCAGCGCTCGTAAACACACCGCGAGGCGGTTCGGAATTCACCGGACCGCCTCGCGCATTTCATGATTCACTGCCCCGACGACGTTACTTCGCCTCATCGGTGAACTCCACCGACCAGACCGTGTGCTGCAACTGACGCAACAGATTGCGCTTGGGCTCCTTGGGCGAATAGACGAAGCAGTCCACGCACAGCACGCGCCGCTGCACGGGATCGAACGTGGCGTAGGTCACAAAGGGCCCGCCCATGAAGTCGTTCTGTACGAACCAGAAGCCGTGCATCTCGGCCCACTGGCGGCCGTTGATTTTCGGATAGACTACCGTCGGGGTAATGTAGTCCTCGGTGGCCATGTAGGAGCCGTCCGAAGGACCGGGAATACGTTTCACGAACTCGTTGCGGTGACGGATCAGCTCCTCGAGCGTAAAGTCCTGCTCGCCCGTGAAGGGGTAGCTGTAGATGACCAGCCCCTGCGTGGCAATGCGCACGTCGTTGCCGATCCACAGGAAATCCTCCGAGCGGCCCCGGATCGTGAAGCCGCGCGGGATGTTCATCCGAATACCGAACTGGTCGGCTATCTCTTTCGAGATGCCCTTCTCTCCATATTTTAGGTCGTTGGCCACCGCACGGTTACGTTCGGTGATCTCGAAGAGCTGCTGCAGTTCGGCCCGGTTCTCGGAGAGGTAGTGCACCATCGAACGGTTGTCGGGCGCGCTGAGGGTCACGATGATCTGCGGGCGGGCATAGACGTCGTACTGTGCCGTGGCGGTCGCCTCCTTCACGTCGGGCGAGATGTTCACGATGAGCAGGTTGCGGTGACGCAGGATGACGTCCTTCAGCGCGTCGGGCGTAATGCGCGAGATGTCGAAGAGCGGCTCGACCTGATTGAACATGGGGATGGGTTCGAGCAGCACGGCACGCAGCGTGTCGCCCACTTCGCCGACCCACGCCTCCTGCGGCACGGAGACTACCAGTTCGTAGGGTTTACCGCCGGCATTGTTGAAGTCGCCGCCCTGACTGCCGTCGCAGGCTACGGCGAGGAGGGCGCAGGCCCACATTCCGAGTGCGGCCAGCCGCACGGCCCACCGCTTGCTGAGATTACTACACATCGCTTTCATCGTCTTGACATTATGCGGTCGCGCCACCATTGCGCGCCAAGACAAAGATACGCAATTCGCCCCGAATTCCGGCAAGCAGTTTCCGCCCTGTCCTCATCACGCTCCCCCAGATACGAGATGCGCGTCGCATGACGGCGACGCGCATCTCAATACAAGCCTTTTATTCTAACAATTGTAATTGCCCATCCACATACATGGCATAATAAAACTTGCCATTATGCTTCACATTTTTGGTTTTGCTAATTCTAATGACTTGATCCAAATGGATTAGATGGAAACATTCATACTGAAAAACTACGCCTTGGGCAAGTCGTTCTTTGTATATTCCTCGATAAAAGCTCTCCCATCGTTTCTCTTTTCCATTCTTCCGATAGCGAATCTGGCCATCAGCGACAGTAAGCGACGCATTTTCAGGATCAAAATCTCCATAAGGCGTTAAAACATATGCTATCCGATATGTTTTGTAGGTCTGTGCCGAAAGCATGAAGCCCAACAAAGACAATACAATAGTAAGCAGTAACTTTTTCATAGACAACTACATACTGATCGCACACGCCACAAGCATTACAATAACCATAATTCCGCCCACTAACAAGGCTACCCCCTCTCCTTTGCGCTCCTTTTCCTGTTTTTGTTGAGTTCGTTCGACTCTTTCTGCAAATTTTATAGGATCTTTCATTTGTTCTAAATCCAACATCAAATTAGCATGTCGGATTTTTTCTTCTGCCTCTCCTTTTGAACGAGCCCATCCTATTTTCTCGCCCAGTTTGTTGTAACACTCATAAAACATAGCACAACAAATATTTAGATACACCTCCCGCCCCAAGATGTGATTAACAAATAAAAATGAAGAAGCGCAGGGCTGGAGCTTTATTTTAGTGCGACAGGTCGTAAACAATACACTATATTGTGCTCGGAATTCTCGCTGTTTATGGCACATGATTAAAGCTACACTTCCACATTATTAATATTTCCCAAGCATTGATCGCTGTTCCCAACACATCACGAACACAGGCATTTACAACCTGCCAATAGGACTAACTGGAGCTGTTCATTTTGTGTCTTCAATCTCGCTTGTACTAATTAAACATTCTATAAATCAAAATAAATAGTTCCATAGATGCCTCTTCCTGACACCTGGGCTTTATACATGAACATGCTCTCCAGCCCGTTATCCCGGCCAAACAGAGAATAAGACTCACATTCCGAAACAGTTCCACCATACCCACAGTTGATCCACTGTCTCTCATCATAACTATAATAAGCCGTAACCTCTAGTCTTTGCGACCTTTCCCCCGACGGATAAACGAATATTATCTCTGTTACCTTAATCGGAATTTTAACATAGTTACCATTGTAATCTAATTGATAGGCAGTAGTGCGATACACCTGCCCCTGTTGCTTTTGAGCTCCGGACGGGTCACGAAAGAAGGGCGTATACAACATGCCCGGCGACTGCGCATTAAGCACACAACTCGCCAAAATGCAAAATGCAATTACAAACATTTTTTTCATAGCTCTAATTTTTATTGATAGTGTTCTGATTCTATTTCAGTTAAGGTCTTAAAAACGACCTCTTCAGAAATACCAGGAATAGACTCTGCCCAAGCTTGCAACATACGAAGCCTATCGGCCATGCAACGAGCTGCATGTATGTTTTGACAGTTACACGCAACTACATCGATCCATGCATTCTGTGCAGAAGAATGAATTCCGTTGAATATGTAATTAGAGGCCATTACCCCTCTCTGGTCGACTGCTACAACTCCTATTGCAGTAAACTATATAAAAAGAAAGTGTGGAACTGCAATATATGATATTCGGGAAGTCGAATAAAGGCCAAAATGAAAAAAAGAGCTAAACATCTGCAAATATAACCGTTGATATACTGCGTTTTATGTGGTATCAAATTCGGGAATGACTTTTTAATTTGTCTTAATTCGTTGCAGGTTTCTTCGGGATATATGGGAACATTTACGGGAATTTATTTACCTTTGCCGCATAACCGAAAAAAGCAACGCCGATGAAAGTTTCCGTCTATCTGAAGAAATGCTCCCCCGAGGCCTCAAACATCTGTTTCCGGGTCAGGGAGAAGAGCGTGGACATAAAGGTGGTCTCTCCCCTTGAGGTGCAGGACAGGTACTGGGATTCCGATACCCTCAGTTACAGACGCACGACGGCTGTAACTGCCGCCGAGCAGAAACGCCTGCCCAGACAGATCGCCGCCATCATCGAGCGGGCGGAGAAAGCCTTCACGGGCAAGGCGGACAGCAGGTGGATGAGGCAGGTCATCGAGGATGTGCTGTACCCGGCCCGCGCCTTCGAGCGGAACCACCCGAACCTGCTCGCCCGTGTCCACGAGTATCTGGAAAAGTTCGACGGCGCGGAAAGGACCAAGGAACATATCATACGCTTCGAGCGCAAGATGACCCGCTACCACGACTACCGCCGGGAGATACTGGGCGAGGCGGACTTCACCCTCTTCGTAGAGACCGTCACGCTGGAGCAAATGAACGATTTTAGGGATTATGTCGTGAACGAGTACAGGCTGCGGCAGGAACACCCCGACTTCTATGCTCCCCGCATGCTCATCAACCACAGGCCGAGGCCGCTTTCCGGCACGACCGTCATCAACATCATGAACCTTTTCTGCACTTTCCTGCACTGGTGCAAGAAGATGAAGTATTCCGACAACGAGGTCTATGCCCTCTACGGTTGCAAGGAGCCTACCTACGGCGACCCGTTTTTCCTCACTTCCGAAGAAAGAAACATCCTGTATGACGCAGACCTGAGCGACAACCCGAAGCTGGCCGTCATACGGGACATCTTCGTGTTCCACTGCTATGTCGGCTGCCGAGTGGGTGACCTCTACAGGCTCACGAGGGCCAACATCAAGGACAGCTTTCTGGAATACATGCCGCAGAAGACGAAGAAATGCCAGGCGAAGACCGTCAGGGTGCCGCTGCATGAGAAGGCACTGAAGATAC
>DXCC01000011.1 GCA_019116245.1 Candidatus Tidjanibacter faecipullorum
TCCGTTGATTGTAACCCGTCCCATGATGGGGACAATTCCATTCTTCTCCTTGCTGCCGTTCGCATAGAACAGCACGCGAAATGTACTTCTTGCCATACTCGTCTTTTTTTGATTGCAAAACTATAAATCAACGAGTTAAACCTTGACAAGCAAACCTACGCAGAACGGCGCAAACGGAACGGCGACTGTTAAATCTGCACTTTCATCGGGTAACGAATAGGAAACCGTTCTCCTGCTTTAATCCGCTTAGAAACGGTTTTCAGCCCTCTTCCCAACTTCCGTGATTTTCCACTAACTGCTTAATTCACAGATTATATCGCGTTAATCTGCTGAAATTCGGAGGTTTTTCCATAGATTTTAAGTATCTTTGCCGAAATGGCCGCCGGAAGGAGGTTCCGGACGGCTGCAAAACGGAGAAATACCGAACACTCTTTATAATAATTGTAGTAATGGACATACGTTCGAACACTATGCCGGCGCTCCTCGGAAAACCGGCAGAAGCATTTACGCTCGAAGACATCATGGGCTTCGTGAAGGAGAACGGCATCGGCATGATCAATTTCATGTATCCCGCCGCTGACGGTCGCCTCAAAACGCTGAACTTCGTCATCACCGACGAGGCCTACCTGCACTCGATCCTGACCGTCGGCGAGCGCGTGGACGGCTCGAGCCTCTTCCCGTTTGTAGAGGCCGGCAACAGCGACCTGTACGTGATTCCGCGTCTGCGCACCGCCTTCATCGATCCGTTCGCCGAGCTGCCTACGCTGAGCTTCCTCTGCTCGTTCTTCGACAAGGACGGCCGACGCCTGGAGAGCTCGCCCGAGTACACGCTCTACAAGGCAAAACAGGCCTTCATTGAGGCAACCGGCATGACCTACGAAGCCATGGGTGAGCTGGAATACTACGTGTCGGCTCCGGAAGACGAGCAGACCAAGATGTATCCCGCCGTGGACCAGAAAGGTTATCACGAGTCGGCTCCGTTTGCCAAATTCAACGCCTTCCGCACGCACTGCATGCACTACATCGCGCTGATCGGCGGCAAAATCAAATACGGCCACTCCGAGGTGGGCAACTTCCGCCTGAACGGCCACATCTACGAGCAGAACGAGATCGAGTTCCTGCCGACCGACGTTGAGGCCGCTGCCGACGAACTCCTGCTGGCCAAATGGGTGATCCGCAACCTCGCCTACGAGTACGGTCTGGACACCAGCTTCGCGCCGAAGATCACCGAGGGCAAGGCCGGTTCGGGTCTCCACATCCACATGCGTATCATGAAGGACGGCAAGAACATGATGCTGGATGCCGACGGCAATCTCTCCGAAATTGCCCGCCGCGCCATCGCCGGCATGATGACCCTGGCCAAATCCATCACGGCATTCGGCAACGCCAACCCCACCTCCTACTTCCGTCTGGTTCCGCACCAGGAGGCTCCGACCAACATCTGCTGGGGCGACCGCAACCGTTCGGTGCTGGTTCGCGTACCGCTGGGCTGGACGACCAAACGCGACATGTTCTCGCAGGTCAACCCGCTCGAGAAGGGCGTGCATCTGGACACGACCGGCAAACAGACGGTCGAGATCCGTTCGGCAGACTGCTCGGCCGACATCTACCAGCTGCTGTCGGCGCTCTGCGTAGCCTGCCGCTACGGTCTGGAGATGCCGAACGGCCTGGAAATCGCCGAAAAGACCTACGTCGATGTCAACATCCACAAGGAGGAGAACAAGAAACGGGTCGAGTCGCTCGAGCAGCTGCCTGACTCCTGCGCCGCTTCGGCCGACGAACTGGCCCGTCAGCGCGCCGTATACGAGGACAAAGGCATCTTCGCTCCGGCCATGATCGACAGCATCATCGCCAAACTGCGCGGCTACAACGACGGCAACATCCGCGAGGAGGTGAAGAAGAACCCCGACCTGATGGCCGAACTGGTTCGCCGCTACTACTACTGCGGTTGATTCCGCACACCATTCCGCAAAACGCCCCTGACCCGCAGGGGCGTTTTTCTTTTTATTGCCCGGCTGCCGCAGCGGAATGCGGCTTCCGCTTGCAGGAACAGCCCGGTTACCGTACTTTTGCAACGGAATGCCGGCCAGCCCTCCGCCGCGGCCGAACACACCGCACCATACCGTCCATACCATGAAACACTTGCTCCGCATACTCCGCCTGTCGGTCCTGCTGCTGCCGCTGCTGGCTGTAGGCTGCCGTGCCGAACGCACCGCAGACACCGTACTGACCGCCTCCATTCCGCCGGTCCGCTACCTGGTCTCCGCCATCACGTGCAACGATTTTCCCGTCGAGGTGCTGCTGCCGGCCGGATCCAACCCCGAGTCCTACTCCCCCACCGCCCAGCAGCTCGCCGGACTGGAGGGTTCCGAACTGATCTTTACGACCGGGCTGTTCGACTTTGAACAGGAGTTGCTCGGCCGCACGACGGAAGGCATCCCCGCCGACCGCATCGTCAATCTCTCGACCGGCATCGACCTGCTGACAGGCCACCACCACGTCTCCGACGAGGCGACGCACGACGCCCACTACGATCCCCACATCTGGACTTCACCCGAACGGCTGAAGCGCATGGCAGCCACTGCCTACGACGCCATCCACCGCCGGTTTCCCGATTCGGTGCGCTATCCGCAGGCCTACGAGGCGCTGATCGGTCGACTGGACGAGGCATCGCGTCAGATTGCCGACCGACTGGCGACAAGCGGCACCCGCACGTTCGTCATCTACCACCCGGCGCTGGGCTACTACGCCGCCGACTACGGATGCACGCAGCTTGCCCTGGAGGACGAGGGCAAGGAACCCTCGGCCCAACACGTCGGCGACATCATCCGCCGGATGAAGGCCGAAGGCATCCACACCATTCTCTATCAACAGGAGTTCCCGGCGGCCGTCGTCGCAGCCGTGGCCGACGACACGCAGGCCACCGCCTCGCCCGTCAATCCGCTGGCCGAAGACATTGTCGGCGAACTGCTCCGCATCACCGATCTCATCACCCGCCCATGAACAACACCCCGCTCGTCTCGCTCCGGCACGTCGGCGTCAGCTACGACGGCAAACCGGCTCTGACCGACATCGACCTGGAGATCCGCGCCAACGACTTCATCGGCATCGTAGGACCCAACGGCGGCGGCAAGACCACGCTGGTCAAGGCCATACTGGGACTGGTGCCCCACACCGGCGAGATCCGCCTGGACGACTCGCTGCGCACAGCCGCGGGCCGCATCGGCTACCTGCCCCAGCAGAACAACATCGACCCGGCATTTCCCATTCTCACGGAAGAGGTGATCGCCAGCGGACTCCAGTCGGGCCGCCGGCTGATGGGACGCATCCGTCCGGAAGAACGCCGCCGCATCGCCGAACTCATGGAGACGGCCGGCATAACCCGCTTGCGGGGCCAGGCTGTCGGCACGCTGTCGGGCGGCGAGATGCAGCGTGTGTTGCTGTGCCGGGCCCTGATCTCGGATCCCGCCCTGCTCATCCTCGACGAGCCTTCCAACTTTGTCGATCCGCGTTTTGAACACGAGCTGTACGAACTGCTCCGCCGCCTGAGCCGCCGCATGGCCATCGTGATGGTCTCCCACAACCGCAGCATCACGGCCGACTATGCCGACCGGCTCTACTACGTGGACCACACGATCAGTCCCTATCCCCCCACGCCCCGGCCTTGACATACAAAAGGGCGGCTCTTAGAACCAAGAGCCGCCCTTTGTTTTGGTCTTGCCGGAACGGTCACGCCAGCACATACCCCGCCTCCGTCTTGCGGAGCACCCCCTGGCGCACCAGTTGTGAAACGGTGCGCGAGAGCGACGGACGCGTCACCCCCAGAATAAAAGCGGTATCCTGCAGATTGGCCAGGATGCGGTTGTTGCGCAGGTAGCCGATCAACCGCGACGAAAGGCTCTGCAGGGCAAACTGCTCGAGTTTGCGGCTCAGGAAAAGACTGTGATCGGAAACGATGGCCAGAAAATTGTTCAGCACGGCCCGGTCCTGTTCCACGAGCGCCCGGACACACTCCCGACCGATCGTTACGACGCGGCAGGGTGAACTGGCCACGATCGACACGGGGAGCACCTTCTCCGTTCCGAACAGGAAGGCCGAAGCCAGCACATCGGGCGCCGACAGATACTCTAGGGTCACCTCGCGTCCCTCCTCGCTGGTCATGTGAATGTGCACGCTGCCCTCGCAGAGCAGATAGAGCGAGCGGCAGACGCTGTTCTGCATGGCAATGAAATCCCCTTTGCGATACGTATCGGCGCGGCCCGGAAAACGTTCCAGAACGGCATCGATCACCCCGCGGTCGCCCCCGCGGAAGAGAGGGGTATCATAGATCCGGTCATCCATCAACTGTTCCATCAAAAAAAGTTATCGTTCGTAACACATGTTACGCACAACGGCTCGCTGCCGGTTTATCTTTGCGTCCGACAAGTGCGACCCGGCCCGGAAGTGAGCTACCTCCGTTCGGGTTGCGAATCCGACAGACAAATTTACATATAATGCCAATAACGATGAACAGATTCAAGTACGTTTTGCTGGGTTGCCTGCTTCTGCTGACCGCCTGCCAGAGCGATCCGCAGGAAGGCCCCATGCCTCCGTCCCCGGCGGGCGGCTTTGCCTTCAGCCTGCTCTGTGACGGTTTTGAAGAGGGCTCCACCCGTTCCGAGCAGCCCTCCCGGGCCGGTTACGACAAGGTGGCCTTCAGCGTGATCGATGCGGAAGGATTTGCCGTGGACGGTCTCAAGGGCGTGTACGATCCCGCCACATCCGTACTCCGGCTCGAAGGGCTCCGCGAGGGAGACTACCGGCTGCTGTTGCTCGGCATCCGGGGCGATGAACAGGCCGACGGCGTCACCATCCACACCCTGCGCACGATCGGCGACGAGTGGCTCTCCTTCCCGGAAGATCTCCGCAGCCCGCTGCAGGCCGAATATTTCTATTCGCAGACCCCCTTCTCGGTGGTAGCCACGGCCGGAGCAGACGGCACGGAACTCACCGTAACGGGTGACCGGGAACCCGTCCAGCAGCGCATCATCGGCCGCACCGATTTTACCTTCGCCTACAACAATCCCTATGTGGAGACGGCCCTGCTGACGCAGCGCGTGACGCTCACCGCGCCCCGCTTCCGCACGGGCATGACCGGCGACGGCGCATTTACCGGCACGGGCACCGGCAGCGATCTCACGCTCCCGCTCGACGGCACGACCTCCTACCTCTTTCCGCCGACCGTAACGGACGAACCGCTGTGCGGCGAGGTGGAGGTAACTACGCGCGACTACCGCGGCTCGAACGTACGCCGCAGCTACGGTTTCACGCTCCGGCAGGTAGCCCCCAACCGGATCGGCACCATACTCACCCGGGTCGAGCACCCCGACGACCGGTCGGCCGTGGCCTTTGTCACGGAAACGGCCCTGGAGTCCATCGGCCTGGCCTATATCCTGCAGGACGACGAACCGCACACCGTCTACACCGACCGCACGCAGCGTTCGTTCAACACCGCCGCGCCGCTTCAGGTGACCACGACCAACGAGGGCAAGCTCCACGTGCGCTTCTACTCGCCCCGCGAGCTGACCGACGTGCTCATCCGGGCCCGGATTCCTTCGGTGAGCAACGAGTTCTTCGACATGGCCTACTTCGACCGCATCCCTGCCTTTGCCGACTTCTACGGCGAACTGCCGATTGCCCTGCGCCGTGTTTTTACGCGTACGGCCTCGGGTGCCATTCTGGAAGCCGGACCGCTCGACGCGGAGACGCTGGCCACGGCCGAGTTCGAAATCCTGTCGGGCGACCCCTTCTGGGCCAAACTCCAGGCCATCCAGCACGGCTGGAACATCGGCTTTGCCCTCTACGGCGGCGACCCGGAGAAGCCCGACGGAGGCCCTACGGGCAACTGGATGGGCATCCGTCCCGTCCACTGCCGCGAAGCGGTGGCCCTGTTTCTCAACTTCACCTACATGATCGACATGCCGGAGCATGAACAGATCCTGCGCGACAACGTCGACCGCCTCTACGGAAACGGCGGCGTGAACGACAAGGTGACCGTCGAGGTGGTGCTGCAGCAGATGCGCCAGGCGCGCACGCTGAACGTCGGGCTGGTCTATTCCGGCAACGGAGTCGTCGGACTGGGCGGCGGCACGGTCTTCGGTGCCTACCAGCAGGCCTGGTTCCAGCACTACTTCAACACCTACTCCTGCGAGATCATGTTCCACGAGCTGGGCCACGTGATGGGCTACAACCACAGCAGTTCATTCACTTACGGCCCGTGGGCACAGGAGCTGATGAACCACTTCTACGTCGACCACATCCACGAGATGCCGATCGACTCGCCCGACTACCTGAACAGTGCACAGAATCCGAACAAATACTGATAATGATACGATGAAAACGAAACTGATGAGATACCTGAGCGCGCCGCTCGCCGGACTGGTGCTGCTGGCCGGATGCACCCGTCCGCACGACGAACTTCCCGCGTCCGGGACCACCCTCCGGGTGCGCCTCGCCCCCGAAACGCTCCGCGACCGGCAGCTGACCGCCGGTGAGGAGGAGATTGGCTCCGTGACGGCCTTCCGCTTCGAGGAGGGCACGTTGCAGGAGATTGTCGAGGGGCGCGCCGACGGCAACGGCAACCATGCCTTCCGGCTGACGGGACTCGCCGGCGAGCTGCGTTTCGTGGCCAACGCCGCTTCCATCGCACGGCCGGAGACCGGCTCGTCGCTGGAGGCCTTCGACGCCATTGTGGCGCCGACAACGGCCCTGGCAGGCGATGCACCGGCCATGACCGGCCGCATGACGCTTGAGAAACCGCTTCCGACGCTGGCCACGGTCGGCATGCGACGCAGCGTGGCCCGTATCGATCTGGAGGCCACCGACAGCGGCGTAGCCGTGCAGCGCATCACCATCCGGGGCGTGGCCGACCGCGGCTACCTGAACGTACGCCCCACGGCCGAGACGCCCGCCGCAGCCGAGCGGATCGACTTCACGAAAGCATACACCGACGGGCGGCTCACGGCCGGTCGCGACCCGCTGCTCTACGTCTGCGAACAGACGGGGCCGGCCGCCACGGTCGAGGTGCTCGCCACCTTCGGCGGAGGCCTCCACCGGATGACCGCCACGCTGCCCGCCACGCTGGAGCGCAACCATATCTACACGCTGCGCGTACACGGTTCGGGAGCCAATGCGGCGATCACCGTCACCGCGGACGGCTGGGAATCCGGCGAGCAGACCGAAACCTCGCCTGCCCTCAAGGGGCTGATCGACGCCTCCGCCTCGACCCTGGACGAAGGGGTGCGCATCAACGCGGCCGGCGATACGGTGCGTGTCTCCTACCTCGGTGGCAATTTCCGGCTGGCGCTGCGCGCCGAGGCTGACGCCGAAGTGGCCGTCGAAGGCCATCTGCGCGGCGTAACGGCCACGGTGACGCCTGCCACGCGTGCCCTGCAGCCTGCTGCTTCCGTGACCGTAACGGCCGACCGGCGCATGCCCAACGAAGCCACCGGCTACCTCTACCTCGACATCCGCCGCGACGACACCCATTCGGGCCGCGTGGTGGTGCTCTTCGAGCCCAACCCCACCCGCATCACGGGACTGTCGCTGGATGAGGAGGGCGTCTGCGACTACGGCCGCTACATCGACGGCGAACTGGGACGCATCGAACTGCCCGCCGGCAAACAGGCAACACTCGAATTCGATGCCGGGGAGGATCCCTGGATGGCCCTGGCCGACGCCGGTTCGGGTACCCTGCGCCTGCTGGGCGGCTGGAAACCCAACGACCCCAAGGCCGACGGCCGCACGCAGGAGGGACGCCTCGTGATCGCCGATGCGGACGGTTCCCACGCCGAACGCTACACCGTGCGCCGAATCAATCAGGGCCTGCCGGTGGTTCGGATCGGCGGCCAGTGGTGGTGCAAATACAACCTCCGCGGGAATGTACGCAGTTTCGAGGATCAGATCACCGTTGCGAACGATCCGGCGGCCGACACCCGGCTGGCCGACTACCTGGCCTCCTGCTCCGACGAAGAGCTGCTACGCCTGCTGGGCGACCAGTATCAGGGCGGCAACCGGCAGGGACTGCCGCTGCGGCACAACGGCACGAGCTTCTACTACGAGGGCATGCAGGGTTCCGCCCAGCACTTCGGGGCGCTGGATCCGACCTACATGGCTCCCGACGGCTACGAAGTACCCGACTACGACGACTATGCCTTCTTCAGCGGCAGTGACAACTACAACATCGGAGGCGTGGGCAGCCGCAGCTACAACAACCGCCGCGGCGACCGGATCAACGTCCGCATCATCGAGCGCGACGCCACGTTCCTCGGCCAGCCGTACGGCACCATCGCCTTCTACGAGTTCACCTCCGGGGAGGGATGCTGGGTGCTCGACGGACTGGGCCACCAGTGGAACACGACCGCCGGCAACATCAGCCGCATGATGATCCTGCTGGCCACCTCGGGCAACAGCACCTCCAGCTGGCTCATGGAAGGCTATGCCCAGAGCGAAAAGGCCAATCAGAACTGGCTCAAGTTCGTCTCCCAGAATGCGACCAAAACCCGTACCGTCCGGTGCATCAAAACGCCGGTAGAATACATCTACAAATAACCGCGGAACTGTTTCCGAACCATGCAAGCACAACGAATCATGAAAACGAAACGCATCATCCACACCATACTGGCGGCCGCAGCGGTCCTCGGCCTGGCCGCCTGCACCAAACAGGAGCCCGCTCCCTCGCCCGCGCCGCCCAGCGATCCGACACCGGATGACCCGACCGCGACCGAGACGCTCGTCACGGTACGCATGGCCGACTACGAAACCGCCGGTCTGACCGACGCCGAGACGATCGACTGGAACGACCTGCAGGCCTGTCTGTTCGAGGAGGGACACCTGCGGGCCGTATACAACGCCCCCACCACGGACGGCGAGGCGCGCACTTTCCGGATTGCCTCCGAGGGGGGTACGCTCTATCTGCTGACCGAGGCCTCCCGGCTGGCCGACCTCGAGGGCCTCTGCGAGGCGGGCATCGCGGAAGAGGAGTGGCTGCGCCTGACGGCCGGTACGGAGAAGGGTCTTCCCGTACGGTTTGCCTCGGGTCAGGTGACGCTGACGGGCCAGGAGCGCGCCGAGGCAACGATGACCCGTGCCTGTGCCCGGCTTGACCTTCGGCTCCGCACCATCGGCAACGCTTCCGTCACGGAGCTGACGCTGGAAGGCGTAGCCCGGGAGACGCCGCTCTTCGGCCCGGCCGAAACGTCTGCCGTCGGTACCGTGGCGCTGCCCCTCGCTGCCCCCGTGACGGACGATACGGCCGGCGTGGCCTACCTCTATCCGCAGCAGACGGCCGGTGCCGTGCTCCGCGTCGAGGTGACCATCAGCGGCAAATCCTACACGCTGGAGAGCGAACTGCCCGCCCCCGTGCGCCGCAACTGCATCTATGTGGTCACCGTCAGCAAAGAGGAGGCCGATCAGGATGCCCTGCTGACCGTCGAGGCGTGGGAAAAGGGCGACGACACGGACCTCTATCCCGACTGGGACGGCCGCATCGTCATCGATCCCGAACGTTCGGAACTGCCCCTCGGCACGATCGTCTCGGCCGACGGCACGCAGATCACCCTGCCCCACGGCCGGACCGACTTCCGCCTGGCCCTGGCCTGCAATGACGAACTGGAGGCAATGCCCGCCACCGGCAACCACCTGACCATCGAGGCGGAGGCCACCGCCCGCAGCCTTGACGGCACCAACTGCTTCCGGATCCGCAAGCCCCTCTTCGCTCCCGGCATGGCAGCCGAGGAGAGCGTGCTGCAGTTCCGCCGCAAGGGACTGGCCAACCTCTATCCGGAGGATCGGATCACGGTATACCTGGCAGCCAATCCCGTCGGACTGGAGGGCGACATGACGTTTGACGCCACCACCTACGCCTTCGATTTCGGCCGTTACATCGACAACGAGCTGGGACGCTTCACCGTACCGGCCGACAAACGGGTGACGGTGGAATTTGCGGCGGACGAGGATCCCTGGATCCGGATCAGCCCCCTCGATGGCAACGCCTCCGTATGCCGCGTGGTGGCCGGATGGAAGCCCAACGACCCCACGGCGAACGGACGCCGCCAGTCGGCCACGCTCGTGGTGAGCAACACGGACGGCTCGGACCGCGAGGAGTACACCGTCACCCGACGCAACTACGGACTGCCCGTGACGTGGTTCCACGGCGTGTGGTGGTGCAAATACAATGCCCGCGGCAATTCGCGCAACTTCGAGGATCAGATCCTCAGCTCGGCCGATCCCGCCGCCGAAGCGGGCCAGACGGTGCTCGACTACCTGCGTGACTGCTCGCCCGAGGCATTCTATGACCTTTGGGGATGGGCCTATCAGGGAGACAGCGGCATCGGCATGCGCGTGGTGGACAACAACGGCACGCTCGTCATGGACGGCTTCACGACCAGCGTATCGGCCCACATCAACAAACTGGCCCCCGACGCCCTCTCGCCCGACGGCTACGAACTGCCCTCGATGGAGGAGTTCAACCGCATGTTCGACGCCACGGACTACGTGTGGATCATGTGGAGCGGCTCCCACGCCCTGCGCAACCCCTGGGAAGGGCACAGCACCGTGAAGCGCGAGCAGCGCCGCCGCAACGACATCCGCGTGGGATCGGTCCAGACCACGGACCTGCTCTACACGGCCATGTGGAGCCCCGACTTTCCGGAGTACGAGGCGGTGACGTGGTACGGCCCCGGCGCCCAGTGGGACGCCGCCGGTATCAAACACGCCGGCCACTACAACAACATGCTCTTTGCCGTCTGGTCGCCCGAGGGATCGGGATGGTACATGGCAGGCAACATGTCGGCGCTCTATCTCCAGAAAAACGGAGCCGGCAACAAGGATACCCGCATCCTCCGATTCAAAAAGTCGCCGGTAGAGTACATCTACGAATAACCGGCCGCCGCATCCCGTCACGGGCTCCGTTTCCGCATCGGTCGGAGGCGGAGCCCGTAGTCTTGGGCCCCCCGGTCTGCCAGCCACACGCCGGACAGAAGTGCGGTTGCCGGTCTACGCCGACAAGCCCGACAATGCGAAAATCAAACTCTACGCGCTGGACCGCATGGTGAAGCTCCGCGTGACCGAAGATCGCTTTACGCCGCCCGAGGAACTCGACCCAGCCGGCTACCTGGCCGGGGCCTTCGGCGTGGCGGTCTACGACGACATACGTCCCTGCACGATCCGGGTCCGGGTCTCGGACGACGGCGTCAAGTACCTCCGCACGCTGCCCCTCCACGCTTCGCAGCAGGAGGTCGAGACGCATGACGACTATGCCATCTTCGAATTTCACGTAGCACCGACGCCGGAGTTTTGCCAGGCCATGTTAAACTGCCACGGCAACTTTGAGGTGCTATCGCCGGGCAATGTTCGGGAAGAGACGCGGCGCATCATTGATGGGCTCCATGTTTTGTACTGCCGTCCGACAAATGATTAAAAAAGAAAATCGAACGAAGATGATGACAGAAAAAAAAGACAAACAGACACATGAGCGCCAATGGGAACTTTTTGCGGAGGCAGTGCCGCTCATTTGGCACCAACGTGAACGGATTCTTACCGATCCGCAGCTCTTCGGGGCCCGCACGCCGATGCGTATCCGCATGGCCTATGTTTCGATGAAGGATTCGGGACCTTATCCGTTGGGCGTGGTGGTCCGGGCGTGGACCGAGCACGCAGAAAACTACATGCGTCTATGTCCGAAATGCGGCGGACGGATGTTGATCTACTCCTTCTCGGGGTCACCGTTGAGCGGCCGCAGCAGCCATTCGGCCACCTGCACCGCATGCGGCTATCAACAACGCCACGTCGACGAAGGCAGTTTCGGACGCCTTGCTTCACCGATCATGCGTATTGCCAGCGAGTATCGGGATCTGCCGGAAGACGATGCGCTGTCACTCGAAGAGGCTGTCAACCTTCTAAAACGTCTTTAAGCCAGTAGCGTATTTGTTTTCTCCTATTTTACCTTTAACTTTATATATAACCTTAAAACTAAAGCTTTATGGATGCACGAACATTAAAAAAACAACTTGGATTTCGTCTTTTCCCTTCTAAGCTGGATATTAATCTGGACGAAAACAAGGCAATACTCTACATCGGCATGGAAGCCTCATCCGTATGCGATAACATGCAAGAAGACTCATCAGCTTTTGAAGGGTGGATCTTTTGTATTTATGCGCCCATGCAAGATAAAATAAAACAGGTTGAACTTTCATGGCAGATTCCAAACGAAAAAGATAAAAACACTCATTATAATCGATTTTTGTATCGGGTAATCAAAATGCAGCAGCATTTCAACTGGTTTTCGGTTGCTTCGGATAATCTTCAAGAGCTTGCAACATTCCGAAACAGATACAAAGATGTCAAACTGGTTTTGAACCAGCCGAGGATTGCCGAGAAGCAAACAGACTTCAAGGAAAAAACAGAGGCCTTCTTCGAAAGGGCCTTCATGGACGAAAAACAGTTTTACAAGGGGATTCAGTTCGACTCATTCAATCATCAATTGCCTGTCGGTCTTTTTCTGAACAGCGTATCGCAGAATAGTTCGATTTTTCCAGGGAATAAAGGCGCTATTGACCTGTGGGGAATCAGAAAGGATGAATTTTGGATTTTCGAGCTCAAATTCAACAACAGCAAAGTCGGAATTTTATCCGAAATTCTGTTTTATCTGTGGATCATGGAGGACTTGTTCTTCACGCGGAAAATAGCTTATGATCCATCAGGAAAGAGTAATACGATTCGGGATTTGAATCGGGTTTATGATTTGGCTCAAACCGGGATTTCCAAACTTCACGGGGTTTTATTAACGGATAAATTACATCCGTATATTGATAATAGGGTCATTGATTTTATCAATAAGACAAATCAGGAATCGCGCATACTCCTGTCGGTTCAAATGTACAGGCCTCGCATTACGGTAAAATTGCTATGACCATCACCATCCACCGCGGGACACACGAAATCGGCGGCAGTTGTGTTGAAATACGGACCCGGCAGGCAAAAATTCTGCTCGATCTGGGTCTGCCGCTCGATTTCGACGCCCGGTCCCAGGAGCAGCAGAAGCAAATCCGCCGCGAGGCCCTCGAATGGGCGCAGGATGCCGATGCCATCTTCATCAGCCACTACCATGCCGACCACCACGGTCTGCTGCCCGATACGCACCGGGATGTGGCCATCTACGCTACGGCCGGGACGGCGGCCATGATGCACGTCACCGAGGTAATCCATGGCCGCGGCGATGCCGACTATCTGCGCCATATCAGCGTCCTATTCAAGGACGCTGACGACCGGAAGTTCGAGCCGGTAATCGTGGGCGATATTTGTATCACGCCCTACACGGTCGACCTGCTGAACTTTCTGAAATATCTGGAGGAACATCCGCTCGACCACCGGCCGACCCTGTCGGTGCTGATAAACTGCGGCTTTCTGGAGTATCAGCAGAACGAGATCGCCATCCGCATGCTGCGGCTTTTCAGCGAGCGGAACGGCTATCCGTTCGGATCGGTGCTGATGATCGGCAGCGGCGAAGCCATTCTCGACTCCCCCTTCCGTCCGCTCGTGCGGCGCCAGATCCGCCGCCTGGCCCGGTCGATCGAACGCCGCCGCTACCGTACGCTGCACACCACCATGCCGCTGCCCCGCAAGGTGTTTCTGGCCGCCTCCACCCAATACTGGCTTCGGTACGGCCAGCGCTTCGGCACCTCCCGCCGGCAGATGGAGACCATGCAGATCGAAGCCTGATCGCTCCGCCGCCGACAAAAAGAAAGCGGCCGATCACTCCTCCGCAACCGCCCGCCAATACCCGACACAAAAAAAGGACAGCCCCTAAAGGCTGTCCTTCCATTTGTTCAGAGCGGAAAACGAGACTCGAACTCGCGACCCCAACCTTGGCAAGGTTGTGCTCTACCAACTGAGCTATTTCCGCATTCGGTGGGACATCTGTCCCGTTTACGAGTGCAAAGATAGACAAAATTCCTCTCCCTCCAAACGGCAGTTCGCTTTTTCGCGATTTTTTTCGTCTTTTCCCGCATTTTTCCCGGAAAATCCCCACCAGAAGCCCCCAGTAGCCCCCGTGACGGCGGGACTATCGCCTTTTTCCCTATCTTTGGCCTGCCGGAACAGTCCGGCAGATCACTTTTAAAATCTTTTTCTATTTATGAAACGGACTTCTAAAAGTGGGATTATGGGTCATTTTACCCGGTGGACTCGCAAGCCATATGGCGCGTTCGCTTCACTCGGCAAGGTAGTGAAGATCGGCGTGCTGTCGCTCACGATGTCGATCGTCACGCACAGCCCAAAAAGCGTAGCCGCTCAGCCGGATTCGCTGGAGGTGGCCCGTGTGGTCGAACTCGAGGCGCTGAACGTGACCGCCGAACGACTGAATCCCACACGGGGAGTTACCACTCCCACGGAAGTGTACAGCCGCGACACGCTCTCCGTCGCGCCGCTGCAAACCATCGAAAGCGTACTGCGCATCAACCCCGCCGTCGATCTTCGCGAACGCGGCGCCAAGGGCATGCAGGCCGACATATCGGTCCGCGGCGGTACGTACGACCAAACCCTCATCCTGCTCAACGGCATCGATTTCACCGATGCCCGCACCGGCCATCAGAGCCACAGCCTGCCTGTCGATCTGGACATCATCGGCGAGATTGACTTCATTACCGGACTGACCGGCATCGGCGCCTTCTCCGGAGCGCTCAACTTCATCACCACCCCCCTGCGCCCCAACTACCTGCGCGCGGAACTCTCGGGAGGAGCCTACGGATACCTCTACTCCAACATTTCGGGTGCCTTCACACGCAACGGACTTTCGGTGCTGGCCGCCGGTTCGATCCGACGCTCGGACGGCTACACCCACAACACCGACTTCTTCAATTCCAACCTCTACTCGCGCATCACCTACCAGTCCGCTTCGGTGGGGCTGATCGATGCGCAGGTCGGATACCAGTGGCGCGACTTCGGAGCCAACAGCTTCTACTCGACCGCTTTTCCCGACCAGTTTGAACATACCGAAACCCAGCTCGCCTCGATCCGCTGGAGCCGCAACATCGGCATGTTCACCCTGAACGCCAATGTCAGCTACCGCAAGAATTTCGACCGCTACGAACTCTACCGGGCCGGCAAGGGCGCACCGGACGGCTGGACCCCCAACTACCACACGACCGACAACGCGGGCGCCGAAATCAGCGTCGACTACCGCTGGCGGTGGGGCACTTCGTCCATCGGAGCCGACTACAAGTACAATCACCTATACAGCAACGTCCTGGGCGAACTCATGGCGGCTCCCATACCCGTTCCGGGAGCGGATGCCGTCTACACCCGCGAAAAGGGACGCCACATCATCAACGGATGGCTCAGCCACCGCATGCGGCTGGGATCGACTTCGCTGGCCGGATCGTTCAACCTCTCGCACAGCGAATACGGCACCTTCCCGTCGGGCAGTCTGGCCGTCAGCCAGCAGCTGCTGGAGGGATGGGACGTGGAAGCCGACCTGACCCGGTCGATGCGCCTGCCCACCTATACGGATCTCTACTACACGACCGCCACCCACATCGGAAACCCCAACCTGAAGGCGGAACAGGCCACAACCTACCAGTTGGGCACCCACTACCGCTACGGGCGTTTCCAGATCGGCGCCAGCGGCTTTTTCCGCCAGGGATCGAACATGATCGACTGGCGACTGGTCGAGACACCCGAAGGCCAGAAGTGGCAATCGACCCAGCTCACCCGGCTCAACACCTACGGGGTGGAGCTGCTGGCCACCTATCGCGGCCGGCGCATCCTGCGTCACGTGACCCTCAGTTACGGCTGGCTCAACTCCAACAAGGACACGCACGACATCACCAAATACGCACTCGACTTTATGAACCACAAGGTGGCGCTCCAGTGCGGCGTGAACATCTGGCGCGGTCTGTCGGCCGAGGTGACCGCCTCGTGGTACGACCGCAAGGATACGGCCGACACCATCTACAAGCCCTACTGGCTGCTGGATGCTCGATTGAGCTGGACCCAGGGCGCCTTCACCTTCTATGTCGAGGCGACCAACCTCTGCAATACGGTCTACTATGACTTCGTGGGAGTCATCCAGCCGCCCCGCTGGATCAGCGGCGGCGTAGTGATGACCCTCTGACGCCCTACCCCTTCTCGCCGAATGCAGCGGGGCGTGCAACCGTCGGTTGCACGCCCCGTATGGTTTCCGGTCCGCGGCGGTCAGAAAACGCAGACGAAGCCGGCCCCGTAGTAATCGACACCAATGGCCGGCGTGAAGGTCATGGCCGAAGTGCGCCGACGGGACTCGGAACGCCGGGTGCCGTAGATCCAGCGGTCGAAAACGGGCCACAGCAGATAGGCCGCCTCGACGCTGGCAATGGCGATGCCCGCACCGGCCGCCACGTCGCTCAGCCAGTGGCGCTTGTTGAACATGCGCATCACACCGGTGGTAGTGGCCAAGGCATAGCCCGCGATGCCGATCCAGGGCGAAACGTCCTTATACTCCCGGAAGAGCAGGTGGGCGCCCGTGAAGGCCATGGCCGTATGCCCCGACGGGAAGGAATTCCACGCCGAGCCGTCGGGCCGCAACACGGGGACGGTCGCCTTGATCGTATTGACTACGATGCCCATAATCAGATACGAGGTGGCGGCGATGATCGTTCGGTCAAGGAGGTTGTGCTGCCGGTTGTCCACCCCCGCAATCGACAGTCCCATATAGGCGGCCAGCGGGGCATACTGAATGTAGTCGTCGAACCGCGCCTTGCCCGGAAAGACCTCCCGCACATATTCGTCGATTCCGTGATTGACCTCCTGCAGCAGCGGATTGCCCTGTGCGACGATACCGTAGGTGATGAGGCCGGCCGGAATGATGAACCGTGCCCCGGTCGAATGCCAGAAATCGCAGCGCCGCTCCGGCCGTGCGTCACGCTCCGCTGCCGCCAGGGCATGGCGGGCAAACACCTGCCCTTCGACGCGGGGGGCCAGACCGGCCACCGGAACGGAGGACGAGGTCCAGACCGCCGGACGCTCGATGGCATAGGAAAGCAACTGCCCGTGCAGCGGCAGGGCTGCGGCCAGGACACCACACAACAGGCAAAGGGAGCGCAACAGTTTCATCGGCAAGAAGGATCAAATGACCGGCAAACGCTGCCGGATCGGTCACAAAAATAGGCAAGATTGCCCAATAACCACCTGCCGGCCGGGCGCCGGAACGGAAAATTCGACGGCATGACCGTTTCTGGCGCCACGGATTGGACAATTGCCCGACCGTTTGTTTTTTTGTGAAAAGCCGTCCGATCCGGGGCGGCCCGCCACCTGAACGATCAAACACCAAACACCGCACATCATGAACGAACTGGGAAAAGGCAATGTACGCCGTCTGCTGCAGGAGAGTCTGTACGGAGAGATCGAAGAATACATGCAGGCTTGCCGGGGCATACGCTGTCCCGAGGGTTGGCGCGACGAAATCCGCGACATCACGCGCCGCGTGCTGGAACTGCTTTTCTACTATGACGAGGCAGAGATCACCGGAGTCGAATAGTGGGGCAACCGGCTCTGTTTCACCTATATACTACGTGGATACGGTGTGGGTGAAACAGCCCAGGTGGAATACGAAAGCGACCTGGGTTATCTGCGCATCCGCTTCGCCCTGCTGCGCGACGGCCATGTCCGTTCGACGGTCACCTACCAACGCGAAGACGACGAGATTTCGCTCTCCTACCGACGTCCCAACGGCGAGTACGTCACCGTCATGGGATAACCTTCCGTCCGGTCCGCCGCACCGCATTGCCCGCGCTTTTCGGCTGCCGGGCCGGCTGACGCTTGCCGTTTTTACGGAATATTCCTATATTTGTAAGCTTTAAAATAGCGCCTTACCGTAACAGAAAATTCAAAACAATTCAATCATTTCTAAATCAATCATTTATGTTTAAAGGACATCCTAAAGGCCTAATTGCCGCCGCACTAAGCAACATGGGCGAGAGGTTCGGCTATTACATCATGAATGCAGTGCTGCTGCTCTTCTTGTGCTCCAAGTTCGGACTGAGCGATGAGACCAGCGGTATTATCTATGCAATCTTCTACGCGCTCATATACGTGTTGAGTCTGATTGGCGGTTATATCGCAGACAAGACCCAGAATTACAAAGGCACCATCATGTCCGGTCTGGTAACGATGGCCGTGGGATACGTCCTGCTGTCGATTCCGATCCTCGCCACCCCCGAGAACACCAAATGGCTGTTGCCGTTCACCTGCGGTGCCCTGCTGCTGATCGCGTTCGGCAACGGTCTGTTCAAAGGCAACCTCCAGGCCATCGTAGGTCAGATGTACGATAATCCCAAATACTCGGACAAACGGGATTCCGGCTTCCAGATTTTCTACGTGTTCATCAATATCGGCGGTCTGGTAGCTCCGTTCATCGCTCCGATGCTGCGAAGCTGGTGGCTGGGAGTCAACAACATGGCCTACAACGCCGCTCTGCCTGAGCTCTGCCACAAATACATCACGGCAGGAGGCAACCTCGACCCCGACCAGCTCACCAAATTTCAGGAGTTGGCCGAAAATGTGATGCTGAACGGCATCCCGGTAGGCGACCTGATGACCTTTGCCAACAACTACCTCGACGTATTCAACACCGGCGTACACTACTCGTTCCTCGCCTCGGTGGCTGCCATGCTGATCTCCCTGCTGATCTTCGTCTTCACCAAGAAGCACATGCCCACCCCCGCCAAGAAAGAGGCTGCCGTGGTAGAACAGTACACCAAGGAAGAGAAACTGGCCATGGCCAAGGAAATCAAACAGCGTCTGTACGCCCTGTTTGCCGTGCTCGGCGTTGCCATCTTCTTCTGGTTCTCGTTCCACCAGAACGGCCAGTCCCTGTCGGTATTCGCCCGTGACTTCGTGTCCACCGACTCCATTGCACCTGAAATCTGGCAGGCCGTCAATCCGTTCTTTGTGATCACCCTGACCCCGATCGTGATGTTCGTGTTCGCCTCCATCAAACGGAAAAGAGGTAAAGACATCTCCACGCCCAGAAAGATCGCCATCGGTATGTTGATTGCCAGCATTGCCTACCTGTTCCTCACGATCTTCGCAGCCGTCAAAGGCTATCCCTCCGGCGAGGTGTTCAGAAGCTGGGATGTAGCCGCTCAGGATGCCGTAAAGGCGGGTCCGTGGGTGCTGATCGTCACCTATTTCTTCCTGACCGTAGCCGAACTGTTCATCTCCCCGCTGGGTCTGTCGTTTGTATCGAAAGTTGCCCCCAAGAATCTGCAGGGTATCTGCCAGGGTCTCTGGCTCGGCGCTACGGCCGTGGGTAACCTGCTCATCTGGATCGGCCCGCTGATGTACAACAGCTTCAGCAGTCAGTGGATGTGCTGGCTGGTATTCATGATCGTCTGCCTCATTTCCATGGGTATCATGCTCGCCATGGTAAAATGGCTGGAACGAATCACGATGGGCAAAGAATAAGTATCTGGAGCTTTCTTGAACTCATTTTCCAAGCGCTCGCCGATCTCGGCGAGCGCTTTTTTGTGGGTCCGCGTGAACGAGGCCTGCCGACAACGATCCGGCTGCCCGACAAAGGCGAGCCCGACCGGTCTTCTCCATCCAATGGACTTTCCGCTCGGATCGGGTACTACCTACCGCCCAAGAACCAAGAGCCAACGGGAGGGGGCTGGTTCGCCGCTACGGCCGTCGGCAACTACCTCGTCTCGATCATCGGCATGCTGTGGGGCAGCCTCCCGCTGTGGCAGCTGTGGTCGATCCTGATCGTGCTCTGTCTGATCTCGGCTCTCTTCATCTTCTCGATTATGAAGAAGCTGGAGAACGCTACGAAATAGGCCCTGTCCGATCCGACAACAAAGGGGAGCTCCGGCTCCCCTTTCTTTTTGTCCGCCGCAGCCCCGCAACCGTGCCGCAAGCGCGAAAAAATGCGTAATTTTGGAGACTGAACCCGCCCGAAGAAACCGGTCTGCACGCCGGCCCGGAGCGGGAAATGCTCTACCGCATATGTTACGACTCACCTTTCTCGGAACCGGCACCTCGCAGGGCGTGCCCATGATCGGCTGCGACTGTGAAGTGTGCCGCTCCCGCGATCACCACGACAAACGGCTGCGTTCCTCCGTCATGATCGAACGCTTCGACGCCACACCCCCGGTCCACGTCATCATTCCCGAAGCCGCCACCCATCCGGCCACCGCACACGGCGCTTTCGACCGTCCGGTGGGAGCCGACGGCCGCATCGTCATCGACGCGGGTCCCGACTTCCGCTACCAGATGCTGCGCGAAGGGGTTCACACGCTCGATGCCATCCTGCTGACCCACGAACACAAGGATCACGTGGGCGGAATCGACGACGTGCGCGCCTTCAACTATTTTCAGGGACGGGCCATTCCGATCTATGCCACCGAACGGGTGGGCAATGTCGTGCGCAAGGATTTCGACTACGCCTTCAGCGCCGACCGCTACCCCGGTGCCCCCGAGATCGACCTGCGCACCATCCGTCCCGAGGTGCCGTTCGACGTGGCGGGTTTCCACGTGGTGCCGGTTACGGGTCGCCACTACATCCTGCCCGTGACGGGCTACCGCATCGGTCCGCTCGCCTACCTGACCGACTTCAACAGCATCGAGGAGTCCGAACTCCGCAAACTGGAGGGTATCGACACGCTGGTCATCAATGCCCTGCGCTACACCAAACATATCTCCCACTTCACCGTCGAGGAGGCCATCGCCGTCAGCCGGCGCATCGCCCCGCGACGCACCTACCTGACCCACATGTCGCACCAGATCGGTCCCTACGAGAAGGTGCACGGCACACTGCCCGAGGGCATCGAATTTGCCTGGGACGGACTGAAAATCGACATAAACGACTGAACGCCATGGGAAACATCCTGCTCGTCACCCCGCCCTTCCTGCAACCCAATGCCCCCTATCCGGCAACGGCCTATCTGAAAAGCTATCTGGAGCGGCACGGTCACCACGCCGAACAATACGACCTCTCGGTCGCCCTGCTCAATGCGATCTTCTCCTCGGAGTTTCTGACCAAAGTGTTCGACCTCTACCCCGTCGCCAAGGCGGACGGCCTCGAGATCGACGAGGAGATGCTCCCCGACATCGAACGCATCCACGCCCTGCGCGCAGCCTACATCGACACGATCGACGCGGTGATGGAGTTCCTGCGCGGCAAGGATTCCACGCTGGCCCACCCGATCTGCCGCGGCGACTTCCTGCCGCAGGCCGGCCGCTTCGATACGCTAGAGGACCCTGAAGAGGAGTTCGGCTGGATGGGCATTCAGGACTGCGCCAAACACCTCTGCACCCTCTACCTGCAGGACATCAGCGACTTCATCCGCGCCGTGGTCACGGACAACTTCGAGATCGTGCGCTACGCCGAACAGCTTGCCGTGTCGCTGCCCGAATTCTCCACGCTGGAGCAGGAACTGCGCCTGCCGCCCAACATGATCGAGCTGCGCATGACCGAACTGCTCCGCCGACGCATCGAGGCCCAGCAACCGGAGGTGATCGCCATGACGGTGCCCTTCCCCGGCAACCTGCTCGCCGCCCTACGCTGCGGACAATATATCAAATCGAACTTCCCGCACATCAGGGTCGTCATCGGCGGCGGCTATCCCACCACCGAACTGCGCCAGATGAGCGACCGGACGATCTTCTCCTACGTCGACTACATCATTCTCGACGACGGCGAACGCGCCCTGGAACACATACTCAACGGCGAGGAGCCGACCGGCACGATCACCCCCGACGGCTACCGCGACGGCACGGAACGCATCACCCACCGCGAACGGGGCTGCCCCGACTTCGACGGGCTGTGCGGCGAGGAGTACTTCTCGCTGTGCGAGGTGGCCAATCCGATGCACCGCCTGTGGAGCGACGGCCGCTGGAACAAGATGATGCTGGCACACGGCTGCTACTGGGCCGGATGCGCCTTCTGTGACACCTCGCTCGACTACATCGGCCGCTACGACGGCGTGACGGCCACCGAACTGGCCGACTGGATGGACCGCGTGGCCGCCCAGACCGGCTCGCGCGGCTTCCACTTCGTGGACGAGGCGGCTCCGCCCCGCCTGCTGCGCGACCTGTCGCTGGAGTTGCTGCGCCGCCGTCGCCGCTACGTCTGGTGGACCAACATCCGGTTCGAGAAAGCCTTCACGGGCGACCTGTGCAACCTGATGGCCGCCGCCGGATGCATTGCCGTATCGGGCGGCCTGGAGGTGGCCTCCGACCGGCTGCTGGCCATGATCGGCAAGGGCATCACCATCCAGCAGGCCACGATCGCGATGCGCAACTTCTTCTATGCGGGCATCATGGTCCACACCTATCTGATGTACGGACTGCCGACCCAGACGCTGCAGGAGACCATCGACGCACTGGAGGTGGTGCGCCAGCTGTTCCGTGCTGAACTGATCGGCTCGGCCTTCTGGCACCGCTACGCCATGACACTCCACAGTCCCTCCGGCCAGCATCCCGAACGGTTCGGCGTGCGCCGCAAGGGAACGATGCCCAACGCCTTTGCCAACAACGAGATCTTCTTCTCGGACAACCGGGGCTACAGCCTTGACATGGTGGGCGATGCGCTCCGCCTCTCGCTGGCCAACTACATGGCCGGCGAAGGACTCGACAAGCCCGTCCACAAATGGTTTGCCGCCAAGGTCTCCCCGACCACCGTCGAACCCACGCTCGTCACCGACCACCTGCTCCGTCCCGACGCCTGCCGCATCTTCGACCCGAAGGCCCGGCTGGTGTGGATCGGCAGCGCACTGGAACGGACCGACAAGGGAGTGCTGGCCCGCAGCAACAGCGAAGACAAGCGGTTGAAATTCTCCGATGTCGATGCCGAATTCCTGCTGGCCACAACGTCCGAATGCAGCGACCTTGGCCGCCGCATCACCTTCGGCGAGATCAAGGAGCGTTACGAACAGACCACGGGCGAGCCCTTCGCCGTGCTCTACCACTCCAAGCAGTGGGACATTCTGCGCGGCTTCGGACTGCTCCAGTTGTAACCGGTCAACAAACACAAAACGACATACTATGAGCAAACACCTCTTCAAAGGCCAAACCGTCGTCATCACCGGCGCCTCGTCGGGCATCGGACGCGCCCTGGCCTACGAATTTGCCGGACGCGGCGCCAACGTCGTGCTCGGCGCCCGGCACGAGGAGCAGTTGAAAAGCATTGCTGCCGACCTCGAACGCTTCGGCATCCGGACAGCCGTCTGCGCCACGGACGTCACCAAGGCCGACGACTGCCGCCGGCTGATCGACACGGCCGTCGAACACTTCGGCGGCATCGACATCCTGATCTGCAACGCGGGCATCTCGATGCGGGCCCTCTTCGACGACGTCGAACTGGAGGTGCTCCACCGGCTGATGGACGTCAACTTTTGGGGTACGGTCTACTGCACCAAGTTTGCCCTGCCCTACATCCAGCAGTCGCACGGCAGCATCGTGGGCGTCTCGTCCGTAGCCGGCCTGCACGGTCTGCCCGGCCGCACGGGCTATTCCGCCTCGAAATATGCCATGACGGGCTTTCTGGACACGATCCGCATCGAAAACCGCCGCAAGGGCGTCCACGTGATGGTGGCCTGCCCCGGCTTCACGGCCACCAATGTCCGCTTTGCCGCCCTGACGGCCGACGGCTCCTGCCAGGGCGCCACACCCCGCAAAGAGGAGAAGATGATGACCGCCGAGGAGGTAGCCCGCCGGATCGCCAACGGCATTGCCCGTCACAAACGCCTGCTGCTGATGGAATTCGAGGGTCGCGCCACCCATTTCATCAAGAAATTCTCGCCGCGTTTCCTCGACATGATGTTCTACAAGGTGATGGCCCGCGAGCCCGACTCTCCCTTCAAGTAAACCCTCCGACCAACGACAAAGCGGGCTGCATCCGGATGGATGCAGCCCGCTTGCTTGTTTGTCCGGCAACCGGCCTATACGCAGCGGCACTCGCCGCGGGGCTTCCAGCCGTTCAGGTAGTCGCGCACCGCCATACGGGGTTTGCCGGCCGGCTGCAACAGTTCGGGCAGGATATACCCGTCACGGCAGGCAATGCGCAACACGCCTCCGGCAGCCGTCACCTCGCCGATGCGGTCCGCTGTCCCGGCAGTCGCCTCGAAACGGGCCGCATAGATCTTCACGTCGGTCGTGCGCAACAGGGTCGCATCGACGGCCGAACGCTCCTCGAGCCGGGTCCACGCTCCCGGATAGGGAGCCAGGCCGCGAATCAGGCGAATGATCCGCTCGCCCTCCACCCCGAAATCGATCCGGCAGGTCTCCTTGAAGATCTTGGGGGCCGGTTTCAACTCCGACGCCGGCAGTTCGGGCTGCGGCTGGGGATGGAACGTCTCGTCCACCACCCTGGCCACGCTCTCCAGCACCAGACCGGCACCGACCGTCATCAGCTTGTCGTGCAGCGACCCCACGTTGTCCTCCGGCAGGATGGCAACCGTACGGCGGTCGATCACGGCGCCCTCGTCCATCCGGGGATTGAGCAGGAAGGTCGTCACACCCGTTTCCCGTTCGCCGTTGATGATCGCCCAGTTGATGGGAGCCGCTCCCCGGTACTGGGGCAGCAGCGAAGCGTGCAGGTTGAAGGTGCCGTATTTCGGCAACTCGAAGACCACGCGCGGCAGCATGCGGAAGGCCACGACAATGCCCAGGTCGGGTTGCAGGTCACGCAGGGCGGCGACAAAAGCCTCGTCCTTGAGCCGTTCGGGCTGCAGCACCGGCAGTCCGGCCGACACGGCATAACGCTTCACCGCACTCTCCTGCACCTTCAGACCGCGCCCCGCCGGTTTGTCGGGCATCGTGACTACCGCCACGACCCGGTAACCGCCCTCGACCAGCGCCTGCAGCGGAGCCACGGCGAAGTCGGGCGTACCCATATAGACAATTCGCAGCTGTTTGGGATCGACGCTCATCGCACGCACCTCCCCCTTTTAGTGATTCTCCTTGTGGAGCAGCCCCAGCTTGTGGCCCATCTTCTCCTCCTTGGTCTCCAGATAGCGCTGGTTGTAGGTCGTCGGCTTGATCACGATCGGAACGATCTCCTCGATCGACAGACCGTAGCCCTCCAGACCGGCCCGCTTGAGGGGGTTGTTGGTCATCAGGCGCATCTTCGTAATGCCCAGCGCATGCAGAATGCTGGCACCCACACCGTAGTCGCGCTCATCGACCGCAAAGCCGAGCTTCACGTTTGCCTCGGCCGTGTCGTAGCCGTCCTCGTCCTGCAGCTTGTAGGCCTTGATCTTGTTGCAGAGACCGATGCCGCGTCCCTCCTGCATCAGGTAGACGATGGCACCCTTGCCCTCCTTCTCGATCATGCGGATCGCCTCGTCGAGCTGGGCTCCGCAGTCGCAGCGCACCGAGCCGAAGATGTCGCCCGTCGCGCAGGACGAGTGCACGCGAACCAGCACCGGTTCGCCGGGCTCCCAGGTACCTTTAATAAGCGCCATATGCTCCAGACCGTTGCTCTTCTGGCGGAAGGGAATGAAGCGGAATTCACCCCACTTGGTCGGCATGGCCACCTCCTCGCCCTTCTCGACGATGCTCTCGTTGCGGAGGCGGTAGGCGATGATGTCGGCAATGGAGACGATCTTGAGGCCGAACTTGTCGGCCACCTTCATCAACTGGGGCAGACGGGCCATCGAACCGTCTTCGTTCATAATCTCGATCAGCGCGGCGGCAGGCTGCAGACCGGCCATACGGGCCAGGTCAACGGCCGCTTCGGTATGACCCGGACGGCGCAGCACACCCTTGTTGCGGGCACGGAGCGGATTGATGTGACCCGGACGGCCGAAATCCTCCGGTTTGGAGTTCGGATCGGCCAGCGCACGGATCGTGGCGGCACGGTCGTGGATCGACACGCCCGTCGTGCAGCCGTCATGCAGGTAATCGACCGTCACGGTGAACGGCGTACCCAGCAGCGAGGTGTTGTTGCCCACCATCATCTCCAGATCGAGCTCCTTGCAGCGATCCTCCGTCAGCGGAGCGCACAGCACGCCGCGGCCGTTGTGCAGCATGAAGTTCACGATCTCGGGCGTGATCTTCTCAGCGGCGACGATGAAATCACCCTCGTTCTCGCGATCCTCGTCATCCACGACGATCACGATCTTGCCTTCGCGGAAATCCTCGATGACTTCCTCTACGGTATTCAATTTTCTCTGTTCTGTACTCATGCTATTTTCGTTTTTGTTTTTTCGCTTCCAGCCAATCCTTAAATTTGGCAAACTGTATGCGGTACCAATCCATATTGAACAGATTGGAGTCGTTGGTCGATTTATAGATCAGGTAGATGGCTATCGGCAGCAGGATGGCCGACGAGAGCCACATACCCTCGAACGCCGAACTGATGCCGTCGCGGGCCATCTTCTCGCCCGACATGCTGATGATGTAGTACACCACGAAGAACAGCACCGACACCACCACCGGCATACCCAGACCGCCCTTGCGGATGATGGCCCCCAGCGGCGCACCGATCAGGAAGAAGATCATCACCGAAACCGGCAGCGACACCTTGCGGTGCCACTCGATCTCCGAACGGTAGAGCTGTGTCAGACTCGCCTTGAAGGAGTCCTCCTCGTAGTTGATGGAGAGCTGGGAGTTCTTCGCCTTGGCAATGGCATTCGACACCACCTCGCGCCGCTGGCCCAGGGAGAGGTTGCGCAGCTCCTCCTCGCGCGAGAGGGGGCGCTTGTAGGAATAGTCGGTCTTCACACTGTCGGTCAGGCCCATCACGTTGGGGTCGTACTGCAGGATGCCCTTGCGGAGCACGGATTCGTAGGAACGCGCCATATCGCGCCCCACGAGCCGGTCCAGCGAATCGATGTCGCGCGAGAGACGTTTGATCGGCTTGGTCTCCACGCCGCCGCTGAACTGTTCGCTGTCGGTACGCGAAAAGTCGAAGCCCTCGATCGGCACCACCGCGTGCTGCATCTCGAAGGTCTGGTGGGTGAGCTGGCTCTCGGCATACCACTGGTAGTTGCGCGTGGTTTCGTAACGTTCGCCGTTGTAGAGGGTCACGAGCAGGTATTTCTTGTCGTCCGACAGCCGGATGTAGCCCGAATCGGCAATGGTGGTGGACATGGCGCCGTTGGTGGAGCCCGTAGCCCCCGTATCGTAGATCAGCACATTGGTCAGCAGGCCGGTCTTCTTGTCCTGATGGCCCACGCGGATACTCATGTTGTCGATGCCGTTGAAGAAGGCGCCGTCCTTGAATTCGATGCTCTGCTTCTGTTTGCGGATGTCGGTGATGAGCATGTTCATCTTCTTCCACGCATAGGGCACCAGGTTGTTGGAGGCAAAGAAACTGCCGATGGCAATGAAGACAACCAGCACGGTGAGCGGCAACAGGATGCGCGGCAGGGAGATGCCCGCCGACTTCATGGCCAGCAGCTCGTTGTTCTCGCCGAGGTTGCCCATCGTCATGATGGCGGCCAGCAGGGTGGCCAGCGGGAGCGACATCGGGATCGTGGTAGCGGTCGCGTACCACATCAACTGCAGAATGACGGAGAGGTCGAGTCCCTTGCCGACCAGTTCGTCGATGTAGCGCCACAGGAAATTCATCAGGAAGATGAACGACACGATGAAGAACGTCAGCACCATCGGGCCGACGTACGACTTCAACAGAAACTTATCGATCGTCTTCACTGCGGGGAGCTCTTTTCGGGCCACACAAAGGTAGCAGTTTTATCACAATAAGCGTCAAAGCCAGCAGAAATATTGTGGCCGCCCCGGCGGGGATGTCGAACCGGTAGCTGAGCCACAGTCCGAAGCAGTTTCCAACGACAGCTACCACGCTGGACCACAGCGTAATACGGGAAAACGAGCGGGTCAACCCATTGACAATGGCGGCCGGCACGGTCAGCAGGGCGATCAGCAGCACGATCCCCACGCTGCGGATGCAGCAGACGATCGACAGGGCCACCAGCACGGCCATCGCGCAGGAGACCGCCATCACCGGCACCCCCCGGCTGCGGGCAAAGGCCCGGTCGAAGGCCACGTACATGACACTCCGGTAGGCCAGCAGCGCGACCGCCGCCGTCACCGCCACCAGTCCGCCCAGCGCCCACAGGTCGGCCGCCGTGACGGTCAGGATGTTGCCGAACAGGAACCCCATCAGATTGGGAGCATAGCCGGGGGTGAGGTAGATGAAGATGATGCCGACGGCCATGCCGAAGCTCCACACCATGCCGATAGCCGAATCCTCGCGGATGCGGCCGCGCGCCGTGCCCCACTCGATGCCCAGCGCCGAGAGCACGGCAAACACCAGCGCTCCCAGCAGCGGATTGAGCCCCAGGTAGTAGGCAATGCCGATGCCGCCGAAGGAGGCATGCGTGATGCCGCCTCCCAGGAAGACCATCCGGCGCGCCACCATATAGGTGCCCACGATGCCGCAGACGATGCCCGTCAGCACCGCCGCCACCGCCGCGCGCTGCAGAAAACCGTATGTCGCCAGAGCGTGAAAGAAGTCCATCGGAATCAACCCCTCCGGCAGAAAGGGTCGGCCTGCCCGGAGGGAGAGGCAAAAATACGCTTTTTCCGCCAGCTCCGCTACGGTCCGCCCCCGCAGGGCTCGATTATTTCCCTACTTTTTTCGTATTTTCGCCTCCGAAAATCCCGCATGCCATGACCGCACCCAAAAAAGTCAGCTTCCATACGCTGGGCTGCAAGCTCAATTTCTCGGAAACCGCCACCATCGCCCGCCAGTTCGACGAGAACGGCTATCTCCGCGCTTCGTCCGCCCAGGCCGACATCTGCGTCATCAACTCCTGCGCCGTCACCGAACACGCCGAGAAAAAGTGCCGCAACCTGATCCGCAAGATCCATCGCGAGAATCCTGACGCCATCATTGCGGTCACCGGCTGCTACGCCCAGCTCCGACCGGAAGAGATCGCCGCCATCGAAGGTGTCGATCTGGTGCTCGGCAACCGCTTCAAGGGCGACCTCTTCGGACAGGTGGCCGCCCTCGGCAGCAAGAGCGGCACCCACATCAGCTCGTGCGACACAACCGAACTGACCAACTTCTTCGCCGCCTTCTCCACCGGCGACCGCACACGCGCCTTCCTGAAGGTGCAGGACGGCTGCGACTACAAATGCTCCTACTGCACCATCCACTACGCCCGCGGCAGCAGCCGCAACCTCCCCATCGCCGACCTGGTGCGCGAGGCCGAACGGATCGCCGCCTCCGGCCGCCGCGAAATCGTCGTGACGGGCATCAACACGGGCGACTTCGGCCGCACCACGGGCGAACGGTTCCCCGACCTGCTGCGCGCCCTCGACCGGGTGGAGGGCATCGAACGCTACCGCATCTCGTCGATCGAACCCAACCTGCTCACCGACGAGGTGATCGAACTGTGCGCCGCTTCGGCCAAGTTCCAACCCCATTTCCACATACCGCTCCAGAGCGGTTCGGACCGCATTCTCGGCCTGATGCGCCGCCGATACCGGGCCGACGTCTTCCGCGACCGCATCGAAAAGGTGCGCCGGTTGATGCCGGATACCTTCTTCGGCGTGGATGTCATCGTCGGTTTCCCGACCGAAACCGATGAGGATTTCGCCCAAACCTACCACCTGCTCGAATCCCTCGAACCGGCCTACCTGCACGTCTTCCCCTTCTCGGAACGCCCCGGAACACCGGCCGCCACAATGGAGGGAAAAGTGAAGGACAGCGTCAAAACCGAACGCGCCGCCCGGCTGAACGATCTCTGCTCCACGCTGCACGACCGTTTCTGCCGCCGCTACCTCGGCTCCGAAGCCGACGTGCTGTTCGAAGGACGCGGCCGGGAAGGCATGATGTTCGGCTACACGGGCAACTACATCAAATGCAAGGCCCCCTACGATGCCCGGCTGGTGAACCGCATCGTCCCGGTCCGGCTGACCGCCCTCACCGAAGACGGCGTGACGGCCAAACTCCTCGCCGACGGCACATCGTCCCGATAAAATCCGTACCTTAGCGAATCCCGAAACACGTAACCCTTTCAAACCTCGCTCATGCGCAAGAAAATCTCGGCAGGTTTCGTCTGCCTCGCATTCGTTCTGCTGTTCGCCGGCGCCATCTCGATGTACGAAATGCACCGGCTCCGCGATCAGGCCCTCGGCATCATCGAGGACAACACCTACAATACGGCCCTGGCCGACAAAATGCTCACCGCCCTGCAGAAACAGAACAGTTCGCTGCTGCGCATGATCTTCTCGGACGCCACCACCCCCGACGCCGAATTCCATCTCGGCCAAAAGAGTTTCGACGAAGCGGTCGAAGCGGCCACCGCACTGCCCCGCAACAGCGACTTCCTGCAACCCGTCATCGAGGCCAACACCGCCTTCCAGTATACCATCGAACAACACCTGAAAGGAGACGGAACGCCCGACATCGACTGGTTCGTCTCCTCCTACCTGCAAGCCTACTACCGGCTCGACGACGCCATCCGCGACTACTTCACCTCGCCGGCCAACCCGATTGCCGCCCGGGCCCAGATCCTCGAAAAAAGCGCCTACAAGACAATCACCCCCAGCATCGTCACCCTGCTGATCGCCCTCATCATCGTGCTGATGTTCTTCTTCTTCATCAACGCCTACTACACACGCCCCCTGCTGGAGATCCACAAGTCGCTGAAGAACTACCTGAACCACCAGATCCCCTTCGACCCCAAATGCGAAGGCAGCGAGGACGAAATCGATGAACTCAAGGGTATGATCGAGGAGCTGATCGAACGGAAAAAGAACGAACGCAGATGAGACTCGGACTGATATTCAAATACATCGGTGGTGTCCTGTTGCTCAATGCCGCCTTTATGCTGGTGTCGGCCGCGATCTCGTGGGCTAACGGAATGGACAGCGGCTTCACCCCGCTGATCCTCTCCTGCGTACTGACCTCCATCCTGGGATTCTTCCCCTCGATCTTCGTGCGCAAGAAGGCCCAGATCAACGCCAAGGAGGGATACTGCATCGTCACGGGCGCCTGGCTGCTCTGCTGCCTGGTGGGCACCTTCCCCTACCTGATGTACGGCGGCGAATTCACCGTCATCAACGCCTGGTTCGAAAGCGTGTCGGGATTCACCACCACCGGATCGACCATCCTCGCCGACGTCGAGGCCCTGCCCCGCAGCCTGCTCTTCTGGCGGGCGACCACCCACTGGATCGGCGGTGTCGGCGTGGTGATGTTCGCCCTCGCCGTGCTCCCCGCCCTGGGAAACACCCGCAAGATGCTCTACAACGTCGAACTCTCGCCAATGGCCAAGGACAACTTCCGTTACAAAACCCCGAAGATCATCCGCATCCTGCTGATGGTCTACATCGGCATCACCGTCTCGGAAACCGTCCTGCTCCGCACTGCCGGGATGGACTGGTTCGACGCGGTCACCCACTCCTTCTCCACGGTGGCCACCGGCGGTTTCAGCACCAGGAATGCCAGCATCGCCGCCTTCGACAGCTTCTGGATCGAACAGATCATCACCTTCTTCACCCTGGTGTCGGGCCTCCACTTCGGCCTGATCTACGCCACCCTGCTGGGCAGCCGCAACAACATCTTCCGGTCGGAAATCACCCGCTTCTATTTCCTCACCGTTGCCGCAGCCACCCTGCTCATTACCTTCAGCCTGTGGCACGACCGCATCTACCCCACCTTCTGGGAATCGCTCCGCCAGAGCCTCTTCCAGAGCGTCACGATGATCTCCACCACCGGATTCGCTACCGCCGACACCAACCTGTGGACCCCGCTGGCCATGCTGATCCTGATCTGGCTATCCATCCAGTGCGCCTGTGCCGGATCCACCTGCGGCGGCATCAAGAGCGACCGCATCCTGCTGGCCCTGAAGGTGATCAAAACCCGCATCCGCCAACAACAGCATCCCAATGCCGTGCTCCGCATCAAACTGGACGGCATTACCCAGGAGAGCTCAACCATAAATTTCGCCATCCTCTATATCGCGATTTACTTTTTTTTCCTTATTTTAGGAACATTGATAAACACGGCGTGCGGAACCGATTTCGTCACCGGATTCTCGGCCACGGTCGCCTGCCTGGGTAACGTGGGCCCCGGATTCGGCGAGGTCGGCTCAATGGACAACTTCGGCGCCCTGCCCGAACTGGCCAAGATCAACCTCTCAGCTTTGATGCTGTTCGGCCGTCTGGAGATCTTCGGTCTCATCCAGCTCTTCACCATCAAATGGTGGATCTGATCCGCCGGGCCCCGTCGTTCCGCCGCCCACACCGAAGCGTTGCCGTTATGAAACACGTCATCCATACCCTGCTGCTGGCCGCCCTGCTCACGGCTCCGTGCGCCGCACAGGCCCAGGCTCCCGCATCGACCCCCGCAGCCGACCCCGCAGCCACATACGACTCGCTGACGCTCCGCAAACAGTCCCTGCTGCGTCAGGAGAGCGAACTGGCCGACCAGCTGGCCGAAACCCGCCGACTCTACGCCGCCGACGACTATGCCGGCCGCGAAGCTCTGGGCAACACCATCGTGCGGCTCGAGTCCGACCTCTATGCCGTACGCGATGCCCTCGAGGCCCTGGAAGATGCCCTGGCCGAGGTGGAACGCGAACTGCCCGTCCGACCGGCCGTACCGGAGACGCCCGCAACGGCGGAGCAAGGCCACGCCCTGCTGACCGACAACGGATACTTCCGAAACAACCTGCCCGCCGAAGAGTACGGCCTCCTGGAACAGGCCCAGTCCCGCGAGGCGGAAGCAGCCCGGATGGCCCGCACGATCAGCGAAAACTACCGCCAGCTCGATGCCCTGCTGCAGGCCTACAACGCCCTGTCCACCCGAACACCCCAGGCCGACAGCCTCTATGCGGAGGCCCTCACGCTAGCCGACCGGAACGACCGGCTGGCCGCCGACCTGGCTGCCGTATGGAGCGAGATCTTCGACACCAAAACCTACGCCTACAACTACGTGCTGGACAAATGCGGCGCTTACGACGCGCTGGCCGTACAGGAACAGCAGATGAACGACCTGCGCCTGCTCGACGCCGAAACCCGCGACGACTATATGTACGCCGACCTGGTGCGCTATGCCCTGCAGAAACAACTGCTGCTGGGCTACGAACGGCGGCTGGCCGACCTGGCCGCTCTGGGCGAAGCGGCCGATTCGCTGGCCGGAGTGCCCCTGCCGACCGAACACATCGCCGACTTCTTCCTGCCGCCGCTCGACACCCGCGAGAAAATGTTCTACGATCTGGCCGATGCCACACCCGTCCGCCCGGCCCGATACGCCAACGTGCGCCAGATACCGCAGGTGCAGATCTTCCCCCGAGGAACCATCTACCGCATCCTGCTGGGCGCCTACTTCCAACCCCCTGCGGTATCGGTGTTCCGCAGCGTAGCCCCGCTCTCGCAGGAGACCAAGGCCGACCGACGCACCTACTACTATGCCGGCGGATACGCCTCCTACGAGGAGGCACAGGCTGCCGCCGCCCGGTTGAAGAAACTGGGATTCCGAAACCCCCGCATCGTCGCCTGGCAGGACGGCACGTATGATGCGGAACCCGGCGCCACAACAACGCCGAAACCCGGAACCCCGGGCAAAAACCAGCCCGAATACCGCGTGGAGATCCGCAATGCCTCCGCCGAAGGACTGAGCCGTATGGTACGCGACGTGATCGCCACCCGGGCCACCGGCAAGGAGATCTCGCGCATCTCCGACTCCGCCACCGGCGAACCCGTCTTCGTGGTGGGCACCTTCTCCAACCGCACGCTGGCCGAAACCGTCGTCGGCGCCATCCAGGAGGCCGACCCCAGCCTCGACGTCTCGCTCGTCACCATCCCCTGATCCGTTACAACTTCACCCGATCCCCGCATCACTATGACCGCCATCATCCTCATCGTTCTGCTCGGCATTCTGCTGATGGTCACCGAAGTATTCCTGCTGCCCGGCACGGGACTGGCCGGAGTCGGCGCCTTTGCGGCGTGCGGCTACGGCGTCTATCGCGCCTTCGTGCTCTACGGCAATACGGGCGGTTTCATCACCCTGGCCGCCGTGCTGGTTCTGTCGGTCGTCTTCCTCGTCCTGGGCCTCCGCTCGCAAACCTGGAAACGCTTCACGCTGCAGGAAAACATCGACGGCACCTCCGGCTCCACACCCGGACAGACGGGCGAAGTGCACATCGGCGATACGGGCCGCACCCTCTCGCGCCTGGCCCCCTCCGGCAAGGTAATGATCCGCGGCAAGGTGTACGAAGCCCACACGCTCGACTGCTACATCGACCCGCAGCAGGTGGTCGAGGTGACCGGATTCGACGATTTCAGCCTCGTCGTACGACCGCGGCCCGCCGAACCCCCCCTGGCCTGATTCGCGCATCTCAAACCAAAAATCTTGCATAAATGGACAACGGTATCCTCATCGTCGTCGCCGTGGTGGCCATCGTGCTGCTGTGGCTCCTCTTCTACTTCATCCCCGTCGGGGTATGGTTCAAGGCGCTGCTCTCGGGCGTGCGCATCTCGCTGCTGCAACTGATCCTGATGCGCTGGCGCAAGGTGCCCGCCACGCTGATCGTCAATGAGATGATCACCGGAACCAAGGCGGGCCTCACCCTCAACCCCAACGAACTGGAAGCCCACTACCTGGCCAAGGGCAATGTGCCGAACGTGGTGCGCGCCCTGGTATCGGCCCAGAAGGCCAACATCAACCTCGACTTCAAGATGGCCTCGGCCATCGACCTGGCCGGACGCAACGTCTTCGAGGCGGTGCAGATGTCCGTCAATCCGAAGGTCATCAACACGCCGCCCGTGTCGGCCGTGGCCAAGAACGGCATCCAGCTGATCGCCAAGGCCCGCGTAACGGTGCGCGCCAACATCAAACAACTGGTCGGCGGAGCCGGTGAAGAGACCGTACTGGCCCGCGTGGGCGAAGGCATCGTCTCCTCGATCGGCTCGTCGGAGTCGCACACCGTCGTGCTGGAGAACCCGGACCACATCTCGCGCGTGGTGCTGGCCAAGGGACTGGATGCCGGCACCGCCTTCGAGATCCTCTCGATCGACATTGCCGACATCGACGTGGGCAAAAATATCGGCGCCGAACTGCAGATCGACCAGGCCAACGCCGACAAGAACATCGCCCAGGCCAAAGCCGAGGAGAAACGCGCAATGGCCGTAGCGCACGAGCAGGAGAACCTCGCCCTGGCCCAGGAGGCACGCGCCAAGGTGATTCTGGCTGAAGCGGAGATTCCGAAAGCCATTGCCGAAGCGTTCCGCAACGGCAACCTGGGGATTATGGACTACTACCGGCTGCAGAACGTCCAGGCCGACACCCGGATGCGCGAAACGCTGGCCGGCCCCGCCCAGCAGCCCAAATAGCGTCTCGCCCCCCGCCAAACACAAGGAGACCTCCCCCCCGCACGGGAGGAGGTCTCCTTGCTGTTTTTGAACCGCCCGTCCGCACCGCAAACGGGACCGGCTCAGGGCCGAGGGCGGCAGAAGCAGCGGTAAGGCAGGGGCCGGAGCAGCCGGAGCAAGCGGCCAAGCAACGGCAGGCAGAAACGACCGGAGCCAAAGGCCGGAGCAGCTGCAGAAGCAGCGGTAAGGCAGGGCCGAGGCAAAGGCCGAGGCTACGCCTCCGATGCCTCCGACGCCTCCGATGCCTCCGGCAACCGGCGATAGACCGTGGCCGTGCGGCAGATGTTGTAGATGCGGATGAAATGGCGCAAGGGATCGTCCGACTCCGGCTCCGAAAAGTGGATCACCGAAGCATCGTCACGCCCCTGACCCCCGTAGAGCGGATCGTCCGTCGCCAGCAGCGTCCGGTAGCGTCCCGCTCGCGGAACCGGAACCCGGTAGTCGGCCACACTCGCCGTCGGATGCCAGTTGAAAACGAAAAGCAGATCGCCGTGACTGAATGCCATCGTCTTGTTGGCCTCGTCCATCAGCTGATTGTAGGCATAGCCGCACCGCATCACACCGTACGTCTCGGCCATCGCCAGCATGGCCCGGTCGAAAAGACCGAGCTGACCGTAGCGCAGGCGGTCGTTGTCAGCCAGCGACCACTGGCGGCGCGCATAACGGTAGCTCCAGCCGTTCCCCTCGCGCGGAAAGTCGATCCATTCGGGATGACCGAACTCGTTGCCCATAAAATTGAGATAGGCCTCGCCTCCCAGCGCAAGCGTCACCAGCCGGATCATCTTGTGGAGCGCCATACCGCGCTCTACGGTCAGATCGTCCCGACCGCGCTCCATCGCCGTGTACATCGCACTCCCCATCAACCGGAAGGCAATCGTCTGGTCGCCCACCAGCGCCTGGTCGTGCGACTCGGCATAGGCCACCGTCCGCACCGTGGGAAGCCGGTCGGTCAGCACGTGCCAGATCTCCCAGATGTTCCACGCCTCGTCGGGCGTATCCTTCAGCATCCGGATCCAGAAGTCGGGCACCGCCATCCCCAACCGGTAGTCAAACCCAACACCACCGTCGGCCACCGGCGTGCAGATGCCCGGCATGCCGCTCACCTCCTCGGCTATGGTTACGGAGGAGGGTTTCACCTCCTTCACCAACTCGTTGGCCAGCGTCAGGTAGGTCAGTCCGGCACGATTCACCTCCCCGCCGAAGAAAAGATCGGCCCCCTCGCTCTCGGTGTAGCCGTGGTGGGTATAGATCATCGAGGTCACCCCGTCGAAGCGGAACCCGTCGAAATGGAACTCCTCCAGCCAGTAGCGGATGTTGGAGAGCAGAAAACGGCGAACCTCCGGCTTGGCGTAGTCGAACAGCATCGAATCCCAATAGGGGTGACGCCCCGCCTCGCCGGCCGGCGAATAGAGGTGGTCGGAACCGTCCAACTGGTTGAGCCCCTCGTTCAGATTCTTCACATAGTGGGCGTGAACCAGATCCATAATGACGGCCAACCCCATCGCGTGGGCCCTGCGCACCAGCGCCTTCAGCTCCTCCGGCGTACCGAACCGGGACGAAGGTGCAAAAAAACTGGAAACGTGGTACCCGAAACTGCCGTAATAGGGATGCTCGGCCAGCGCCATCAACTGGACGGCATTGTAGCCTGCGGCCCGGATGCGCGGCAACACCTGTTCGGCAAACTCCGCATAGGTGCCGACCCGTTCCGCTTCCAGCGCCATACCGATGTGGCTCTCGTAGATGTAGAGCGTGCGCAGGGAGGCGATGTCGAAACGGTCGGCTCCCCAGTCGAAGGCGTCGGCCGGATGCCAGAACTGGGCCGTGAAGTCCTTCGTGCGGTCGTCCTGAACCACCCGGCGGGCATAGGCCGGAATACGCTCGTGCCAACCGTTGGCGCCGTGCACCAGCATCTTGTAGAGCGAGCCGTGACGCAACCCCTGGCCCCAGTCGCCGTCGTACAGAAAAATGCTCCACACCCCGCGGCTGTCCTTCACCAAAGGCAGCGTGCGCCGCTGCCAGCCGTTGAAATCCCCGAAGAGATAGACCTCATCCGCTTCGGGCAGCCACTCGCGAAACCACCAACCCTGCGACCGGTCGTCGCGCTGGAAGCCGAAATAACGGTAGCCGTCGGCATACGCCTTCAACGAACCGGACTGCCGCACACAAGCCTCCTTTGCCTCCCGATAGAGGCGGTAGCGGTACTCCAGTTCCCCCGCAGCCTGTTCCAGCCACGGATCGTCCGCAATCATCTTCAACTGTGCTGCCATATCGTCTGTATGTTTCGGATCACTTAAAGGTAACACTTTTCCGCCGGAAACCGGCTCTCCCGGCCCCCTATTTTCCCGCGACCGCAACGAACGCGCCACCCGCCGTCTCCCGGCTGCAGCCCCGCAGGGTCAGCGTCTGGGCTCCGAGCGGCGCCCCCAACACCGGGAGGGCACAGTCGCCCGCCCCACAAAAAGGGGGGGGACGGTCCGCGCATCCGAACCGTCCCCCCCTGTGGCTGTCGTTTCCAACGCCCCCGGTGCCTCAATCGTGGTAGATCACGCAGCGGACCGCACGTCCCGTCTCCCGGCTGCAGCCCCGCAGGGTCAGCGTCTGGGCTCCGAGCGGCGCCCCGGCGTGCAGCTGCAACACGTCGCCCGCGTGCAACCGCGCGCACTGCCCGTCGGGCAGCCCGACCTCCGCCTCGCACAGCAGGTAGAAGACCTCACTCACGCAGCGCCATCCCTCAACGACCGGCATCAACCGCACCTCGCAGGGCGTCGAAGTCAGCTCGATCACCTGTACACGTCCTTCGCCCCCCTTCACCATCAGGTTGAAGTCGGTCACCCGACCCCAACTGCGCGTCGTCCAGTCACCGCTGAAGTTGTCCTGCTCGAAGGGATGCAGCACGGTTTCGTAATGGCCCTCGTGGCACAACCGCAACGTGCCCTCCAGAATCATCAGACAACGCTCCACGCCCGGCAGCGACGTGAAGGTCGACTCCTCGTCCTCCACACGGGCCGAACTGACGCGCCACGTGAAACTACGCCGGGCATAGTCCCCCTCGGGCGGCCAGATGGCCAATTGGGTGGTCGTGCCGCCGCTCCAGCGGGCGACGGTCAGTTGTTCCTTGCGAACGATCTCGTATCTTTCCATCTTGCTGTTTTCTGTTTGGTTTCAGACAATTTTCAAAGATAACGGTTCTTCCGATACGGACGATCGGCTGCCCCGGTGAAAATCGCCCTGCCCACCGATCGCCCCACCCCTGCCCCGACAGCACCGGCCCCGCACCCGATTCGCCACGTCCCACCCGCGGCCACCCGGGAAATCGGGAAATCGGGAAAATTTCGCCGGCCAGAATCAGCAGATTCCACAAATATGTGTTATCTTTGCCCTGTTCAATCCAACACGATGCGGAAATAGCTCAATTGGTAGAGCATCAGCTTCCCAAGCTGAGGGTCGCGGGTTCGAATCCCGTTTTCCGCTCCAGAGGGCCGAAGCAAAGAGGTCCAAAAGAAAACAGAAAGCCTTGAGAAAACAGAAAGCCTTGCATATCGATGATATGCAAGGCTTTTTCGGTTACATTCCACCACTTGTATAGACACAAAAAACGGCACGCATTCGGAGCCTTCATCGTGACCTGGTTGGCTCCGACCGAGCCTTTTTCACATATTGCTCACTGTCAACACCTCAACATAGGGCAACGCTCCATATAGGGCAACGCTCCGGTCTATGCTCCCACCACCACGACCAGCCAAACCACCATCCATACGTAGCGCCAAATCGAGCCGAGTTGCAGACAGTCCTTCCCTACTCCTCGCGCGTTCCACAAAGGATGCGAGCACGCTCCGCCCACAACGATGCGCCGGGATGAATTAGGAAGATAAGGCCTTTGTGCGCTTGGTTATTGAAATTCTACATCAAACCACAACTAATCGCCCCCGTGAACATGGAGGACTTCGTTGTATCTTATTGAAATTCTACATCAAACCACAACTGAAACGGGATAGGAAGTCTTGCCCGTCCGGTTGTATCTTATTGAAATTCTACATCAAACCACAACTCCAC
>DXCC01000012.1 GCA_019116245.1 Candidatus Tidjanibacter faecipullorum
TATTTTAAGAGGAGATTTGAAATTTTATGATAATAAAGCATGTTTAAGGAAGAGGACAGCATAATCGTTGTAATGAGTGGGAAAATTTCATTATGAAATGTATGTTTGGTGGAGTTTGTGTGTGAATTTAGCCTGTGGCCTTTGGTTATGTAGTAATGAGGGCTATGTGTGATACATGAAATGAATATCGTTTGTTGTGATGGTAGTTGGGGGATTGTTCTGATATGAGGATGAGGACGATGTTAATTCTAAGTTCGGATATTAGAGGTGTTCCTCTCAAACAATAACGGTATCCAGAAAATGGATGCCGCTGTTGCTGTTGAGGTAGTCAGGCGTCATTAACTGATCATGGGTTTCAGTACGCCGAAGAGCAGCGAGGCAATGATCAGCGTTGCTACGATATTGAATGCCTGTGCGGCAATGAATGCGGAGAGAATATTGCGGTTCTCACGCGAGATGATCTCCTTGAGTCGCGTGTCCAGACCGATGCACACGAAGGCCAGCGAGAAGAACAGCGTCGAGAAGGTTTTGGCAGCACCGGTTGCGGCCAGCCGACCCGATGCGTCGGGGACAAAGACGCCGCTCGACTGCAGCAGGCTGAACACCAGCGAGGCAGCCACAAAGCCGAGGATGAATTTCGGGAACTTCTCCCATACGATGCCCAGCGAAGGAGCCTGACCGCCGCGTTCGCCCCGTGTTGAAAGATAGAGGGCAATGAAGAAGGCAACAAAACCGATCAGTACGTTCTGGGTGGCCTTGATGATGACGGCGTGGCTGTTGGCGATTCCGCCGATCATTTCGCTCGAGGCTACAACACCCGATGTGGTGTCAATCGTACCGCCGATCCAGGCACCGGCAACCTCGCGAGCTACCTCGGGTTCCAAGAGGTGGGGGAGGATCAAGTTGGCCAGCCAGGGCATGAGATAAATCATCGGTACAACGACAATCAATACAAGGGAGACGATGTAGGAGAGTTTGCGGTCGTCGCCGCCAACGACACGGGCGGCGGTGATGCAGGCCGATACACCGCAGATCGATACACCGCTCGAGAGAATCATGGCCGATCGCTGATCAACTCCCGTTCGGCGAGCGCAGCGGTAGGCAAAGAACCAAACGACGGCCACCACGAGGCACGCTTGGATCAAACTGAAGACACCCGACTTCATCACGTCGCCGATCAGGATCGTGGCACCGAGGCAGACGACACCGATCTTGATGAAGAACTCACCCTGAATGGCGGGTTTCATCCATGCGGGTACTTTTCAGAGGTTGCGGACCAGTAGACCGAACAGCACGGAGAAGAACACCGACTCGAAACCGTAATGGGCAACGATGGGGATCTTGGCTACGACCTGTGCGAGGAGTGAGATAATGAACAGAACAATCAGTGAAGTGATCATTCCTTTTGTCGGGCGTCGCAACATCAGGCTGCCGGCATACAATACCACCAGCACGATGGCGAAGATGAGCAGGATGTTGTACCATGCTGTTTCGCCGACCAGCGACGACGGAACCTTGGGCAGTAGTTGAGGAATGACAGCTGCGAGGATCAGCAGAGGTATGGATACCCACACCACCACCCAGTCCTCGGTTCGGAATTGTTCGAGACGTTGTTTCATCGTGTGTGTTGTGTTTGGTTGCATGATGGAACGCACAGCAAACCGCCGGTCAACCGCATGGCGTGGGGCTACCTGGCTACATTGTTACTGTCGGCTCTGGCTTCGGTCGAACTGGTTATCCGAAGAGAGGAAAAAGGTCAAGCAGCGCAACAGCAGAAACGGTGGGGCATGGCTGTCGTTTCCGGATGCAAATGTCGCCATTTCGATCAGGCGATCAATGCGCAGAAATACCTAAAAAACGGCATGGGCAGATGGTTGTAGATTGGGTAATGTAGTGCTCAATGAATGATGGGATTATTGTTCTGAGAAAGAGTGATTGGCATCATATATTTTGAGAATCGTAGGAGAAAAGCAATTGTGTGATACGATATAGATTTTATTGTATGGAGATGTGAATTGTTTAGGTAATTGATAGTTAGTGTGGTCGTGTATGGAGTAGGATGGCATTGCTATGCATAACCACCATTCTTGTATGTCAGAGTTCTTGGGTTTAGCTTCGTAGTTTAAGTATTGATCGTGTTTGTCTTTTATGCGACACATGATGTAGTCTTGACCCCATGATGGTAAATGATTAATGAGGAAGCTTCTTGATGGATTGATTGTAATCCGAGGTAATGGCTGATTGTCATTAGGCGTTTTAAAATCCAGCCAAGCTGAATGGGTAGCTATGACATCTTGAATATATGACATCTTGGGACGAGTTCCTTTGTGGTATAGATGTTTTATAAAGTCTTGAAACTCTTGGCAAATGGCGTCGTTATAACTTCGGTGTTTCTGTGTGAATACATCAGCATTAATTGTGATTGTATAATCATTAGGAATGGGTGTTCCTATAGGAATTAATGAGTTGATGTCGAGATTTGTAAGTGTGCTACGGAATAGGCCTTCTAAATGATTGAGACTGGCGACGTAGTCCTGCTCATTTGGCGCAAAACAAAATGTGTGTTCAATGCCAATAGTTTTGTTATTGATGTTTATTGTGCAATCTGGGGCATCATCATGGTATATGTCAACGGGAGTCTTTGGATCTATGATAGAGTGTAGTAAGAGGCAAATGTCCTGTAGTTCTTCAGGTTTTTTTTTAGCGCGTTCCGTTTGTTGTATGTTAAATCGATTCATGTTTTGTTGGTTGTAAATCAATTAGTTGTGTTAATTCTTGTTTCATGGAGTGATCAATCTCCCGATAGCGGGCGAATGCCTTGGAGCCTTCCACGTGACCGGACAATACGCCGATCAGGTTCGGATCCTTGACGCGCTTGTAGAGGTTGCCGACGAAGGTGCGGCGTGCGAGGTGGCTGCTGGCAACGGTGTTGAGGGGGACGGACTCCTCGATGCCGGAAACTGGATTGATGATGATAATGTTCCGCGTGAGTCCCGCTTTGGTAAAGATGGTTTTGATGGCATCGTTGTACCGCTGCTGGGAGATGAGCGGAAACAAGGTGTTGCGCTCCGGATGGTGATAGCGTGCCAGAATCTCCCGGGCCGTATTGTTGAGAGGAACCTGAACGGTACGTTGGCTTTCACCTTTGGTCTTGTAGGGGACATATTCCAATGTGTCCCCGATGATGTTGTTGTCGGAGAAACGGTACAGGTCGCCGATGCGGCAGCCAATCAGGCATTGGAATACGAAGATGTCGCGTTGTACGGCGAGGGTAGGCGTGTCCGATAGATCGCATTCGTAAAGCTGGCGTACCTCGTCGAGAGACAGATAGTAGGGTGTGCCGTAAATCTCTTTGGGTGGCGAGTAGTCGCGGAACTTGTGGTTGTCGGTCCAGCCTTTGTCGAGTGCATGATTCAGGACGGCAAACACCTTGGTAAAGGTGGCTGCGATGGTGTTGTTGCCGCGAGCTGTCGGCGGTCGGTTCTCCGGTGTGTTGGCGTACAGATGTTGGTATTGTGCCTTGCATACCCGATGTCCATCGTCGGTGGTTTGGAAGAAGGTGTGCTCGTCGCGCAGGAATTGTTCGAAACGGCGCAGATCCTCGGCCTGCAGCGTGTTGAGTATCCATGTGTGACGGACGTACAGCTGGTAGCGTTCGACGGATCTCCGGAGTACGGCATAGGATTGCAGACGAATGCGTGATAGTCGTTGTGTGTGGATGTATTCGTCCAAGGCTTCTAGAAATGTCGCCACTTGTTCGGTTGGGGTATCGTCTGCAGAGTCTTTGTAGAAGTTGCGATCAAGGGTAGTGAAGAAATCCGCGGTTGAGGGTGGGGTGTAATATTCCTTGAATTCGGCGACGGTTTTCATGGCAGCCACTTCCCATTTGTCCAGCATGGTGTTGATGTCATTGGCTATGGGAAATTCCCGCGTTGCCTTGGCGCGTTTCTTGCTTTTGTTCCAGTATTTGACGGGGAGGGACTCTTTGGTTGTACGGCGATACTTTTTGCCTCGAAACGAGACAAGGATATCAATTGTGGAGCGTTCTCGGGTAGGGCTGGCAAGCAAGAAGGTGGTCATGTGGGTTGAATATTTTACGTTTTCGGGTGATTTGGTTGAAAATTTGGATATATGATTTAATGTGTATATATTTACGCTGTATAATTATAAAAATGTAATAAAAATGGAAAAGCTAAAGATTGTTGGGACCTTATAGAAAAATATGAGACCCTCGCTTCAGTTCAAGAATTAAGGACGGAAGTTCGTCAGGATTTTTTGGAGCTACATGCATTGTGTGGCGATAAATGTGAAAGTTGGCGGTTGTTGATGTGTTATGAGTTTGTGAAAGCGTTTGATGTGTTTTTGTCTAATCCCGATTATTATGATGTGTCCCATAGGATCGGTGTGTTGGAGTCTTGTGTGGATCAAGATGGATGGGATTTGTTTCCAAGGATGGTTAAGTTGTATCGGCAAGCCGGAGGGGGGCTGAGGATGTGTTTTGATGTTTCTTGTGTCGGAACGAGATGTGTATATTTTGTTCCTGTGTGAGGCGGTAGGATGGTGATTATGGGGGAAATTGAATGTTGAATTTGCGCTTATATGCATTATCCATGTTGCGCATTATGTAGTGTACGGTTTTAAAGTATCGAGGGGCTAATGTGGTGGCTATCTGGGCTTGGTTTCGCTGGGCAAAAACATAGTTGGATATTTGTACAGGTGTTCCTGTAGGGGGTTGATGATTGCGTATCGCTGCTTTTGTTGCTTCGAAGTTGAATAAGTAGCCTCGAGAGGTCTGGGTTGTGTTAGGGGCAATTTTTGCGATTGTAGCGTGGGAATATGGATTGCGAATATGTTTTCGTAATGTGTTTAATAGGCTTTGGTCTTGTTCTGAAATGAGTTCGTACTCTTTGGCAGATTGGATTGATTGGCTTAGGGTGAGATTGTCAAAGCGCTGGATTGCTTCAATGGATTTAATAGTTGCTTTGGGGTGTCCAATGGGATAATCGTGGGTGTAGTGGATGATTAAAGCATGTTTTAAGGCTCGTTCTAATAAGTGATTGGTGGTGCAAATGCAGGCTTGATGTAGTTCTAAAACCAAGCAGTCTATGCATTCGTTAATTAGAGTTGATAACTCTGTGAAGAGGTAGAATTTGTGCTGGTAGTAAGGAGCGTAATGTGTAGCGTTTGTCTCGAACTTGTTGGTGGGGTGTGTGTTTGTGTCGTGTAGCATCTGATAAAAAGGAGGGCACGGCCGATGCGGGGATCTTCCGCATCGGCCGCGTTCGTTAGAGGTAGCTTTTGACCGTTGCGATGATCTCGTCGGAGAGTTTGTAGATGTCGTTCAGCGAGGTGATCTGGTGTTTGGTGCCGACCTTGTTCTCGTCGAACGTCTCGACGTATTTCTTGCCGCCGTTGAAGTGCAGACGGCAGATGGGCTTGCGATTGTTGTTGTCGAACAGGATGGCGCAGTAGGATTGCGCATCGCGCAGGGTGACGCGTTCGATGTCGACCGTGTTGCACAAGATGGCCCGCACAATGTAGAAGCCCTGGTACTCTTCCTCCGTCGTGACGATCAGCTTGTCTTTGGCCGATGCTTCGTCCTCCGACTGCGGTGCGTCGGCGGCCGGTTTGTCGATCGAGGGAACCTCCGGCGTGATGGCCGATTTCAGCCGTTCGTTGACGTAGTCGTTCGTGTATTGCTGGAAGGCGCGCTGCACCATCGGGCGGAAGTCCTCCAGAACGTTTTTCGTCACCATGCCGTCGAACACCTGTTTGGTGAGGAACTTGACGAACTCGTCGGAGGGCTCCTGGGTTTGGTGGATGATGTAGTTCCGGATGGCGTTGATGTATTTCATCTCGTTGGCCGAGTTCAGAATGACGTCCGTGTTGTACTGGTCATGGCAGAACTGCTTCAGCTTCTCGATGTGGCTGTCCTTGAGGTTGAGGAGGTCGATCTCGAAGAAGGGGCGCTCGTCCATTTTGTTGGGCGCCTCGAGGTCGGTGTAGAAGCGGTAGACGATACCGTTGGTCAGTACGCCGAATTTGGCCGGCGAAACATGGTAATAGCGGAACAGCTGGGCGGTGTGTTTGTTGAGGTCGGCGCTCCAATGCTTGCATTCGATCAGCATGATCGGCTCGCCGTTCAGGCATACGGTATAGTCGATTTTCTCGCCCTTTTTCGTGCCGTAGTCGCAGTCGCATTCGGGGGTTACCTCTTCGGGGTTGAAGATGTCGTAACCGAGCGTCTGCAGGAACGGCAGTACGAACGATGTTTTGGTGGCTTCCTCGGTCTTGACGTTGTCTTTCAGTTTGACGATACGGGCCGCCAATACTTGTAATGATTCTTTGAAGTCCATGGGGGTGAGGTTGATTTATGTTGGTTATTTGATGGCCATGACGAGCATGACGCGGTAGATGCCGTAGACGTCGTGGAGGTTGACCTCGAAGGGCGGGTAGGCCGGGTTGATCGAAACACATTTGACCAGGGCGCTGTCGCCGCTGTCGGACGGCATCAGCTTCTTGATGACCGTGCCGTTGCAGGTATCCAATACATAGGTGCGGCCCCAGTCGATGAAAGCCCGCTCGTTGATCTTCTTGATGAGCACCTGTGAGCCGGACGGAAATTCGGGCGCCATACTGTCGCCGGAGACGGTGATGGCGAAGTCCACCTTGCCGATGGGGGAGATGATCTTTTCGCAGTTCCGTTCGTTTACCGCGAGCACGAAGTCATGCAATGTGCCGCCCTGGGCGGAGATTGGAAGCAGGGGAACAAGCGTGACCTTGTCGTTGGTCAGGGTCAGGGCGGATGTCGATTCGGTGTTCAGCATGTCGCCTTCTCCGGTCAGTAGCCAATTGATATCGACGTTGTATGCATTGCATACATCACGTAAAACACGTTCTCCTACGGCCCGTTTGCCATTCTCAATTGATGAGTAGTTGCGTGGGTCGATCCCTGCACCACGCGCAAAATCACCCGTCCCAAGATTAGTAGTCTGGCGAATTTGTTTCAATCTACCGATTATGGCGATTTTGTCGGCGTTGTCTTTCATTTAGTTATGTGCTTTTGTGATTTTTTAATCATCAATAATTTGCTATTGATGATTTTTGATGTATATTTGCCTTTGTAAACAAACACACAAACAAATATATAAAAATTATGGATAAGACGGAAAGGATCAATGTGCGTGGGGCCATCAAAGCGCTGGAGGTCGGCGGAACCCCTTTGGTATTGCCTCGGCCGGATTATGTCCCCAGTATGGTGCGCAGCACGGCCGGGTCGGTCACGGTAGACACCGGCCGCCGGTTCAAGATCGAGGTGGGGGAAGAGGCCATTCGCGTGACCCGCAAATCGTAAATCAGTCAAAAATCAATAATAGAGCCATGGAAGAGAAGAAGATCATTACGCCGCGCGAGGTGTATCTGTATTACGATGCTCTCGAGATGGAAAACCGGCAACTGCGCGATCGGGTGGCGTACCTGGAAGAGCATTGCGTGATTGCGGACAAGTTCTACAACTCGGCGCTCGGCGTGGGTGTCGTAGCGGAGCTGCACGGGGTGGACCCCAATACGGTGCGGTCGTATATCGGCAAGGGGTTGATCCCGTGTCATCCGAGGAGTATGGATGCGAAGTTTTTGATTCGGGGATCCGACGCGTTGCGTCTCGATTTCCAAAAGTTGAGGAGGATGCGATGATGAAAGCGGTGTATCGATTCAATCGGAAGGGACGGCTGGTGCTGACCACCGGTGAGGGTTCCTGCCACGTGTTCGCGTGTGTCAGCGCGGCGGTGAGGTGGTGTGAGCGTAACGGCGTGACGGCGTTGTGTGAAATGCGATAGCTGGTAAGTATGCCGGTCCGGAAGACGGGGATTGCCGAATGATTTTGTGTGAGAATTAGTTGGTTGATGTTGAGGCAGTCTGCGGGGGTCGGGCTCCGCACCGGCGCAAAATTCGAGATGTATGGAAGGTTGGGTTTGCATACACAGGCAGATTATGGAGCATCCGGACTATTTCGCGGAACCTTTTACGCGGATGGGGGCGTGGATTGATATGCTCCTGATGGCCAGGCACAAAGCGGAGTATGTTCGGGTGCGTGGCGTGAGTTTAAAGATTGAACGCGGGCAACTTGCTGTTTCTCAAGCTGGTTTGTCAGATCGCTGGAAGTGGTCGCGCGGAAAGGTACTACGGTTCTTACACGAATTGGAACAACAGAAGCAGATACGGATAGAACAACAAAACGGCAAGTTAATTAGCTGTATATCAATTCTTAATTTCGACAAGTATCAAAATGACGGTACAACAGACGGAACAATAGACGATACTGCGGACGGTACAGCAGATGAGACGACAAACGGGACGTCAAAAAAACATCAAATGGACACAAACAACAAAGATAACAAATCACACACACAGAGTAATACTTACCAGGTAACAGACCAAACGCGCGCACGCGCGAGGGAGATGCTGGACTGGGTGGCTCGCCGGTTCCCGGAGGTGGCGGCCATGCCGAAGCCCTTCACCGAGGAACAGGCCGTGTGGCTGGTGCGCCGCTACAGCGAGGAGGACATCATGCGAATCGTGGCGGACATGGACAACAAGCAGGCCACGCGCAACACCAGCGCTTACGCCACCTTCTGCTCGTTTGCGGCCCGCGATACGGTGCTCAAGGAGCGGCGCGAGGCGCAGGAGAAGCTCTACAGCTACGAGGAGGTTTGCACGGCGGTCTCCGGCGGGTTGAGGTTCGACGATTTCGAGATCACGGCGGTTCGCCGGAACGGCCAGAACCTGTGGCGGCGCAAATGAGGGATGGACGGCAGGCGGAAAGTTGGCGGCGGATGACGCGGAAATGGCCCGAATTTCAATCGGGGCTTTTGAGATGATAGGTTTATTGACCGGAGAACTGAAAGCGAAAAAAACGGCAAAAAATGGGAGGGTGGAAGATGAGAGACAGGCAGGATGTGATGAGCGTTGAGGAGTTCCGGGCGATTTTGCGGGGCGAACGGCCTGCGGGCGGCGGTGGGGTACCGTCGGGCAACCGGAAGGTGCGGAATGCCGAGAAAACGGCCGGCGAGGATGGGGTGGTGTTCGACAGCCGCCTCGAGAAGTACATGCACGACCTGCTCGTGCGGCACGGGATCGGGTTTCTGTTCCAGAAGCGCTACACGGTGCAGGAGCCGTTCCGCTACAACGGCGAGCTGGTGCGGGCGATCACCTACACGGTGGACTTTTACCTGCCGGACTACGACGTGGCCATCGACACGAAGGGGTGGGCCACCCAGCAGGGGCAGCTCCGGATCAAGATGCTCAAGAAGTTATACGCCGACCTGGGGCGTCGGACACGGGTCGAGGTGCCGCGGACGCAGGCGGAATGCGATGCCCTGGTGGTGCGGCTGACCAGCGAAGGCGAAAGGCATGGCGAGGAGTGAGGTACGGGAGGCGATCGTGGCGGCGGTGGTCGAGGTGCAGCAGGCGCGCCGTGCGGCGAGGCAGTTGCCGGACCACGCGCAGGTGATTGCCGACGGTTTGGTCGAACGGGTGGCCGGGGTGTGCAGCCGGCCGGAGTTTTACGAAGCCCTCGAGGAGCTGGCCGGGGCCGGCGTGGTGCAGGTGGGGCGGACGATACGGGATACTTACGTGAGAATGGCGGAATGATGGAAACGAGGATGGAAAACGGAACGGGCAGCGTGGAGCTGGACGAGGCGACGGCAACCCTGGTGCAGGGTGCGGTGATCGACATGGTCGAACAGGTTGAGGCCGGACGGGCGTCGGCCCGGTTGCGCCGGATGGCCATGGAGCTGGATCGGACGCCCCGCACGGTGGGCGCCCTCGACGAGGAGGGGAGAGCCCTGCTGCGCGAGGCGGTGGAACGGTTTACGGAACAGTTGCGGGAAGCGGCCCATGTCGCCCTGCTGCGGAAGGTTGAGGAGGAGTTGCGATGAGACGGGACAAAGGTTTGGCGCAGACGATCGTACGCCGTGCGAATGCGGCGGGAGTCTCCATCTCGCGGCTGTGTCGCGAGGCAGGGGTGTCGCGCCGGTGGTTCGAGGACCTGAAACGTCGGGTTCCGCAGCCGATCGAACTCTACCTGAAGATCGACGACAAGCTGAAAGAATACGAAAACGGAAAAGTTGAGGTGAACCATGAGTGAAGAGTTGAGCAACCTGCGGCGGGACGAAACCATGACGTCCCTGCAGATCGCAGAGATTACGGGCAAGCAGCACAAGGACGTGCTGGAGGCCATTCGTAAAATGGAGCCGGCATGGGAGGCGATACGTGGGCGGAAATTTCCGCTGACGTTCAGAATGACGAAGTTGCCGAACGGCGCAGAGCGGAAAGACCCGCTCTATGTGCTGACCAAGACCGAGTGTCTGTACGTGGCCACGAAGTTCAACGACGAGGCGCGGGCAAAGCTGGTGATCCGCTGGGAGGAGCTGGAGCGCGAACGGCAGGCGGGCGGCTTTCGTGTGCCGCAAAATCTGGCCGAAGCGTTGAGGTTGGCCGCCGATCAGGCCGAACGTGCCGAGGCGCAGCAACGTCAGATTGAGGCCATGAAGCCCAAGGCGCTCTTTGCCGATGCGGTGGCGACGTCCGACCGGTCGTGTCTGGTGGCCGAGCTGGCGAAGATCCTCCAGCAGAACGGGGTTAACATCGGGCAGAACCGCCTGTTCGCCTGGCTGCGGGAGCACGGCTACCTCGGCACGCGGGGTGAGTATTACAACCAGCCCACCCAGCGTGCGATGGGCATGGGCCTGTTCGAGATCAAGAAAACGAGCATCACCAAACCCGACGGCTCCGTACTGGTGACGACCACCACGAAGGTGACCGGTAAAGGGCAGATTTATTTTGTGAACAAGGTGATGTCCGGAATGCGTGAGCCAAAGTAAGGAAATATGCGACCAGTTGGTAATGGAATTGTTGAGTTGATTGACGACAATACAGACAAGCACAGCGGTTTCTTCTGTATGGATTTGGTTGTGTTTATGTGGAATGATGAGCATGTGAAAGGGTGGAATGAATGGCACGGCAGATTTGAGCAGGCTCGATCGGGACAATGCCCATATCGAGATCAATGCCAGCGCTATAAGAAGACAATTGGACGGTTAGGTAATAGCCCCGTCCAACTGAATCTGTTTTGAGGAATGAATATGTACGAGAGAACCTACTGCGCCACGTGCGCATATTTCAGAGACAAGGGCGCTATGGGATTGGGGTGCTGCGAGAGGCATCGACACGTCGTGTTTGGCGGCGCTCCGGCCTGCGATGACGCCATCAAGCCGGCGGAAACCTTTGGGAGGGACAGCTATAGGGTTAAGACCATCTTCAAGACCTTGCGAAAATGGTTTGGCAAATCAAACCGTGACAAATTGTAACGGTTTGAAATGTGAGATGTGGGTTGAGTAAATGTGCAGCTGCTACCGCCACCATTTTCTTAACGTCACGAAAAAGGTGCAAAATACATACGACAATACAATCAGTCAGCGATTATGCAAAAGATAATGTTCGATGACCGCTACGGTCTCACTCAGGCGGTGATCGATGGCCGGAAGACGGTGACGAGGAGAACCGAACTTGAAGACGATGCTAATTATGTAGCCCGTCATTGGAATCAGATTTATCACCCACAGCATTGTTATTATCGGGATGCAAGAGGTTTATGCCAATTGGTAAATCGTCAAACAGATAAAGTGTTTGTTCCGCGTTACAAACTCGGAGAGATCGTGGCTGTAGCGCAGAGCTATCGGGATGCAGGATATGAGTGTCTGCCATATAGGGATACGGATGAGTATGTCTATTTAAAGCGGGATGGAGTTGTGATTCCCGATCTTTCGGTGGCTGCAGCAGGGGTGACCAACAAGATGTTCGCGTCGGCCAAGCAGATGCCGTATCGTGTCTGGATCACCGGAATCCGAATTGAGCGGCTACAGGATATTAGCGATGAGGATTGTTTGCGGGAAGGTGTGTGTTATCTTCCGGAGATAGATCGGTATTACTTTGAACGTAAGGACAAAGAACAGGGCTTTTATTTCAACTCACCTCGCGAAGCCTTTGCCGCGCTGATCGACAAGGTGTCCGGCAAAGGGACGTGGAATAGTAATCCGTTTGTCGTGGTGTATGAATTTGAGGTGATGCAGTAACTTGAGGATATTATGCAACTGACCATAACCACCGAGAAGCGCGAGGAGATCGAACGGATCCAGCAGGAGTTCCGTCGGTATCTGTCGCCGGAGGAGATCCTGCGTGGAACCGCGCAAGGTGTGAACAGTACGTTGGCGCGGGCAATTCCGCGCATCAACAAGGCGATCAAGGCCGAGTACAACATCACGCAGAAATACCTCTCGCGGCAGGCTGTTGTATCGCCCAAGGCCAGTATCTACCGATTGTACGGTGGCATCCGGATCAATGAGAGCCGGTTGCCCATCGTTGCGTTTCGGCCGAAACAGAAGGGCGGATCGATTGCGGTGGCCATTCACAAGGGCAAGACCGTGATGGTGCGGAGTGCCTTCATTGCCACCATGGCCAGCGGCCATACGGGGGTGTTCTCACGTGGACGGTATGTGCGCTCCGGTTTCCAGTACGGGCGGGAGCGTACGGCCAGCGGTAAGGTACGTATTACCGAGCGTGTGACGACCTCGCCGTTGAGGATGGCCATATCGCCCGAAGTGCGCGCGGATGTGGCGGCGTTCATTGAGCGGGAGGCCGCGGCCCGTGTGCAGGGTATTCTGACCAGTCGGGTGAAGAAGATCCGCGGTTGAGGTGTGTAATATTGTGATGAACATACAAAATGCGGCGATTAGTTGAGGTACAGCACAAGGTCGAGGCAAGGGGCGAGGCCGCCCGTCCTCGCGCGCGGGTCCTGTCCGGCTTCCTGCGGAGGGGGTGGACGGCAGCGCATTATAGCGCCAGTCAGCGTGAAAAAATGTCATAGCAAGTAGCAAGCTGTTTTCGGCCGTTTTTCGTGTCGAAAATGTTTTGTTTAATAGCTTGTTTTTGAAGATTTAACATTGCATTACGTGGAGTTGATTTTTGCATTGGTTCCGATGCAATTTCAATATAGCAAGCTGGCGACGTTTTTTGAGGCCGGAAATGGCCTCGACATATCGAAGTAAATGGTTGATTCAATGTGCGTAACGTGTCGAGCCGTGGGGGCGGAAAAACGGGGTTTCGGCGTGCAGTTTCAATATAGCAAGTAGCAAGCTGGGAAAATGAAGAAAAGGGTTCCCAAGGGATGGGTTAAAATTTCCGATTTCGAGCAACTGGTCGGGGTCAGTACGAAGACCGTTATGTCGGCCATCAAGCGTGGATATATTCCCTCCGAGTTGGCGGATGTCGTCGGTACCTCCGCAACGGCGCCCTATTATCTTGATCCGAAAAAGGCGGCGGTGAGCTGGTATCACTCGCTGAACTCCGGCCATCCTAACCAGCGAAAGGTACGCATAGCCCTGGGCGCCTATATCCGCACGTTCGATGCGGCGGTTGTTGAGCCGGCTGTTCCGGAAGCGGAGGCGGCCGCCCCGCCGAATATGTCCTACGAGGAGGCGCAGCTTCGGGAGAAGGTGGCCAAGGCCAAGTTTGCCGAACTGGAGTTGCAGGAGAAGGAGGGCGCCCTGGTGGAGCGGGCGCTGGTGGAGGCCCAGCTGTTCGCGGCCGGCAAGGAGTTGCGCGATGCGCTGCTGGCCATCCCGGACCGGATCGCGGACATTGTCATGGCGGCCGGTGACCGCACGACCGTCTACAATACGATCTACGATGCCATTGCCGCCGAGCTGCAGAAGCTGGCGGATATTCAGCTATCTGGGCAGTAGAAAATCGGGATGCGGTTTGGATGCTATGCGGTTTCGCCGTATAATTGGCTGGTATATTTGGATCAGTCATGGAGAAGCACACAAGACTTTCAACCCGTCAGCAGTTGGCAGACATCGCATTGGATGTGACATGGGCCAAGATAGCGAACCGTTATTTCGGCAAATCGGCCTCGTGGATCTACAGCAAGTTGAACGAAACGGACGGCAACCCGGGCGGCTTTACCGAGGAGGAGAAGGAGCAGTTCCGCGGTGCGCTGTACGATCTGGCCGATCGGATCCGCCGCACCGCCGACCGGCTGGAATAGTAAAGTTCAAGGGGTACAAAAAACAGGTGAAAACTATTGTTTGTATTGCAAAAATGTTATATATTTGTGTTGTCAAACAAGAACAAGCATGAAATGGAACGAACTACGTAGACTTGCAGAAAAGCACGGTTGGTACCTATGGCGGTCGGGAGCAAACCATGACATTTATCGTCACAAGGAGAAAAAGTTTGAAATACAGATAGGGCGCCACGGCAGTCAGGAGATACCGAAAGGAACATTCGCAAAATTGAAACGGCAGATAGGTTTTTAGCCTATCTGCCTTAATCAAACCCCACAAAAATGAAAACCATTGCATTGATTGAGAAAAGCCCTGACGGGACCTATGGCATTTATACCCCGGACATTGATACGACCATCATCGGATCGGGGGAGACCGTGGCGGAGGCAAAGCAGGATTTTGAAAACTCGGTTGCGGAGATTATGGCCAGTTATGACGGCGAGGAGTTGCCGGACGAACTGAAAGGCATTACGTTTGAGTATAAATTTGATTTGGCGTCGCTGTTTAATTATTTTGACTGGATCAATATCTCGAAAGTGGCTGCGCGCATCGGCATCAATCCGTCGTTGATGCGGCAGTATGCGGCCGGCAATACGTACATTTCGGAAAAACAAGCTGCCAAAATCGAAAGAGGGTTGCATGAGCTGGGTGCCGAATTGACTAACATTTCATTGATTTGTTCTTAGTTTGACAGCAGAGAAACAGGTGAAATGTGTGGGAGGACATGTGTCCTCCCTTTTTTATAGTTTTTGCTTATATTTGCGGGCGGGGGACAATCATGGAGCAATATTCGCAGATAGTCAGTTTCTTTCGAGGGTTGAGGCCGATCGAACGGGTGACGGTGTCGCAATGGGCGGACCGTTACCGGTTCCTGGCACCGGTCAGCTCGGCCGAACCGGGCCGCTACCGCACCGCCCGCACGCCCTATCTGCGCAAGATCATGGACTGCCTCAGCGTCCACGACCCGCACCGCAAGGTGGTCTTTGTCAAGGCCGCCCAGATCGGCGGCACGGAGGCGGGCAGCAACTTCCTGGGCTACTGCATGCACATCGCCCCCGGGCCGGTGATGTTCGTGCAGCCGACCGACGACATGGTCAAGCGTCTCTCCAAGGGACGTATCGACCCGCTGATCGAGAACTGTCCGGAGCTGCTGCAGCGGGTGGCGCCGTCGAAAAGTCGCGACAGCAACAACACGATCAACCAGAAGAACTTCAACGGCGGCGTGCTGATCATGGCCGGTGCCAACAGCGCGGCCGGTCTGCGTTCGGTGCCGATCCGTTACCTGATCCTCGACGAGGTGGATGCCTATCCGCAGGATCTGGACGGCGAGGGTTCGCCGATCGATCTGGCCATTGCCCGTACCCGTACCTTCCCGAACCGCAAGATCTTCATGTTGAGTACGCCGACCATCGAGGGACTGTCGGCCATCGAGCGGGAGTTTCTGGAGACCGATCAGAACTACTACCACGTGCCGTGTCCCTTCTGCGGGGGCATGCAGCGGCTTGTCTTTTCCAACCTCAAGTGGGAGCAGGGCCATCCGGAGAGCGTGCGCTACCGGTGCGAGCATTGCGGCGAGCTGATCGCCGAGCGCTACAAGGTGGAGATGCTGGCGGCGGGGGAGTGGCTGCCGGAGCGGCCGGAGAAGGTCAGCTCCGACGTGATCGGGTTCCATCTCAACAGCCTCTATTCGCCCTACGGCTGGCACAGCTGGGAGCAGATCGTGCGCGACTTCCTGGCCGCACGGGATAATCAGAGCAAACTGAAGGTGTTTGTCAATACGACGTTGGGGCAGACGTGGGCCGAGCGGGGTGAGGCGCCGCCCTTCAAAAACCTCTACAACCGGCGCGAGACCTACCGGACGAATACCGTGCCGGACGATGTCTGTTTCCTCACGGCCGGCGTGGATGTCCAGCGCGACCGTCTGGAGTTGGAGATCGTGGGGTGGTGTGCCGACAAGCGGAGCTACTCGATCGACTACCGCGTGCTGGAGGGGGACACGGCCGGCACCAAGGTGTGGGACGATCTGGCCGGTGTGGTCGGCGAACGGTGGCCGCGCCGCGACGGCATGGAGTTCCCGATCCGGCTGATGGCCGTCGATACGGGTTACAACACCACGCACGTCTATGCCTTCTGCCGGCGCTTCTCGGCCGACAAGGTGGTGCCGGTCAAGGGACAGGACCATCTGGGCGTGTCGTTCGCGCCGCCCAAGACGGTGGACGTGACCCGCTCGGGCAAGAAGGTCGGGTCGATGCGTCTGTATAACGTCGGCGTGTCGTTCCTCAAGTCCGAGTTGTACGCCTGCCTGCGGCTCGAGAAGGATTCCAACGGCGTGCCGCCGCCCAACTACTGCCATTTCCCCGAATACGATGAGCACTATTTCCGCGGGCTTACAGCCGAGGAGCAGGTGGTGAAAGTCGTGCGCGGCTACCGTCGCCCGCAATGGGTCAAGCGCTACGAGCGAAACGAGCCGCTCGACTGCCGCATCTATGCCCGTGCGGCGGCTGCGATCATCGGTCTCGACCGTCTCGATCCGGCGCGTCTGGCCAAGCTCGGAGGGGCCGTCCGGAAGGAGCCGCGCCGCGTCGTCCGGCGCTCCGACGAGGACGATTTCGGAAATTTCTGGGAGTAAAGTTTGGCGAGAATTTGCCAAATTTTTCCAAAGTTTGGCGAGATCTCGCCAAATTTTCACATCGCCTGTTTCAAACCGTTTTTTGATTCCATACATTGGCGTAAAAAATAACGCCGATGTCATTCACTCTTGAACAGTATCAAGCCCTCAAGGAGGCCATCGCCAGCGGCGTGACTACCGTCACGTATGGCGATAAAACCGTCAGCTATCGTTCGCTGTCGGAGATGAAGGATCTGGTCAAAATGATGGAGTCCGAGCTGTTCCCCGAACGGCTCTCCCGTCGTCGGCGTTTGGCAGAAATTGAACGCGGTTATTTCTCCAAGCGATGAAGATCTCGATCGAAATATCACGTCGCCGTCGGCGCTCGTTCGAGGCGGCCGACAAGGGGCGCCGGGGCCGGTCGTTCCGCAACGTCCGTTCGACGGGCGTCAACAGCGAGCTGGCCGGTGCGCTGGTCACCCTGCGCGACCGCTCGCGGGAGATGGTGCGCAACAACGGATGGGCGCGCCGTGCCGTCGAGGCCGTCACGCGCAATGCCGTGGGCGAGGGCATCCAGCCCGCGCCGGAGGTGGAGAGCCTCGACCAGATGCAGCACATCAAGCGTCTGTGGGAGTGCTGGGCCTGCACGACCGCCTGCGACTGGTACGGCAAGATGACCTTCTACGGGCTGCAGGAGCTGGCCATGCGCTCCATTGTCGAGGGCGGAGACGTGCTGATCCTACGCCATTGGGTCGTGCCTTCGGCCGAGAATCCGCTGCCCCTGCAGCTGCAGGTCATCGAGGGCGACCAGCTCGACCACACCCGCAACGGCGCCAACGAGTACGGCTACGCCCGTCTGGGCGTTCAGTTTGACAAGCAGGGGCGGCTGATCGGCTACTGGCTCTACGACTACCATCCGGGCGACAACTACATCTTCGCCAACTTCATCGAGAGCCGCTTCTACCCGAAGGAGGACGTGCTGCACGCCTACGAGATCCTGCGCCCCGGTCAGGTGCGCGGCCTGCCGTTTGGCGTGGCCGGCTTCATGAAGATGCGCGACTTCTCCGATTACGAAGATGCCCAGTTGATGAAGCAGAAGGTGGCGGCCTGTTTCTCGGCCTTTGTCACCGGCTCGGAGGATGATGACTCCGACGATGCGCGCCAAGGCATCGAGCGGCTCCAGCCCGGCGTCATCGAGCACCTCGGAAGGGATGAGTCGGTGATCTTTGCCGATCCGCCTGCCGTATCGGACTATCTGCCTTATTCGTCCGGCATCCTGCAGGGCATTGCTGCCGCCTACGGCATCACCTACGAGATGCTGACGATGGACTACTCCAAGGTAAACTTCACTTCGGGCCGCATGGCCAAAATCGACGTGACGGCCAACTTCCGCAGCTGGCAGTACAACATGCTCGTGCCGCAGATCTGCGCGCCCGTGTGGCGGTGGTTCAACACGGCGTGTATCGTGGCCGGACTGCTCGACCGTCCCGTGCCGGCCGACTGGACGGCGCCGCGCATCCAGCAGCTCGATCCCGTCAAGGAGACCGACGCTCAGGTGAAGCGGATCCAGGCGGGGTTGGCGACCATCAGCGAGACCCTGCGCGAAATGGGACGTGAGCCGGAGGAGTTCTTCCGCGAGTACCGGCAGGATCTCGACCGCCTGCGCACCGAGGGCATCTCGGTCAATAGTGTCATTCTGTCGGAGGGATCCGGCAACAATCAACAGAATCATGCCGCAGTCTAATATCAAAAACCGCATGATGGGCGTCGTGCACGGCCGGGCGCTGATCCAGCCCTCGACGCTCGACGAGAAGGCGCGCGAGTTCGACGTGGTGTTCCTTACCGAGGCGCTGGTTACGCGCTTCGGCTGGGAGGAGGACTACGACGAGCTGCTGGTCTGCGAGCCGCAGGCCATCCGCATGGATCGGGCCGAGAGGGGATTGCCCGTGCTCGACTGCCATCGGAGCGACTCCGTGTTCCACCAGGTGGGCCGCACCGTGCGGGTGTGGATCGACGACCGGAAGCAGCTTTGCGCCCGGGTCCGCTTCTCGCAGCGGCCGGAGGTGGAGGGGCTGTTCCGCGACATCGTGGACGGCATCGTCAAGGACATCTCGGGCGGCTACGAGGTCTATCGCTACGAGCGGGAGGAGCGGCCCAACGGCCAGCGCCCCATCTACCGGGCGACGGACTGGATGCCCACCGAGTTGTCGCTGGCACCCGTGCAGGCCGACATTCACAGCGAAATACGGACAGGAGAACCCCAGCATCCTGTCACCATCAGTTACACTTCAAACTTTACAGACATGAGCAAACGAACGACAATGCAGTACACCGTCGAGGGGAACCCCGTGAAAGCTGGGGAGACTATCACCGTGAACGGTGCAACCGGGGTTGCCCTGACCGACGGTGCTCCGGGCGACACGATTACGCTGACGCTGGTCGACGAGGACGGTGATCCCGCGCCGGACGACGATCCCGAAGGCGCTGCCCGCACCGACGGGGACCCCGACGAGGATCCCCAGCGCACGGAAGATCCCGACGAGGATCCCGATGCCGCCACGCGTCAGGCAGCCATCGAGGCGGCCAACGCGGCAGCCCGTCAGGTAGCCGCCGAGAGCGGCATCCCCGCAGGCGAAGCTGGAGCCGATTCCCGCGCCCGCCTCGATGCCATCCTGCAATCGACCCGCGCGGCCGGATTGTCGGACACTTTCGCAATCACCCTTTTCCAGAACGACAAGCTTTCGGTGGCACAATGCCGCCAGGCAATCATCAACCACATGGTACGCAACAGTAAGAATGTCCACGGCTCGCACGGCATTGAGGTCGGCCTGGACGGCGACTCCAAGAAACGCATGGCGATCACCAACGCCCTGCTGCACCGCATCGCACCGCGTCAGTTCCGGCTCGATCCCGGCGCACGCGAGTATCGCAACATGACCATGATGGAGATCGGCAAGGTCATGCTGGCCGAGCGCGGCATCCGCACCGCCCACATGTCCAAGCCGGAGATCGCCTCCGCCTTCTTCAAGCGTTCGCACAGCACGAGCGATTTCCCGGAACTCTTCGGCGGCATCATCGACCGCTTGCTGCGGGCGCAATACGACTACGTGCCCGAGTATTGGGATAAGATCGCCCGTCAAACTACCGTCTCCGACTTCCGCGCGAGGGGCCTCTACAAGGCCGGTGTCGCCAACGGCATGAAGGAGATCAAGGAGGGCGGCGAGATCCAGTACACGAATCTGGAGATGAGCGCCGAGACGATCCAGGTGGCCACCTTCGGTGAGGGCATCCGCTACACCCGTCAGGCGTTCATCAACGACGATCTCGGCGTGTTCGAAACCATCCCGCAGGCTTTCGTGCGCCATTGGTCCACGCTGCGCGGCAACATCGTGTGGGCGCTGCTGACGGCCAACGGCAAGATGTCGGACGGCAAGGCGCTCTTCCATGCCGACCACAAGAACCTCGTTTCGGGCGCCCTCAGCGAGACGGCGCTGGCTGCTGCCAAGACCGCGCTGATGACCCAGCGCGACATCAACGGCGAGATCATCCGCGCCCAGCCGCGCTACCTGATCGTCGCCCCCGAGAACGAGATGATGGCCAAGAAACTCGTGACGCAGACCACACCCACCAAGATCGAGGACGTCAACGTCTTTGCCGGCGCCTTCGACATCATCGTGGAGCCGCGTCTGAGCAACTCGCCGGAGGAGTGGTATCTGGCGGCCGATCCGAACGCCGTCGATTCGCTCTACTACGCCTACCTGAACGGCAGCGAGGGGCTGCGCGTGGAGAGCACCGAGGAGTTCCGGACCGATTCGATGGACTACGCCGTGCGCGGCGACTTCGGTGCGGCAGCCATTGACTGGCGCGGCATCGTCAAGTCGAGCGGTAAATAACCAACCCTAAACCAATCTACGACAATGAAAAACTTTATTCAGGACGGCAACACGATCAACTACACCGTCGCCGGGACGCCCGTCAAGGGCGGCGAGCTGCGCATGGTGGGCGACGTGGCGGCCGTGGCCGTTACGGACGGTGCGGTGGGCGAGACGATCGCCATGCATGTGACGGGCGTCTATGAACTGCCCAAGGGAGCCGGTGCGATCACCCAGGGCGCAGCGGTCTATGCCGACGCCGGCGGCACCGGCATCGTGGCCACCGCCGAGGGCAACAAGTTTGCCGGCTATGCCTGGGAGGAGGCCGCCGCCGAAGCGGCCACCGTACTGGTCAAGATCAACGGGGCGGCTGTCATCACCCAACCGGCAGCATAGCCCCATGGACCCGAAGTTTGACAGGATTGCCCGGATGGCGGTCGGCTCAGTTACCAACCTTATGGGCGAGACCGCCGTCTGGCAATCCTCTCAACGGGGCGAGGTCACCGGCCGCGTGCTCTTCAAGGATCCCACGGAACCCGTGCAGATCGGCGACTCGGAGGGGTACGAATACCGCCCCGGGGAGGCGACGGCCGAGTTCTACCGCGATCAGCTGGTCGGCCTCAAGCAGGCGGTGGACGAGGAGCGCACCGAGTACCTGACCATCCGCGGCCGCACCTGGCTGGTGGTCGGGGTGGACCGCAAGTTCGACGGCGGCATGTATGTCGCCCACCTGACCCCGCACGAGGAGGAAAACGATGGAGACGACGGAACGAAACTTTGAGCCGACCCCCTACGAACGCTACGAGGACGAACTGGTCGCCCTGCTGCAGATGGAGGGGGTGGAGGTGCGCCCGCTGCCCCGCGTAGCCGATCTGGAGGCGCCTCGACCCACGCAGATCCCGCAGGTCTTCGTGCTGATCAACGGCGGCCAGTTTGCCGACCGCGAGGAGTTGGCCGTGGTGGCCCAGCTGGAGACGGTGCAGGGCGAGCTGTTCATCCGGGCGCGGAACCGGCGCGGGCCGGACGGACTGTTCGCCGTCTACGAGGAGATCCGTCGCCGCCTGCTGGGCTATCGGCTGCGGGGGGCCAAGACGCCGGTCTATTTCAACTCGTTCGGCTACGTCGACGGCCTGCACAACTCCTGGCAGTATGCCCTCACGTTCTCCTTCGCGGCCTACTGTGTGGCCGCCGATCGGGACGGAGAGCGTCCGCCGGAGCCGCCCATCAAACGCATAACGCATGAAATACAGACAGTATGAAAACCTACGAAGTCATCAACCCCTACATCGTGTGCAGCATTCGTGACGGCAAGACCCGCCGCGAGTATGCGCTGCGCCGGGGCGAGCGGGTCGAGCTGCCGGAGGAGGACGTGGCCGTGCGGGCCATGGTCGCGCGCCGCCAGATCCGCGAGGTGACCGAGCCGGAGGAACCGGCCGGGACACCAGAAACAAACGTTGAATCTTAACACATCGCCAATATGGATTTTCTTCATGGAATCGAACACGTCAACCTGGCCACCGATCTGGTGGCGGTAAACGACGTGATGACGGCCGTCATCGGACTGGTGGGCACGGCCGACCAGGGCGAGGAGAACGTGCTGACGCTCTGCGCAAGCGAGCAGGACGACGCGGCCTTCGGAACGAAAGGCACCATTCCCGAAGCCCTGCGCGCCATCCGGCAGCAGGAGGGTACGGGCGGCAGCGCCCAGGTGTTCGTGGTCAAGGTCAAGGGCGACGCCGAGGAGGTGACGCCGAAGGAGATCGTGGGCACCGTCGCCGAGACGGGCGAGCGCACCGGCCTCAAACTGTTCGAGACGGCGCTGGGGCGTTACGGTTACGAGCCGATGATCTACATCGCGCCCCGCTACTCGGCGCTGGCTGCTGTCCGCACGGAGCTGATCGCCATCACCGAGCGCACCGAAGCGATGGCCTACTACGATACGCCCGACGGCTGGAGCGTGACGCAGGCCATCGAGGCGCGCGGCACCGAGGGCGAGATGGCCACGCTGGGGGCGGGCGGCAAGCTGCTCTTTCCGCACGCGCTGGTGGCCAATCCCGACTATGACCCCAACGGTGAGGAACCCGTTGCGCAGTACATCTCCGTGCCGCTGTCGGCCTATGCGGCCGGCCTGCGCGCCCGGATCGACCTCTCGGAGGGGTGGCATGTCTCCTCCTCGAATCACCGCTACACGGGCATCGAGGGCGGCGACGTGGACATCACCTTCTCGCTGGGCGACCGCTCGTGCGAGGCCAACCGGCTCAATGCCGTGGGCATCACCACGATGGTGAACATGTACGGCAACAGCATCGTGGAGTGGGGCAACTACACCACGGCTTTCCCCGGCACGACGACGCCCGAGGCGTTCGAGTGCGTGCGCCGCTCGCGGATGATCATGAAACGTTCGCTCGATATGGCCTGCGCACAGTTCATCGACGTGAAACACGTGCGGCAGGCCGACATCGACCTGGTGCGCAACACGGTGAACCAGTATTACAACCGGCTGGTGGCCGAGGGCAAGATCGTCTACGGGCAATGTTTCTTCCGCCCGGAGAAGAACCCGACCAGCGAGCTGGCACAGGGTCACGTGACCTTCACCTGCGAGTTCACGCCGGCCATCCCCATGCAATGCCTGACCTTCGAGCACCAGATCGACCTTACCCAATTAACGACAATCGCATAACGCTATGAAAGTTACGAAGGTTTACGACGCCAACATTTTCGTGAACAACACCAGTACGCACGGTCAGGCGTCAGAGGTCACGCCGCCGACGCTGACGGCCGTCATGGCGGACTACAAGGCCATGGGCATGGCCGGTTCGCTCGAGCTGTTCAACGGCTTTGACAAGATGGAGACCACGATCAAGTGGACCTATCCCGACAGCGACACGCAGAAGGTGTTTGCCAACTTCCGCAAGCCCATCGATCTGATGATCCGCTCCAGCAAGGCGGAGTGCGAGACGGGCGAAATTGTCGAGGTGCCCATCGTCATGTACGTGAAGGGCTACTCGAAAACCCATCCCGCCGGCACCTTCAAGGCCAAGGAGGACACGGAGCTGGAGAGTTCGCTCGCCGTGAACTACTACCGGCTGGAGATCGACGGCGACCCCATCGTCGAGGTCGACGTGCTGAACAACATCTACAAGGTGGGCGGCGAGGACCTGCTGGCCGAACGTCGCCAGAACCTGGGCATCTAACACACACAACCGACTATGGAAGCATTGAATCGAAAACCCGACCTCTCCCCGCGTCGCAGCATGATGCTCGACGAGCAGACCCGCATCGAGGAGATCGGCATGACCGTCCGCGAGCAGCGGCGCATCGCCTGCGACAAACACTTGAGCGACGAGGACAAGGGGCTCTGCGTCATCGCCGCCAAGATCCTCGTGAACGGTCAGCGCATCGTCTTTGACGATCTGATGGATTGTTTCACGACCGAGGAGCTGGAGAAGATCACCGCCTTCCTCTTCCCGGACAAGGCGGAGGACGGCGAAAAAAAGGCGTAACGATCCCCGCCGACTCGGACATCGTCTTCCTGGCTCACTGGGTCGGCGGCGGTCTCGACGCCGTGCTGGATCTGTCGGTGGAGGATTTCCACCGCTACTTCGAGGCGGCGCTGGAGTTCTACCGTCAGGAGCGCACCTTGCCGCAGCGCGTGGTGCTGGCGGGGATTGAACGGAAATGATCGGGGGGAAGGCTACGCCAGAGCGACGATCAGCAGGATCAGCAGGGCGCAGCCGGCTACGATCAGGGCAGCCTGAGCCAGCGCACCCAGCAGGGTGGCGGCCGCTGCCGCTACTTTGAGCAGCTGCGTGCAAAGTGCCGGAAGCCCCACCGTAAAGAGTTGGAGAATTTTCCCACCCAATCTGCCGATGGCCCTTGCGGCCGATATGTCCTTTGATGGCGTAGTCATATTCCAAAGATACAAAAAACAGATAACATGGCTTTAGCTGCGAAAGCATTTACCCTCGCTTTTGTCCTGACCGCTACCGACAAGATGAGTCAGGTGATCGACCGTGCCGTGAGCAAGTCGCTGGGCAGCCTGTCGTCCTTTGAGCGCAATGCCGGCAAGATCGGCGGTGCGCTGATGAAGGGCGGCATGCAGATGCTGAATGCCGGAGCGGCTGCTGCCGGCGGCCTGGTGTCCATGTCGAAAGCGGCGGCGGACTATGCCGGCGACATGAAGGATATGGCGCGCGCGACGGGTGTCGGGTTTGAGGAGATCCAGGAACTGGCCTATGCGGCCAAGATGTCCGGCATCGAGGCCGACAAGCTCAAGGCGGCCTTCGTGAAGCTGGACAAGGCGATGACGGAGGCGGCCTCCGGCAACAAGACCTATTTGCAGACCTTCAGCGACCTCGGCATCCAGCTGCGGGACAGCGAGGGTAACCTGCGCAAGCCGAACGAGATCTTCGAGGAGGTGGCCGAGCTGTTCAGCAAGACGGAGGACAGCGCAGCCAAGACGGCCCTGGCTTACGAACTGTTCGGCAAGTCGGGCGCCGATCTGATCCCGATGCTCAACGACGGTAAGGCAGGCATGGAGGAGTGGTTTCGGATGGCGCGCGAGGCCGGTCTCGTGATGGGCGACGAGATGGGTACAGCAGCCGAGACGGCCGGCGATCAGATGGACGGGCTGATGAACAAGCTGCGCGGCACGAGTCTGCAGCTGGGCACCCGACTGATCCCCACCGTGACCGCCTTTGTGGAAAAGCTCGACGCGACCCTCTCCCGTGTGCTGGAGTGGATCGACCGCAACCCCAAGCTGGTCGAGAGCATCGGTCAGATTGCCCTGCAGGGGGCCAAGTGGCTGGTGATCCTCGGCGGAGGTAGCGTGGCGCTGGGCGGGCTGAGTGTGGCGATCGGCAAGGTCGGCACCGCCTTCCGGGTCGTGCAGGGGGTCTTCAAGGCGGGCAGTCTGGCCAAGGGCATCGCCTCCATGCTGACCCCGATGGGGTGGGTCAAGGCGGCGGTGATGGTCATCGTGGCGCTGGCCTATCTGGTCATCCGAAACTGGGAGGCGATCTCCGGCTTCTTCGTGCGGCTGTGGGGCAAGGTCAAGGAGATCTTCTCGGCCGCGTGGGCGTGGATCAAGAACCTCTTTCTGAACTACACGCCGCAGGGGCTGATCATCCAGCATTGGGACACGATCGTGGCCTTCTTCGCCGGTCTGTGGGCCAAGGTCAAGACGGCCTTTTCGGCCGCGTGGGCGTGGATCAAAAACCTGCTGCTCAACTACACGCCGCAGGGACTGATTATCCGCCATTGGGATACGATCGTCGCCTTCTTTGCCGGTCTGTGGAGCCGCGTGGTGGCGGGTATTTCGGATTCGTGGAATCGGATCCGTGACTGGTTCGCTAATTTGCAGCCCGTCGAGTGGATCCGCGGCGCGTGGGAGAGCGTGGGTAACTTCTTCGCCACGCTCGGTACCCGCTTCTTCGAGTGGGGACGCAACCTGCTCGAGAGCCTGTGGCGGGGGATCACCTCCGTGGTGTCGCGCGTGGTGGAGGGGGTCCGCAAGGTGGGGCGCAAGATCGCCGACGGTTTCCGCTCCTTCTTCGGCATCAACTCGCCCTCGCGGCTCTTTGCCGAGTATGGCCTGAACATCACGCAGGGGCTGGTCGTGGGACTCGACCGCGGCGGCAATGCCGTTGAGGCGGCCACCGGCGGCGTGGCAGCCCGCACGATGGCCGGCATGGAGGAGGGCATGACCTACGGCGGTGCCACCTTCAACGCTCTCACGGGCGGCAGCGTGACGGTTCACTACGCTCCGCAGATTACCATCAACGGCGCCTCTTCGGAGCAGACCCGCGACGAGTTCTCGGCGCTGCTGCGCAAGCACGCCGCCGAGATTCTGGACATCATCCGGCGCGATGCGGCCAACACCGCGCGCTTGTCATTCACCGCATAGGCTATGTTCGCACAACTGGGAGATCATCGTTTCGAGGGACTGAAAACCCCCGCGTCGTTCAGCGGCTCGGAGGCGGTACAGTTCGGGCAGATTGCGCGCATCAACCGCAAGCCGGTGGTGCAGCCGACCGGCCGCGAGCTGGCGGAGCTGTCGCTGACGCTCCGCTTCACGACCGACTTCTGCGAACCCTCCGAGGAGATCGAGGCGCTGCGCGGCTCCATGCAGCGCTTCGAGGTGCTGCCCTACATCACCGGCGAGGGGCGCATCGTGGGGAAGTTTGTCATCACCTCCCTCGACGTGACGGCCGAGCGGTGCGGTGCGGACGGCCGCGTGGAGATGGCCACCGTGACCCTCGGCCTGCTGGAGAGCGTGGGCGAGAACGAACCGGCCGCCGCGACGGGAACCGCCCTGTCGAGCCGTAACCCCGTGGCGCAGCCGGCCGCTTCGCCGGTACCGGCTGCGGCCGCCTCCATCACGGCCGACCTGGCAACGGCCCGCAACGGGGTGGCGGGTATCGGCCGGACGGTGGCGTCGATCCGCCAGCGTACCACCAGTTTCAAGCGTGGCGTGCGTCAGGTGCGCCAGCTGGCTGACGGGGTGCAGGAGGCTTATGCGACGGCCAAGACCAAGGTGACCGCCACCCGCAAAATTATCGCCCGCGCCTCCCAGCTGCCCACGTCGCTCGACGAGGCCATTGCGTGGGCCGAGAACCTCGCCCGTCTGGACGATACGGCCGACCTCACCGTGCTGGAGATGCAGGTCGGACAGCTGACCGCCAGCGCGGCACAGGTGACGGCCGATGCGGCGCCCGTGGTCGGCTTTGTGGCAACGAAGGAAGGAGGTGAGTGATGGCGAGCTTCAACTATACGACCATCGAGGGGGACCGCATCGACACGCTGGCCGCCCGCTTCTACGGGAGTAACCGGGGCATTGCCATCCTGGCGGATGCCAACCCGTCGGTTCCCATCACCGCCGTCTATCCGGTGGGCACGGTGCTGATTGTGCCGATCATCGACGATGCTACGGTCACCGATAATGCCGATCTGCCGCCATGGAAACGCTGAAACAACACCTCGTGCAGGTCACGATTGCCGGGCGCAACGTCACGGCCGACGTGACGCCCTACCTCTCGCAGGTGGGCTACAACGACAAGGAGGAGGCCGAGAGCGACGACATTGCTCTGATCTTCGACGATGCCGAGGGACGTTGGCAGCAGGGGTGGTATCCCCAGCAGGGCGACACGCTGACGGTGACGATCGGTTCGCCGGAGGCGCCGCTGGCCTGCGGGCTGTTCGAGATCGACGAGATCGAGCTGGAGCTGGCTCCCGATCAGGTTACCGTCAAGGGCATTGCGGCCGCCGTCACCCGGGCGCTGCGCACACGCAACAGCAAGGCGTTCGAGAAACAGACCCTGCGGCAGATTGCCCAGTATTTCGCCACCAAGCACGGCCTGCGGCTGACGGGCGACGAGACGGAGCTGCAGCGCATCGAGGTGGACCGCAAGACGCAGGAGCGGCAGACGGACCTCTCGTTTCTCGCCGGACTGGGAAGCGAGTACGACATCGTCTTCTCCGTGCGGGGCGATCAGCTGATCTTCATCGACCGCGACGCGCTCGATGCGCAGCCGGAGGTGCTGACCTTCGCCCGCGAGGAGTTGAGCAAGGGGCGCTTCATCGACAAGACCAGCCAAACCTACGGCGAGGCGTCGGTGGCCAGTCGGGAGATGAAGACCAACAGCGTCCACCGCTGGACCTACACCCCGGCGGTGGTTGAGAATCAGAAGGGCACCCTGTCGAAAGAGGTGTGGCAGGGCGAGACGACGGCCACCACCTCGGCGCAGGCGCAGGCACAGGCTCGGGCCGGCCTGCGGAACAACAATCGGGACAAGGTGACCGGGTCGATCACCGTGCCGGGCAACGTCCGTCTGGTGGCCGGCATCAACATCCGGCTGACGGGCGTGGGTGCCTTCTCGGGCAAGTGGCACGTCATCTCCTCGTCCCACACGGTAAACAACGCGGACGGCTACGTCACCACGGCCACCATCCGCAGAATCGGAGCTTGAGGCATGATGCGACTGGGAATCATATCGGAACTGGGCAGCGGGGAGAACCTCGGCTATGCCCGCGTGTCGTTCGACGAGGTGGGCATCGTCTCCGGCTGGCTGGCCCTGCCGTCGGCTGGCACCCGCCGCACGAAGCAATGGACGCCGCTGGAGGTCAATACGCAGGTGGCCTGCCTGATGGACGACCGTTGCGAACAGGGGGTGATCGTCATGGCGCTCTGGAGCAGCGCGGACATGCCGCCGGAGTGGGCCGGAGCGGAGACCATCGGCACGCAGTATGCCGACGGTACACGGATTGTGTACGACGCCGGCGCACACCGGCTCACGGTCGATGCCCCCGATGCGGAGCTGACCCTCACGTGCCGCAAGCTCACCGTGACGGGCGAGGTGGCCATCACGGGCGACGCCTCGGTATCGGGAACGCTCGATGCCTCGGAGGTGACGGCCGGCGACCTGCTCAAGGTCTCCCTCACGGGACACAAACACAACACGCTCGCCGTCGGTTCGCCGACTTCCGAGCCTTTGCCGATACCGTAACCATGGAGAGAATAAGCACCGACAACTGGCAGGTGAGCCTGTCCGATCCCGCGCTCACGGTGCAGGATGCGGAGGACATTGCGCAGAGCATCTACCTGCTGATCGCCACCATTCCCGGCAGCGATCCGCTGCGGCCGACCTTCGGTAGCGGGGTGTACCGCTATCTGGACCGTCCGCTGCAGGAGGTGGCGCCCCGCATCGTGTATGAGGTCACCGAGGCGATCGGCCGCTGGGAGCCGCGCATCGAGGTCACCGGCTGTACGGTCACCCGTTCGGCGGCCGACCGCGCCGTCATCACCGTCCGGGGCAACCTCGTCGGCACGGCGCAGTCGCTGACGGTAAAAACCACATTGTAGCCTATGGAAACGAACACACTACCCGAATTTGTCGAGCGCGATCCCGACGTCATCATGGCCGAGAGCAAGGCACGGCTGGAGGAACTGCTGGGGCGGGAGATCCGTCCCGCCCAGTTCGAGCAGCTGATGCTGAACCTCGTGGTCTATGCCGAGGTGCGCCTGCTCAACCGCTTCAACGCGGGCATGGCGCAGATGCTCTACCAGTTCAGCACGGCGCCGGTGCTCGACTACCTCGCTGCTCTGGTGGCCATCGAGCGTCTGCCGGCCTCCGCGGCGGGCTGCACGCTGCGCTTTACGCTGGTGGAGGGGCACGGCACGGTGCTGATCCCGGAGGGCACGCGCGTGGCGAGCCGCGACGGGGCGGCCGTGTTCCGGGTGGACGACGACGTGATCGTGGAGCCGGAGACGCTCTCGGTGACGGTCGGCGCCACGGCCGAAGAGGCTGGAGAGGCGGACAACGGTTACGCCGCCGGCGACATCTGCGTGATCCTCGACCCGCTGGCCTTTGTTTCCGAGGCGGCCAACACCGACCTCACGGGCGGCGGCTCGGACGTGGAGAGCGACGAACAGCTGCGGGAACGCATCCGGCTGGCCCCTTCGCAATACTCCTCGGCCGGTTCGCGCGCCAGCTACGAGTTCTACGCCAAGAGTGCCAACGCGCTGGTCACGGACGTCTCGGTCACCTCGCCGCTGCCCGGTACGGTGCAGATCGTGCCGCTGACGGCCGGGGAGACCACGCCCGAGCAGGTCATCGAGGACATCTATGCGGCTTGCAGCGCGGAGCGTGTGCGTCCGCTCACCGATACGGTGATCGTCGCCTCGCCCGAGCGGCAGGACTACACCATTGCGGTGGACGTCACCCTCTACGAGAACGCCTCGGCTGCCGAACAGCGGGCGGAGATCGAGGCCCGGCTGACGGCCTATGCCGCCGAGAAACGGGCCGCGCTGGGGCTGGACATCATCCGCTCGCACATCGCCCAGCGGTGCCGCCTGGAGAGCGTGTACGATGTCTCGGTCACCTCGCCGGCCGGCAACATCGTCATCGACGAGGGACAGTTTCCCTACTGCACGGGCATTACGGTCAACATAATCGGATTCAATCGTGGATAAACGTTGCGTCATAGCCAGCGCGATCAGCGACAATGCCCTGGCGCGGGCCTTCTCCGAGCTGGTGGCCGAGCGGTGGGACGACCGGGATCTGACCCCGCTGCTGCCTTATCTGGTGGACAGCTGCACGCCTGCGGTGTTGCCCTATCTGGCCGATCAGTTCGACGTGGCCGGTCTGCAGGGCTTTGCCGTGGCCGAGACCGAGGCCCAGCAGCGCGACCTGATCAAACGCTCCATTGCCCTGCACAAGTACCTCGGTACGCCCTGGGCGATCCGCGAGGCGTGCCGTACGGTCGGCTTTCCCGTCGTCCTGCTCGAGGAGGGCGTCACGGCCACCCCCGACGGCCCGGCCGATCCGGACGATTGGGCGCGCTTCCGGGTGCTCGTGGAGGGCGACACGACCCGCTACATCACCGCCGAGGCGGCGTGCCGTCTGCGCCGCTTTGTGGAGAGCTACAAGAACGAACGGTCGCACCTCGTGGATCTCGGCTTCTGGCACACCTTCTCCGACCGGCTCCTGCGTGAGGAGAGTGCGCCGCACGAAGAGCTGGAGGTGCTCCACCTGTCGATGGTGCCCAATCCGGTGATCCTGACCCCGAAGGGCACGGCCGTCACCGTGGCCGTTGAGGCCAATGCGCCCTGGGCGATCGGGGCTACCTCCTGCGACTGGGGCGACGGTTCGGGCGACCGGCTGACCCTCGACTTCACGGGCGAGGCGGGGAGCAGCCGGCTCGTCGTCACCTCCGATCCCTACGTTGCCTCGCCGACGGGCTGGGGCAGGGCCTACAGCGCCGCCTACGGCCCGGCCTACCACCTGCCGGAGGGGCTCTACGACCGCGAGCTGCGCGTTGACATCCTCACGACGGACGGCCGCCGCTTCGGCCGTCTGACCATCCGGCAGCGCGCCGGGCGCAACAATGCCTACAGCCGTGCCTACTCGAATGCCTACAACCTGTTCGACCACGCGCCCTATGTGCGGGTCGATGCGCCCGATATCGCCCTGGGAGCTTCGGGCGAGGAGAGCGTTGAGGTGCAGGTCTCCTCGAACACGGCCTGGAAAATCGAATAACCAACCCTTCAAAAGCAAACAGCATCATGGCAAAACCATCGTGGGTAACCACCCAACCCTCCTCCGGAACCGGCAACGGCTCCGTGAAAGTGAGCGCAAGCGCCTACACGGGGCGCACGCAGCGCTCCGGCAGTCTCACCTATACGGCCGAGGGCGCCGAAGAGGTCGTCCAGACGGTCAGTCAGCAGGGCAAGGCGGAGTTCGTCACCGTCCAGAACGCCTCGGCCACCAAGGCCGGCGGTTCGGTCACCATCACCGGCAAGTCGAACTCCAGCAAGCTGACCTTTGCCCTCGGTACGGGCGACCTCACCATCTCTCTGCCGGGCACCTACACGGCGGCCGGTAAGTCGGCCACCAGCGGCACGGCCATCTCCGGCGACCCGGGCGGCAGCGCCGAGTTTGACTTCTCGATCACGATCAGCGTACCGGCCAACGGTACGATCGCCGCGCGCAGCCGTCAGATCACCGTGACGAC
>DXCC01000013.1 GCA_019116245.1 Candidatus Tidjanibacter faecipullorum
ACAATAGGTGATGTAGTATCGCACATATAAAAATCGCTATCATTCAGGCGTATACTCCAAGATGGAGCAAAGACATAGGCAATCGCATCCAAAATTGTAGATTTGCAAGAATCTCCACGTCCAATAATACAAGTGATACCGTCCCCAAATATCTGTTCGAAATTTTTTATCCCTCTAAAATGACTAATTTTTAAGAATCTCAACTTTGCCATATTACATTCGTTATATAAACTTTTTGATTCTTGTTATTCGGTTCTCAGCAAATCATTCACAGACACATTTAAGGCCTTTGCTATTTGAATTAGCATTTCTACACTGGGCTGTGTTGTGTTTGTAACCCATTTAGAAATTATGGCAGGATCCTTATCCAACTGTTCCGAGAGCCATTTATTGCTCTTGTTTTTCTCTGCGAGAACGACTTTGATGCGATTCAGTAATTTACGTTCCATATTATATCTCCATTACATGGTTACAAAGATAAGGAGATTCAGAGAATATAATTGACTTGGAGGGTTAAATATTGCAACTCGCAACAAAAAAGTGAGCAAAACATCAATTACAACTACATATTCTTTCTTTATTGGCAGTTTTGTGTCAGGTCCATTTGGTAAACCAATTACTTTTTGTGGGAACTTTACGGTATCAAACTACAAAGAATATTGAATGTATAATTTGATAATCAGAAAGATATAGAACATTATTCGGTTCAAGTGTGGAGTTGTTCGTTTATCTGACAGTAGGTATTTGGCGTAACCCGAGAACAAATAAACAATACCCCACACCGAATAAGTATATATCAGAACGATATACGCCTATACACGGTAATGAGTGTCCGTATTGCCTATCCTTGCTCTCTGATAAAATCGCCAAATTTTACTGCCAAGGACTAGCGAAACACTTTCACTAATTCAATATGTCACTACCAACGGATAGCAACACAAAATTAGGAAATGTTTTCCCAATACACAACACTCTATTGGGGTATTGCATCACAAAGTTCACGAAAACAAAGTTTTCAACCAATAGCTGACCGACTGGAAAGCGAACTTTGTTATTCACAAATTGGGGAAAAACATATTGTGCGTACCACACCCGCAATATCTCCCGACACGAATACGTGCTGCCCAACCGCTCATGCCAACAAATCAAAAACCGCCATGCCAGCCGCACATACGAAAAAAGGTCTCTGAAACCTGCGTTTCAAAGACCTTTGCTTTCCAGAGCTGTTGACGAGGATTGAACTCGTGACCTCTTCCTTACCAAGGAAGTGCTCTACCACTGAGCTACAACAGCATTCCCCCTTTCGGATACCTCCAAAAGCGGGACAAAAGTAACGATCGTTTTTCGATTTTCCAAACTTCCCGACAGAAAATCGTCCGTTCGACTGAAAAATACCCCTCTGACGCCTGTCCATGCCCCTCCGGACAGTAAGGGCTCGGCACGGACTCCACGCCCCGTACACCGACCGGACGTTCCGGACCCGGGCCGTCTCCGCATTTTTTCGCGGTTCCCTACCCGTTTTTGTTGCCGTTTTCCGCAAGCGGGGACGACAAAACGTAAGAATTATTGCTACTTTTGAGCCAAAATTACAGCAGATGGATCGATTCCGGAAACTTCGCCACGTCATCGTGCTCCTGCTCGTGCTCTTCGCACTGGGGCTGATCCTGCTGATCGTCATGGTGCCGACGCGGACTTTCCTGACCTGGGCCGTAGCCGTGACGCAGGCGGTCGTGGCCGCCTACTTCGGGGTCGTGTCGTTCGGTCTGCTGAAAGAGCTGCAGGAGAAGGAGCACGACGAAGAGGAGTGACCCCGTCCCCGCACGGCCGACAAGACAATGCTTTTTAAATCAACATACCGATGAAAAAGATTCTTATCATCGGAGCCGGCGGACAGATCGGTTCCGAATTGACGATGAAGCTCAGAAGCGTGTACGGCGGCGACAACGTCGTGGCCTCCGACATGCGTGACTGCCCCGCTCTGGCAGGCAACGGTCCTTTCGTACAGCTCAACGCACTCGATGCACAGGCTTACGCCGACATCGTTCGGAAATACAAGATCGACTCGATCTACAACCTCGTGGCCCTGCTTTCGGCCGTAGGCGAGGCCAATCCCCAGAAGGCATGGCAGATCAACATGGGCGCCCTGATGAACTCGCTGGAGATTGCCCGCGAGAACAACTGCGCCCTCTTCACGCCGAGCTCGATCGGCGCATTCGGCCCCAACTCGCCGAAGGTAAAGACGCCGCAGGATACCGTCATGCGTCCGACCACCATGTATGGTGTCTGCAAGGTAACGGGCGAGCTGCTCGGCGACTACTACCACCAGCGTTTCGGCGTCGATACCCGCAGCGTGCGCTTCCCGGGCCTGATCTCGAACGTCACCCTGCCGGGCGGCGGTACGACCGACTACGCCGTTGAGATCTACTACGAGGCCGTCAAGAAAGGCTCCTACGTCTGCCCGATCCCGTCGGACGTGCTGATGGACATGATGTACATGCCCGACGCGCTGGATGCCTGCGTACAGATCATGGAGGCCGATCCGTCGAAACTGATCCACCGCAACAGCTTCAACGTAACGGCCATGAGCTTCACGCCGGAGATGATCTACGCCGAACTGCGCAAGGTGATGCCCGAATTCACCATGACCTACGACGTCGATCCGGTGAAGGAGGCGATTGCCCGCAGCTGGCCCGACAGCCTGGACGACACCTGCGCCCGCGAGGAGTGGGGCTGGAAGCCGAAGTGGGACATGAAGTCGATGACCGAGGACATGCTCCGCGCCGTTCGCGAGAAAAAGGCAAAAGGTCTGATCTAATCCGGCCCGTCCGGACACAAAAAGGAGGGCGCCCCGCATCGGCAGGGCGCCCTTACTGTTTTCACACGCCGGGACACAGCCGGTCAGTCCAGCGACCGTGACCTGAGGTAGCGGCGGAACCGCTCCTCGTACAGTTCCCCGATCGGAAGCACATGATCCTGGGGCAGGACGACGTGCTTGCGCTCGACGGCGACGATGCGCGACAGATTGACAATATAGGAGCGGTGAATGCGCAGGAAGCGATCGGCGGGCAGCTTCTCCTCATAGGAGCGCAGGCTGCCCAGCGTCATGACGGGACGTCCGTTGTCGGTGACGATACGGACATATTCGCTGCGGCTCTCGACGTACAGGATCCGTTCGATGTCGATCTGGAGCGTCTTGTACTCCGACCGCACGAAAATGGAGGTTGCGGCCGGGCGTTCGGCTGCCGCCTGCATCAGCTGATACTGCCGCCGGGCCTTCTCTGCCGAATGCAGAAAAGCCGCATAACTGATCGGCTTGAGCAGATAGTCGATGGCATCCACCCGGAAGCCCTCGATGGCATACTCGGAATAGGCTGTCGTGAAGATCACCATCGGCCGCGGAGAGAGACCCCGCACAAAGTCGATGCCGTTCAGGTCGGGCATGTTGATGTCCACGAAGAGCAGATCCGCCTCCTGCTCCCGGAGCCGTTCGCCCGCATCGAGCGCGCTGCAGCAGGCGGCCACCAGCTGCAGAAAAGGGGTCTTCTCAATGTAACTCGAGAGCTGACGGAGCGCCAGCGGCTCATCGTCAATCGCTATACAACGTATGGGCATATTCGATAGGTATTCGCAACGTGGCACGGAACGTCCCCTCCTGCTGTTCGACACTGAAGGTCTGCTTGCCTTCGTACAACAGGCTCAACCGCCTGCGCAGAATCTCCAGCCCCACTCCGTTCGACGAGGCCGGTTTGTCGGTGGTGCTGTTGCAGACCGTATAGACGATCCATCCCTGCTCCAGCGTCAGTTCGGTGTGGATGAAGGAGGGATGGCGGTAGCTGATGCCGTGCTTGAAGGCATTCTCGATGAGGGTCACCAGCAGCAGCGGCGGAATCTGCACGTCGGGAATCTCGGCCGGATAGGCCGTCCGCAGATCGAGCAGTTCGGGCCGGTAGCGGGACAGCATCAGCTCGATGTAGTTGCCGATGAACTCCACCTCCTTGCGCAGGGGGACCGTGGGCCGGTCGGCGTCGTACAGCACATAACGCATGATGCGCGACAGGTCGATCACCGTCTCCTTGGCCTTCTCGGCATCGATGTCGATCAGGGCGTGGATGTTGTTCAGCGTATTCATGAAGAAATGGGGATTGACCTGCATTTTGAGGTACTGCAGTTCGGCCTTCAGGTTCTGACTCTCCAGCTCCCGCAACCGGCGGGCGTCCTGCATGGACTGGAAGAGCAGCCGGATGGCGATGTTGAATCCGATCAGCAGCATGGCCAGCAGGCAGTCGTTGAACAGGCGCTCCCACTTGAAGAGTGTCGGATGCCAGGGAGGCCTGCGATCCAGTATGGGCCGCATCTCCTCGGGGAAGACGTCACTCCACCCCGGCAGAAAAGGCAACCCCTTGTACAGGTTGACCGGAGGCGCCGTCGGCGACTCGACAAAACGAGGTATCGGACGGGGAGTCTGACGGCCGAACAGAGCCGGAGCGACCACAAACAGCACGATAACAAAGGCCAGCATGACAACGACATAGAGCCCGGATCGTTTTCGGGTCAGGAAGTAGCGGGTCAGCAGGTAATTGTTGACCAGAAACAGGACAAAGAACGGCACCACCCGCTGCCAGAAACGGATCACTTCCTTCCAATAGATACCTTCGGCCGCATCGTAATAGCCGAACAGCGGAATCAGCGCCACGATCAGCCAGATCAGGGCATAAATGCCGTTCTCCAGCACAGTCGGACTGGGATGTCTTTTCATACAGCCGAAAGATACGAAATAAAACGGTTAAAAAAACCGGCGCCGTCAGCAAGTGACGGCGCCGGCCCCATCTATCCACCTTTCCCTATGAAAAAATTGTGCCCATACAGGGCGCGATCGTTTTGAGGGGGAACGATCAAAACCGTATCAAAAAACGACCGATTCTCCCGCCCCGCTCCTCCCTTTTCAGGGCGGAAGAAGCATGCATGCATGCACTCGGCCGATGGCTTCCATACGATTCAGAACCCGATCCGTTGTGACCCGATGCCTGTGCGGCATGCGCCGTACGATCAAAGAGTCTTCCCGGATTTTGCAAATCAAAGATAACGGAAGCCGTTCGGATTTCCATGCGATTTTCAGTGTACTCCCCTTTTTTGTCAATAAACAGACCTACCTCCGCGACGGGCCCGAAAACTCCTCTGCGGACCGCATGTCCGAGGGTCCCTGTCACCGCCGGAACAGCCGCAGCAAAGCCAAAAAATTTTTCATGTCCCGTTTCGCGCTATCGGTCAGGCGATAACTGCCGGAACGGATCAAAACCGGCGGCCGCAACACAAAAAAGCCGACGCGCATTCCCGAAATAACGTTATATTTGCTATCCGAACCTTCGGGTCGCCGCCTTCGGCTCCGCCCCGTAAACACATGAACGGCAATGACATACACCATCACACTGGAAGACATGGAATTCAAGGCCTACCACGGCTGCTACGACCTGGAGAAACAGGTGGGCAACCGGTTTCTGGTGACAGCCGTACTGGATGCCGAACTCGACGAAGCCGCCCGGACGGACGACGTTACCAAAACGATCAACTACCTGACCGTCTACGGCATCATTGCCGAATGCATGCGCGAGACCTCCAACATTCTGGAGCATGTCGCCCTGCACATCATCGACTCGCTCTACGCAGCGTTTCCGCAGCTCCGTCACGCCAGCGTGACGGTCTCGAAACTGGCCCCTCCGCTGGGCGGCAAACTGCGCCGGGTGAGCGTCACCCTCGGCCGCTGAGCCTGGCACCGGCTGTTGATCGGCTGTTGATAACTAAACCGGGAAAGCCGTACCAAACCGGGCGAACCTGCGTATACTTGCAACAATGAAATCTCCGCCACGGCGGAATCGAAATACCTGCGAACAAACATAATAACATAACATCTGAAGAGAGAGGAGTAACTACCATGTCCGATACCAAACAACAACCCATAGGCGCGGACGGCAAGCCACTGGTCGAGTACCAGTATGCCGAGGCATTGGAGGCTGCCAAGGAATATTTCAAAGGCGATGATCTGGCCGCCATGGTCTGGCTCAGCAAATATGCCCTGAAAGACTCGTTCGGCCACATCTATGAGAAATCACCCGACCAGATGCACTGGCGCATCGCCAACGAGATCGCCCGCATCGAAAACAAATACCCGAACCCGATGTCGGCCGAAAAGGTTCACGAACTGCTCAAGGAGTTCCGCTACATCATTCCGCAGGGCGGCCCGATGACGGGCATCGGCAACAACCTGCAGATTGCCTCCCTGTCCAACTGCTTCGTGATCGGCCACAAGAATCCGGCCGACTCCTACGGCGGCATCATCCGCATCGACGAGGAGCAGGTGCAGCTCATGAAACGCCGCGGCGGCGTCGGACACGACCTCTCGCACCTCCGCCCCACGGGCAGCCCCGTGCTGAACAGCGCCCTGACCTCGACGGGCATCGTCCCCTTCATGGAGCGTTACTCCAACTCCACGCGCGAGGTGGCACAGGACGGTCGTCGCGGTGCCCTGATGCTGTCGCTCTCGATCAAGCACCCCGACGCCGAAAACTTCATCGATGCCAAGGTGGAGACGGGCAAGGTGACCGGTGCCAACGTCTCGATCAAGATCGACGACGAATTCATGCGCGCCGCCATCAACAACGAGAAATATATCCAGCAGTTCCCGATCGACTCCGATCACCCGATGTACGTCAAGGAAATCGACGCCCGCACGCTGTGGAACAAGATCATCCACAACGCCTGGAAGAGCGCCGAGCCGGGTGTCCTCTTCTGGGACACCATCATCCGCGAATCGATTCCGGACTGCTATGCCGACGAGGGATTCCGCACCGTATCGACCAACCCCTGCGGCGAGATTCCGCTCTGTCCCTACGACAGCTGCCGACTGCTGGCGCTGAACCTCTACAGCTATGTGGACAACCCCTTCACGCCGCAGGCCAGGTTCAACTTCGACAAGTTCCGCAGCCACGTGGAGGTCGCCATGCGCATGATGGATGACATCATCGACCTCGAGCTGGAGAAGATCGACCAGATCTACAACAAGATCAAACACGACCCCGAGGATCTCGACATCCGCCGCGTGGAGCTCTCCCTGTGGGAGAAGATCCGCGAGAAAGCGCTCAAGGGACGCCGTACGGGTCTGGGCATTACGGCCGAGGGCGACATGCAGGCAGCTCTCGGACTGACCTACGGTACCGACCAGGCCATCGCCTTCGCCGTCGAGGTACAGAAGACGCTGGCTCTGGAGGCCTACCGCACGTCGGTCAAGATGGCCCGGGAGCGCGGCGCCTTCCCGATGTACGACAACCTGAAGGAGGAGGGCAACCCGATGATCGAACGCATCCGCGAAGCCGATCCGGCGCTGTACGAGGAGATGACCCAGTACGGCCGCCGCAACATCGCCATGCTGACCATCGCCCCGACGGGCACCACCTCGCTGATGTCCCAGACCACGTCGGGCATCGAGCCGGTCTTCCGCCCGGTCTACAAGCGCCGCCGCAAGGTAAACCCCACCGACAAGAATGTCAAGATCACCTTCACCGACGAGGTGGGCGATTCGTGGGAGGAGTACAACGTATTCCACCACAAGTTCATCACCTGGCTTCAGACCATCGGGTACGACATCTCCAAACTGGATGAGATTTCGGACGAGGAGCTCGACAAGCTGGTAGCCCGGTCGCCCTATCACAAGGCGACGGCCAACGACATCGACTGGGTCGCCAAGGTCAAGATGCAGGGCGCCATTCAGAAGTGGGTGGACCACTCCATCTCGGTAACCGTCAATCTGCCCAACAACGTCACCGAGGAACTGGTCAGCAAGGTCTACCAGACGGCCTGGGAGAACGGCTGTAAGGGCGTTACAGTCTATCGCGACGGTTCGCGTGCCGGCGTGCTGGTGGATACGAAAGCCAAGAAAAAGGATGGCGACTGCAACTGCGGTGAGTACAAGCCGCCGTTGTCCCGCCCGATCGAACTCGAAGCCGACGTGGTCCGCTTCAAGAACGGCTCGGAGGACTGGATCGCCTTCGTGGGCATCTACAACGGACGGCCCTATGAAATCTTCACCGGTAAGATGGAGGAGGATTCCCTCTATATTCCCAAGTCGATCAACAAGGGCTTTATCGTCAAGGTGAAGGAGGACGACGGAAAGAGCCGGTATGATTTCCGCTATCAGGACAAATACGGCTATCCGCACGTTATCGGCGGCATCTCGCGACTCTTCGACAAGGAGTTCTGGAACTATGCCAAACTGATCTCGGGCGTACTGCGCAACGGCATGCAGATTGTCGATGTGGTCAACCTGGTGGACGGCTTGAGCTTCGACAGCGAGTCGATCAGCAACTGGCGGAGCGGCGTTGCCCGTGCCCTGAAACAGTACATCAAGGACGGCACGAAGATCCCCAAACAGAAATGCCCCAACTGCGGTGAGGAGACGCTGGTATTCCAGGAGAAATGTCCGCACTGCACCTCCTGCGGCTGGTCGCGCTGCAGTTAGTCTGTCGCGCAAGACGCACAAAAAGAGCGAGGCTGGTTCCCGATACAGGCAACCAGCCTCGCTTATTATTTAGGGACTGTCGTAAAAAGAATAAAACTTTATAATGAATTGATTGCCAATGTAATTAAAATTTGTATCTTAGCTAAAGATAAAAAGAATACCTCCAATTGCCCTAGAAAAGCCAAATTTGGAGGTATCGCAAAAATTAATCTGCATGGCTAAGGTACAAAATTTCT
>DXCC01000014.1 GCA_019116245.1 Candidatus Tidjanibacter faecipullorum
CAGGAATTGCGCTCGTCGCTGGAAAAGCAGGAATACTTCACCTTTTCACAGGCTGCACGTCTGATGGGTGTAAGCCGCCAGTACATCTACAAACTGGTAAAGGAAGAGAAACTCCGTGCCTCCCGGCTCAGCGGAAAGATGTCGTTGATACGGAAAGCCGACATCGAACTCATGCTCAAAAGCAAACCTTATGAACGGCTGGTAGCAAAAAATGACTTTGACATCACCGGGTATTACACCGCCGAGGAGATTGCACAGAAATATAAGGTCAATGCCAAATGGGTATGGACTTATACACGACAACACAAGGTCCCGAAAGTGAGAATCCGCCAGTTCAACTATTACAGCAAGAAACATATTGATGCAGCCTTTGCCAAATATGAGGTGGACTCCGACCTGACGGAATGGTACACTCCCGAAGATATTCAGGAGAAATACGGCATGACACGTGTCGCCATCCGTTCGCATGTCTACCGCAACAATATCCTGTTACGAAAAGTATACCCTTAAATACTGCTCACCTTATTTCAGAGATTAGTGTATACAAATGACCTTCAATCTTAGCCTACAATAGACGCTATTGAGTATAATATAATAATGATCTCTCAAAACATTCGCAGGATCAATATAAAGAGTCGGGGCCCGATTTTCGGAACCCGGCTACCCTATTCACAGAGTGTGCCAGCTACTTCTTCTTGCGATACCCGCACCGCACTTCAGACATACACCCTCCTCGTTGAGTACTACGCCGCACAGCGGACAACGGTCGATGCCGTTCCTGGTCACGAACTCCGCCGAGACCGCATTCACGCCGCTCGTGAAGGTGATCTTGGCGATGTTGAGTTTCTCCTTCAGCAGGTCGTAGACAATCTTGATCATCCCCCTCAACCGTCAGCGTCTCCTTCGTGACCACCAGACGGCAATCGGGATAGGCCGTGGCCAACTCCGTCTGGAAGGCCGGGCCCTTCATCTTGCTCTGCAGATGTCCGTTGCGGATCCCCTGCTTCTCGTAGACGTCCAGAACAGCCGACAGTAGCGGATATCCTCACGGAGCACCAACGCGTGGTCGAAAATCCGGAGCACGTCCCACGCTACCTTTTGAATCTCGTTGCAGGGGGACACCATATTTACCCCCTCGTTAACGGTATTCTCCACCTCGATGGTCAACGTACCCGTATGGCCGTGGAGATACTGAGCCTCTCCCTGAAAACCGTAGAAACGGTGTGCATACTGCAGATCGAATGTTGTGATGCTTCTCATAACAAATTGCGGTTTTTAAGTTAGACATGCTTTTTCAGCGTTACCTGTACCTGTATCTTGCCAATCTCTGCTTTCGGGAAATGCTTACATTCGAGATCAGATGCGAAAACTCCGGGTCCGTATAATCCTCGATCGCCGGCCCGCCGAAGAGATGATGATGCTCTGCCACCGTAATGTCATAGTAACACTTGCCGGCATCGGGGTGATAGATGGACGACAAAATGTTTACCGAACAGAAACTATCCAAGATCCGATAGATTGTCGAAACGGTCACTTCCTTATTGCGGGACTGTACTCGTTCAATGATATCCTCCACCGTAGTGTGGCGCAACTCCTGCATTGCCTCGTAGACCTCGCGGCGGTGCGGGGTCAGTTTCAGCCCCACCTCCCTGATTCGTTTCAGTCCACCACTGTTCATCGTATCATTTCCTGCTCGAAGACAAACACAATGCAAATAGTTCGCAATTGCAAATTATTTGCATTTATTTTTCAGGTCCAGTCCGGAAATTTTCTGCCAGCATGTAATGTACCATCACGCATGCCCCCTCTCCGGCATGGATTCCCCTGTCGGCTATTTGGGTCAAAACGACTCCAAGAGATTTATGCGCGCATCAAATCGAACATGCGACATGGAAAAGAAACCGCTGCTATTTGCCACAAAACGGCCTTCCAAAGCGCACCACCCGACAACCTCACACCGCCATCCATCTAGATTTCACCAAATCCACGCCTTTTCTATTGAGTACAGGAGACTGAACCGAGCATCAAATCAGTTGACAGAATACTTCTCGAACGATAACGGCATACCGACAAGCGCCCAATACGCCGCTATAGACTGCCATATTGCCGCAAACGTACCTGATGGCCCGGTCTAACTATCCCTACCACATACCGACACATGACTATCCGCGACTTCGCCTTCGAGGTGTACTCCGGCCGGTTTTCCATAATACAATATGCAGTCCGGTTCATGCAAGCCCGAAGGTCTCCATATACTAACCGAATGATTGTTCCAACAATGCGACACATGCCTGGTGGTGATCCTGAATGCATACTTCATCCCAATGTTGATATTGATAGATCATCAACATTTTCAAACTCTCGATCGTTCCTGTCAACTCCTTATGGACATACGACACGACCTTTGCCCGCTTCACCTCGAATGTCGAATTGAGCAAGCTGGAATTTTGTGCCGATGAGATCATCACCAAATTGCCGAAACAATTCTCAACGTCATCCGGCAACCTCAACGTACTGTCTGCATCAGGGGTCTGCGGCGCAATATGTTCAATGGATCGATTACGCCTGAACATATAGTTATCCGCCACACATCGCACGCTCTCATCCTGGAACAACCGTTTACGGGATCTCCAGATATGAAAATCAAGTTTCCAGAACCAATATCTGTCAACCACCCGATAGGAAAGGGTCCCAAGATCGGACAGGTTGGCTGGAAGCGGATGATGTTGCTCATCTTCCTGCTTCAGATGATCGTACAATTCCTCACCAGTTATCTCTCCGTTCCGTGCAGCTGCCAGCGACAACAACGAGGGTAACCACAGATAGTAGCTTGCTGCCGAAGAATTGACATACAACATGGATTCATACATTAGCAGCAGGTCGTGATAGGAATTCCCTTCTGCATCCACACCATACGTATCGACCTCAAGATCATACGTCGCCTCTTCGTTGGAAATAGTAATCACATAACGGTCATACAACAAGCGATACTTCAACAAGGCTAGGATAAATTCATCCGCATCTATCTGCATCCAATAGGTTCGGAAGGTTTCCTGGAGTCGGTTTACATCAAAAAAATGTTTAACGCCCACCTTCTTCCGAGTTGCCTGATCCAGTTGCAGCCAAAGCACCTGCAAAAGAAACTCTGAAAATGAGAGCATCGAATGAAAGCGATTGTTACGCGACAGGCGTTGCTGAACCGGTTTTTCATGACTGGCGGGAATATCCCCAACATTCAAACTCGCCAACGGATCCTCATCAATGGCATCATCGGTCAGCACATTAAGGCTCTGTCCACAGAAGAGTCCATCCAGATCTTGCCGTTCGATCGCCTCATAAGCCTGTTGAAAGCGCCATTGCAAATCCGATCGCTTTTCATCTTTGCCTTTCCGTCGGATCAATTTCCGATCCATATCGCCGACCGCATTCCATATCTGCGTCAGCTGCATTTTATCAAAACGCCGGGCCGCATGCAACAGTTTTACCTTCAAGACTTCATGATTCTCCAAATTTTTACCCGTCGAATTCATGGTTTCAAAATACTGGTTCAGTGCCTTCGGCGAATAATCATTCGGCAACCTGGAAACAAAGAAAGACAGGTTTTCAAAAGCATAGCGCGCATAGGCGGCTCGCTCCTGACCGGTCAATTGATCGACAAAGCGTTGAATGCACTGCACACCCCGCTTCATATACCAGTTTTCATAACCATCTACCGGACAACATCGGTTTCGGAGATATTGACTGTCCAGCATGCGTGCCGCGAACTTCAGCCGGACAACATTCGGTTCCGGGAACAAAAACCGGTTCCAATCCGCATCATACCGACTCAACACTATGCCCAACAGCATCATCACCGTAAACCGTTGCTGTCCATCAATCAGGTCATTATGCCTGTTACTGGTCAACATGCCGATATAATAAGGTTGCGAGGGCGCTTGCAGGAAGCCTTGGTACAAATCATCCAACAGCTGGACAATTTGCGGCTCATCCCATTCAAACAGACGCTGATAGATCGGTATGGAATAGATCTCTTTCGTTTGCGCAACAACAGCAGGTGTCAACCGTGCCGAGAAGTGAATTGGGGACATTATAAAATGTGTTTGAATGCATCAATCATAATACGTTCCTGCACCAAGCCTCCAAGATGGGTTCTGACCAGCCTCTGCAATTCAAGGGCAATGGGTTTCAGATTCATTTGTACACCGGGCAGGGCCTTGACCTGCTGATACAAGCCGGCCAAAACAAAAGTTGGCGAGGTGGCCCGTTCGATGATCGGCAAGATGCCCGAATGACCGGCCTGCTCCAGCAGGCGATCATAATTTGCCCTCGCATACTCAACGCGAAACTGCAGGACAATCTTGGAAATCCCCACCAGGGCTTCGCTCAGATACTCCATGCCGAACTTGAGATAATAGGCGAACAAAAACGTCTCTATGACATCCCGGAACCACCAATGCGTACGTCCATCCACCCGATGTATGGCCTGATATTCGTGCGTTTGGGAAAACAGTTCAAAGCGGCCGGTAAACTGCTTGACGAAGGCAAAAAAGTGTGCTCCTCCCTGAATGGATTCATTGAATCCGAATTGTTCCCCAAACGGCGGAATTTCTGCAACAATCGGGGCCGCTTCATATTCGTTTTTAATTTTGTAAGCAGCAAAATCATCCCATGTTTCATGGTTCATCCATTTGCGCAGACGGAATACATACAGACCCAAGGAACGATAATAGGGCTTGGACAAATTCGCCTCATATTTTTCACTGGCCTGACTCAACATGTCATCCCAATGCTTCGCAAGATACTCCGCCTGTCTGTCGTCGATCACATAACGCAAATGATGCGCCTTCAACAGGTCGAAATCAGACAGGGCTTTTCCCCGGGAATTCTCGTTGGAAAAGAACGTATATGCCAGATCCATGTTATCCGTATTCAGGAACAACACACTGAACTCCAAACCGTCCAAAAGTCTTCGTACCAGATCTCGGCGCGACCCGATCACGTTCCGATCAATATATTCGTCGATAATGGAGCGATTATACGCTACATAACGATTGGCCTCGGCAGAATTGAACCGTACATTCAACAGAGGAGATACCTTACAGCCCAGCTTGCGCAGTATCAGCGACAACGTCACCAGACGTTGCTGCCCGTCAATAATATCGAACACTCCATCATGGCGATGCAAAATGATCGTACCCATTCGATAGGTATGGCCGCCATGCATGACATCATCCAACAGGCGCCGCACATTCTTTTCCTCCCAACAATAAATCCGTTGATACGTCGGAATATTGATGGCTAAATGCAGAATCGCCGACAACGACAGATTATCCACCAGACTGACCTCTTCCCGGAGATTCCCGACCAAAGCTTCTGTCAAGGACGCATCGTAGGCGTCATCCTCAATTGCGATATCGATCTCCTGCCGATATTCCGTGATCCAGGCATCGACCGCACCGACAAAATCAGTCAAAGCCTGTCGGAATTGTTCTTCCGTGACAATCAACACATCGTAGGTACATATCCGCCACTCAACGCCATTATCATCCTGGGATGACCATACCAGCCGAGCCTTTTCGCAGGTCTTGTAATATAAGAATGTGGCGAGATCTCCCAATGCCGGGTCTCCCTCCGGGGCGATACACAGACTCAAATAACCATCTGCACACATTGCGTAATATATGCGCACCACCTCCGGCTCATAATTCGTAGCTATTCTGATCCACCGGTTATACCACCTGACATGCCACAGGTGCGGCATGACCTGCTTGTGAGGATATAACTGTTCCACCACACTGCACAGCCCGTCTTCTATATCTATTGCGTCCATCGAAAATATTATGATGCGGTCCTGCAAACAGTTCCCGTCAATTGCAATAATATCATATTTTACATTATATCCAAACGAATCTCCGCTTCTTTCACACCGTTTTGCCTGACACAAGCCATCCACATGCGTTTGACACCATCGGGGGTGAAACGCCCCTTGTTCCGAACTGCTGGCATCGAAAGCATGACACCCGTACGGCCCGAATACACAACAACAGGATCTGATCCGACCCTGTTGCTGTACCCTACTCTTGACCTACAAGGCGGGAGCATGCCTGCCTTTCAACGGTCCGTCCGGATGCCGAGGACATTTGCCAGCCGTCATGGCAGCAATGCTGCTATACGATTGCCCACAATATTTGCAGGTATATCTGCTCTTTTCACTCCCTTCATAGAGTTTGTGCACTCCTTTTAAAGGGCCATTCGGATGTCGCGGGCATTTACCAGCCGTCAAAGCAGACACCGAAGCATAGCGCTGTCCGCAATACTCACAATAAAAATTTGCCATATGCTTAAAAATTAAGTTCGTATCCAGCCATGCTGGATCACATTTACAACAACCATAAGATATGGTACGCTACTCCTTTACTGATGCAAACATACGATCTGCCTCTGCCAAATCACGGCCGATGGCTGTCCGAACAAACATCCGTCCTTTGTGATCCACAATCTCAACACATCGCCACATACCCTTATCAGGGTGCTCACATCTTGGGCCCACAACGCACCTGCAACCGTCACGAACCTGTGCCACAATATGACATGGCTATGCATTATTTTTGTAGTATTGCTATTTGTTTAAAGTTGACAAACACACATGCGAACCACTCATAAGTCCCATACAACATCAAAAGGGAATACCGCCCTGCTGTTCAACCGCTACATGTGGCTGGTCGACACCATTCACAAGGCAGGACACATTTCGTTCGACGCCATCAGTGACCGCTGGGAGCAGTCTCCACTTAACGATACGGGAGAAAAACTACCATTAAAAACTTTCCACAACCATCGGAAGGCTATCCAGGAAATGTTTGATATCAATATCGAATGCGATCGTCGAGCCGGCTATCTCTACTTCATCGAGCATGCCGAAGATCTGCAACAAGACAGTGTAAGGACCTGGTTGCTGAACACCTTTGCTGTCGCCCACCGACTCATGCAAACTGATGATCTCAAGCAGCGGATTCTGCTTGAAGAGATCCCCTCCGGCCAACGTTTTCTTGTGCCGATCATCGACTCCATGCGTCACAATCGAACATTGATGCTGACCTACCACAGTTTCTGGCATAATACAGCACACACCTTCGAGATAGCCCCCTATTGCGTGAAAGTCTTCCACCAACGTTGGTATGTCGTTGCCCTCAGTTTGGGAGACAACCGCATACGGATCTATGCACTGGATCGCATACAGGCGCTTGACACAACTGAACACGCGTTTACACTCCCGAATGATTTCGATCCGCAAGCCTATTTTTCCGATGCTTTCGGCGTAATTGTGGATACCGACTGTAGGATGGAACGGATCCGCATCAGAGTCAAGGGGATGCAACGACAATACCTACGCACGCTGCCTCTGCATGCCTCCCAACAAGAGATTGCCATAACGGACGATGCCTCCGTCTTCGAGTTTCATTTGCCTCCCACTCTTGATTTTCAACAAGAACTGCTTACGCATGCTGTCAACGCAGCATCGGAGATCGAAGTATTGGAACCCCAATGGCTGCGCCAACACATGCAGGAAATTGGAGCAGACCTGTATCGCATCCACCGCGACTAAACCATACCCTGTGACAGGCTGAAACGCTCTGTCATTTGCTGCCATCCATTCCACACAGCCCGGCCGTTCACACGCCCGCCTTACCGACATTGTTGCGTACCCCCTGCCGGCACGCAAGAATTGGCATCATAACAAATTGCGGAACAATGTTTTGTCCCCATTTCAAGCACCCCCGCCTGGCCATGTCATTCTTATCAACCACAGTCCTGCGTAAACAGCGGCCGGATCGTCTACAAATCGAACAACCGCTTTCGTTCCCTTTTGGAAAGATGCTTCATCTCACAAACGAATGACAACAAAGGGCGGATATGCGTGCCGTCACGATCAGTCCGTTCAATACCTATCCGATAAGGCTCGGGGATCAACTTCTGCAGATCCCTGATTCGGCAGTCCGTCTGCTTCTGGAAAGGCTTTTTTGCGCATACAGCCGACACCGTCTCAACAAGCGGTCGATTCATGTGGTGGAAGGGCAGATTCGGTATTTGTGTCAACGCCTGATTTTCCAGAACCAGCGTCATGCTGCTGGAGGCCGCCAGTTTTCGCATGGCTTTCTCCGCCAAATCATGGGTCAAAGGGCCTTCACAATCCAATGGACGAGCAACAACAGCATATACGGTTCGGCCTCGCAAGACCGCATCAAGCGCCAGCAAAGGCAGATATTTGCTGCCCGTCTGACCGCCCAATGTGCCGACCAGTACAAGTCGGTTTGAGGCTTGTTTGACCATTCGGCGAATGCTACGCACATCGGCTGCCTTTACGGTTCCGACAATCCTTTCCAATAAAAATGTCTTATCCACACAGTCGGCATGTTGTGCCAGATCCTTGGCCGACGTATCGCACGCCCAGTATGTCGCATCATGCAAACATCCTCTTTGCCGTAACTCCGACACTATATTACAACCGCCATTACCGACTGCTATGATGGTCGGTGACATATCGCCCGGCACTCCAGATTTCCGTTCTCCTGCCCCACACCTTGTAAGTTGCCGGCATAGCGACGCAAAATATTGGTATATTTTCATATTACTTGATTTCTGAACCGAACAGTTTTCAGCATCGTATCCGTACGGATTTCTTCCTATGAGATCGGCACCACACAGTATCTCCCCCATTCGTCCGTTGCTTCGCCATTTATATCTCCTTGACTACTATGGAGCAATCTCTTGGCTTCCTCATCTTCAGCAACGAGATCGACAGCCGGTATTGTACCTACCATTCCAACACCTCAGGGGTTCTCAACACAACATAATCGGCATCCATGACAGCTCCGTTAGAAAATAAGGTACTTGCAGTCCGTACAACACCACGACCGGCATGAATGTGTCCAAACAGATGAAAACGCGGCTTGACAAGTGTCACGCGCGACAACAATGCCTTGGAGCCATAAAGCCTGTCATGATCCCGATCCAGCATGCCGAAAGGAGGGGCATGCGTAATCAGCACATCGGTTCCGAACGGGATTTCCGCATAATGCCGGTCTTGCCGTCCAGTTTCACAATCCGCCATGAACATCGGTATTCCATAAAACCGAATCCCCTCTAACTCAATGCCGGTATTACACAGGTAATGCACATTGTCATCCAGCCCCGTTATATTGGCGCCAAAAAGACATTCGTCATGATTACCGCAAATAAAAATCTTATGACGGTAATCCAACGCACAGAACCAGTTCAGAAAATCCAACGCCTCCTGCTCGCTGCCCGTCATGGTAAAGTCCCCCGAATGGACGATCAAATCGGCCTCCGGTAAACTACGCAAACGGCGATGACTCCCGTGTGTATCCGAAAGATGCAGTATTTTCATGACTCCTTATTTTTCTGATGCCAATAACTTCTACCATGCCCGGGGATCGGAAAAAAGCACAGAACGCCATGTACTACTTTTTCCATGACGCACGACAACATCATGTTCTACAGACCACTTCTGCATGCCCCTACTATTCAGCAATCGTCCCAGCATGTCCCTCTCATTTTGTAAGACACGACAAATATACCCGACTCGTGTGCCAAACATCAACTCAAGTTCATTTTTCCGCCACTATTCCGCTGTGTCTGTCCACACCGATCTCATCCAGGCCGTTGCGCATAAGAAAAGGGCGGCCCATGATGATTGGCCGCCCATGGAGTTGCGCATCATTCCTGCGAAGAGAATCGCAAGAAAACGGATAGCTGAAGGGTGTCTGTGCTCCTACTTGAGCTGTTTCAGGCACTCGGACACATTCTTTTCGATACGGTGCAAGATCTCCTCCGACGTGGAAGATTCCCCTCCCTCGACGAATTTCTCGCCCGTAATCTGCTCGTACAGCTCGATATACCGGTCGGTAATGCCGGCCACGATCTCCGGCGTCATGTCGGGAATCTGCTGACCCGGCAGGCCCTGGAAGCCGTTGGCCATGAGCCACTCCCGCACGAATTCCTTCGAGAGCTGTTTCTGATGCTCGCCCCGGGCCAGCCGCTCCGCATAACCGTCGGCATAGAAATAGCGGGACGAATCCGGCGTATGGATCTCGTCCATGAGATAGATCACGCCATCCTTCTTGCCGAACTCGTATTTGGTATCCACCAGAATCAGTCCCATGCGGGCCGCAATCTCGCTGCCCCGCTGGAAAATGGCACGCGTGTAACGCTCCAGCTGCTCGTAATCCTCGCGGCTGACCAGTCCCGATGCGATGATCTCCTCTTTCGAGATATCCTCGTCGTGACCTGCTGCCGCCTTGGTGGTCGGCGTAATGATCGGCTCCGGGAACTGCTGATTCTCGACCATGCCCTCCGGCATCTCCACGCCGCAGATGGTCCGTTTGCCGGCCTTGTACTCCCGCCAGGCGTGGCCCGAGAGATAACCGCGGATCACCATCTCCACCTTGAACGGTTCGCACTTCCGTCCCACCGTCACCATCGGATCCGGCACGGCGAGTTTCCAGTTCGGCAGGATGTCGGTGGTTGCGTCCAGGAACTTGGCGGCAATCTGGTTCAACACCTGTCCCTTGTAGGGAATACCCTCCGGCAGCACGACGTCGAAGGCGGAAATCCGGTCAGAAACCACCATGACGAGGTATTCGTCCTTGATGTTGTACACGTCACGTACCTTGCCCGTATACTTGCTGATCTGACCATCGAAAGCGAAATCGGTTCGAGTGATAGCGTTCATCGTATCTTTAAATTTGCTGGTTACAAAAAAACATCTCCTGTCCCTATCGACCACCCCGCCCCTTGTGCCGACGCGGGGCCCGGCCGTTGCCCGATGCCTCCCCGGCAGGTACCCGGTGCCGATCAATAGTTCCTTGCAAAGTTAACCATTCTCGCCATTGTTCATGCCGTTCATCCGCCTCTTCCCCCGCTTTTCATCAAATAAATCCAACCATTGCCACGACACATGCCGTTTCCGGCCATTCGGTGACCGTCCAGGCGTCTCCCCGCCCCGTCGCCCCACGAATTGCGACGGCCGGCTGACAACATCGGCCGATTTTCACTAATTTTAGAGGCTAAAAAACATCATTACCTATGATCACAATCTACGGCATGGAGACCTGCCCCGACTGCACCTATGTAGAGGAACAGGTCAAAGGAGACAACCGCTACGAAATCATCGACATCGGCCGCCACGTGCGGAACCTCAAGGCTTTTCTGAAACTCCGCGACACGCATCCCGCCTTCGAGGCGGCCAAACGCCACGGCTCGGTGGGTATTCCCTGCTTCGTTCTCGAGGACGGCACGGTAACACTCTCTCCCGAAGAGGCGGGACTGCACGCGCGTCCCGTCGCCACAGGAGCCGCCTGCAGCCTGGATGGCAGCGGATGCTGATCGATCGAAACCAACCATCGTCATGACACCCAAGATTCTCTTTCTGCACGGCTTCTTCGCTTCGGGAGCCTGCATGCCCGCCCAGACGCTGACCCACTACTTTGCGGGAAAAGCGTCGGTAGTGGCCCCCGACCTGCCCGTCCATCCGCGCGAGGCCGTAGCCTTCATCCGACAGCTTTGCACCCGGGAACAGCCCGACGTGCTGGCCGGTAACAGCAACGGATCGTTCCTGGCCCAGATCGTCGCTTCGGAGACGGGCCTGCCCGCCCTGCTGGGCAACCCGCATCTGGACATGGCCTCCTTTCTGGCCGAGCGCATCGGCACACACACCTACAAGTCGCCCCGCGCGGACGGCAACCAGCAGCTCACCATCGACCAGGCGCTGATCGACGAATTTGCCGACCTCCAGCAGCACCAGTGGGACCACTGCCGTCCCGAAAACCGCGACAAGGTGTGGGGGCTGTTCGGCGAGAAGGACACGGTAGCCCACTACGAGCCGCTCTTCCGGGAACACTACTCGCACATTTTCCATTTTCCCGGCGCCCATACCCCCACGGCCGAAGAGGTCACCGAATACTACGCCCCGCTGCTCGAACAGTTGCTGGGGTGCTACACGCTGCGCTGACGCATGCCGTCCGCAGGGCCCGTCCCGTCTTTCAACGGCTCCCCTTCCCGGGGAGCCGTTCTGCTATCCGCCCCCGCTGTTTCGGGAGGCACAAAAAAAGGCTGCGGCCCTTCGCATCGGCATTACCCGATCGAAAGGCCGCAACCCGTAATGATCCGGATGCGCGGCGCGCTTATTCCGTCATGTTGTCATTGACCAGCGGCTTGCCTTCGTACTCGCCGGTCAGGGTCTTCAGGTAGGCCGTGATGGTGGCCACCTCCTCGTCCGACAGCTCGGTGCCGACCTGGTATTTGGCCATCATGCGAACGGCCTCCTCCAGCGTCTTCACGCTGCCGTCATGGTAGTAGGGATAGGTCAGCGCCACGTTGCGCAGGCCGGGCGTACGGAAGCGGAAGCGATCCCGCTCGATGCCGGTCTGAGCCCAGCGACCGTTGTCGCCGTCAGTCAGGCCCGAACGCTCCTGCAGCTCACGATCCTTGAAGTAGTCGGCGCGCTGTCCCATCAGCTCGTAGCTCTGTCCGCCCATGTTGACACCGGCATGGCAGGTGGCGCAGCTGTTCTGCTTGAAGAGTTCGTAACCGCGGATCTCCTCGGCGGTCAGCGCCTCCTTGTCTCCCTTGAGGTAACGGTCGAAGGGCGAGTTGGGCGTAATCAGCGTGCGCTCGTACTGGGCGATGGCATCCGTAATGGTTGCCTGGCTCAGTCCCTCGGGATAGACGGCCGTGAAGGATTTCACGAAGGCCTTGTCCTTGTCCAGACGGGCCACGATCTCGTCGAACGACGAGCAACCCATCTCGACGGGGTTGAGGGGCGGACCGGCTGCCTGGTCAGCCAGCGTAGCCGCACGGCCATCCCAGAACTGAACGAAGTTGAAGACGGCATTGAAGACCGTCGGCGCATTCACACCGCCGAGCTGGCCGTTGATGCCCTCCGAATACTTCAGGTTGTCCACGCCGCCCGTATTGATGCCGTGGCAGGTGGCACACGACACGGTGCCATCGGCCGAGAGGCGGGTGTCATGGTAGAGCAGTTTGCCGAGCTCGGCCTTGGCCGGATCATACTCGACCGCGTCGGGAATCGGACGCACGCTCTCGTTGGCGAACTCCGGGGCTGCCAGCGTGTTGGGATAGAACTGCGCACGCTCGGCACGGATCCACTCCAGCAGGATGTCGGCTTTCTTCTTCGTCAGCGACGAACCCCAGTGGATCAGATAATACTTGGCCAGCGGCATCGTACCGTCCAGGACGGTTTTCTCGACCTTGGCCAGATCGACCTCGTTGACGGCCTCGCCCCGGGCGATGGCGTCCAGCATCGGCTGGATGTCGAAAGCCTTGTAACCCTCGACGATATCCTCCGTAATAACCTTCTTGGCGATGGGCCAATTGGCATAGAACGGCAGTTTCGGATCGGCGGTGTGGCACTCGGCGCACCCGCCCTTGTCCAGAATCTTCACTACCCGTTCATCCGCCGGCATCGATTCGGGCGGAGCCGTATTGACGGCCCGGTAGACAATCGCTCCCGCAACGATGATGCCAATCACTACGAGAATGACTTTTGAACCCGTCTTCATGTTGTTTGGATTTTGAAGTTAATGAAAAAGTATAAGGTATTTTTTCAATTGGTCATGTTGTACAGGTGGAGACTCGTCTCCGCGGCGGGCAGGTACTTGTAGCCGTACCAGCACATCTGCAGCAACAGGAAACTCACAATCACCACCGCATAGAGCCACCGGCTCCGCGCGGCACCGGTCAGCCGCAGGTGGATATAGGCCAGATAGCCGGCCGCGGTGATGGCCGCCCAGGTCTCCTTGGGATCCCAGCTCCAGAAGTCGCCCCAGGCCTGCTTGGCCCACACTGAGCCGGTCAGCAGCCCCACGAAGAGGAGGCCGGTACCGATATAGACCAGGTTGTCGATCGACTCCAGGTAGCTGTGCCGGCGATCGGCCACTCCGGCCACGGCCAGCAGGAATGCGCAGGCCAGTATGCCGTAGGCGAACATGTAGGCCACCACGTGAGGAACGAAGAAGACGCTCTGCAGAGCCGGCACGAGCGTTGCGTCGTGAATCTCCGGCTTCAGCAGGTTGACCAGGCAGAAGACGGAGGCCATCACGGTCGTGAAGAGCAGCACCCAGCGGAACCGCCAGCGCCGGTAGACGAGCAGACCGGCAATCAGCACGCAGAGGGAGTACCACAGGCGGGTCTCTCCCATCGTGCGCATCGGGGGCCGACCGAGCGTCACCCAGAATCCGACCACGAAGCAGGCCAGGGCCGCGATGCCGCCCAACGTCAGCCAGCAGGCCGTCCGGGTACGGTTCGGGCGGCAGAGGGCCACCAGCGCCCCGGCCAGCGCAAGCACCATCGACACGACGGCGAAATATCCGAAACTATCCCAGCTCATGTTTTCCGTTCTTTTTTCCGCCCCAGATCATCAGCAGGGCCCCCGCCAGGAAGGCCAGCAGGCCGCCCAGCGCCACATATTTCCACGGCTGCACGACAAATTCGAGGATGCAGTATTCCGAAGCGCTCCCCGCCGTCGCGTCATAGCCGGTCAGATAGATGTCCTCCTTCCAGGATTTGTGCCAGGGGTGGTTCACGCGGAGGGTCCGGCTCCGACCGTCGGCGGAGACCACGGCCCGGAAATCGGCCGGTGCATTGTTGGCATAGAAGGAAGCCTCGAACTTCTCCACCCGGAGGGTATAGCCCAGCGCGCGGGGCATTCCCGCCTCGTCGTAGGCGCAGTCGATCCGTTCGCCGATATTGACGGCCGCCCGCAGCCGCTCCATGTCCGCCGCACCGAAGGCCAGGGCGGCGGTCAGCACCAGCAGACCGATATGATTCAGATGGAAACGCCAGCGGAACCGCCCCCGGTAACGGAATACGGCCAGCAGCAGATTGGTCATCAACAGAAGCAGCACGGCCCCGAAGACCCACGACTGCTGCCACGCTGCTTCGGGACAGAAAGCGATCGGCAGACTGCCCACCGCAGTCAGCGCCATCAACGTCACGCCGGCCGTGCCCGACGCCAGGGCAGCCACCGTCCGGCTGTCGCCCCGCTCGCGGTTCAGCACGTAGAGGCCGCCCGCCAGCGCCAGCAGAATGGCGACGTTCACGGGAAAAGCGAACGCACGGAGATCCGGATTGCCGAAGACGATCTGCAGGAGCGCTGCCGCCAGCAGCACCGGAATGAAAATATAAGCCAGCCTCTTTCCCATAAAGGCAGTAATTGACACCGTAAAAATACATTTTTCCCGTATCCATGCAATTCCATCTGATCAAAAACAGCGATTTTTGTTGAATCGGGCGGATTGCCCACTCCGTTATCGGACAATTTCGCCCTTCAGAATGACCGTTTCATCCATCCGGACGGATCGCATCCGCAAAACAATCGTATCTTTACGGCAATCCTCAACCGCCAACAACCATGAGATACTTCCTTACTTACCTGCTGCTCGGTCTGAGCATTTCCCTGTCGGCCCAAGAACGTATCGACACCCTCTACTACGATCGGTCGGGCCGCATGGCCGCCTCTCCGCAACTGGCCGACTATTACCGCGTGGCCCTCTTTCCGGCCGACTCGCTCCACTCCGGCACCTTCAAGGATTTCTATCCTACCGGCGAACTGCGTCGTTCCGGACAATTTCTTTCCATCGACAGTCTGGACGACAGCAACAGCCGCTTCGACCGCGAGGTAGTCTCCTTCTTCCGCAACGGCCGGGTTGCCGAACAGACCTGCTACACGGAAGGACGCCGCGAAGGCGCCTGCCGGCAATACGATGACGAGGGACATCTGCGGATCGAATCCTTCTACCTCGGCGGACGGTTAACCGGTCTGCAACACACCTACGACGGACAGGGCAACTGCCGCACCGTCGAGTATGATGCCGGACGTCCGGTCCACGACTATTACCTGCTCTCGGACTCTACGGGACGCACGCTCAAGTTACACCTTACCGACAATTCGCCCGTCTGGGACTCTCCGACTCCGGCCGCCCGTCTGGTCGATTACCGTGACGGCGTCCCATGGGAAGTCTACTATGCCAACGGCCTGACCGTGGCCGCAAGCCACTCCGTCGTACGCGCTTACGGCAAATGGCACCGCATCGATCTGCTGATCGCCAATGAATCAACCGTTCCCATCACCTGTACTCCCGAAACTGACCTCACTGTCCGCTCGACTGCCCCGGACGGCCAGATCGACATACTGACCGTATGGCCGGCCGAAGCTTATCTGCGCAAGATCAACCGGGCCCAGATCTGGGCGGCTGTTGCCATCGGAATCGGCGAAGCACTTCCCTCCATAGGTGCCGACTATACGGTCTCCTCGACAACCCATACCGATATCTTCGGCCATCAGACCACCCACACAACCACCTCCTGCGGTTCGACAGTCTACTACGACTTCGACCCTTCCTCGCTGTACCGCATCGCCGCCTTCGGCCAGCTCATGCAGGACGAACAGCAGGTTGTCCGTATGGGATACCTGAAGAAGAATACAATCTATCCGGGCGAGGCGATCTCCGGCTTTGTACTCATCAAATGGCAGCGCGGCAACCACCTTGACGTGACGCTCCGGATCGAAGGAGCCGACTATTCCTATGCTTGGCTGTTCGACCGCCGCTCCTCCTACCTGCCCGAATAACTTCCATCCGCATCCATACGAAAAGCGGAGCGACCCTGTACGGGTTGCTCCGCCGGCATGTTGCGACCGCGTGGCCGTCAGCGCAGCTTCTTGCCCTCGGCGAAGGCCTTGCCCACCGCTTCGCCCAGCGGCAGGTAGCGCAGATGGATCGGATCGTAGGTGACCGGCTTCAGCCGGGACGGATCGATCCATCCCTCGCCGTCCAGCACCGACTCGTCGGCCGACACGTTCACGATGCGTCCCACCAGGTGGTTGCTCTCCCGGTCATACGAGACGAACTCGCACTCCAGCGTCATGGGCAGCTCCTCGATCAGCGGCGCATTCACGAAGGCCGACCGCACGGTGTGGAAACCGGCCCGGGCCACCTTGTCGGGCACCTCGTTGCCCGACACCAGCCCCACGTAATCGCATGCGGTGAGGAACTCCTCCGTCGCCATGCTGACCGTAAAGGCCTTCGTGGCCAGGATATTCTGTGTGGTCTTGTGTCCTTCGGACAGGCAGATGCCGACCATGTCGTCGGTATGGATGCCGCCCCAGGCTGCATTCATGGCATTGGGCCGGCCGTTCTCGTCGTAGGCCGCCACGATGAAGACGGGCATCGGATAGAGCCACGTCTTCGCACCGAAATTCTTTCTCATATCATTTCCTCCTTGCTCGGATTGGTTACTGTCGCTGCGGCGGGGTGATGGCCACCTTGATGACCCCCTCCAGCCGGTTCTCGAAAATACGGTAGGCCTCCTCGATCCGGTCGAGCGGGAAGCGGTGCGTGATGAGGGGCGTGGTGTCGATCCTCCCCCCGGCAATCAGCCGCAGGATCTCGGCACAGTCGCATCCGTCCACCCCGCCGGTCTTGAAGGTGAGGTTCTTGCCGTACATCTCGGGCAGAGGCAGCACCTGGGGGCGGTCGTAAAGCGCCACGACCGTCACCACGGCATTGGGACGGGCACACTCCCACGCCATGCGGAAACTCTCCTCCGTACCGGCCACCTCGATGACCGCATCGGCACCGCCGTGGGCACTCTGCCGCAGCACGGTCTCGCGACAGCGGTCGGGCGTGACCACCTCGACCTGCGGATAGTGTTCCTGCACAAAGCGGATCCGCTCGGGCGACTGTTCGCACACGATGATGCGCCGCGGCTGCTTCAGCAGCACACACAGCAGCGTACAGATGCCCGTCGGTCCCGCGCCGATAATCAGCACCGTATCCTCCGGACCGATCTCCGCTATACGGGCCGCCCAGAAACCGGTGGCCAGAATGTCGCCCACGAAGAGGGCCTGCTCGTCGCTCACCCCGTCGGGAATGCGGTTCAATCCCTGGTCGGCGTAGGGCACGCGGACATATTCGGCCTGTCCGCCGTCGATGCGGCATCCCAGCGCCCAGCCGCCGTGCGGGTCCGTGCAGTTGTTCACATAGCCGTGGCGACAGAAGAAGCACTCGCCGCAGAAGGTCTCCACATTGACCGTCACGCGGTCACCCGCCCTGACGGAGGTAACCGCCTCGCCCACCTGCTCCACGATGCCCACCATCTCGTGGCCGACCGTGATGCCGGGCACGGCGCGGGGTACGCTGCCGTGTTTGATGTGCAGGTCGCTGGTGCAGATGCTGCCGAGGGTCACGCGCACCAGCGCGTCGCGCGGCCCCTGAAGAACGGGCTTCGGTTTTTCGAGCAGTTCGAAATCGCCGCGCCCCACATACGTATATGCCAACATAACGGGTTGTCTCTGTTTGGATCGGTGTTGCCGTATTATTACGTGACCAATTTAACAATTTTTCCGCGGAATTGGCTCCTCTCCGCCGGCCGGAACCCGCACAACTGGGGCCGCCCCGCCATATCGCCATGCCGACGGCCCGCAAAATTCGCTATCTTTGTCCCTGCCGTGCCGCCGCTGCGGCGCGGTCTGCAAACCGAAAAACCCTCAAACACACCACAGACATGAAACGCACGCTCATTCTTTCGGCCCTCGTGCTGCTGGCCGGCGTACTGCTGACCGGCTGCTGCCAGAAGTGCCGCAAAAGCCGCGAGGCGGCCACGCGCCCCATCCAGAACGTCGTATGGCACCTGACCCAGTTCGACGGCCAGGCGGTGGATCGCCCCGACCGCTACGAACTCACCTTCGGCGCCGACGGCACCGTAACGGGTGTCGGCGAATGCAACCGCTTCTTCGGCCCCTACGAAGTGAAGGATGCCGGTGGCAGCATCAAGATCGGCCCCGTGGCCTCCACCATGATGGCCTGCCCCGACATGGATTTCGAGACGGAGTTCTTCCGCATGCTCGACGCCGTCCACCTCTACCAGCTCGACGAGAGCCACCTCTATCTCTTCGTGAACAACAAGATCATGGCCGTCTTCGAGCAGCTCGACAAGCCGGTCGAAACCCCGGCCCCGGCTGCCCGCCGATAGGGATACCCTCAACACACGCGCAGGGGACAATGCTTCGGCATTGTCCCCTGCGTTGTGTTTCGTCAGCCCGCCTCAGCCCCGCCGGACGAGCGTCCGGTTGTGGAGGGCATGGGCAATGGTCAGTTCGTCGGCATACTCGATCTCGTCGCCGAATCCGATGCCGCGCGCAATGGTGGAGACCTTCACGTCGGGGAACTGCTCCAGTCGCCGGGTCAGGTAGAAGAGCGTGGTCTCGCCCTCCACGGTGGTGCCGAGCGCCAGGATCACCTCCCGCACCCCGCCGCGGGCAATGTTGTCGAGCAGCAGGTCGATCTTCAGATCCGAAGGGGCAATGCCCTGCATGGGCGAGATGACACCGCCCAGCACATGGTACAACCCGTTGTACTGGCGCGTGTTCTCGATGGAGAGCACATCCCCCACCTGTTCGACCACGCAGATCACGGAGCGGTCGCGCGAGGGATCGGAACAGATCGGACAGAGCTCCTCGTCGGAGAGGTTGTTGCACCGGGCGCAGTAGCGGATCCGGGTTCGGAAGTCGCTCATGGACTGGGCCATGCGCACCACCTCCTCGGCATCCATGCGCAACAGGTGCAAGGAGAGCCGCAGAGCCGTCCGGCGGCCTATTCCGGGCAAACGCGACAGTTCGCCCACCACATCATCCAGCAGTTTCGACATGACAACCGGTCAATCGTTTATTCTTCTTTAGCAGTCGCGCGGGGCTCAATAGGCAATCGTCGCAATGGTTTCGGAGGTCACCCACCCCTTGTTGCCGTCGGCAATCATGATCTCCGTCCAGCCGTCGTATTCGGAGAGGATCGTCACCTTGGTGCCCTCGTGGATCAGGAAAATGTCGCTGCCGTCCGCCTCCGGCGCGCTCTTGACCGAGGCTGCCTGGGCCAGCACGATCGCCTCCGAGGCATCGGTCTGCTCGTGGCGCTCCACGGCGGCAAATACGACCGTCACCGCAAAGAACACGCCGAAGCAGACCCCGGCAAAGAAGCCCGTCCGCCGCCATCCCGTCCGGTCGGCCAGCAGGAAGAGCAGGAGGCCCCCCAGCATCAGCGCCAGCAGCACGAGCGAAAGCACCGCCCACGCATTGCTGTCGAGCGACGAACGCCAGGCCTGGATCCAGCGTGACAGGAAAAATTCGGGCACCACGTCGATCTTGTCCTTGACCCGGCTGTTGGCCACCGCCAGGTTGTAGGCGATGTCCCGGTCGTAGGGACGCAGTTTCAGCGCCTTGTTGTAGTTCAGAATGGCCTCTCCCAGTTCGCCGCCCTTGAAATAGGCGTTTCCCAGGTTGTAGAAGAGCCGGTCGCTCACATACCCCTGTGCCACGAGCTGTTCGTACAGTTCCGCCGCACCGCGGTAGTCGCCGTTGATGTAGGCGGTATTGGCCTGCTGCCAGGGGTCGTCGGCCGCCTCCTGCGCCGCGGCGGGCAGGGCCAGACTGCATGCCAGCCAGATGCCCAATAAACCGATCAGTCTTTTCATCGTCCGGGTCTCCTTCATTTGCCGATTATACCTTCCAGTTTGGATACGATCTCCACACCGGCCGTATAGAGTTCGTTCATCCGTCCGGTGACCGCGGGCGCATACTGGGCATACTCGCACTCACCGATGATCGCTATGTAACGCTGGGCCGTCTCCGCCGAGATGCCCCGCTTGAGCAGTTCGTCGCGCACGTTCTCCTTGGTCAGGTTCGAGGCGGGGATGTTGAGCTTGTCGCCCATGTAGCCCCACAGCGCCTTGAGCATCTCTTCGTAGAAGCCGCGCGGATTGTTGTCGTTCATGTGCCGTTCCGCCGCCCGGAAGCGCAGCAGCGCCACCTTGTTGGCCCGTTTGCCTTTCACCAGCACGCTGTTGCTGCGGTCGCGCAACACCTTGCGCAGCCATACGTAGGCCCCGGCAAAGGCCGCCAGCAGGAGTGCCACGCCCAGAAAATACCAGCCGCTGGCAAAGAAGAGCCGGCCGCTGCGCCGCAGATGGGGATCGTCCAGGTGGATGAACCGGATGTCCCGGCCAAGAATCTGGATCTCCTCCTTGGATACGCCGCCCAACACGGGGCCGTTGGCGGCCACGTTGGTCGAATCCGGCAGCACGGTCAGCCTGCCGCCCGGCACGCGCAGGGTTTCGTAGGTGCGCTGCCGCGGGTTGAAATAGGTGAACTCCACCGGAGGCAGGTCATACTCGCCGGCCACGCGGGCAATGGCGGGATATTCGAACTGGCGGTAACCGTAGATGCCCTGCGCCGTATTGTTCAGGCTCTCGGTCGTCTTGACGTTGTACTGTTCAAACGAGGCGGGTAACTCGAGCTTGGGCGCCTGCACCTGGGGCAGGTTGCCGCTTCCGGAGAGCTTCAGGGTCAGCGTGAAGGCCGAGTTGGCCGCCACCTGGGAGGTCGGGTTCACCGCTTCGAGGGAGAAGTCGCCCACCGCGCCGGAGAAGCTGGCCGGCGCACCGGCCGGCAGGTCGCGCACCGTAATGGTGACCGGCTTGGAGGCCACCCGACGGCGCACCTCCTGAATATTGGGGCCACCGAAGAAGTCGTCAATCAGCGACTGGCGGCGCGACTGCATCACAATCTGCGCTACGACGCTCAACTCCAACGGGTCGATGGTCAGCGTACCCGCCTGCTGCGGGAAGAGCAGATCCTCGCGGATGACGTGGGCGTCGTAGATCTTGCCGTTCAGCTCCTCGCGCTGGGGAGCATAGCCGTCCACGTTGAGTTGCTGGGCCCAGAAACCGTCGTAGGAGGGAAACTTGGCATTCTCCAGGTTGAGCGGCACGCGGCGGTAGAGTTTGTAGGTCACCCGCACCGGTTCGCCCTTGTAGACGGTCCGCTTGTCCACCTCGGCCCGCACGACAATGTCGTCGGGAGCCAGTACCGCCCGCTCGGAGGACTGACTGCCCGCCGCAGGCACCGAAGCGCCTCCCGCGCCGGCACTCCCCGTCTCGTTGAGCACCTGAATCCGCACGGGACCGGCCGAATAGCTCTTGCCCTTCACGGTGATCCGGGCCGCGGGCAGTTCGATCTCCCCCTCGGCATTGCCCTGCAGGACGTAGGTATAGGTATAACGCGTCTCCTTGGTCATGTTGCCGTTGACGATCGAGATCGACTTGCTGGTGGAGAGGGTCGGTCCGGCCAGCACGTCGACCCCTTCGAACGCGGGGGCATCGAAGCCCTCCGGCTCGGCGTCGGCCACATACTCGACCCGGAAAATCTCACCCACCGCCACCACGCGCGGTGCGTTCACGTCAAACGTGACCGGCTGGGCCTCGGCCGCCGCCGGCAGAAGCAGCAGCACCGCCGCCACAGCGGCCAACCTTCTGAGAAATCCCTTCATATATCTTTCCTGTATCTTGCTGCGAATTTGCTGATATCCGATCACCGCGCACCGTTCCTCCGACCGCTTCGCTCCCGCAATCGGGGGGACGAACCGCCCGGCACCGCTTCCGCGGCGGCTGTTGATTGTAACGTCCCGGAGCGCGCGTTTAGTGCTTTTCGTCCACAAAAATAGCCATTTCGTCCATTTTCCGCCGCATCGGCCGCCACAAAACACGACCGTCCCTACAAACGCACAAGGGCAGCAGCCCCGAGGCCCTGCCCTTGCGTTGTCCTTGCCGCAGCATCAATGCTTGAAGTCGGCGAAGAAGTCGTTGCCCTTGTCGTCCACGATGATGAAGGCGGGGAAGTTCTCCACATAGATCTTGCGGACGGCCTCCATGCCCAGTTCGGGGAAGTCGACCACCTCAACGCTCTTGATGCTCTCCTTGGCCAGAATGGCTGCCGGACCGCCGATCGAACCGAGGTAGAAACCGCCGTGCTTGCGGCAGGCATCGGTCACCTCCTGCGAACGGTTGCCCTTGGCCACCATCACCATCGAACCGCCCAGGCTCTGGAACAGGTCCACGTAGGGGTCCATGCGGCCGGCGGTCGTCGGACCGAAGCTACCCGAAGCCATTCCCTTGGGGGTCTTGGCCGGACCGGCGTAATAGACGGGGTGTTTCTTCATGTACTCCGGCATCGGCTTGCCTTCGTCAATCATCTGTTTGATGCGGGCGTGAGCGATGTCGCGGGCCACGATCAGCGTACCCTTCAGGTTCAGACGGGTCTTGATCGGGTATTTCGACAGCGTTTCGCGCACCTTGTCCATGCCCTCGTCGAGGTCGATCTCCACGGCGGGTTTCATGATCGGCGCCTCGGCCGGCAGGAAACGTTCGGGGTGACGCTCCAGCTCCTCGAGGAAGATGCCCTCCTCGGTGATCTTGGCCTTGATGTTGCGGTCGGCCGAGCAGCTCACGCCGATGCCCACCGGGCAGGATGCGGCGTGACGCGGCATGCGGATCACGCGCACGTCATGCACGAGGTACTTGCCGCCGAACTGGGCGCCGACACCGCTCTCGCGGCAAATCTTCAGCACCTTCTCCTCCCACTCCAGATCGCGGAAGGCACGTCCGCCCTCGTTGCCGCTGGTGGGCAGCGCGTCATAGTAACCGGCCGAAGCCTTCTTCACGGCCGCGAGGTTGGCCTCGGCGGAGGTGCCACCGATCACGACGACCAGGTGGTACGGCGGACAGGCCGACGTACCCAGATCCTTGATCTTCTCCTTGATGAACTTGGTCAGCGAGGCTTCGTTCAGCAGGGCCTTGGTCTGCTGGTAAAGGAAGGTCTTGTTGGCCGAACCGCCGCCCTTGGTGATGAAGAGGAACTTGTATTCGTTGCCCGGCTCGGCATAGATGTCGATCTGGGCGGGCAGGTTGTTACCGCTGTTCTTCTCGTCGGTCATGGTGAAGGGGACCACCATCGAATAGCGCAGGTTGCGGTCGCGGTAGGTCTCCCAGACGCCCTTCGTGATGGCCTCGGCGTCGTTGGCTCCGGTATAGACATCCTCGCCCTTCTTGCAGATGGCGATGGCCGTACCGGTGTCCTGACAGGTGGGCAGCTCGCCCTGGGCGGCTACGACCTGGTTCATCAGCATCGTGTAGGCCACGAACTTGTCGTTGTCGGTCGCTTCGCTGTCCTGCAGGATGTTGGCCAGTTTCTGCAGGTGAGCCGGCCGCAGAAAGAAGGAGACATCGGCAAACGCCTCGCGTGCGAGCAGCTCCAGACCCCGCGGATCAACGCGCAGGATGCGGCGGCCGCAACACTCCTCGACACTCACGTACTCCTTGGTGAGCAGTCTGTACTTCGTTTCATCTTTTCCCAGCGGGAACGGTTCCTGATACTTGAATTCCGACATCGCTTTGTGTTTTTATGGTTTGACGAGCAGGGCCCCTGGCCGCGCGGCAAAAAATCCCACGCAAACCTTGCCCGGCTTCGATGTTTTGTTTACCTTTGAGGTACCGAACGGCAAAAATAGCAATTATTTCAGATCTTGTTATCCGAATAACAGCAAAAAGAGCCGGAAAAGTCGCCTGCCGCCCGCCGGGGCGCCGCCGTCCCCTTTCCGCACAGCCTGCCGCCGGACACGAACCACGAAACGAACAGATCTTCAATACTACCTTAAAACCGATTTGATTATGGTATCTTACAAAGACCTCGGACTCGTCAACACCCGGGAGATGTTTGAGAAAGCCATGGCCGGCCACTACGCCATCCCGGCTTTCAACTTCAACAACATGGAGCAGCTCCAGGCCATCATCCAGGCCTGCGTCGAGAGCGCCTCTCCCGTGATCCTGCAGGTTTCGAGCGGCGCCCGCAAGTACGCCAACCAGACCCTGCTGCGCTATATGGCCGAGGGAGCCGTGGCCTATGCCAAGGAACTGGGCCGCAACATTCCGATCTGCCTGCACCTCGACCACGGTGACACCTTCGAGCTGTGCAAGTCGTGCATCGACATGGGCTTCTCGTCCGTCATGATCGACGGCAGCCACCTGCCCTACGACGAGAACGTGGCTCTCACGCGCAAGGTGGTCGAATATGCCCACCAGTTCGACGTGACGGTCGAGGGCGAGCTGGGCGTGCTGGCCGGCATCGAGGATGAAGTCTCCGCCGAGCACCACACCTACACCGAACCCGACCAGGTGATCGACTTCGTCACCAAGACCGGCGTCGATTCGCTGGCCATTTCGATCGGCACCTCGCACGGTGCCAACAAGTTCCGTCCCGAGCAGTGCACCCGCAACGCCGAAGGCGTGCTGGTTCCCCCGCCCTTACGGTTCGACATTCTCGAGGAGGTCGAGAAACGCCTGCCCGGCTTCCCGATCGTACTGCACGGTTCCTCGTCGGTTCCGCAGAAGTATGTCGAGATCATCAACAAGTACGGCGGCGCCGTGAAGGATGCCATCGGCATTCCGGAAGACCAGCTGCGCCGGGCAGCCAAGAGTGCGGTCTGCAAGATCAACATCGACAGCGACGGCCGTCTGGCCATGACCGCAGCCGTGCGCGAAGTGCTGGCTACCAAACCGGCCGAATTCGACCCGCGCAAGTACCTCGGCCCGGCCCGCGACTGGCTGAAGGAGCTCTACAAACACAAATGCGAATGCGTCCTGGGCAGCGCAGGCAAGGCCTGATCCCGCCGGCACACACGCATTGATGTCTCACGTTCCGCAGGATTCGCCCCGCAGCGACCTGCGGAACTTTTTTTACGGACGCGGGCCATCATCGCTGCCGTTGCCGAACGCCGGACACCACCACACGTCACCGGACACTCCGCACATTCGCCGCGCCCCTCTTCCGCTCCGCACCACCCGGCAATACGTTGCGCCAGCGGTCTGACCGCCCCGGATCACCCCAAACAAACCGCAACGGGACGCCCCGTTCTTACCCCCGTTCCGTCCGCGCTTACCGTTTTTCCTTTGCTTCAGCCGCTCCCGGCAGACAGGTAGAGCCGGCGCCGCCCCCAGCCGTTCGGCACCGCCAACAAAAAGCGGAGGAGCCGAAACCCCTCCGCTTTGCTGCATGGCTGCGTCGCTCCGCAACGCGGCCGGTTTATTTCCACACCGGATTGACGGGCGAAAGCCGTACGAACTCCTCCACCACGGCGCTACGGCCCGGATTCGAGGCGGTCTGACGCGTCCAGGTTACGTCGCCATAGGCACCGCTGGCATGGACCATGATTTCGGTGCCGTCACTCATCATCAGACCGATGAACGCGTAGCCGTTGAGACCGGGCTGGTCGCTGGCAAACGTCACCGTATCGTCGGCACAGGTACCGACATACCGCGCATTGCCGTTGATCTGCTGAGGCGACTCACCCAGCACATAAAACAGCACCGACGTGTAGGAAGGACCGGGCGCTGCCGTGCCGGTTGCGCTCCGGAAGACGATCTGCCCCTCCTCGAAATAGGCCTGAATCGTATCGTCCACCCCGTAGGACGTGGCAAACGACCCCATCAGACCGGATACCCGATAGGTGCGGCCCACCACATCCTCCTCCACCGTTGCGGTGATGGTCTCCATGCCCACGCCGAGCAGATCGGTGTAGGAAAGCGTCCAGGTGCCAAGGAACTGCCGGTATGCGGCCGTATCCTCGCCGGGCTGGAGCGTCTGGGTCGTGAACGCATAGCGGTAGAGCTGGCTGACGCCGTTGGGCCCCTCCAGCAACAGGAAGAACACATAGTCGGTCTCCGGAACGAGGTCGTCAAACTGCTCCTCCAGAGTGGTGCCGGTCAGCTCCTTGCCATACGGATCGATGCTCATCACCTGCTTCAGCGCATCGCTGTCGGAGAGGTCTTTCCAGATCGGCCCCATGCCGAGCAGCGAGTAGTAGCGCGTCGCACCGCCGGTCACCGTGGCCGCATAGCTCGCATAGGTGTCGCCCACCTGCCACTGAACATCCAGTCCGAGCGCAGGATCCACCGGCATGGCCGGCGTCGTGTAGTCCAAACGGGCCACTTCGCCAACCAGTTCCTCGCCTACGACCGCACCGGCCAGAAAACTCTGACTGGTTTCGGCCCCAGTCAGCCACCCGATTTGGGCGCTGCCGTCCGCCTCGAACGGATCCACATCCTGGGCGAAGGAGAGCAGGATCGTCTTCAGATCATAACCCGACGCCAGATACTCCTCCAGCTGTTCCGTCAACATGGAGCAGGCCTTGAACCCGGCCACTTCCATGGTACCCTCCAGCTGGTAATTGACATAGGTGGCCTTCCAGTTGCTTTTCGCAGCATCGACCGTCATGGCCATCGACACCGTCTCGGCCTCGGTCTCCTCGAAAACGAGTCCCTCGACCGGCGTGATGGCCCCCCGTTCGATCATCACGATATCGGTTGCCGTCTTCACGACTACCGCTCCCGACGCATCGGTCATCACCACGGAGAGTTCCCCATAGGCTCCGGCCGGCACTACAAAGTAGAGCGACAACGGTTCGGTAGCAGACAACGGTTCATTGATACCGGTCATCTGCACGCCCAGCTCCGAGGCAGCCACCTCCGTCGCCCCTTCCGTCCACATCGGCACGAAGATCTGGCCGGACATCGCCTGATTGGACGACATGGCTACGGATGCCAGCGTTCCCTCGCCGGTGATGCGCAACTCCATGATGCCGCACACGTTGCGGAAATTGAGTTGCGAGAACTCGCCGGTAGCCCAGGCGACCATCGGATTGGCCTCCTCGGCAAACGTGCCGGGCACATACGCCTGCGTTTGCGGCAGCCACATCTCCAGGCGGCCCGATTCGGCACTCACGCAGTACGCCTCGGGATAGGCGGCAAAGAAGTTTTCTCCCGCCGGCATGTACCCCTCGAACGAGGCGCTGGCGGTACCGTCCGTCAGTACGAAACGCTCCATCGTACCGGCAGCCTGGTCGCCGAACAACAGAAACTGATCGTCCGCACTCCACCGTACGGACAGGTCACTCCCCAACGAGGTGCGGGTCTGCTCCGCAACGGCCGTCAGGGTCACTTTCTCGCGCGACGGCGCCGGGGAGGGTTCAGGCCGCTGACACGCTGCGGCCACCACCGCTCCGGCTACGGCCACAGCCGCACGTAACCAAAATGAAATGTAAATTTTTCTCATTGTCTTCTCTTTTTAAGTTAAAATAAATGCTCAATGGATAAAATACTTCCTATTGCAATATACATATATTTCACATAATACACAATAATATTATCAACAAAATACATACATCGCACCCCGAACCGATGTACCCACACGGAGTATCGGGATGCCGTCGGAGGAAAGAATATGCGACGAGACGGCCGAAATGCGCCAAGACAAGGTTTTTATCGCTATCTTTGCAAGCCGAATAAAAATTTCCAAACCGCTATGTTCAGCCGCAGGTTCTTACGCATCAAAGTCATCAAGGCGCTCTACGCCCACTTCAAATCCGAAAGCGATTCGCTGGTCGCTTCCGAGAAAAACCTGATCAGCAGCATCGACAAGGCCTATGACCTCTACTTCCAGATGCTCCGCCTGATCGTGGACGTGCGGAACTACGCGGCCGAGCGCATCGAACTGGCCCGCAACAAGAAACTGCCCACCTACGCCGACCTCCACCCCAACATGCGGTTCGTGGAGAACGCCGTGATCGCCCAGATCGAGACGAGCGAGGGGCTGAACGCCAAACTCGGCAAACAGGGCCTCGGCTGGTCGCAGTATCCGGAACTCATCAAACACCTCTACGGGCTGATGATCGAGAGCGAATACTACAAGCGCTACATGACCGCGCCCGCCAACTCCTACAATGCGGACCGCACGCTGGTCGAGGATTTCTACATCGAGACGGCCCAGAACAACGACATGCTCGAGACGGTCGTCGAGGAGCAGTCGATCCAGTGGTGTGACGACATCAACTTCGCCCTCATCATGGTAGTCCGGACCCTCGAAGGATGCCGTCCCGAAGAAGAGGAGTTGCCCCTGCGCCGCGAGTACAAGAGCGAGGACGACCTCAACTTCACCAAGGAACTCTTCCGCAAGACGGTCGTCCACTTCTCCGAATACCAGGAGTACATCGAGAAGTTCATCACCAACTGGGACGTGGAGCGCATCGCCTTTCTGGACAACGTAATTCTGGCCTGCGCCATCGCCGAACTGACCGGCTTCGAGTCGATTCCGGTGAAGGTCACCATGGACGAATACATCGAACTGGCCAAATACTACAGCACCCCCGGCAGCAGCCTCTTCATCAACGGCGTGCTGGACAAGATCGTGGAGGCGCTGCGGGCCGAAGGACGCATCCACAAGAGCGGCCGAGGTCTGCTCGAATAACCGCCCCACCCCATGCGTTCCGCTCTCCGCCGTACACTGTTCGTCCTGCTTACACTCGGCACCCTGGCCGGGCTCGGCGTCGCCTGCCGCCCGAAAACGCCCCCTGTACGGCTGCGGGGAGAGGTGATCCCCCTCTCCGAGGAACGGCTCGCCGAAGGCCGGGTCGATACGTTCCGCTTCGGCACGCTCCGCCCCGGCGAAGTGGCCGTGCGCGACTTCATCATCAAGAATACGGGCAGCCGCCCCATGGTGATCGCCGACGTCGATTCCGACTGCGGCTGCATCGCCACCCGCTGCGACGGCACACCCCTGCCGGCGGGCGACTCAACCGCGCTGAGCGTCTCGTTCGACTCGCGCGGCTACTACGGCTACATTCTGAAAGAGGTGCGCATCCTCACCTCGCTCTCCGCCCGGCCGCTGGTGATCTGCCTGGAAGCCGAAGTCAGACCGTAAAAATCGAAGCATCCATTTGCAAATCGCCGCAAAAAGAGTACATTTGCATATCAAATTACCAAATTTTCGACAACAACGATGAATTTTGCAACCATGATCTATCTGGCAGCTGCTCCGCAGCAGGCTCAAGGCGGCGGCCTCAGTTTCATCATCATGATGGTACTGATCTTCGTAGTAATGTACTTCTTCATGATCCGTCCGCAGCAGAAACGTCAGAAAGAGCTGAACAACTTCCGCAACTCGCTGGAGGCCGGTCAGAAGGTGATCACCGCCGGCGGCATCTACGGTAAGATCAAGGAGGTCAAGGAGACCTACGTCCTGCTCGAGATCGACAACAACGTACACATCCGTGTGGACAAGAGCATGATTATGAAAGATCCGGGCGAACTCCAGCAGCCGCAGAAATAGGCTCCGCCCCGAAACGACTTTTCCGAACAGGACATGACCCGCAGGCGTCGTGTCCTGTTCTGTTTTACGCGCCCCGCCGAAGCACCGCCGGCCACACCGGAAACCCGCTTCCCTCCGCAGGACAGGCCGGGCGTGAACCATGCGACGGACGGCAACCGAACGGGATTTTTCCTACCTTTGCGATGCAGTCCACAGACTGTATCGCAACCTTATTTTTATCCCGGAACGTCATGAACAGAAAAAAACTGGTCGTCTTCACCGGAGCCGGCGTCAGCGCCGACAGCGGCATCGCCACCTTCCGCGACGCGGACGGCCTCTGGGCCCGGTACCGCATCGAGGACGTCTGCACACCGGAAGCTCTGGAACGCAACCGTCCCCTGGTGATCGAATTCTACAACAAGCGCCGCAAGGAGCTGCTCGAAACCAGCCCCAACGCCGGCCACTACGCCATAGCCTCCCTCGAGGAGTATTTCGACGTGGAGGTCATCACCCAAAACATCGACGACCTGCACGAACGCGCCGGCAGCAGCCATGTCACCCACCTGCACGGCGAACTGCGCAAGCTGCGCAGCTCGATCGACGAGACACTCTCCTTCCCCATCGAGGGGTGGGAACAGAAACTCGACGACCGGGCGCCCGACGGCTCGCTGGCCCGCCCCTTCGTGGTCTTCTTCGGCGAAGCGGTACCGATGTTCGAGCAGGCAGCCCGCATCGCTTCGCGCGCCGACCTGATGATCGTGGCCGGCACCTCGCTGGCCGTCTATCCGGCCGCCTCGCTGGTGCGCTACGTGTCGCCCCAGACGTCGATCTACCTCGTCGATCCGGGCACGCCCGACACGCAGGGCATCCGCAACCTGCGCCAGCACATCCGCATGCACGGCGCCGAAGGGCTGCCCCTGCTGGCCGAGGAGCTGAAAAAACTGGCCTGACAAGGCACTTTTCATGACCCTCCGCCCGACAATCCGTCGTCTTCGGCGCCGAAACACGACGAGTTTGTAAGCAAACATTTGTTTTTTGCGGTGTTTTAGTTACTTTTGCGGACGCCGGGGCCCCCGATGGGACTCCGGTACGAACTTTTTTGATAACACCTTAATAATCCATGACGAAACTAGCAGTAGTCGCATTGGGCGGCAATGCCTTGTTACGCAGCGGCCAGAAAGGCACCTATGCCGAACAGTTGCACAACGTGCAGGATACCTGCAATGCGTTGATGCAGCTTATTTCGCAGAACTATAACCTCGTGATCGGCCACGGAAACGGCCCGCAGGTGGGCAACGTTCTCCTGCAGCACGACGCAGGTCACAAAACATACGGACTGGAAGTCATGCCGATGGACTTCTGCGTGGCCGAAACGCAGGGCTCGATCGGCTACATGATCGAGCAGACGCTCCGCAACTGCCTGGCAGCCGAGCACAGCCATCGCCACGTCATCACCATGGTAACGGAAGTGGTGGTGGACCGCAACGACGAGCGCTTCAGCAACCCGACCAAACCGATCGGTCCCTACTACACCAAGGAGCAGGCCGACGCCTTCGCGGCAGCCGACGGCTCCATCTTCCGCGAAGACCCGAAGGGTAACGGCTGGCGCAAGGTGGTCGCTTCGCCCGTACCGCTGGAGATCATCAACGTCGATATTGTCAAGCAACTGGCTGCCGAAGGCCACATCGTCATCACGGCCGGAGGCGGCGGCATCCCCGTATGCCACGACGGCGAGAAACTCACGGGTGTGGAGGCGGTCATCGACAAGGACCTCGCCTCGGCGCTCACGGCCGTAACGATCGGTGCGGACGAATTCTACATTCTCACCGACGTGCCCAAGGTCTATGTCAATTTCCGCAAACCCGACGAAAAGGCGCTGGACGTCATCACCGTGGCCGAAGCGGAGCGCTACATCGCCGAGAAACAGTTCTCGGAAGGCTCAATGCTGCCGAAGGTGAAGGCCGCCCTCTTCTTCGTACGCAACGGAGGCAAGGAGTGCGTCATCACCGACGCCACCCAGCTGGGCAAACCGGGCTGCGGCACGCGCATCATCCCGTAGGCAGTCAACCTCGGATCGGACAACAGAGCGACCGGATGGCAGGAAAACCTGTCATCCGGTCGCTTTTTGTCGGAAATCCGCCCGGAGGCAAGGATTATTTGACCGGAGAGACGACTCTGGCAAGATATTTGCGCTATTTTTGGAAAAGACAACTTGTCATTGAAGAACCATTTAAATTATCAATTCACAATGGAAAAGTTATATACGGCGGTTGCAACCACCAAGGGCGGACGCAACGGACATGTTTCCTCGTCGGACAACGTTTTGGATCTCGAACTCAGAATGCCTAAGGAACTGGGCGGCGAAGAGGGTTACACCAACCCCGAACAGCTCTTCTCGGCCGGCTATGCAGCCTGCTTCGCATCGGGTCTGGAGATGATCGCACGACGCAAGAAACTGAATGCCGACGGCGTCGAGATCACCGTGGCCACGAGTCTGTGCCGTCACCCGAGTGGCGAAGGTTTCCGTCTGCATGTCGAGATCACGGGTCTCTTCCCGAAGGGCATCTCCAACCAGCATGCCGATGAACTGATGAAGGCTACCCACGACTTCTGCCCCTACTCGCGTGCCATCAAGGGCAACGTGGAGGTGATCCTGCACCACAAGCTCGCCTAAGGTTCCGGACCGTACCAGCGCACAGACAACAAGAACTTCAACCTCCTAAACACAACTACCATGAAAACATCTCATGTAGCAGCTTTCCTGCTGGGTGCAATGGCAGGCAGCATCGTCGCTTTGCTCTACGCTCCCCAGAGCGGACGCAAAACGCGCAGACAGATCCGCAACTTCGTCGATGACGAGTTGGAGGAAGCGGGCGAATTCGTAGAACGCACCAAAGCGCAGGTCAAGGATACCGTGACGCGCGGCATGAACCAGATCCGCGAAAGTGCAGCCCAGGTTCGCTCCTACGTCAATGATGAGGTAGCCGGCATCAAGGCCGGTCTGTGCGACTGCAGCAAAGGGGCTCCGACCGAAGAAGAATAACACGCGACAAGCCTAATCTGCCATGGACGAGCTTTTTCAGGACATCAGGCGATACATCGACCTGCGTTTCAAACGGGCCAAACTCCAGGCCGTGGAAAATCTGTCGGTTTTCTGCAGCCGGGCCATCGTCATCGCAGCTTTCCTGCTGATGCTGCTGCTGGCCGTGCTGACCCTCACCGGCGCCCTGGTGGCAGCCGTATCCAACTGGATCGGTTCCCTGCCGTGGGCCTTCGTGATCGTAGGCGGTGCCTACCTGATTGCCGCACTGATCTTCTACCTGCTGCGCAAACACCTCTTTGTGGACAGCATGGTACGCATGTTCAGCCGCATGTTCTTTGATAACGAACCGCAACTGGAGGAGGACGACGATGAAGACTTTCGATAACAAGCAACTGGCCGCCACCCGCTCCATGAGTGAGTTGCAGGCGACCAAACGGCAGATCACCCGCCGGTTGCGCCGCACCGAACGCCACATGGCGGATCAATACCGCGAAGCGACCGAAATGTTCTCGCTGCGCACGGTGCTGACCTACGGCATCAGCCTGATCGACTCCGTCCAGAGCATGGTCCGCTATTTCGGAAAAGGCTTGTTCAACGGCATCGCCTCCGCCATCCGCCGGCGTCACGACCGGC
>DXCC01000015.1 GCA_019116245.1 Candidatus Tidjanibacter faecipullorum
TCCTGAGCCAGGATCAAACTCTCCATTGTAATGTATAATGAATCATTTAGAGTCCTGACTACTGAATCCTTTAAAGGAATTGAACTTTGCTTATCTGCATTCTTTTCTCTCAATCAAACCAATAAATCAAAGAACCGTCTTTGTTGCAAACCTCTTTCGAGACCCTTGCCGACCACCGTTTTTTTCAGCGGTTCGGAAGACAAAGGTAAGACGTTTTTTCTTAACTTCCAAATTTTATTTGAAGAACTTTAAGATTTTCTGCCGCTGGGCGGCGTCTTATCTCGTTTGCGGGTGCAAATGTAGGCACTTTTTCATTGCCTGCAAACTTTTCGACACTTTTTTTTCAAGTTTTTTTCTCCGAAATTCACAACAGACTGCCGGTCTGCATGTTGCAAACATGCGTCAAATGCGGCTGCCGGACACCGGCAAACAGCCACCGTTCTTCTACCCTCTTATATAACATAAGGTATACGCACCGAACCGTCCCGCCTCCCGTCGAATATCAGGCCAATTCGATATGACGGGGCGACACGGCCAGCACGGCGATGCTGATCCGCACATCCGGAACCGCCCGCAAAATGGTCTCCGCACAGGAAAGAATAGTTGCTCCGGTAGTAAAAACATCATCCACCAGCAGCACATGTTTGCCGCGCAACCGTTCCGGATGGCGCACTTCAAAGATGTCGCGCACATTATCCCACCGCTCGCGATGCGACTTGCGGGTTTGACTGGCGTTATACCGCCGGCGGCCGACCGCGTGTCCATCCACCGGCACGCCAAGCCCGGCCCCGATGCCGCGGGCAATGTAGTCGGCCTGGTTGTACCCGCGCCGAAGCCGTTTCAGCAGATGCAGCGGCACGGGCACCACCACATCCACGTCGGCATAGAGTCCGCCGCGGGCCATCTCGCTGCCGTACCACAACCCCATCTCCCGGGCCAGCCGCCAGCGACCGTCATATTTGAATGCGTGAATCAGATCGCGGTATCCGTTGCCGCGGACAAAGAACAGAAAAGCCGATGCCTGGACGACCGGCACCAGTCCCCAGCATTTCCGCACCAGCGGATTGTCCACCTGGAGCCAGAAGCCGGTCAACGGGGCCTCCATGCGACACCGCATGCAGACCGTCGGCACCCCTTCCGGCAGCATCCTGCCACAAACGGGGCACACCGGCGGCCAGAACAGCGCCGCAAGATCGCGCCACCACATCCGCAGGCGTTGCGCCAGTCCTTTGTTTCTAACGGCACTCATTGGGGATCCACATCGCAAAAGACAAACACCTTCCGGTAACGGGCATGATCGGCCACGGCTGCGAGCAGTCCGGACAGCGCCGTCTTGACCGTCGCTGCCGAGAGGCCGTTCTCGATCTTCAGCAGAATCTCCTGGCAGCTCTCCTCATTGACCTTTTCGATGACCGGCGCATGGGGTCCGAACACCCGTTTTGCAAACTGGCGCCGCATCTGCGCGGCCAGCCAGGCAGCCGCCTCGGCCACCAGCGTCGCATCGCGATGGCGCAACGTCACCACAATCAGCTTGCCGTAGGGCGGGTAGCCGAACAGGCTCCGCTCGGCCAGCTGGGCAGCCACCATCCCCTCGTAATCCAGCGTCTGCACCCGTCGGAGCACGGGATGCTCGGGTTGCGAGGTCTGAATGATCGCCTCACCCCGCGCATTGGCCCGTCCGGCCCGGCCCGTCACCTGGGTCAGCAGCTGGAAGGCCCGCTCCGCAGCCCGGAAATCGGGAAAATTGAGCAGGCTGTCGGCATTCAGTACCCCGACCAGCTCCACGCGCGGAAAATCGAACCCTTTGGCCAGCATCTGGGTGCCGACCAGTATATCCGCCTCGCCCCGCTCAAAGGTCTCCACAATGGCCCGGTAGCGCGACGGCGAAGAGGCCGTATCCCGGTCAAGCCGCAGGATCCGCGCCGCAGGAAACAGCGCCGCCACCTCCTCCTCGATCTTTTCGGTTCCCAGCCCCATCAGCTGGGGCGACGGTGCGCCGCACTGGGGACATTGATGGGGAAGCGGCATCACATAACCGCACATGTGGCACTCGAGCCGCTGACGCTGTTTGTGGTACGTCAGCGTCACGCTGCACCGCGGACACCGGGCCACCCAGCCGCACGGTTCGCAGGCCACCCAGGGAGCAAATCCGCGCCGGTTCTGAAACAGAATCGCCTGCGCCCCCCGTTCCAGTACGGCCCCGAGGCTGTCGAGCAACAGTTTGTCGAAATGCTGGCGACGCTCCCCGCGCCGGAAGGCCCGCTGCGAATCGGAAATCTGCACCTGCGGCAGCCGGGCCTCGCCGTACCGTTCCGTCAGCTTCACGAAGCCGTATTTGCCGCCCCGGGCGTTTACCCAGGTCTCGATCGACGGCGTAGCACTGGCCAGCAGGCACTTTGCCCCCGCCTGACGCGCCAGCCAGACCACGCAGTCGCGCGCCTGGTAACGCGGAGCCGGTTCGGCCTGCTTGTAACTGGCATCGTGCTCCTCATCGACCACCACCAGCCGGAGATTGCCGATCGGCAGGAAAATGGCCGACCGCGCCCCCAGCACCAGTTCTCCCCCCGGAGAGGCCAGCAGCGTACGGTAGATCTCGGCCCGCTGCCGGTCGGTGCATTTGGAATGATAGACAATCACCCGATCGCCGAACGCCCGGCGCACCCGCGCCACCAGCTGGGCGGTCATGGCAATTTCGGGCATCAGATAAAGCACACTCCCTCCGCGGGCCAGCACATCGGCGATCAGATGAAGATAGATCTCCGTCTTGCCGCTTCCCGTCACGCCCCACAGCAGTGTCGTTCCGCACGAAGCAAACGACGCGACAATGGCCTGCCGCGCCTGCTCCTGGGCCGGTGTCAGCGGTGCCAGGGCCGCCTCCTCGGGACGGAACGCCGGGCGGCCGCAGGCCGCCGTCTCGCGCACCTCCTCGCGGAGCAGGCCGCGCGCCACCAGCTTATCCGCCAGGGGTGCGGAGGTTCCCAGCTCCGAACGCAGTACGAACGCTCCGTCCGCACCGGCCAACCGTTCCCGCACGCGACGCAACAGCGCCTCCTGGGCCGGAGCACGGCGCAACTGCCCGCAGGCCGCCCGGAAAGCCTCCTCGTCGGCCAGTCCTTCCCCGAGCCGCAGGCACCGCACCGTTGCGGGGCGATAGGCCTCGCTCCGGAACTCGTCCTCGGTCAGCCCGGCCGGCTTCAGCGCGGCGGGCAGGGCAAAGCGCATCACGTCGCCCAGCGAACAGAGATAATAGTCCGCCACCCACTCCCACAGCCGCATCTGCAGCGGCGTCAGGAGCGGTTCTGCGGTCAGCAGGCGCTCAACCGGCTTCGTGCGAAAAGCGGGCGCCTCCCCATGCAGCCGCCACACAATTCCCAGATAGCGCTTGCGCGCCCCCATCACGACCTCTACCCCTACTCCCGGCCGGAGCGGCATGCCCTCCTCCACCCGAAAAGTAAAGACGCCCCGTGCAACCGGAACCACTATGTCGGCAAATTTCTCCATGCTACCGTCATTCTCCACCCCGAAGGGAATATACAAAGATAAGACGCGCAATCAAAAAATCGGCCCTTCTCCCCCTGCCGACGAATCGACCTACGCGAAATTATATTAGCTTTGCGCCATAAAACGGACTTAATCTCTACCAAAACAAATACAACGTATTATGGCAAACAAACTTGACATTGCAAAGCCATCTGTCAAACAGACAATCAAGGAATGGGTGCTCATCACCATCGGCGTGATCTTCTACTCGTTCGCCTGGGTAGGCATCATCATGCCGGCCGACGGTGTCGGCGGCGGCGCAACGGGTCTGGCCCTGCTCATCAACTACGCCACGCAGGGCGTTGTCGACGGCGGCGTTCCCGTGGGTGTCACCTATTTCATTATCAATGCAATCCTCGTCATCCTTGCGGTGATCATCCTGAGCGCCAAGTTCGGCATCAAGACCATCTATGCGATCATCTTCATGTCGGTCGTCATGAGCGTCATGCAGAGCATCATTCCGGACAACATCCTCGGTCTGGCCGACGACAAGCTCCTCTCCGCCATCCTGGGTGCCGCCTTCGCCGGCTTCGGTGTGAGCCTCGTGCTGATGCAGGGCGGCAGTACGGGCGGTTCGGATATCGTTGCCATGATCGTCAACAAATACCGCAATGTCAGCTACGGCCGCGTGGTGCTGATCACGGACTGCATCATCATCGCCTCGTGTCTGTTCATCGACAATCCCGAGGTCTCCAACATCCGCACCATCATCTACGGTATCGTCTTCACCCTCATCTTCAGCATCGTGGCCAATACGCTGCTTGAGGGCAACAAACAGTCGGCCCAGATCTTCGTCATGTCCGAGCACTACGAGGAGATCGCCGATCTGATCACGAGCGACCTGCACCGCGGCGTCACGATCCTCGACGGCATGGGCTGGTACACCAAAAAGCCCGTCAAGGTGCTGATGGTTGCCGTCCGCAAGAACGAATCGACCTACATGCTGAACAAGATCAAAATCCTCGATCCGAAAGCGTTTATCACCATGGGCAGCGTCCGCGGCGTTTACGGCGAAGGTTTCGACACGTTCCGCAAATAGGTTTCTGCCGGCATCTGCCCCGCATACCATGCCGCGCCCTTTCCGGCGCGGCATGCTTTTGTTCCGGCACCGACGAAACGCACGGCATAAAAAACCGCACGGTGTAAGCAAATTCCGAAAATAAACGATAACTTTGTAGCAATTAGCTGCGTTTGAAAAGCAATATGAAAGAATATAAACGCTATCTGGTCACTTCCGCGCTTCCCTACGCCAACGGCCCCGTCCACATCGGACACCTGGCCGGCGTCTACATTCCGTCGGACATCTACGTGCGCTACCTGCGCAAACGGGGCCGGGATGTCATCTGGGTGTGCGGATCGGACGAACACGGCGTACCGATCACCATCAAGGCCCGCCGCGAAGGCGTCTCCCCGCAGGCCATCGTCGACAAGTATCACAAGATCATCAAGGACTCCTTTGCCGGATTGGGCATCTCGTTCGACATCTACTCGCGTACGACGTCGCCCGTTCACGAGCGCACCGCTTCCGACTTCTTCCGCAAGCTGTACGACAAGGGTGAATTCACCGAGGAGACCACCATGCAGTACTACGACGAAGAGGCAGGCATCTTCCTGGCCGACCGCTACATCACGGGCACCTGCCCGAAATGCGGCAACGACGGCGCCTACGGCGACCAGTGCGAGAAGTGCGGCAGCACGCTGAACGCCACCGACCTCATCAACCCCCGCAGCACGGTATCGGGTACCCAGCCCGTCCTGCGCGAGACGAAACACTGGTACCTGCCCCTGGACCGCCACGAGGCTTTCCTGCGCGGCTGGATCCTCGACGAACACAAGGAGTGGAAACCCAACGTGTACGGCCAGTGCAAGAGCTGGCTCGACGGCGGTCTGCAGCCGCGTGCCGTGAGCCGCGACCTGGACTGGGGCATCCCCGTTCCGGTGGAGGGAGCCGAAGGCAAGGTGCTGTACGTATGGTTCGACGCCCCGATCGGCTACATCTCGGCCACCAAGGAGCTGACCCCCGACTGGGAAAAATACTGGAAGAGCGAGGATACCCGGCTGATCCACTTCATCGGCAAGGACAACATCGTCTTCCACTGCATCGTCTTCCCCGCCATGCTGAAGGCCCACGGCGAATACATCCTGCCGGACAACGTGCCGGCCAACGAGTTCCTCAACCTCGAAGGCGAGAAGATCTCCACCTCGCGCAACTGGGCCATCTGGCTGAACGAATACCTGGAGGATATGCCCGGCAAGCAGGACGTCCTGCGCTACGTGCTGACGGCCAACGCTCCGGAGACGAAAGACAACGACTTCACCTGGAAAGAGTACCAGGCCCGCAACAACAACGAACTGGTGGCCGTCCTGGGCAACTTCGTAAACCGTGCCCTGGTACTGACCGGCAAATACTTCGACGGCATCGTTCCCGCCACGCAGGAGTTGACCGACTACGACCGGGATACGCTCGCCGAACTGCCCCGCCTGCGCGCATCGCTCGAAAACAACATCGAGCAGTTCCACTTCCGCGAGGCGTTGAAGGATGCAATGGGCTTCGCCCGGTTGGGCAACAAATACCTGGCCGACACCGAACCCTGGAAGGTGATCAAGAGTGATCCCGACCGAGTGGCCACCATTCTCAACATCGCCCTGCAGATCACGGCCAATACGGCCATCGCCATCGAACCTTTCATGCCCTTCTCGGCCGAGAAGATGTGGCGGATGCTCAATCTGGAACCGCTCGGCTGGGAGATGCTCGGCCGCGCCGACCTGCTTGCCCCCGCCCACCGCATCGGCAAGCCCGAACTGCTCTTCGAGAAGATCGAGGACGAGGTGATCGACAGACAGCTCCGCAAGCTCGAAGCCACCAAGGCAGCCAATGCCGCCGCCAACGCAACGGTCGACCCGCAGAAAGAGGCGGTGTCGTTCGAGGATTTCCAAAAGATGGACATCCGCGTGGCCCGCATCATCGCCGCCGAAAAGGTGGCCAAAACCAAGAAGCTGCTCAAGCTGACGATCGACACGGGCATCGACACCCGCGTGATCGTGTCGGGCATCGCCGAACACTACACCCCCGAGGAGCTGATCGGCCGGCAGGTTCTGGTGCTGGTCAATCTCGCCCCGCGGGAGCTGAAAGGCATCGAGTCGTGCGGTATGATCCTCATGGCCTCCGACCCGACGGGCAAGCTGATGCTGCTGGGCCCCAACGGCGAGGTCAAGAACGGTTCGACGGTTGGTTAACCGCCCCCCCCAATGGAACAAACGAACATTAGTTATACACTTCAAATCTTATCAAAGAAATGAAAAACATCGATTGGTCGAAACTCGGATTCGGCTATTTCAAAACCGACTACAACGTACGGTGCGAATTCAAAGACGGCAAATGGGGTGAGCTCTACACCTCGCAGGATGAGAACGTCAACATCCACATGGCATCGACCTGTCTGCACTACGGACAGGAGGTGTTCGAGGGTCTGAAGGCCTTCCGCGGCAAAGACGGCAAGGTGCGTCTGTTCCGCGTAGAGGAGAACGCCAAACGTATGATCAACTCGGGCAGCTACCTGAAAATGGCCGTTCCGACCGTTGAGATGTTCACCAAAGCCTGCATCGAGGCCGTGAAACTCAACGCCGAGTACATTCCGCCCTACGGATCGGGCGCATCGCTCTACCTCCGTCCGATGCTGATCGGCGTAGGTCCGCAGGTAGGTGTACACCCGTCGAAGGACTACATGTTCATCGTATTCGTTACGCCGGTTGGCCCGTACTACAAGGACGGCTTCAACTGCATCAAGGTCATCATCGACTACGACCACGACCGTGCAGCCCCCAAGGGAACGGGTCACGTCAAGGTCGGCGGTAACTATGCAGCCAGCCTCGACTCGGGCGAGATCGCACACGACAAGGGTTATGCCAGCGTAATCTTCCTCGACCCGGCCACGAAACAGTACATCGACGAGTGCAGCGCCGCCAACTTCTTCGGCATCCGCGACGGCAAATACATCACGCCGGATTCGCACTCGGTACTGCCTTCTATCACGAACAAGAGCCTGCGCCAGATCGCTGAGGACCTCGGTCTGAAAGTGGAGCAGCGCAAGGTCAACGTAGACGAGCTGCCGACCTTCAGCGAGGCAGGCTGCTGCGGTACGGCTGCCGTGATCTCTCCGATCGGCAGCGTTTTCAACCCGAAAACCAACGAGACCATCGTTTACGGCGACGGCAAGACGGCCGGCGAGTGGAGCCAGAAACTCTACAAGACCCTGCAGGGCATCCAGTACGGCGAAATCGAAGATACGCACCACTGGAACACGATCATCGACGAGCTCTAATCCGCCGATTGCACAACGGAAAAGGAGGAAACCCCAGGGGTTTCCTCCTTTTTTTCTTGGCCCCGCCGACCGTACCGCCACCACTTTCCGCCGGGAGCACCTATCTTTGTCTGTCCAAACTTCCGGAGATCATGCAAAACTTTGCGGCCATCGATTTTGAAACAGCCAACGGCCAACGGTCGAGCATCTGCAGCGTGGGACTCGTCATCGTCCGGGACGGCGAGGTGAAGGAGCGGATCTACCGGCTGATCCGGCCGCGCCCCAACTACTACACGGAGTTCTGCACCCGCGTCCACGGCCTTACCTACCACGACACGATCGAGGCTCCCTCCTTCCCGGAGGTATGGGAGGAACTTGCACCGTATTGTACGGGCCTGCCCTTCGTGGCCCACAACAGCCCCTTCGACGAGGGGTGCCTGCGGGCCGCCTTCGCGCTCTACGGCCTTGCCTATCCCGACGACTATCGGTTCTACTGCACCTGCCGCGCCGCGCGACGCACCTTTGGCCGCGCCCTGCCCAACCACCGGCTTCCCACCGTGGCGGCCGCCTGCGGCTACGACCTGCAGACCCACCACCATGCACTGGCCGACGCCGAGGCCTGCGCGGCCATTGCCCTGCGCATTCTGTAAAACACAAGGCGCCCCGCCAGATGGCGGGGCGCCTTCATCTCATGTAGGGCGGATTATCGGAGAATCCGTTCCACCAGCGGCATCTGACGGTAATTCGTCAGGTCGATCTGTACGGGAACGATCGAAATATAGCCGTTGGCCAATGCCCACTCGTCCGTATCGGTGGCTTCGGGTTCGGTGTTGCAGAAATCGCCGGTCAGCCAGTAGTAATCCTTGCCGTGCGGCGCCTTGCGGCAGACGAAGGTCTCCTTCCAGTAGCCTCCGTTCTGACGGCAGACGCGCCAGCCGCGGATCGACTCGGGACGGCCTACGGGAATGTTGACGTTCAGACAAAGCGGCTCGCGGATGTCGGCCGCCAGAACGTCGGGGATCAGCTTGCGGGCAAATGCCAGCGAGGCATCGAAGTCTGCCCCCTCGCTGTGGTCCGTCAGCGACAGGCCGATGGAGGGTGCGCCGTAGAAACTGGCCTCGATGGCCGCTCCCATGGTACCGGAATAGAGGATGCTGACCGCCGAATTGGAACCGTGATTGATGCCCGACAGGTTCAGGACAGGCTGTTCGTCGGCAAAGATCAGGTCGTATCCCAACTTCACGCAATCGACCGGCGTACCCGAGCAGGCATAGATCGACAAATCGTCGCTCTCCTTCACCGTCCGCAGGTAGAGCGGATCGTTGGAGGTGATCGCATGGCCCATGCCCGACTGTACGGTTTCGGGAGCCACCACGATGAGCCGGCCGTAGGGACGCACCGCCTCGATCAGCAGGTTGAGTCCGCGGGCATTCACGCCGTCGTCGTTCGTGAGAAAGATGAGAGGTCTCTTCATAATCGCATTGCTTTTCTTTGGAAGGCAAAGATACGCAAACGGCGCCAAAATCCATTCGCCGGTCGGCCGAGCCGCAAAAAAGATCCCCGTACACCGTGTCGGCGTACGGGGATCGCAGCGTGTGGGATCAACCCACCGTCAGAACTTGTAGATCACGCTGAAGGTCAGACCGCCCAGATTGAAGATATTGTCGCCATCGACCCCGATGTTGAAGGCATTGGAACTGGTCTTTACCCCCTCCGTATCCGTTCCGGTGTACTGGTAACCGAAGCGGAACAGGTCGATCGTGGTCTCCAGGCCCCAATGCTCGTTGATGTCAAACGCTACGACCGGCTCGATACCCAGGCCGAAGCCGAAGCCGGACTGCTTGGGCGCTTCAGAGGTACCGAACGTGCTGAACTCGATCGATGCCTCGGCTGCGAAAGCGAAACGGCCGAGTCGGGCAAAGTTATAACGGGCATACGGAGCAATCATGAAGCTGGTTCCCTTCTGGGCACCCCACGAGCCGTACGTACCGGTCGTCAGGCCGAGTTTCACACCGGCCAGCCAGTTGTCGTTGATGATGTAGCCGACACGGGGCGTAAAGGTAAACTGCGTCCGTTTGTTAACCACCTGTCCATTGTTGTTCTTGCTGTTGCTCGTACCGAAACCGATACCGCCGCCGACATACCACTGTGCATGAGCCGCCCCTGCGGTCATGACCAACATAACCAGAGCAATGAAAAATTTCTTCATAATATAAATGTTTTTTTAGGTTGTTTCCATTTCATCTGCAAAATCCATGCCACAATCAGCCCATCCCATGACAAAATCCCGGACCTCCGCGTTCCGCCACACGACCGATCGGACAAACAAACTTCACGCCGCCGGAATTTTGCCGTTCGGAAAATAAAAACTATCTTTGCGGCCTGAGCGTCAGGAATCTCTTATGAGAACACAGGAGTCCGTAATATTCCGCGCATAAACGTTAACGTAACAACACAATGGACAATCTGATCAAAATCGCACAGGATGCGATGTGGACCAAGAAAGAGGTGCCCTCTTTCAAAAGCGGCGACACGATCACCGTATCCTACCGTATCATCGAGGGTAACAAGGAGCGCGTGCAGAGCTTCCGCGGTGTCGTAATCCAAATCAAGGGCCGCGGCATCACCAAGATGTTCACCATCCGCAAAATTTCGAACGGCGTCGGCGTAGAACGCATCTTCCCGCTCTACTCGCCGCACATCGACAGCATCGAGGTAAACAAGGTGGGTGTCGTTCGTCGTGCCCGTATCTACTACCTGCGCGACCTCACCGGCAAAAAAGCCCGCATCAAAGAGAAACAGCGTTACACCGCCACCTCCGGCAAGGAATAAGCCGACGGCCGTACACGCCATACCCGAACATGCCGCAACCGGAGTTGCGGCATGTTTTTTATACCCGGTTCGCCGCGCGGGGCATGTTTTTGCGCCGATCCGTACCGGCATGTCGGACGGTTTCGTTATATTTGCTTATCTATTGACATTCCGAAGCCATGGTACTCAAGACACTGCTCATCATCTCCATTATTCTGCAACTCATCGCCGCCATCATTGCGATCCGACTCACCCGCGCCACGAAATACAATGTCGCCTGGATGCTCTTCTCGTTCGCCCTGCTGATGATGTGCATGTTCCGGCTCCACGAATTCATGCAGGTCACCGTGGGCCGCGAATGGAGACTGCCCCCCTATTTCATGGCATGGGCCGGCGTCATCACTTCCCTCTGCCTGGCCGTCGGACTCTTCTACATCAACAAGATCATCACCTCCGTCCGGCGCCTCAACTACCAGCGCAAGCTGACCGAGCGCCGCATTCTGAATACCGTGCTCCGCACCGAAGAGAAAGAGCGACTCCACTTCTCCAAGGAGCTGCACGACGGGCTGGGTCCCCTGCTCTCCTCGGCCAAGATGTCCCTCGGCGAACTCTCCAAAAGCTGCACCTCCCAGGAGGATGCCCAGCTGATCGCCAATACCTCCTACGTCATTGAGGAGGCCATCCGCAGCATCCGCGAAATATCGAACAAGCTCAGCCCCCACACGCTCAACACGTTCGGCCTGGCCAAGGCGGTCGGCAGCTTCATCAACACCACCCTCTCGATCAACGCCAAGCGGGGCATCGCCATCGACTTCCGGACCAACCTGCGCACCGAGCGCTTCGACCCGAACATCGAGGTCATTCTCTACCGCGTCATCGGCGAACTGGTTTCCAACAGTCTGAAACATTCGGGCGCCACCCAGCTGACCCTCGACATGCAATATGCCGACGACACGATCACCATCGACTACGCCGACAACGGCAAGGGCTTCGATCCGGAAGCCGTGATCGACACCGGCATGGGCCTCTCGAACATCACCTCCCGCATCCAGTCGCTCAAGGGGACTATCTCGATCGAAAGCGCCCGCACGCAGGGCATGCATGCCCACATCAGCGTCAACGTGAAACACACCGATGAACGCGCCAAAAAGTTATAGGATCCTGCTGGCCGACGACCACGCCCTGTTCCTGTCGGGACTGAGCGGCCTGCTGGCCCGACGGCCGGAATGCGAGGTAGTCGGTACGGCCGCCAACGGGGCGGAGTGTCTCGAACTGATCCGCACCGTTCCCCACGACGTGGTGCTGATGGACATCGACATGCCCGTCATGGACGGCATCGAAGCCACCGAACGCGCGCTGGCCGAACACCCCGACGAAAAGATCATCACCCTCTCCATGCATGCCGAGGAGACCTTCTATTTCCGCATGGTGGAGGCCGGAGCCAAAGGTTTCATCCTGAAAAGTGCCGATCTGGACGAAGTGGTGGCCGCCATCCACGTCGTCTGCGAAGGAGGCAGCTTCTTTTCGCAGGAGTTGCTGCAGCACTTGGTCGGCAGCCTGAAGACCTCGCGGCACGACCAGCCCGAGGAACTGCTCTCGGACCGGGAGAAGGAGATCCTGCTGCTCATCTGCAAGGGACTCTCCAACCAGGAGATCGGCGACCGGCTTTTCATCTCCAAACGCACGGTGGACAAGCACCGCGCCAACATCCTCGAAAAAACCGGATGCAAGAATACGGCCAATCTGGTCGTCTGGGCCATCAAGAACAGCGTGGTGGCCATCTGAACCGACGCCGCAAAAAAACAGAACACCGTTTGGAAAAATCATATATATTTGCGCCGAAAAACTTAAAACAAATACATTATGAAAAGAACTCTTACGTTTGCTTTGGGCATGCTCTGCACGTTCGCTCTGCTCTTCGGTGCAACCTCCTGCAAGGAAGTCGTACGCAGTGGCCACTATGTAACGACGGGTACAACAAGCCCCAACATGGCAGCCAACATATTCGTACAGAGCGCAGTAACAGCCGCCATTCAGGAATACAACACCACCGAAATGGCTGAACTTCGTACCGATGAGGACGCCACCAGCGTATTCCGGAAATTCGTCTCCGAGACCAAAACGAAAATCGAAGCCATGGCTCTGCCTACGCTCGACGATACGTGGGTTGATCTGAATCTGATGAATCTGAGCGAAGAGATCGTAGCCACGGAGCGCCTCACGATCGAATAAGACACACCCTGATTATTAAAAAAGGCCCGGCAATACCGGGCCTTTTTTAATAATATTTAACAACTCCGCTATTTGCGGATCGCAGCCACACCGGGCAGCTCGATGCCCTCCATGTATTCGAGCAGGGCGCCGCCGCCGGTCGATACATAGCTGACCTTGTCGGCCAGACCGAACTTGTTGACCGCAGCCACGGAATCGCCGCCGCCGACCAGCGAATAGGCGCCGTGGGCCGTAGCCTCCACAATCGCATCGGCCACCGCACGGGTACCCGTCGCAAACTTGTCGATCTCGAACACGCCGACCGGGCCGTTCCACAGAATCGTCTTGGCCGAAAGAATCACCTCGCGGAACGAACGCTTCGCCTCCTCGCCGATGTCCACACCTTCCCAGCCGTCGGGAATGTCATTGGAGGGTGCCTGCCGCGTGTTGGCATGCTCGCTGAAATCGTCGGCAATCAACGCATCTTGAGCCAGCACCAGTTCGATGCCCTTTGCCTTGGCCTTCTCCAGAATGGCGCGGGCCGTGTCAAACTGATCGGGTTCGCAGATCGAACGGCCAACCTTGCCTCCCTGGGCCGCCATGAACGTATAGGTCATGCCGCCGCCGAGAATCAGTTTGTCCACCTTGTCCATCAGCCGCTCGATGATGGTGATCTTGGTCGATACCTTCGAGCCGCCGAGAATGGCCAGAAAGGGACGCTGCGGTGCATCCAGCACCTTGTCAATGGCTTTCAGCTCATTCTCCATCACATAGCCGAACATCTTGTCGTTCGGAAAGAGATCGGCGATCAGCGCCGTGGAGGCATGTGCGCGGTGCGCGGTGCCGAAGGCATCGTTGATATAGACATCGGCATACGAGGCCAGCTTCTTGACGAACTCCTTCTGGGAAGCCTTGACCGCCTTCTTGGCCGCACTCTTCTCCTCCTCGGAGGCATCTTCGGCCAGTCCGCGGGGCTTGCCCTCCTCTTCGGCATAGAAACGGAGATTCTCCAGCATCATCACCTCGCCGGGCTTCAGTTCGCGCGCCATGCGGGCAGCCTCCTCACCCATGCAGTCGCCGGCAAAGAGCACCTTGCAGCCGAGCGCCTGCTCGACGGCCGGCACGATCTGCCGCAGCGAATATTTCATGTCGTTGTTTTTCTTGGGACGGCCGAGGTGGGACATCAGGATCACGGAGCCGCCGCCCTCCAGCACCTTGCGGATGGTGGGCACCGCAGCCCGGATACGGGTCATGTCGGTCACGTTGCCCTGCTCGTCCAGCGGCACGTTGAAGTCCACACGGATGATGGCCCGCTTGCCGCGGAAATCGTAATTGTCGATCGTATTCATAACTATTTTTTGAAGTTTTGGTGGTTCAAACCGGTTCGGAGCCCCCCTTCCGGGCGGTCCGTCATAACAAAGATAGGGAAGAGTCCGCCATTTCCCCAACGAATTGCCGGTATTGTGTGTGAAAAAATCATCACCCGCCCGCAAACCCCTTCGAGAAGGCGCGACAGGCAAAAAAACACATACTTTCTGGTAGGGTTTATTGGAAATTTGGCGCAGATGCGCTATTTTTGCTAATACTCTGTAAGCGAAAAGAGCACGAAAAGTTCCAAACAAACAAATACAGTCATGTACGGAAAAATCAAAGAATTCCTGCAGCAGGAGCTTGCAGGTACCAAAGAGGCCGGCCTCTACAAGGAGGAGCGGATCATCACCTCGCCCCAGCGGGCGGAGATCCAGGTCGGCGGGGAGAAACAGGTGCTGAACTTCTGCGCCAACAACTACCTCGGCCTGTCCGACAACCCCCGACTCATTGAAGCCGCCAAGAAAGCCATGGATGCGCGCGGTTACGGTATGTCGTCCGTACGTTTCATCTGCGGTACGCAGGACATCCACAAGGAGCTGGAGAAAGCCATCGCCGACTACTTCGGCACGGAGGACACGATTCTCTACGCTGCCTGCTTCGATGCCAACGGCGGTGTTTTCGAGCCGCTGCTCAACGATCAGGACGCCATCATCTCCGACTCGCTGAACCACGCTTCGATCATCGACGGCGTGCGTCTGTGCAAGGCCGTACGCTACCGCTACGCCAACGCCGACATGGAGGATCTGGAGAAACAGCTCAAGCTGGCCCAGGCTCAGCGCTTCCGCATCATCGTGACGGACGGTGTCTTCTCGATGGACGGCAACGTGGCTCCGATGGACAAGATCATCGAACTGGCCAACAAGTACGACGCCATGGTCATGGTGGACGAGTGCCACTCGGCCGGCGTGGTCGGCAAGACGGGCCGCGGCGTAACCGAACTCTACAACGTACGCGGTCAGGTGGACATCATCACCGGTACGCTGGGCAAAGCCTTCGGCGGTGCGATCGGCGGTTTCACCACGGGTCGCAAGGAGATCATCGAACTGCTCCGTCAGCGTTCGCGTCCCTACCTGTTCTCGAACTCGCTTCCGCCTGCCGTTGTCGGCGCCAGCCTCGAGGTCTTCAAGATGCTCAAGGAGTCGGATGCACTGCATGACAAGCTCGTCGAGAACGTGGAGTACTTCCGCGAGAAGATGATCGCCGCCGGTTTCGACATCAAACCGACCCGTTCGGCTATCTGCGCCGTGATGCTCTACGACGCTCCGCTGTCGCAGGTATTCGCCAAGAAGCTGCTCGACGAGGGCATCTACGTAACGGGCTTCTACTATCCGGTCGTTCCGAAAGGCCAGGCCCGTATCCGCGTACAGGTTTCGGCAGGCCACAGCCGCGAGAACCTCGACAAGTGCGTAACGGCATTCGTCAAGGTCGGCAAAGAGCTCGGCGTACTGAAATAGTCCCTTCGCGGGCAACCGTGCAACGAATCATTCCCGCCCGCACAGGCGGGAATGATTTTTACAACCATTACCCTCGCGCGGCAGACCGACACCCCGGTGTCGCCGCCTCCGCCGTCGCGCGCCCATAACAAGACAAACTGGCCATGGCAAAAGCAGTTCTCGATGCCATCGATCGCAAGATCCTGCAGCATCTTATCCGAAATGCGCGCATGCCGTTTCTGGAGATCGCCCGCGAGTGCGGCATCTCCGGAGCAGCCATCCACCAGCGTGTCCGCAAGCTCGATGCCATGGGCATCATCCTCGGATCGCGACTGGAAATCGACCCCAAGAAGCTGGGCTTCGACGTCTGTGCGCTGATCGGCGTACGGGTTTCCGATCCGTCGAAATACGACCGGACCGTGGAGATCTTCAAGAGCATTCCGGAGATCGTGGAGTGCCACTTCATCACGGGTGAATACAACATGATGCTCAAGGTCTACTGTCTGGACAACGAGCACCTCATGCGGGTGCTGTTCGAGAAGATCCTCACCATCGACGGCGTACTGAAGACCGAAACGTTCCTCTCGCTCGTCCAGTCGTTCAGCCGGCCGATCGACGTCAAATACCTTGAAGAAGAGTAAAAACCGTCCCATGAGTTACATCAGAGTCACCAAAGAGTTCTCGTTCGAGATGGCGCACGTGCTGGAGGGCTACGACGGGCCGTGCCGCGAAATCCACGGCCACTCCTACCGGCTGTTCGTCACCGTGGCGGGCACCCCCTGCGACGATCCCGCCAACCCGAAATACGGCATGGTGATCGACTTCGGCATCCTGAAGCGCATCGTCGGCCGCCTGATCGTCGATGTGTACGACCACAGCCTGCTGATGCGCCGCACGGACGACAACCGGGAACTGACCGCCCTGCTGGGCAAACGCTTCGAGAAGATGCGGGCCGTCGATTTCCAACCCACCTGCGAGAATCTGGTCGCCCACTTCGCCGCACTGATCGCGCCCGAACTGCCGGCCGGCGTCACGCTCTTCTCGCTTCGTCTGCACGAAACGGCCACCTCGTTTGCCGAGTGGTTCGCTTCGGACAACCGCTAATCAACCGTCATACAGCCGGAGCGATTCGCCGCTCCGGTTTTTTTCACCGTTCCAATCCGCACCCCGCCATGGAGAGAATCTACCTGCTGGACGCCTATGCGCTGATCTACCGCTCCTACTATGCCTTTCTCGGCCGCCCGATGCGCAACCGGCAAGGCCTCAACACGTCGGCCATCTTCGGATTCACGAAGTTCCTGCGCGACATCATGCAGCGCGAGCAGCCCCGCTACCTCGGCGTGGCCTTCGACCCGAAGGGCGGCACGTTCCGCAACGAACTCTTCGAGGCCTACAAGGCCAACCGGAGCGAAACGCCCGAGGACATCGTGGCGGCCGTTCCCTACATCAAGCGCCTCCTCGAAGCGCTACGCATCCCCTGCCTCGAGGTGGCCGGCTACGAAGCCGACGACGTGATCGGCACGCTCTCGGTGAAGGCGGCCCGGGCCGGATACGAAGTCTACATGGTCACCCCCGACAAGGATTTCGGCCAGTTGATCCAGCCGAACGTCTATATCTACAAGCAGCGCAAGAACGGCGAAGGAGTTGAGATCGTGGGGTGCGAACGGCTGCGCGAACAGTACGGCATCGACGATCCGAAACTGGTCATCGACATCCTGGCCCTATGGGGCGATGCGGCCGACAACATTCCGGGCGTTCCGGGCATCGGAGAGAAGACCGCCGTGAAACTGGTGAACGAATTCGGCCCGGTGGAATCCATTCTGGCCAACCTCGACCGGCTGAAAGGCAAGCAGAAGGAGAATCTGACCGCCGGCCGCGACCAGCTGCTCCTCTCCAAACGGCTGGCGACCATCGAAACGGATGCCCCGGTGCCGTTCGATCCGCAGGCGCTGGCCGTGGAGGATCCCGACTGCGACGCCCTGCGGGCCCTCTATACAGAGCTCGATTTCGGCATGTTCCTGCGAGAGATGGATGGCACCTCGCCGTTCCGCAAACCGGCGGATGCCCCGTCCAGGCAGCCGGCTGCCGCCCCGCGTACGAAAAACGCTTCCGCCGACCGCCCCGTGCAGCGCGATCTGTTCAGTCCCGCCGCCGAAGCGGCCCCTGCCCCGCAGGAAGCGCTGCTCTTCGACGCCGAGGCCGGCGGTTACCACACGGTCGCCGACACCCCCCACACCTACACGACCATCGATACACCCGAAGCGCTGCATGCGCTGGCCGACCGCCTGTCCCGTGCCGCGGAGTTCTGCTTCGACACCGAGACTTCGGGCATCGACTGCCACACCAGCCGCATCGTGGGCATTTCGTTTGCGCTGACCGAAGGGGAAGCCTGCTATGTGCCCGTTGCCGAGGGCGACCCGGACGGCGTGCTGGAAGCGCTGCGCCCCGCGCTGGAGAATGAACGCATCGCCAAGATCGGCCAGAACATCAAGTTCGACATTATGGCGCTGGCCGTGGCCGGCATCCGGGTGGCGGGATTCAAGTACGACACGATGATCCTCCACTACCTGCTCGACCCCGAATCGCGCCACGGCATGAACCACCTGGCCCGCTACTACCTCGACTATTCACCCATCGAGATCGAGACCCTCATCGGACGCGGCAGCCGCCAGCTCACCATGGACAAGGTCCCCCTGGCCGCCATTTCCGAATATGGCGCCGAGGATTCCGACGTGACGCTGCGCCTGCGCAACGTACTCTGGCCGCTGATCGAGCAGCAGGGCTTCACCGACCTCTACCGCCGGATCGAGGAGCCGCTGATCGACGTGCTGGCCGACATCGAACTGACCGGCGTGAAGATCGACACAGCCCGGCTGGCCGACTACGGCCGCGAGCTGACCGCCCGCATGGCCGCCATTGAGGAGGAAATCCGCACCATGACGGGGGTCCCCGATCTGAACATCAACTCTTCGCGCCAGCTGGGCATTGTTCTGTTCGAGCAGTTGCGCATCACCGACAAGCCCAAGCGCACGAAGACCAAACAATACAGCACCGACGAGGAGTACCTCGCCTCGCTGGCCGACCGCCATCCCGTGATCGACAAGATCCTCGAGTACCGCGGTCTGAAGAAACTGCTCTCGACCTACATCGAGGCGCTGCCCCAGCTGGTCAATCCCGTCACGGGGCGCATCCACACCTCGTTCAACCAGGCCGTCACGGCCACGGGACGCCTCTCGTCCACCAACCCCAACCTGCAGAACATCCCGATCCGCACCGAACAGGGACGGCAGATCCGGCGGGCGTTCATCCCCTCGGATGCCGACCACCTGATCTTCTCGGCCGACTACTCGCAGGTGGAGCTGCGGCTGATGGCCCACCTGAGCGGCGACGAGGCGCTGATCGAAGCTTTTCGCCACGGCGAGGACATTCATCGTGCCACGGCGGCCCGACTCTTCGGCGTGCCGCTCGAGGAGGTGACACCCGAACAGCGCCGCAAGGCCAAGACGGCCAACTTCGGCATCATCTACGGTATCTCCGCCTTCGGTCTGAAGCAGCGTATGGGCAACATCACCCTCGACGAGGCCCGCGCGATCATCGACGGCTACTTCCGGGCCTATCCGCAGGTAAAAGCCTACATGGAGCGTGTAGTAGCCGATGCCCGGGAGAAGGGGTATGTGGAGACCATCTTCGGACGCCGCCGCTACCTGCCCGACATCCGCTCGGGCAACTCGGTGGTCCGCTCCCTGGCCGAGCGCAACGCCATCAACGCCCCGATTCAGGGCAGCGCGGCCGACATCATCAAAATTGCCATGATCCGCATCCACGACCGGTTCCGCGAGGAGGGTATCCGCTCGAAGGTGATCCTCCAGGTGCATGACGAACTGGTCATCGACCTGCTCCGCAGCGAGAGCGACCGGGTGACGGCAATCGTACGCGACGCCATGGAGCACGCCGCCGACCTGCGCGTGGAGCTGATCGCCGAATGCGGCATCGGTGCCAACTGGCTCGAAGCCCATTAACCGTTCCAACATCCAGACTGTCATGAGAGTTTTGATCCAACGCGTCGCCCGCGCCTCGGTCACGATTGCCGGGGAACGGGTCTCCGCCATCGGCCCGGGCCTGCTCGTGCTGGTGGGCATTACCCACGACGACACCGACGAGGACATCGCCTGGCTGACCCGCAAGATCGTCCAGCTGCGCATCTTCAACGACGAGGCGGGCGTCATGAACCGCGACGTACGTGAAGCGGGCGGCGAAGTACTGGTCGTCAGCCAGTTCACGCTGATGGCCTCCACCCGCAAGGGCAACCGCCCCTCCTACATCCACGCGGCGGGCGAAGCGATCGCCGTGCCGCTCTACGAACGGCTTACCGCCGCCCTCTCCCAGGCGCTCGGCCGCCCCGTGCCGACCGGCCGTTTCGGGGCCGACATGCAGGTGGAACTGATCAACGACGGTCCGGTCACCATCTGGATCGACTCCCACAACAAGGAATAACCCCGCCGGGAATGCCGACCTGTTCCGGCCGCACGTATGCGGCGGGCAGGGTGACGCATCCCTGCCCGTTTCATGCCTTTTTGACCGCTTCCGCAGAGAAATTCTGCCAACCTTTTCCATAACGGTATAATCGGAAAAACGAAATGTGCATCAATATGAATTGCGACGACAAGAGAGATTCTTGAAAAAACGACAAAAACAAGTAACCTTAAAGGGCGTCTAAAACAAATTTAGACGCCCTTTAATTTGGGAAATGCACGCCCTCCTCTTTTACTTTGTCATAAATTAGGGGTGTTATATCCTTACAATGACGATTGTGCTTTGAATAACATGATGTCCGTGTAGTGCGCGGAGTGGTTGATCGTGACGCTTTGCTCGCGGCGTTCGGCATCGGCGAACGGGTTGCAGGAAAATGTCGAGGAAAAACAGATGTAGGACTGGCCGTCCAGCACCTTCAGCACGTCGAGGTAGTCGCCCAGCTTCCAATAGCTCTCGTAGGCACCCGCCTCCGTCGACTCAGCAGACTCCCTAACGAAGACGTGTGCCTGACAATGCACGCTGTGATTTTGTTGTCAGTCATAATTAAAAAGGATAAATCTCTATTCGTTTACCATTGCCAAATACTGTATTGGATGCCGAGGCCGATGTAAGGCTCGAAGCGGCCCGTGCGCGGCGCGAGGCCGTAGCCTGCCTGGATGCCGATGCCCCAGCGTTGCGGCCGGGCGGCGGCCGTCTCGGTGACTACCTGTGTCTGCCGGTACAGCTCCATACTCACCAGGCGGGGACGGTAGCCCTCCACCACGGCACGGTAGTCGGCCGTCGCATAGATCTTCTGTTCGATCGGCACCACGACCGGCACGCGCAGCGTGTCCGCCGTCAGTACCGTGTCGCAGCGCACCAGCCAGCAGGTGTCCCGCCGGATGACCTCGACCCGCTCCGGCACAGGCACCCGCACGGTGAGCGTGTCGCGCAGGATCAGCGTGTCGCGGCGCACGGTCTCCGGCGCCCCGCACGGCTTCGTCCACCGGCCGGCAAGGAATGCTCCGGCCAGCAGCACGAGCAGCAGCAAGTATCCCCACACTTTCATAGGTCGTCAGTTGTTGCAGGCGCTCCAGCCGCAGGACGGGCAATGGACGCAGCCGGATTCATGAATCAGCGGCGAGCCACAGTCAGGACACGTTTCCATCACACATGCAGTTTTATGAACGCCACGACGAAGCCAAACAGCACGCCGACGAGCGTGACGTTTATGTCCTGCCACTCGAACGTGCCTTTGCCCATCCATTTGTCGTAGATAAACTCCTTGCCGAATGCGGTCAGCACGCCGACGACGGGGCCGAGCCACACAACGAACAGGCTCAATGTGATTGAGATAACGTAGCCGCACAGGAAGTGCAGCAACTTGTCTGTTTTCATATTCTATTTCTTGATAACATTTAAACATCCCACGGTTGCGATGCAAGCGGAATCAGAATGGGCATCAGAATGACATCGACGCCGTTGAGCATTAAGTCAACACCCCAATTTATCGATAGACCGAAATTCCCATTGACTGTAGTAGTGGTGATCGTCGTAGTGTAGATATTTTTTGCATCGCGCGTGCCAGAATCGACCACGATAGCCCCTTTGAAACTCGACCCCATAATCATACGATCGAATCCGGGAATTGGAATAGACATCCCCGTAACGCCAGCTTGACCGGTTCCGGTAAAAGCCCCCGTCACAAACAGCATGTTGCCGAACACGGCATGATAGATGGTGGAGTTTGTGCAGGGAATATCTGGTGCCGTTCCTTGCATACCATCCATTTGGGGAACGTGAGGGTATGCAGGAAATTGAAGGGTGGTTCCTGATTTTGGCACATCTTTATCTCCGATCTTAGCACTTTGAATTGCGCTATCCCAATTTTTCCGTTCCAGATCGGTCAAATGACATTTTTTGTCATCGACATGCTCCTCCAGCTCCGCCGTCGCCGTCAGGTCGGCCTGCCGCAACAGAACAGCCTCGCGATCAGAATCATACTGACAGGCATAGGCCAACAACGCCACACGATCGGCATCCGTCGTAGCGGCAAATCCTTCCGTACAGCAGGAAAGCGCAGCCTCGGCGGGTTTCCCCTCGAAGGGCACATAAGGAACGTCATTGTGCCGTCCGCTCAGGTCATACCACACGGTCGGAGTGAGCGATGCGGGGATAAGATTGCAGACAATATTCGCGGACTCTACGCTGATGGTAGCAACCTCCAAATACGTTCCTCCACCTCGCGTCCGAAGCATGGCCCCATATCCTGCATCCGTTACAAATTGCACCGTCTTTGCGTCGCCAGTGTTGGCGTCAAGAGTAAGTGCTGGGCGGGAATAACCGCCTTTCATTTCGACTGTCACGGAGGAATCGGCTCTGTACTCGATCGTGAATTTCCACCTGAACGGCTTAGTATTAAGCGTCGATACATTTAGGAACCCGCAATACGCAGCAGGATTCTGCTCAAATCTTTGGTAATCTTTCGAGAATCCATTTGCCGCTGGTATATTATCTGTTTCAACAATGTTGGCGTCATTACGATAGAATGTATTTCCGCTCTTGAATGTAGCCGTAGGCCATACCGTGGGCGACTTATACCGCAACACATCCGGCACATGCCACAGTTCGGGATGGCCGCCGTTCCACGACGCGGCAGCATCTTCGTCCGAAAAGGCGAAGTTGAACAGCTGTGAAGCAAGGACCATACCGGTAAAGACATAATCGTCGTTGTGATTCGATCCGATCAGGAACAACACCGGTTTCACATGAGTGCCTTCCGCCGCATCCTGTCCTTCTCCATTCAGATAAACACGACCGCCTTCGGCTTTAGTTACGGCAACTGCTTCATAGATCGTATTTGGCTTCACTTCCTTAAAAGTATAGCTACTGCCAGCAGCCCGAACGACAATGGAACCATTCGTAACAGTAATCTGCGACGTGACGTTTGAGGTGCCATCAACACAGATACACTGTGGATTTTGGATATCCTCTCCGGTACGAAAGACAACGCGCACCGTTCGCTCACCCTCAAAAGCCACATCCTGTTGCGCACAGTAGAATTTGCCATTTCCGGCCTCAACACCGGAAATGCGGGTGCCAAGCACGGCATCGCGCACGGCGGTCTCCTCCGCAGCATCGGCCTTCTCCTGTGCGTCGTCCGGGGTCTCCTTCGCATTCCAGGCCGAGCGCTCCTCCGAAGTGATGTGCGCCACCGCATCGCCCGCATGCTCCTCCAGCTCCGCCGTCGCCGTCAGGTCGGCCTGCCGCAACAGGATAGCCGCACGGTCGGCATCGTAACGGCGGGCATAGGCTAACAGTTCCTCGCGTTCGACATCCGTCAGGGAAGCAATTGCCACCGTATCGGTCACCAGCGTTGCTTCGGCCGGCTGCCCCTCGGATGGAACATACGGCACATCATTCCCCTGTCCGCTCAGGTCATACCACACAGTGGGCGTCAGCGAGGCAGGAGACAGATCAAGCATACACCGTGCGCCCTCGGCGCCGTTCCGATACTTGTCCGGCACACTCCACAATTCGGGATGACCGTTATTCCACGCCTCTGCAAGTTGTTCCTCGGTCATGGCGAAGTCGAAACGACGACAGGATATCAACTCTCCATCGAACACACCACCTAATACTATGCCGTCATAATCACGTCCACCACCAGCATCTTGAAGCAAACTGGCCTTTCCGTTGATATTAAAATGGCACTCATACTCAGTTCCGTTGTCTCGACACGATACAGCCATAAAATATATATGATCTTGCTGAGCTACGATTGTTCCCGTTATTGGGATATCAATATTATTAACGTGACAACGCAAAAGGCCATTTATTGCAATACCACAAGACGATCCAAACTTATCAGGAAACGATAAGTTCTCATAATAAATGAATTGATCGCGTGTAGTCTTGCGGGTTTTGAAACACACCAGTACGGTACTATTCATATGGGAAGGAAATATCCCATTGTCTAACAAAGAGAAGGTTCCGTTTCCCATCTCAACGCCTGTAATACGTGTGCCGAGCACGGCATCGCGCACGGCCGTCTCCTCCGCGGCGTCAGCCTTAGCCTGCGCACCGGACGGGGTCTCCTTTGCATTCCAGACAGAGCGCTCGGCATCGGTAATGAAACGGTGCGAGCTATCCTGCACCGCATCCGTAAAGTGTACCCCGCCCTTGGTGTCGATCGTCAGAAAACTGCCCTCCGAAGGCTTCACCGCCGTGGCCGTAGCCCGGTAGTCGTAGGCAATGGGATGCACCTTGCCGTCGTCGTACACGTCGGTCACCGTCTCGGCTTCCGGCACCAGGTACACCGGCAGAGGCGTGCCTGACACGCCAGCAAAAGGCATCGCCATCACGCGACGCACGCCGTCGGCATCTTCGGCTTCGAGCGCCACGAGGCCCGCCGCCACATTGTAGCTGTTGTCACCGGCCGCCGCCACAGCGCAGCCTTCGATGATGCAGGGGCCGTGCTCCGCGAAGAAAGCATCCAGCACCTTCATCGGTTCGGATTGGAGTTCCACGAGGTCGTCGCCCGCCCACCGGCGCACGCCGACCGTTTGAGTGTGTCGTTTCATGAGTTGTGTTATCGCTGAATGATTCTGTATGTCACGAGAGCCTGTTTGAAGCGCTCGATGTCGGCTCGTACGGCCTCCGCGTCGATCCCCTCGGGAATATAGACCACGAAGTCTGCGTCACCGAAATGATCGCGGATCTCACCGCGTAAGGGCAACGAGGCACATTGCTCTTCACCTCGCAGTCCGACAACGAGGCGCAGGGTATCACCTTCCTCTCGCAGGGCGACAGGGGGCATGCCATTATCGAATGTGACTATCTGGATAGAAAATGGCTCGCCATACTTTGTCCGTAGATAACCTTCCAATACTTTGACCTGTCCCGTGACATTAACCAGCATGCGGGTCAAGTCTCGCCACGCCTCGAACTCGGCAAATCGTCCGGCCAGCGGAGTTATCAAACCGCGGAGCCACCACAAACGTACGGGCTGGCGTTTGTGATTGGGCAGCAATTGCCGGATGAGGTTGCGGTAATCGATGCGGAGCGTCATCATGATCGAGAGGCTTTAATGGAAGTGAATGTGAGAGAACAGTCGTCCGTGTAATCAAAGTATCCGGCATCAAGTTCATCGGCCACGCCAACGGGTGCGAACTCCTCCATACCGGCACTTTTACGCTCCATGCTTTTCAGATCAACCGTCACGACCCCGTCGGGAGTCATGGCGGCGGCAATGAATTTCTGCCGGTAGAGCGTTGAATTGAAGTCGCGTTCAGAACGAAAGGCATCGAGTGCATCCAAGACACGATCGCGCACGGTTGTCACCGGCACGGCCGGATCGTAGAACACCTCCAGTTCATAGCGCACCTGATCGGCGTTAGTCGATACGGTGGTGGTTTCAATACCGGCAAACTTGATAGCGTCAATGTAGCCGGTGAAATTGTGGAGTTCGTCGGACGAGAGAGGAACGATGCGATTTTGGGCATCGCGCTTAGCTACCTTGATGCTGAGTTTCTCTTTTGTCTCGGTCACGGCCACCACGTCGATGATGCGTGCGGCGGGATCATCCACGGCATAGTACAGTTGTGCCGTGCGATCATCGAATAGGAGCTCATGGCCGTTCTGGAACCGATAGCATTGCTCTACATACCAGCGTACCGTACCAGGAGTGATCTTGTCGGCCACCTCGTCCATCTCTGTACGGAAGCGATCGAGAATCACCTCGAAAAGGTGGATGGCGGTAGCCACCACCCATGTCCAAAGCCGCCATTCGGCCGTGGCCGACGGCGAAAGGTCCGCTCGTTCGGCCGAGAGGGCATCGGTCATGCCCTGTTGTATTTCGTTGATGGTTCGTGCCATTGTGTAAGCGTATTACAGATCAAACGTATTGATTTCCCGTCCACGAAGTTCGCGAGTTACGGATTGACGCAACAAGGGGCTGTCTGTATCGACGGCCACGCACTGCCCGGCTGCCAAAGCCACGTCAATGAAGAATGCCTTGGCCGAGAGCGGGTCAATCCCCATCGCAATCAGAGCGGCAGGATCGTTGCGCAGGTCTGGATTGTCAGCGAGGAGCTTGCCAACGGCTTCTGCGTTACCGTAATGCTTGACGGCAATATCCATAAGCGTCTGATTGGGGGTTGTTTCAATGTTTTTCATATCCTCCTTCAATGATGAGTGCCCCTGCGGCATCGAACGTCACCTCGGTAACGACGATCCCATCAGCCTGCATCTGTTTGCGCACATTGCGCAGGAACTGCTCTGTGTCGTCTTGTATGCTGTCCACAGCAGCGACCCCGACGGTGGGGTGTTCGGCGAAGTCGCCCGGCGCGGCCAACAGAATGTCGCGTTTATGTTGGCCCGTGACGCGCTCAGTGGTCGCTATGCTCAGGTCGCCTTCGAAGAAGTCGAGATCTCCGTCTGCCGTTTGCAAAATGTCGCGTATCATGGCGGTGTCAGTTGATTGTACATCCGAAAGTGCCGGTCACGGGGCCGCCCGTCGGCGGAGCGATCAGTCCTGTCGTGTAGGTTATCGTGGCCGATTTGATGGCGGAGATCACCGCGTCTGCCAGTTTGTCGGCCACCTTATCCAAAGCCGCCTCCCGATCCTCTTCCTGTTCCATTACCGTAGTGAATGCGGTTTTGACGGCCGCCTTCACCGTTGCTTTTACAAGAGCCATTTATTCCTCCAAAAACTGCGTTAAATCCTCTTTTATCTTCATGAAATCGGCTGCGTTTACGGGAGTTCCCGAAGGTCCTACGCCCGTGGTGACGGTCAGTTTGCAAATCGCATCGATGAGCTTTTCGAGCGTTTTGCGCAATCCGGCATCACCTCGGTTGACGGCAAATCCCGACGGCGTGGCGTGGAACGTCGTCTCCGCCGCTCGTACCGTGAGCCCATCGGCCGAGAAAACCGCCTCGGCTTCGTCTCCGACCGAAAAGCGAACCGCATCGGCTTCGGAAGTCATGGCCACGTAGAGCTCGTTGCTGTCGCCGATGCGTGCCACCAGCACGACGCTTCCCGTCGCCGGGACGATCCATCCGCCGCGGCTGTCAGCCGATGCCACAGCATGCAACAAAACGTCGTGGTAGGCGACACCTCCAGCCTCGACAGTACAGGTGCGCAGGTCGGTATCCACCTCCCGCACGGTAGCAGGGAAACACCCGCCACCCGGCATGCGCCCCATGGCAGCCAATCGCCGACGGAGCTCCAATATATCGCGACCGGTACTCATATGGCCGTTCCGATTTCCACCTTGCGGCGACCACCTCCATTACCGAAGGTTGTCTCTACGGAGGTGATGTAATACCTGCCAGAGCGGACAGCATACACGGGGTCGATGATCTCGGCTACCATAGCCGGTGCTGCGTAAGGTTCCAGAAAAGTGGTGATACAGCCATCGTACCCGTCGGCAGTTTCGCGTTCCAGCTCGTTCTGTGCCAGCACGGCCAGCTCTTCAATATCTTCCACATCATAGAAATAGAGCGTGCGGCCGGTGCCACCATCTGGCCCTTTTTTTGCCTCGATCTGTGTGCCATCTTTCTTGAAGCACACAGCTTTAATCTGTACTTTCATACTGCTCCGATCCAGATACTGCAGGTCATCATCGTTGATGACATTGCGCCGCAATTCATATTTGACCACATCACCTGTAACCTTTTCCGGACGACAGGCATAAACCCGCCCGTTGAGGTCAAAAAACACCGAAAGCCCATAGCGTTTGGTGAGGTCTGCCAAGACAGAGGAAACCGGTTTGTCCGGCACGGCGTAATTTCGCAGGGTGAGGGTTTCGGCATACCCCACCGTGAGGCCACAGCGTTGCAGCAGGTCGGCAAGGGTTACGGTTCCGCTGTTGGTGATGTTGCGGCGTCGGCACTGCCACAGCTCGTCCTCGCAGACGATCTCCAGTGGGGTGGCGAGGTTGAGCGCCTTCACATAGCCACGGAACTCGGTGAAAAGACGACCATTGTAGCCGAGACGAATCTCGACGGGGTCACCTACAGCTACCGCCTGAGCGGTTTCCACACGTGTGACAGCCTTTCCGTCGGTCTGTCGAAGTATGGAAGTAACGGGCAGTTTGATTATGGCTGTTGCACCGAGCTGATAGACAGATCGTCGTACGGAGACATCATTAACTGCCGAAAAGCGTTTGTCGCCAATCTTGATATCACAGCAGAGAACGAACATGATTTTATTCGATAATCAATTCCACAGAAGCGTCTGTCCGTGCCGTCATGCGGACAACCTGAATGTTCTCAGTTCCGGGGGTTATAGGAAATTCGATCGTTTCTATAACAATTTTGTCATCGGCCTCAAGTATCAGATCCGATAGGGCTGATTCCAATTCGACGGCCTCATTGAGTTCATAGAGGTCTCGCAACCGTTTTACATCTGCTTCTGGATAATTTCCGTCGAGACCTACTAATACAGCAGAGAGATTGATCTCATAGCTATCAACACTGATCAATTCGTTCACCGTTCCACGACGCCCAGTGAGAGCTGTTTCGACGATACGTTTCTTGCCGGTCATCGAGATCGCCGCATTGGGTAGTTCCAATTCGGTGAGAGGTTCGCCATGCCGAAGTGTGACGGGCATGAAGTACCAACGGCCGTTGATATCCTGCCGCCTAATCGGAGTTGCCCCTAATGTCTCCGTGCGAATGGTCGGAGCAGCGGCCACATACCCATCATAAGGCGTTTCACGTTTTACGCCTTGCTCAAGGCGTCTGAAAGCCAGACCCGGATAAATTAACCCGCGCATTCGCACAAGGTCACACATAAAATCGCCCGGATCAAACCGATGCCTCATGCTATCATATCTTTCAGACTGTTCCATCTGTTGCCTCCATCAATACCTCCACGATACGTCGGCGGATGTCATCCATGCTTCTATCTCCCGCATCTGCAATGTGAATGACGATCTGATCGCAGAATTTTTCCGTCGTTATTCGTTTCTCTTTCCCACCATATTCTGTGGTATCTATACTGTCTGGTATAGCCAATGAATTTGTCGAGACCGGCACACTTGGTACTTGGTTATTCGAAAGTTCAGCAAGGTTTATGCTATGCAGTTTTGCTACCGCTGTCGTATATGCAGCAGATCCTTTCTGATTGACCGCAACGCTATCAAGGTCAAACACCGATGCTCGTCCGGAGGTTCCTGCCCCCAACAAACCGGATAATAATTTTTGCACATCATCCGGTAAGAGGTTTTTTCCGCCGCCGGTGGACGCAGCATCCTCTTCTGTTTCATTCGACGTTCCGTCACTACCATCGTCTGCATTCTCGTCATCAGATGGCAAAACTGATAAAGGCTTATACAGCAGATCTATGCGAGAAAGTTCTTCTTGATAGTTATTAGTGGCCCTTCTTAATTGCTTGAAGTTTCCCGTAACCCCCCTATATAGGTAGAACGAGGCTCCTCGTAATTGCTCATCCCAAAAACCTCCTATGCCGTATTTGTCCCGAATGGCCGCAGCATCTGTCTGCCAATCTTCACCGGCCTTCATCTTGTCGAACATGAGATTGAAGTCTTCGGCAAAGGCTTGTTTCTGCTTGTCATCAACCCGTGCGATCAATCGTTCGAAAACAGAAGTGCGCACTTTTTCAAGTTCTGCCAAGGCATCAGTGATGGCCTGATCACGGAACTTGTTAAGAATTTTTCGTTCCAACTCATCATTTACGTGATCGAGCGCAGTACGCAATTCCTCATTAGTGGCCTTTTCGGTCAACAGGGAGGGCAGATATTCACCGTATTGGGTATTAATGCGTGCAATGGCGTTAGCACGGGCATCGCTGCCCTCGGCCGCCTGCATGGCCGCCTCAAAGTCTCCTCGAGCGGCATCCTGCGACTTGGTCAATTCGGCGTTGAACTTTGCGAACGAAGCGGTCGCTGCATCTGTTTTGCTTGTGAGGGCATAAATACCTCCAGCCAATGCACCGATGCCGATGGCAATCCATCCGTACGGATTGGAAAGCATGCTCGCATTGAGAGCCCGCATGGCGATACTGAGAGCCTGTGAACCGATGGCGACGATTTTGTGGACAGCAGAAACGGCCAACATGCCCAGACGGTGGGCGGTCATCGCGGCGGTCAGTCCGACCAATGCGCCAGTCAATGCCGTGACAAGCGGATCTCCCTCCGCCAGCTTGTCAAACCACCCGTCCAAAAAGGCCGTCGTACCTTGCAATATGCCGCCGATCACGTCCAGAGCACCTCCTAACGCAACCATTCCAATCTCGACAATCGGAAGCACTGATTCGCCGAACTCCGTGAGCGTATTTTTAAGTGAATACCACAGTTCTCGTGCGCGTTGTGCCGAATTTTGGGACAACTCCATCGCGCGGTCTGTTGCTCCGGCTGAATCGGCAACCTCTCGAAGAGATATTCCCAGTTTGTCGATGTCCGACGCCAGTACCATAAAGGCACTCTTCGCTTCCTTATCGACGATGCCCAGCTGTTCGATAAAGTTACTCTTCTGTTCGTCGGACATGGAGGCCGTGACGGCACTCAATTCCTTGAAAATGTCGATCGTCGAGCGGATGGCTCCGGTATCGTCGAAAACGTTGATACCTGCCTTACTCATCTTCTCGACCACGTCACCGCGACCGAGAATCGAATAAAGGTTATTCATCAACGTCGCCGCACGCTCCGCACTCTGGCCTTTGCCGGTCATATAGGCGAACACACCGGCCACCTCCTTGTAGCCGTAGCCGAGTGCATCGGCTCCGGCTATCAGGTCCGGCATATATCGTGCAAAGTCCTCGAACTCACCCGCTCCAACTCTTTTTGCCTCGACAAAAGTATCGAGTACCTCTTGTGCCGTGGTCTTCTCTTTCCCCACGATAGATACGGTACGGGCCAAAGCTCCGGCCACGACATTCATGTCGGCAAACTGCGATTTCGCTCCTCGCTGAGTAGCGTCGAGAATCGACAACGACAGATCGAGATCTCCCGTCTGGGAAATGATCTGTTCCAACGCCACGGGAGCGACGGTGATGTCGGCCCGATTGCGGGCGGTGATCTCTTTAACCCGTTCCGTTGCTACCGCCAGGCTCTGTTCGTCGAGTTGCGCAGTGATGTTGACCTTCGCCATGCCCTCATCGAGCGACATGGCGTTTTTGACACTTAGACCGATGCCTGCTGCCAATGCCGTTGTGGGGGTAATATAACTTCCCAGCCCTGCGGTCAATTCACCGATAAACTGTTGCACGCCGCCGCTACGGCCGATTCGCTCCATCCGGCCAATCTGTCTCGTCAAATTATCAATTTCACGATTGTACTGCCGGAGTTGGCTGATATTACGTGGATCTATGAGATCACGTTCCGCGCGCAACAGGTCAAGCCGACCACGCAAGGTGGAGAGTGAACCGCCCAAATCGCGAGAGGCCGCTTGTACCGAACGGCTTTGTGCGGTCAGCCGTGTGAATGTGGCGATGGTCTGTTCCGAACTGCCGGTGATGCGGCCGAGCGGAGCGGATGCCCTGTCAGTCAGGCTGAGTATGTATTCGACGGTTGTAGCCATGCAGTTATCCGGTTAGACATTTGACGATTTGGGCGGTCTGGCGGGCTTCGGCCCACACGGCCATTTTGACTTGGTAGCACCACTCTGCATCGCAGAGGGTGTCGGGATCGAGGTGGAGCACGGAGCGGATGAGCGCACTTCCGGCGTGCAGCCAGCCCCGTGTCTGCTCCAGCCCCGATCCCTCTATGCCTTTTTTAATTCGACCTGTGCCACCTCAATCAGAGCATCAATCTGCGTGGAGAGTCCGAGGAAGTATTTGTCCTCCGTGAGCATCTCCTCGTCGCCTCCGAGCCAGCAGTTTCGGATGAGAACCTCTTTCTGTTTGAGGTTGTCTGCACCGCCCAGCACGGCGGCTGCGCTGATGATCTTACGGTCAGGACGGCGCAAATAGGCCGTGTGACCTTCAGAGGTAGCGATGTACACTTCGCCGTATTTCCGTTTCCAGTCGGCAATCTGTTCGGGAGTGACTGCTATGGCAGTCGTCGGTTTCTGATCCATGTTTAATGCGCGTTTAAAGTCTGTTTCGATAATGTTTATTTGGTGTATTCCACATCCAGTGCCATGAATGGCAGAGCGTGTTCGCTAAACATGTCGCTCGTCTTCATGCCCTTGGGCAGCTCTTTGATCGAAGCCCCGCAAATCTTATCGACTGTGACCACGCCATTCGTACTGCCGTAGGCCACAACAATGTCGAAAGTCACGTCGAGCAGATCCTTATAACCACTCGCCCGAGCTGAACGGTTGAGAGCATCAAATTCGCTCTGGAGGATGGTCAGTGTCCCCTCCACGGCGCGTTCGCCGTGCTGGATACCACGTGGAGCACGTCCCATGCCACGTACATATTCTTTGGTCTGAGTGATTTTGTAGTCGATGCCGCGCAGACCGGCTACAGGCTGACCGAATAGCCACACGGTCACATCTCCGTAGGCATATTCCTGCTGGTTGATTGTCATGGTTTATTCACTTTTTACTGCCGGATTGGTAAATTCCAGCGTTACCTCGAATGTTTCCACCACACCTTTGGGCTGAATCTGGCAGACAACGGTGATCGTTTCCGAACTGAGGACGTTCTGTCCGGCTGGAACGGTAGCGGCAAAGGCGTCGATTTCTCCGTTCATCTGGGTCAGCACGGCATTGTCGAGCATCATTTCGTAGCTGGCACACTGGCCCTCGGAAAGCGTGCCGTCGGAACCGCTCTCGACATTGTCGAGAATCTCGCCGATGAGCGTGTCGTACACGATGATGCGCGCCTTGTCGATGGTTCGGCCGTAGCGCAACTGAGCGTAATCATCGGTCACGGGAGCGGCGGCGGGATCTCCGTTTAGGTAGGCACCGTTGCGACGAGGGTAACCGAGGGGGATGATGTAGCCCGCATCGTGGAGCATGTCGGCCATGCCGTCGGCTTCGGTGTAGGAGGTGCCGTTGGTGAGCCACATCTTCGTGCCGATCGATCCGGACTTCACGCGGCCGATGGATTGGTGTACCGACAGACTGGCGGCACGGCCGAGCACACGGCCAATGGCGGCGGTGTGGCCGGTCTCGTCGTCGGAGGCCAACACGAAGCATACGGCGTTGTAAGAAGCCTCGCGCGGTTTGAAGAGGCTCTCGCTGTCGGCATCGAATGCCGGAGCGGGCATCAAGAGGCGGAAAGGATTGACTTTTCCCGATGCGTAGCTCTCGATGACGGCCTGTGCTTTCTCGGCCGCAGTAATGGCGTCGCCGTCGATACCCTGCGTAACGTCAGCCTCGTACTCTTCAGGGGCGATACGGTTCACACCGGCCAGGCGGACGCGACCGCTGGCAGCATCGATAAGTTTGCGCAACGGCGAACCGGCCGTACTGTCACACATCTGGGTCAGGGTTGTGGCCGGAGCCACTACCAGCAGGTGGAGTTCGGCCCCGTCGCCAGCCTGTTCGTAGAAGGCGGTCACTTCCTTGTACACGAGAGGGTTGTTCTCTGCAGAAATGCCCATCTTGATGAGGTCGGCGGTTCCAGACAGTTGGTAATGTTTGTTGAGCTCCAGTTTGCTGTCCACGGCCGCTCCGGTCAGTACCATTGCGGCCACGCCGTCGTCCGTAGCGGCCGAACGGCCCATGTTGCCGTTGCCGAGCGTAATGTTCACATTGGGTCTTGGCATGGTGCTATCGAATTTTGTAGGATTTGACCTTCAGTCCGTTGGCAAGACTCTGCTGGTGCAATTCGGCCAAACCGAGATCGCCTGCGAGAAAAACCATGCGGTCGGTCGTGACATGAAAGGTCTTGTTGTTCGGATAATGCTTGATGTAGTCCGTCAGAAAGGCGGGATGCTCCGGTTGTTTCGGTGCCGACAGCGTGTTTGTGTCGACATTGGAGGGGCTGCCGGTCGGCTCCTCCACAGAAGATACGCCGGTCTCTGTTTCTGAAACCATCGGCGCCTGTTCTGATGCCTCGGCCGGAACCGTCGCCTGTTCCGTCGGAGTGTCGGCTGCGGAAGCGGCCTGTGTTTTTTTTGTTCGTGTCATGTTCTTTTTACGAGTTTAAATAGCCGGAATCCTCCGACCGCCACGCCTGCGACGGTCAGGATCTGGCCGAGTCGTATCCACAGCGTCTGCCACCACGTAAGGTGGTTGACTTCGACAACTTGTGTGACGACCTCCCGATGGATGCTTGTATCTTCTCTGTAGCGATCTTTCAACGTCAAATAGATCTCCATACTATCGATCGCTGCCGTTGCCGTCAGTACATTGTTCGTGTCTATGGAGAGTTCCGGCGGGGGTAGTCTTGCCCCCGCACGATACTCCTCCAGTTGTCGTAGGTAAGCCCTTCCCGTGCTGTCGCATTCGATCAACGCCCGGACCAACGAACTGTCGGCCGCTATGGACACGACCGTGTCGCGGAGCGTTTCGCGAACGATGACGCTATCGGTCTGCTGTAGGTCGGTCGACGCCGTCATTGTACGACCTGCGACGCATGCGGTCAGGAGCACCGGAAGCAGGATCGACAACAGCATTCTTCTCGCTAATGATTTCATAAATCACATTGTTTTTGTCGGATGCCTTACCACGAATCCACTTGATAATTTTCAGGAACACAGGATGCCCAGTAATGACAGCCATGTTTTCAAGAATCGACAACATTTCCACGGCACAGATCAATGCTCCGATGGCACGGTGTGCCACAAACCATTCTACCTTAAATGCATGTTCGGCAGAGAACGACAATGTCATCGCGAGCAGGTAGGCGACAAGCTTTGTAATGCTTTTCCTCAAACGACGAGAGGATCGTGGAATTCCTCGTCGTTCGGAGGCAATGATGCCCGTGATCAGGTCGGCCGCCACGAAAAACATCAGCACGACGTACATTTCGTAGAGCGGTGAGAAATAGGCCACGATGGCCAGTCCCAGTTTCAGCAAGAATTCCCGCATGTCCGTTACCCTTTGGGCGAATAGAGGGTGGAGATAAACTTGTTACGAATCGGCAGAGCCGTAAAACGCTGCTGAAAACCGATGACGTCGCCACGCTGTTCAGGGTCTTTGTACTTGGCAAAAACCTCTGTCGTACCCATCGCACGCATGACTTCCGTGTCGCAGTACATGATGGATGCCTGCGTATCCGTATTGGGAACGACAGCCGCACCGTAGGCTTTCTTGGTTCCGTCAGCGGCCGTGTAGTACGGCAGTACGGATGAGGTATAATAGCTGACACCGAAGATCTTGCCGCTTGACATCATGTCTTTGTAGAGCTTCATGTCTTCGCCCATCAGATCGGCCTCATGGATAGCGTTCAGTACCAGCACAATCGAATCCACAGGCACGTCGCGTCCGGTGAACCAGTTACGCAACTGGAGAATGTCCTCGAACGAGAGAGCCTTTTGGCCGGATGCGTTGATCGCTCCGGACGCCGCACGTACCGGCGTAAAGTCGGCATTGGTCTGCGGAGCCCAGCTGTTGGCAGCGAATGCCGCAAGTTGACGACGCAATGCGTTACGGTGTGAACGCACCACGCTCTCCATCTTTGCATACGCACTCTCTTTCTCTTCGATGTTGCGGACGATGGTGTTCTCTGTGTCGAACGTGTGCAGAAGGAGCTCCAGAGGCGTATCCTCTCGCTGGGAGGAAGCGATCGGGAATGATTTGTTATCGACGAGCACTTTCGGATCGACACCCGCTTCTGCAAGGTTGATTTTGTTGTACTCGACAAACTCGGACATGTCCACCGAGCGGGATAAAAAGGAGGTGTCAGGCACCATCGCCTCCTTGATCATGGCAATCCATGTTTGTTTTTCAATCGCCATTGCTTGTAATGTTTCAGGTTAGACTTTTTTCAGAATTTCGGCATAAATCTCCGGCTCCTCGGCTTTGAGTCGACGTAACCCCGCCATGTCGTTTTTCATCCACGTGTGGAGGTTCCACGACATACGTTCGGAGGGAATGGTCGCACCGTGTGCGGAACTTTTGATCTGCGCAGCCAACGATGCGCGAACGGGAAGAGCCTCGATGGCTGTCTTCGTCGCTTCATAATCGGCGGCAGCGAGTTTTTCGTAAATCGGTTGCTGGTCGGCCGTGATACGACCCTCGCGTACGGCCAGTGAAAGCATGTCGCGACAGGCTTTTTCCCGAGCGGTCCTCGCCTCGGCTTCCAACTTTTCACGAAGTTCTTTCTCTTGTTTGTATCGGGCGGATAATTCTACGATGGCAGCAGAAATGGAATCACTGTCCGGTGTGCCCGAAAGCCCCAAGGCGCCCAACGCAGGTGCGCTCAGGGTCAGGACAGCGGAATTTCCGCCTCCCCCTGTTGTGTTCGGCATATTATTCGTTTTTAAGGTAAGTTTCACTACTTTTTCAAGATAGGCGGACAGCTGCTCCTCGGCGATAGGTTGTCCGGCATCATAAATGCGCAACGTGAGTGCGCCGGAGTTCGACGGGAGAGAAGTTACCGAAGCTTCCAGCATTTCCCATTCCGTCACAAAAAGTTCTTCTTCACCGGTCGTCGGATGGGTACGGTACTCGGCAGCCTGGATGTAAAGCCCGATCGAGGCTCCGCGTAAAAATCCGCGTTCTACCTGGCCTTTTCTCTCGTTCCCCAGTTCTGTCCCATCATCGAAAATTGGCGTAGCAACAAGCAGATCTCCTTCCACGGAAAGGTTCTCCCATTTGCCGACCAGACGGGTCATGTCGTGATTGTCCAACATGACAGGGTTTGCGAGAAAACGATCAAACCGTCCCCCGGCATTAAGGAGGTAGAATCCGTGTGAGGTCTTGACCCGCTCGTCGTTCAATATGAATTTGGGTAAAGGCATTGTCTTGTTTTTGGGCAAATATCCACAGAAAAAAACACCACAACAATTACTCATTCAAGGTTTTACAAACTTTTAGCAATTAGTCAGGCGAGGAGCGATTTTTGCACAAAAACCAGTCAAATGACAGCTCCAAAGCATAAACTATACAAGGATGCGGAAACGCTGTTCGTCGAGCAGGGCATGACCTGCTCGGCCATTGCCGAACACCTTTCCATTACCGAGGCCACGCTTTCCAAATGGCGACGACAAATGAATTGGGACGAGTTGAGGGCGGCCGCCCTATCGGCTCCCGAAGCCATCCGCAAGATTCTGACGGCCGAACTCCAACACATCGCATCGGGCGGATCTCCCAACGTCGATGCCGATGCTCTCAGCAAGGTGGCGAAAGCCCTTAATTATTTCGATGGCCGCGTCGCGCTATCGGTCGTTGTTTCCGTACTCAAGGAGTTTGATACATGGATGGCTGGCATTGATCCAGCAAAGGCTGTAGAGATAGCCGAAATGCACCGCTTGTTTGTAAACCATCGTGCTGAACTTGAATCGAACCGTTAAACATGGCCATCGACAACAAAATCCAACGACTGCTTGGCGATTACGACGCCCATTGCCGACGTATCGCGCGTTCCACGCTGATCGATCTGAACGAGACACCGGCCCAACGCATCGCACGTGTGCGTGAGCTGGAGGCCGATTATGTGCGCTGGTTCGAGTACTACTTTCCCAATTTCGCAAAAGTACCGTGTGCATGGTTTCACAGGCAGATGGCCAACGACATTGTGTCTGCCACGGAAGTGTACGAGTTGCTGGAGGTGTATCGATCAGGTGCAAAATCCGTGCATGCAGATATGGGGATTCCTCTGTACCTGATGTACACGAAGCGCCTCCAATTTATGCTATTAATCGGCGAGACAGAGCGCAAAGCGCAGAAGCTGCTCTCTGCCTGTCAGGCACAGCTGCAATACAACAAACGTCTCATCAACGACTATGGCAAACGTTACCAGCAGGGAGACTGGTCCGCGGGAGAGTTCCTAACTACAGATGGGGTGAGATTTATGTGCCTTGGTTTTGGGCAGGATCCGCGAGGTATCCGCGAAGAGGAACGGCGGCCGGACTACATTGTCGTTGACGATGTGGACAACAAAAAGCATGTGAATAACGACCGCATCATGCGCGAGGGTGTCGAGTGGTTGTTCGAGGATCTGATGGGATGTTTCGACGAGTCTGACGGCAGCGTCAAACGCTTCGTCTATGCCAACAACAACTTCCACAAAAACAGCATTACAAACCGCCTTAAAGAACAATTCAAAGTTCAAATAAGCAAGGCACGCGAGGCTGGCGTTCAGTCTAAGTACCGCATCCTGTCTGTGGCAGCCGTCAAGGATCTTTCCACATTCGAGCCGAACTGGCCGGAGAAGACATCGGCCGAGTATTGGCGGGAAAAATTCAGGAATACCCCCTCTCGCTCGTTCATGCGTGAATACATGCATGTCCATGTCGAGGATGGAGCCGTCTTCCGTGTCGAAGACATGCAGTGGAAAAAGATGCTGCCCCTGAACGAATACGATGCGCTCGTGTTCTATGGCGACCTTTCCTACAAAGCCTCGGCCTGCTACAAAGGCATGGTTCTGGTTGGAAAGAAAGGCCGTGAATTTCACATCATCCACACCTTCCTGCGGCAAAGTACCCGCACCGTATTGGCACGATGGCTGTACGACCTCTATGAAGACAGGAGCCTGAATCGATGTCGCAAGATCCGCTACCTCATCGAGGGCCTGTTCAGCATGGACGAGTTCATCAACGATTTCGACACGGAAGGCGATGCCCGGGGCTACTACATTCCCGTAAGGGCGGACAAACGCCCCAAAGGGGATAAGTACGACCGAATTGAGGCCACGCAGTCCTACTTTGAGCGACGAAACGTGTGGCTGAATATTGACGAGCGCGATACTCCCGATCAGACGGAACTTGTTGATCAATACCTCGCCTTTGAAAAAGGAAGCGGATCGATGGTTGACGGTCCTGACGCCGTGGAAGGCGCATTGTCATTGCTTAACAGCGTAACCCGCACACAGCGGGCCACCTACCGTGTAGGGTATCGTAATTCACGAAAATATTGAATTGAAAATGAGGAAGATTACAGACATCGTGCTGCATTGCAGCGCAACCCGTCAAGGCCAGCGGGTCACGGTGGCCGACATAGACCGTTGGCATCGCAACGCCGGTTATAAACAAATCGGCTATCATTACGTGATCTATGCCGACGGTTCCATACATGACGGTCGCCCGATCGAGCAGGTCGGCGCACACGTAGCTGGTCACAACGCCAATTCCATCGGCATCTGCTACATCGGCGGACTGGATAAAAACGGCAAGGCTGCCGATACCCGCACCCCCGAACAGAAAGCTGCTATCTTTTTCCTACTCCAGCAGCTACGCGAGATGTTTCCGCACGCCCGCATTCGAGGCCATCGTGATTTTTCACCCGACCGTAACGGCAACGGCGTGATCGAAGCGGCCGAATACATCAAAGAGTGTCCCTGCTTTAATGCTGAGGCTGAATACAAAGACCTGTAGGCCATGTTTATTACCAAAGAAGAACTACAGACTGCCATTTACGAATATCAGCTGACCGACATTACCGGCGGTGCCATGGACGACCTTGCCGTGCGGCATGCCGTGGCCGCCGCCGTGTCGGAGGCTTCGGGGTACCTGAACGCAAAATATGACATCAAGGCGATCTTTTCGGCCGAGGGGGACGACCGCCACCCCCTGCTGGTCGAGCACATTAAGAGCATCGCGGTCTGGTACCTGATCAAGCGCGCCAATACCGATCTGATTTTCGACAGGGCAAAAGAGTATTACAAGGCCGCCGTCGAGTGGTTGAAGCTGGTGGCCGGAGTGGGAACGGACGATGAGACCATCGCTCCCGATCTGCCCCTGCGGCGCGACGAAACCGGTGATGGCGGCAAGGTCATGACCCGTTTCCGCTTCGGCAGTCACCCAAAGTTCGACAACGGGCTGGATGATGCGTTTAATTACCGTTTAAGAGGCTTTAATAATGACTGACGCGAGAAAAACAAATAACCATCCCACTCAACACGGGAAAGGGCGTAATTCGGGCGATTTTCGCCAAATCAAGCATCGGCAACAGCGCGACGGATACGTGCCGCGCATCGTTCCCAAGGCGGTGACGCGAACCCGTACGGACATCGGAGTGTGGAAATCCGCACTTCGGGCGGCCGACAATGTGGAGAACCCGCGCCGATCCCGCCTGCAAAGACTCTATGCCGACATCATGCAGGATGCGCACCTCACCTCGATGGTCGAGTTGCGGATGCAGACGGTGCTGGCGACACCGTTCTCGCTAAAGCGAGACGGGGACATCGACGAGCAGGCGACAGCCATGCTGGCCGCGGCAGGATGGAAGCGCGATCTCGACCGATTCGTGTGGGAAGAGCTACTGTATGGTCATTCCCTCGTGGAACTGACCACCACACGAGAAGGCGGGCTGTGTGTCGCTCTACTCCCGCGAACGAACGTCGTACCCGAACAGGGGGTCCTCCTTTTGTCCGAGGACGACGGCAGCGGCATTCGGTACAGGGAGACACGGGAATACGGAACATGGATACTCGAGTTTGGCAGTCACACGGAATACGGCCTGCTCAACAAAGCCGTACCGCATGTTCTTTTCTCACGATTCGCCCAGTCGTGCTGGTCGGAGCTTTGCGAAATCTATGCCATCCCGCCGCGTGTTATGAAAACGAACACGCAAGACCCCGAGATGCTCGATCGGGCCGAGCAGATGATGCGGGACATGGGCGCGGCGGCGTGGTTCATCATCGACTCCAACGAAGAATTCTCCTTTGCCAAAGGCGCCGACACGAACGGTGACGTGTACAATAATCTGATCCGCGTCTGTAAAGAGGCTACGTCGTTGCTCGTGTGCGGCGCCCAGCTTGGGCAGGATACGCTCAATGGTAATCGATCCAAAGAAGAGAGCAGCCGTAAACTGTTCGACAAACTCGTCGATGCCGACCGCAGACGGGTGGAGGGATATTGGAATGAAACCATCATCCCCGCACTGGTGCGCATCGGGGTTCTGCCCGACGGACTGCGTTATGTGTATGAGCAAGAAGAGGACACTGAGACGCTGTGGCGGCAGACCCACGAGGCCATGCAGTATTTCCACGTCGATGCGCATTGGCTCAAGACTAAATTCGGCATCGAGGTGACTGCTGAACGGGAAACGGGAGGCGGTTTGGCACAACTGGCACTCCGCGACGGTTTTTTTGCCTAAGCCCGGCCGACCACCGCGCCGGGCTTCACCTTGCATTGCTTGATTTGTACGGGCCGCCGACTCTCCGACAGGTCGGATTGATCGGAAGGCGCGAAAAAGACCGCAGGTTTCGCCCGCAGGTGTTCGAGAATGCTGTTCGTCGGCTGCATGAAGAGGAACGGTTCGACCCGTCGTTACTGGCGGAGGAGGCCGTCACCGAGATGATTCGCGAGACATACGGCATATTGCGTGAAGCGATGGACACGGGGGTGGCCGACGGGGTGATTCCGCCCGTCATGGCTCGCAAACTGACCGACAGTCTGTTTCTTTTCTCGGGGTTCAAAACGGCACAGGAACTGCGTGAGGCGTCCGCGCTCTTGCGCAAAACAGACGGCACACTCAAAGGGTTTGCCGAGTTTCTGACCGACGTGCGCAGCATCGATGCCACATACAATGTACATTATCTGGAAGCCGAGTACGATTTTGCCGTCGCATCGGCACAGATGGCCGCATCATGGGCAGAAGTTGAGAGGCAGGGAGATAAGTACGACCTACAATATCGGACTGCTGGAGACGACCGCGTACGGGAAGAACACATCCGCCTGAACGGCATTACGCTTCCTGTGAACGATCCGTTTTGGCGATATTATTACCCACCCAACGGCTGGGGATGCCGTTGTACTGTCGTGCAGGTCGTTAAGAACAAGTATCCGAACTCAGACCCCGAGGAGGCCATGCGTCTTGGCGAACGGACAACGGATACCCCCAAGAAACGGATCTTCCGTTTCAATCCCGGTATAGACGGACAACTGTTTCCGCCTAAGCATCCGTACTACAAACTCTCCCAGCAGGAAAAAGAGAAGGTGCAAAAAACGGTCATCGAATTGATGCTCGACCCCATTGAAACGCCAGCTCAGTTGGCGGATGAGTTGAATCGCGTCGGAGGCATTTGGTTTGAACATGGCGGAGCGCAGTTGTTTACGACAAAACAGCCAGGAGTGAATGGCTACACCTATATGGATGGGCGCATCTATTTGACAGAGGAGCGCATGCGATATTCCATCGATGGAGTGAATCATTTGGCTGCCGGAGAAGATGTGCTGGATCGGGAGGCCGATGCGTTGGCCACCTTGTGGCACGAAGTCACCCACAATCGCAACAAACCCGGCAATATGCTTTTAACGTCAACAGAAAGGAGGTACATGGAATTGGCCAACGAATTTGTTGCACGCAAAACATTGCCCGACTTTTTCAACGCAATGGGCGGAGAACTGAAGCAAATCGAATTGACGCGCACACGCCCTTCTACGGGTTACAATTCCATGGTATGCAACTACGACACCCTGATCGATGCAACAGGAGCAGATCGGGAAATCGTAACCGAAGCGGTACAAAGTGCTCTCTTCAATATGCCATATAACAAACAGAAAGAAGGATTGGTTGATGCCCTATTGAAAGGAGGAGCCAAGAAAAAAGATGGAACGACGTTAAAAAAGCGCGACATAAATGGATGGCTCAAAGACTGTCGTGAGCATTCTGAAGAGTACTTCGCTAAATTAATCGCAAAGTTACTGTAAGGTCATTCGTCAAATGAATGTGATATTTCTTCGGCAAACTGCTGTTCGACAGCCGCCTCCAAACCTTCATAACCGGACTCCTCGGCTAAACACAACATGCCTTCCCACCGTAGATCAGGATGAAGACGTACCTCATTGAGGTATTCTTCCTTGCCCCACGGGTAGTGGCGATCCAGATATTCTTTGTCAGAACAAAGATCGAACACGGTGAGCTCTTTTAAATTCAGATTGTCGTAGTTCATGGCACGATTGTTTAATGTAAAAATACATAAAATTTCAGAATGTACAATTTAAGAACAGCCATTCTGTCCGACCTGCGGGTCGAACTGCTCGACGAGTTCGAGCGGAATTTTATCCGCAAAGCCTTCTTCGATCGTCCTTGGCCGACACGTAAAATGGAAGGTCGCGGCTCGCTGTTGCTGGTTTCCGGCCGCATGCGCCGCTCGTTGCGTTGCACAGCCAACCGTTCCTCTCTGGCATTTCACTCCGACGTGGCCTATTTCAGCCTCCACAACAGAGGCGGAACTGTTCGCGTGACTCCTGCAATGCGCAAATACTTCTGGGCGATGTACTACAAATATGCTCCGACCCAAGGTCCCGGCGAGAAACACCACACAGCCTCCAACGGCCCTGCCGGTTATTATCGTGCGTTGGCGTTGACAAAAAAGGCGGAGTTCACCATCCCGCAACGTCAGGTCGTCGGCGATCACCCGCAAGTCGGACGTATCGTTCATGCGACTTGCGACCGTGCCGTTCGGGAGTTCATCGACAAAAACATCGCGCCAAAGTTTCGTAAAATGATGAAAAAATAAACGCACTTCAATCATGATTAAAGATGCTTTAATCGCCGTAAAAACGGCCTTGCAAAACGTGTCGGCCCTGCGCTATTCGGGAGAGGATTGGGGACAACTCGACTATTTCCGACAAGTCCCCGTAAGATTCCCCTGTGCATTGGTGGAAGTCGAGCAGGTTACTTACTCCGACAACTCGCGCCGATGCCAGCAAGGCGTCGCATTGCTGACCGTTCGCATTGCCGACAACCGCATTTTCAACGGTTCTTTTCAATCCCCAGCCTCAGAGGAGGAGTTCGCCATGTATGACCTTTTGCAAACGATTTATGCGACCTTACAAGGCCTGAGCGGCACGACCTTCTCTCCGCTCACCCGTCGGAACCTGATCCGCGTCCGTCGAGACGACAGCATCCGCGAGTTCCGCATGTCGTTCGAGTTCGCTTTTACAGATAACGACGCCTCATCGAAGCGGTAACAAGTCATTCATCGAACAAAGACAGTTGTTTTGGCGTCGGGGCGGTCATGTCGGCCGGAGGCGTGGCTTTCAGGTAGCGCAGATAGGACGCATAGCAGATGCCGAATGTGTGGCGGATGTATTTGCGCCACACGGCCGCATAGCACCGGTCCTGTCGCTCCGGCTCGTAATGCCGCTTCGTGATCTCCTGTATCACCATTGCCCTCCTGTAATATCCTCGTTTGTTGTAAGCCATATTCCACCGTCTGTATTATCTTTGCAACGAGCGACCAACTCATTGCCTCGGATACTTCCGGGGCTTTTTCATGCCTAATTAACAACAGACGAACCAGTGCCTATTACCACAACTACGGGAATGGATGTCGATCGTTCGGTTGTCGATACTACCGTGTCGGACTTGTAAACAAACCCTTTATCAATCATCGAACGCAGTTTGCGTTCGAGCGTCTGCAACTCCTCCGGCGTCAAATCATACAACACTTTTCCGGCAATTCTGGCGGAAGCCACGAAACGATTTACTCTTTCCCAACAGGCCGTTTTCGGCTCCCCCGGCACGACGTAATACACGCCCATCTCGGTGAGCAGACGCAGCACTCTACTGCGCCCTCTGCGGAGCATGTCTCCGTTGCGTTGATGCTTTTGCTCTTCCAAGCCACGGATGATTGCAGAAAGTTGCTCATCGGTCAGTTCCGTAGTGCTTTCCACACCGTATCCGGCCAAAATATTTCCCTTTTGTGCCCGAATGCCCAGTTCTCCGAGTAGGGCGTGGAAAAGTCTGTATGCCTTATTCCTGTCCATTTTTGCTCTATTATCGTTTAGAGAGGTGTTTGTCCAGCTGCATTCCTGCCCTGCGCAGAATACGTGCATGCTCATTATTTGCCGTGGTTTCGGCCAGCAGCAGAACCGCTGTCATGACCAACTCTGCCTCCTCTTTCGTCATTTCCCGCAGGTCGATGCCCTGCTCTGTACATGTCGTCGTCATAATCAATCTTCGATAACGGATGGGTTGTCCAGTAATTCGCGAAACCGTCTGTCTCGAGCGGCTTTCGTATCGAACTTTTCGAGTGTCACCCAGCTCAGGTTGCAGAGCGTACCTGTTTGTCGTAACGTTTTGATGCGAGGCTGTGGTTGATCGTCTTTCCGGATAACTGTAAACCCAGCCCGAACGACTTTATTTTGACCGTCAAGTGTCATATGGTAGCGTGTTTTTGTTGAAATTTGTTCCCTGCGGGGGAGTTGCACCCCCGCCGAAACCACCTCGGAGGGATTACATGCGGTTGAACGACGGTTCCAGACGCCGCCATCCGCCCATTTCGGTACGTTCGTAGAAGTAGAAATTCATGGCCGTTCCCTCTACCACGTTCGACTCTTTAAAAAGCCGCATGATGTCGGAGTATTCGGGGTCATTGAACTGCTGTTCCAGTTCGTAGAGTTTTGAGATACTCTTGTAATCGAGATCACCGTTCCTGTTGCGTTCAAGCATGGTCATAGCCAGTTTGTACATCGGATCCTCCGCCCCATGATCACGCCCTTTGATCCATGAATTCAGAAATTCGATGAGCCTACCTGCGGCAATGTCGGCGCGTTCATCGAAGGTCTTTACCTTATTGCAGCGTACTTCTATCTTGAACGTATCGTTCTGAATAATGTACCCTCTTTGGTCGGCCACCCGCAGCGCGCCATAATCGCGCATCAGCTCGTAGAATGCCGCCGTCTCCTTAACGACGACGTCGTGAAATGCACGCACTGCCGACACGACTTCGTGCGTTCTGGTTGCCATGGCGGCGAGAAACTCCGCTTTCGTACTCTCATAAGCCTTGCGCCGCTCTTCGACGGCCTGTCGCTCCTCTTCTTTTCTTTGCGCCAGCAACTGCTCCAGTTGCTCGGTTGAAAGGTTGCTGATATTGTCCATGATTTTTGTTATTTGAAGATCTCCGATTGCTGTGGCTCTGGTGTTGTTAGTCGTTGCAAGTCCTGCATCCGTGAGGCGCGAGCTTTCCCCAAATCATACAAATGCGCTTTCATTTCCAACACGCGCTCCCACGGCATGGCGCTGCTCTGAGCGTATATCTCGCGTTCGGTCTTCAGGATATTCTCGGAGATAGCTTCTATCTCCTCTTGCAATCGCTCGATTCTGACAGTTTGTGCTTGTGTTGCCATATACTATGCTGTTTTGATGTTGTAGATTGCCCGAAATAGATCGACGGAGAGCGGTTCATTCAGTTCTTCAGCTTCTCGGATGGCCCGCTCGAGATAGTCGTGAAGCTCGCCGTAGTTGTCCGCGAGTCGAGACAAGAGTTGGCGTAGCGACTCGTCTTTGATTTGTCCCATGAACTCGGTGAAGCGGCGATCGATGGGAGCCAGCGCGACCTGCCCGGCCTTGAAACGCCGGATGAACTGAGCCATGCCTTTTACCCCCTTATTTTTCATCGACTGGAGAGCCGTGTCGAACTCCGGCGTGCCGATAAGCACCACCGGCACCACGTAGCGGACGCCGTCATAAACGGCTTTCAGAGCCTTTATTCCTGTCCTTTTCAGATTCTCCACCTCGTCGAAGATCAGGATGGGGCGCTCGCCGCGCATGGCTCGTTCGCGCAACTCCCGACAGATGCACCGCAACAGGGAGCCATTTTTTGCTTTCGTGTCAATTCGCAACAGTTTCACGAGTTCATCCAAGAGGTCACGCAGCGTGTCGCAGTCGTTTACCGTGACGCGGTACACACCGACGGGGTTCGCTCCGCAGAATCGGTCGAGCGCATAGGTTTTTCCGCATCCGGTTTCACCTAAGATCATCCGAGCCTCACAACGGTCGCGAGCTTCCTCCAGCGTATTGGTCGTCTGCATGTACTGTTTCGTGTCAACGTGTTGCCAGTACGACACCTCCAGCTGAAAGCTGATTGCGGCAGCTATCTTACGGAAAAAGATGTCGCCGATCTCCGTGTTCTGATACGTGTATTTTCCGCCGGAGGCCGTACTGAAATAGCTGGGACTCACGCCAGCTCGACGGCATAATTCCGCGGCCTTCAGGCCGTTATTCCGCAAATAATCGGCTGCGGCGGACATGATCCGGTCTTTGAGTGCATTTTCCATGATGCGTTACTTTATCGAATTGTAATTATTGAATTTGCGTTGCTGGATAGCGAAATACCAGTCTTCGATATGGTCGTCCTGACGACGACTTGCGGCCTCCTCTTTGCGTGCATAACTGCGTCGCGTGCTGGCGGCACGTTTCTTGTCTTCAGACGACAGCGCGATGCTCGCTTCATACGCCTCGTTGATGTCCGATTTGCGCAAGCCCAACTGCACCGCATCGTCGTAGCCGTAACCGGCCATGTACTCCGATGTACGCAACAGTTCGTCCAAGGCCTGTTGCGGAGCTTCTCGGTCCGCCTCTTTGCGGCGGCGTAGGTGTTCGCGTGCCGCGCGTTGTTCCGGTGTCTCCTCGATGTAAGCGGCCGACGCCTTGACCGTCACCGGTGGGCACGTCATGATGAAACGGCCGTCGCGACTGTATAAGTCCGCACCTGTTCGATCATACACCACGCGCACACGACTGTCGTAGCCATTACCAGTCGCCCGAGATATGGCCTCGGCTCCGGTCGTGGCATAATCCGGTATCTCGTACATGCAGGTGGCCGTTGCTCCGGTAGGGGTCACAAAGCCACGCATTCGTTCGATGGATAGTTCGGTAGTTGCGCCGAAGATGCGGCGAGCCTGCTGGGCATCCATCGGTCGGCATTCTGGATTCTTTCGGGCGAACTTCTCGGCCGGTGTGGTGCCGTCTCCCAACGGACGGTTGTTCCAAGCCTCGATGCGCTCCTCCAGTACGGCGACTGCCTCCGAATAGGTCGGATAATCGAACACCGACATGCCGTCGGTATTGGCGCGGCCGCCGATGGAGGCGTTGTGCGACGACCTCACGAACTCTTTGCAAGAACGCAACACGACGTTCTTGAAGAGTCGGAAATACTTTTCGGCGGGATTGGCCTGCGAGTTGTGTGCCTCGATGCGGCGCACGCGGTTGAACACCGTAGCCAGCCACTCGCGCGATTCGCTTTTGGAAAACGCCGGTGCGTTGTCCGACACGAACTCGAACATCGTCTGTCGGCCGCCGCGCTCGACAGCCATGCGAACGGCCTGCCGCACGATGTCGAACGTTTCCTCACTCGATCCCTCGGCCGCGATACCGTAACCGGCGATGTACCCGCTGGCCACGTCCGTAATCATCACCACGTAGAGGTTACGGGTTCGCGTCTCCTCTTCGTATCGACGGGTCTCCTTGTTGTATTTACGCAACGTGTAGCGGTAGCTGATCAAACCCGAGCCGTCGCCGCAGAAGAGCGAATGCGCCCATGTCAGTTTCTCGGACGGCACGTAGGTCAAGTAGTGTTTCTTGTAATAATCCTCGCCGTGGCGGAACAGGTCGAACTTCAACCGATTCGGCAGGGCGGTGAGCTGGCGGCAGAAAGTGCGTTCCGAGACAGGTTCCTCACCCGCGTCGCAGATGGCCGGGACATACCGTTCGCGGTATAATGTTGCCAGAGCCTCCTTCTGCGGCCCGTCGAGATTTACGTAGGCCATGAACATGACCGCCTGATGAATGTCGAACTTGTACACTTCGCCCGTCTCTTTGTCGATGACGGGGTATTTGCCCACAATGCGCCGGTTGTCGTTGCCGAGTTTGGCCGAGATGATCCAGCGGCGTTGGTCGTCCGTGTCGGCGGGGAACCCCGCCAGCTTGTTGCGCAGACTCGTCGCCGTCGTAACACGCAGGTTGGCCAGCCGCAACTGGGCCAACACGTCGGCACAGGCTTCATAGAATGCTCCGACCGTAGCGACGCCATAGTCCGCCATGCGCCCCTCGCGCACCGTGTCCGCAATCATGCGACACCAGCCCAGCGCGCGGGCATAGTCGCGACACGTGGCGGCGGCGATCGAACACCCGCTCTGGGTCTGCAACCAGCGCATGTCCGCATTGTCGGTGCGCTCGGCCGCCGCATCGATCAGGGCGTTGCGCAGGGCGGCCTGCCGTTCCCTGCTTTGCGTGAGGTTCTGCTCCTCCACATGGGCGAGCAGCTCCTCTTTCGAGGGCAGGCGGTCGCGGTAGCAGGTCGGCCGCCGGTTCGGTATCGTGTCGATGTCGTAATAATACTGGCCGCCCTTGCGTCCCCATCGCCACGACTTGCCCGGCCTCTTGCCGAGAAAGAACTCGTCCTGCCTGGCGACCTTCTGCCATGAGGCGGGGAGGGATTGCTTGTACTGAACGCGGGCTTTTTTACTGAAATAAGTATCAGCTATACCACAACACTCCATTACCAAACGTTGAGACACCCAGACGGTTGTTCCGTCCGAGGTCTCGCGCAGCAGTATGTCGTTCGGTAATATCATGTTTGGAGTCTCTTTTGGGGTCGTTTAACCGGCGTTTTTTTGCTTTGTTCCCGCTCCGGTCTCGCTCCGGACGGCGGCCTGTCTCCGCTGCGGGATTTTGGTTAATTTTGTGTCGTGAAACTTTTAATCAACCATTAAAAATTGCGCTATGGAAGCACAACAAAATGAGGACATTATGCTGTATCTGGCTGTTATTTGGAAAAAGCTAACCGACATTGAGCATCAGATACAGGGTGGTGGTAAACGTATTGCTCCGATCACTACCTATTTGCGCGAATTGGAGCAGGAAGTTGAAAAGGTCGCTCGTCAAATGCGATGAGTGAACTCGTATTCTTCGATGCCGTATAGCGCGGGGGTGAACATCGTTTTTCGGCAAATGAGCAGACCGAAAAGTCGGTATTCTATGCACGTGCCGATGACTTTATTGGTGTCGACGGCGACGATCGGAAGGATGATTTTGGTTGTCATACTTTCGTTTAGATTTAATGGTGTTTGGATCCTTGCTGCGGGAAATACGGGGTCAGCCGTTTATCGGGTCGAGCATCTCCGCACAGAACATGTGCGGAAACTTGTCGAGCCACAGGATGCCCCCTTCGCCGACATCGGTCACGGTGGCCTTTTTGCCGCAGCACCGCTTCATCTTCTTGGAGAAGTCGGTGATCATGCTGCCGTAACACACGCTGCCGTCGATCGCGTTGTCGCGGAACCACCGGCGCGACTTGACGCGCACTCTGTCTCCTGCTTTGTACTGCATGGCTATTCGCATTTTACGTAACGGAGAAACAGGTTGTGACCGATCCATCCGCTGACGAGACCGAGATTGATGCCGACGACGGCGAGAATCGACACCCACACGGGGGTGAAGGCGAAGAACAGAACTCCGAGAATTTCGGCGGCGAGCACGGCGGCCGCGATGATGATGACTTGCTTTTTCATGACTTGTTGTTTGTGTTGGATTGGTTCCCCGTCCCGGCATCGCTCCGGCAAGACGTCCGTTCGTGACGGGGAGTGCTTCTTCAAGGGCACCGTCAAGAGTGTTCGGACGGTCGGGACTGACGTTCGGCCAGCATCGCCTCGGCCGCTTTCAGTACAGGCTCACTCACGACACGGTTCTGCAATACGCGGGATACCCATTCGCGGCTTACTCCTGCTCTTTTCGCAATGCGATTGATGTCGCCATTGCGCAGCTGTTTGCGGATTTGCGCTATTCGTTCTTGCCTTTCCATGATTGATTCTATTTTTTCTCTATTTTTGTGTAGGTTCACAACGCAAAAATATAGCAAATTATCTACAAAAGCAAGGTTGTGTAGAGAAATATTTATGTCGTATGCAGAAAATAATCGACAGAATAGCGCATCTGATTGACAAAAAAGGTATTAGCATTAGGTCGTTTGAGGCTGCCATTGGAGCCTCAAATGGGCTGATCAACCGTGCCGCAAAGAAAAGAACGGATATCAATGCTGAATGGCTATCGAAAATTATCAGCGCTTTTCCTGACGTGAATCCTGCGTGGTTATTGACGGGCGAAGGGGAAATGTTTAGACTTTCGCTGGAATCTTCCGAAGAAAAATCACAAACGAAATGTGCAGAAAACGCCACCCTTTCAAAGGGTGGCATGCAGGGTGGCACAAAGGGTGGTTTTCCAAAACTGCAGAAAATGCCACCCAATGCCGCCGAAGAAAAATCACAAACGAAATGTGCAGAAAACACCATCAATTTATATGATGGGGACGTTGATGGTGTAAATGATGGAAAACGAAATATGCAAGAAACACCATCAATTAATGTCTCTCCGAAAACAATACCTTCCGGACGGAAATATCCGGAACCTCACCGTGAGGCGGCAATGGCCGGTGACGCGAGACGGCATTATGTGACGATGGTCGAGGTGCCGGTCGTGGATGTCGAGGCGGCAGCCGGTGGCGGCTCGGCGAACAGCGACTATTTCGAGGATGCCGAGACACTGCATTTCCCCTCGTCGGTGCTGTCTCCTACTTCCTCCATGCGATTGTGTATCAGTGTCAAAGGTGAATCGATGGAGCCGACGTTGTTCGACGGCACGCGCATCGTGGTGCGTCGCCTTGACCGCTCGGAATGGGCGCGAATCCGTAGTGGAAACGTCTATGTCGTCACCGATCGCGAGGGCAGCACCTATGTCAAGCGCGTGCGGAACAACCTGCAATTATTTGGAATGCTGACTCTTGTGTCGGACAACCCGGACCAGCGGAAATACAAGACATTTCAGTTGCAGGAAGAGGAGATTTTCAACGTTTGGGAGGTCGAATTGGTCATTTCCGACACAATACCACCGTCAGAAAGGGAGAGAATAGACGATTTGCGGGACGAGATGATGGAGTTGAAGGCATGGCTCCAAACGATGATGACACGCGAAAAATAGCCGCAAAAACGGCCAAAAACGGGCATATTTGCGCGTCCGGAGTTTTTATGAGTTTTTGAGCGCGTTTAAGGGGGCTTTGCTGTGTGTTTTGTGAGGGACAGGGTCATGTGCTGTGGTGGCTCGCGCCGTGAGATGTCGCCGAAGTGGGGTGATCTGTCGGTGCTGTAACTGGATTCTCGAGTGGCGACTTATAAAAACCTCGACTTTTGAGGCGTCTGGTTATAGCAGCAATCCCGTTTTTGGGGGCTTCCCCCTTGAAATTCCAACACTAAAATTATACTAAATTATACCTCACAACACCCACTCAGAAACCGTAACAGACTATGTTACAATAAAATCACCCCAAACATCCTTTCTGCACATTTCGTATTGCCCCTTACAACGGGCCTCCGTTGTTGCCTTTTTGCCGCAAACTTTTATCTTTGTTATAATAAAACCGACTGCAGAACCCCCACTGCGTCTAAAATTTACCTGTTATGGCAAACGAAAAGCCCCAACACATCGACATCACGCTCGATGAGCCCACCAACCTTGGCGTTTATGCCAACCTTGCCATCATCTCCCACTCGGCTACGGAATTCATTCTCGACTTCGCCTCCGTACTGCCGGGTCTGCCGAAGGCCAAGGTACGCAGCCGCGTCATCCTCGCTCCCGAGCATGCCAAACGGCTGCTGCCCTCCCTGCAGGAGAACGTAGCCCGTTACGAAAACACATTCGGTCCGATTCCGGTACGTCAGGGTACACCCCGCGACGGCGGCAAGGGCGGTTTCAACATGGGCGAAGCCTGATCCTGAAGCCATGAGAAGACTCTACACGGAACGGATGATCCTGCGGCCGTGGATCGTCGCCGACGCGGAAGCGCTCTACACCTATGCCAGCGATCCGCACATCGGCCCCGCAGCCGGATGGATGCCCCACACCTCCGTCGCCGAAAGCGAACGGGTCATCCGCACGCTCTTCTCCGCACCGGACACCTATGCCGTGACCCTGCGGGGAGATGACCGGCCGATTGGCTGCGTCAATCTGCTGACCGGCACGAACAGCAACCTGCCGCTGGAGGAGAATGAGGCGGAGGTAGGCTACTGGATCGGCGCCCCCTTCCAGGGCCGGGGACTGATCCCCGAAGCGGTCGAGGCACTCATGACCCACGCTTTCGCCGACCTGGGACTGGCCATGCTGTGGTGCGGCCACTTCGACGGCAACCTCGCCTCGGAGCGCGTCCAGGCCAAATGCGGATTCCGCCACCGCCGTACGGAGACGAACCGCTACGTCGCCCCGATCGACGCCTTCCGCACCGTGCTCATCAGCAGCATCTCCCGCCAGGAGTGGCAGCAACGGCTCTCCGCCCGGCACCACTGACCGGCTCCCCCCTGCAAACAATCGGGGCGGACCCTCCGAATGGAGAGCCCGCCCCGCATTTTATTCCGTCGCAACGGATCAGTTGCCGGCCATGAAGGTCTCGATCTCCTCGACCGTCACCGGAATGCGGCGTTTGCCGAGAATGCGGTTGCCCGTCTCGGTGATGAGCAGGTCATCCTCGATGCGCACACCGCCGAAGTTCATGTAGGGCTCCAGTTTGTCGAAGTTGATGAACTCCTTGTTCAACCCCTCGTTTTTCCACTTGGCAATATAGGCCGGAATGAAGTAGATGCCCGGTTCGTCGGTCATCACCATGCCTGTCTGCAGGCGGCGCGCCATGCGCAGGTTGCTAACGCCCAACTGGTTGCTGCGTTCGGTTTCGAGGTCGTATCCCACGTATTTCTCGCCGATATCCTCCATGTCGTGCACATCGAGACCCATCATGTGGCCCAGTCCGTGAGGCATGAAGAGAGCATGTACGCCTTTCTCGACCGCATCGTCCAGATTGCCCTTCACCAGACCGAGTGCCGAGAGCCCCTCGAGGATCACCCGCACGGCGGCAAAGTGTACGTCGCGGTAGAGGATGCCCGGACGGGCCAGCTCAAAGGCACGGGCATTGGCAGCCAGGACGATGTTGTAGATATCGCGCTGCATGGGCGTAAACTTGCCGTTCACCGGATAGGTACGCGTAAAGTCGCTGCAGTAGTTCATCAGATTCTCGGCACCGGCATCGACCAGCAGCATGCGGCCGCTCTCCAGAATACCGTTGTGGCTGTGGTTGTGGAGCGTTTCGCCGTGCTGCGTCACGATGGAGTGGAACGACACGCCGTCGCCCATCTCGAGCGTCACACCTTCGATGGCTCCGGCAATGTCCCGCTCACGCACGCCCGGACGGCACATGCGCATGGCCGTCGTATGCATGCGGTAGCCGATCTCGCAGGCCTCCTCGATCTCGCGGATCTCGTCGTCCGACTTCTTGTCGCGCAGCGATACGATGGCGATCGCCAGTTCAACCGAAATGCGGTGCGCCACCATGTCGGGCGTCAGGCCGAGCCATGCACAGAGTTTCAGTTTGTTGTCCCCGCGATAGGGCGGCAGGAAGTGGATGTGGCGGCCCTTGCGGATAGCCAGCGTCAACGTCTCCTGCAGCTGGGCGAGCGAACCGGTGCGGGTCACGCCGACACTGGCACCGAGTTCATGGACGGTCGGCTGGGGACCGGTCCAGATAATATCGTCCATCGAGAGGTCGTCGCCGAAGAGCCAGTCCTCGCCGGCATCGATGTCGAGCAGGCCGACCAGATCGGGCTGCTGAATGCCGAAGAAATAGAGGAAGTTGCTGTCCTGACGGAAATGATAGGCGTTGTCCGGATAGTTGCGGGGAGCCTCGCCGTTGCCGGGCAACAGGATGATGCCGCCGCGCGACACGCGTTCACGCAACAGTTGGCGGCGCTGGATGTAAGTTTCTTTCGAGAACATGGTTGTTATGATTTATCGTTGATTTCGATTTTCAGCCCTACCATGTAAAGTTACGCTTTTTTCGGACACGCCGTATCGCCACGCTCAAAATAGCCTGTCCGGCCCGTCAGAACCGGAACGAGAGGCCGATCTGGACATACTCGGCACTCACAATGACCCCTTTCGCCGTCGGGCCGCCAAACAGCCAGTCGATGTGAGAGGGCCCCACGCCCAGAAGCGGCGAACAATAGAAGGACAATAGCTCGCTGATCTGCAACACCCATTGCATCGACAGGCGGCCGACACCCCCGCCGCGCCAATGCCCCTGATCCTCATAGAGCCATACGCCCAGGCCGATGCCTATCCGGAAGCTCAGTCCGTCAAAGACAGGGAACTCCTTATAGTTCACCTCCATGACCTTGACACTATGCTCAATCTGCGAGCCATACTCATACTGGATTTGCGCCCCGATCTCAAAATTTCCGGCCTGCCGATACGTATACTCCAGCGCTATCAAGGCCGCAAAATTAGAAAGTGTATTGCCTTCCAGACCAAACAACATGCTGAACGAATGACGCGGCCACACCACCTCCGGACTGACGGACGGTTCGGGCCTTGACGACACCGGACGCATCTTGGTGACATTGGAATTCTGCCTGGGCTTCTTGGGTTCCTTACGTTTCGGAAGCGGATCGAGTTTCAGCTCGTTGCGGGATCCGGGAGGCGACGCCATCCACAGCACCTCTTCCGGTAGCAACCGATCAGAAAGGGCAGGCAACTCCGGTCGGAACGTCTGCACGATCCGATCATGCGCCGTACTTTCATACGGTGTACGAGCCTGCACGGTCGCCGAGACCAACAGGACAACCGTAAAAAACGTAACACGAAGCAACATAAAAAGGTGTTTGTCCCGTTTAACCATCCGCCCCGTCAGAACCGGAACGAGAGACCGATCTGCATCATGTCGCAACTCTCTTCGATGGAGCGGATGCCGATCGGACTATAGCCGATATCCAGGCAGGAGGGGCCAACGAGAATCGGCGACAAGGTCAGCGACACCACATTGCCGAGCTGCACCACCCATTGGATCATGATGCGTCCCATCACGGCGCTGTAACTGTGGATATCCGACTGATAGATGGCCATGCCGATACCGATTCCCAGCCGCAGCGCAAGCCACCGGAAGAGGGGCAGTTCCCAATAGTTCATCTCCAGCAATTTGATTTCGTGTATATAGGAAGGCACCAGATCGCGCAGTTCATATTGGAGCATGCTGCCGACCCAGAATTTCCCTTTCAGCCGGTAGGCATACCCCAGCGAAGTCAACGGCCCGGCACCCTGCGTACTGGAAGCCAGTCCCAGCGCTCAGTTGATCGCATGACGGGGTACGGCAGGGAATGAGTCGAGCACCAACTCCCCGGTTTCTCCGGACGGCCGGGAGCCGGATGGCGGTCTCTGCCACGGTCCATCCGCCGCAGGCAGCAGCCGATCCGACAAGACAGGAACCTCCAAACCGCAAGCTGCTGCGGTCGGCTTATTGGCCTCACACGCATACGGCGTGCGGGCCTGCAGGGCGGCCGACACCCACAGCGCGACGGCAAGCAAGGAAAGACGGAGCAACATAGGTCAATCAGGTAAAAATTATGGCAAATACCGGTACCCGCTGCAAGGATCATGTTTCCGGCAGGGAACACTCAGAAACGGAACGAAAGGCCGAGCTGGCCATATTCGCCACCGTAGATAAACCTGGAGTTGAACCAGTTGTACACAAGATCAATATTGGAAGGTCCCAGAATAAACGGTGACAGGGTCAGCGATACCACCCGCCCGAGCCGCACAGCCCACTGCACCGTCAGGCGCCCCATCGGCATGCAGACAAATCCGTTACCGGACGAACTGATTGCCATACCTATTCCGACCCCGCAGCGAATGGCCAGCCACCGGGTGAGCTCCATCTCCCAACAGTTCATCTCCAGCAGGTCGATCTCAAATTCGGCCGGCAATCCGTAGATCGTATTTTCCACAATGCCGCCGATCCAGAAATCATTCTCCAGCCGGTAGGAGTAGCCCAACGACCACATCGGGCCAAAATTTTGCGTGCTGAGCGCCATGCCCACCGCCGCATGGATCGCATGGCGAGGTCGGGTATCGGAGGCAAACGGATCGAGCAAGAGACTGCTGTCCATCGCGCTGGCAGGAGGCGCCGTCAATCGGATCCCCGGGTCGGATCCTTGCGGAGAGACAGCATGCAACGGAACGGATGCAAATCGGGCCGCAGCCACTTCCGGCGTGCGGGCCTGCAGGGCGGCCGACGCCAGCAGCGCGGCCGCGAATAGTGCAAAACGAGGAAACATGATTCAGTCGGTTTTCAGGTGATACAGCCGGCCGCACACGCTCCACGGTCCGTGCAGGCTGTATTACCAAAGATAACAAAAAAGCTGCCAAACTCATTATTCACCCCAATAATACGGCGTCTGCACAACAAAAAACGGCATCCGCCGCCCCTCCGGGCCACGGATGCCGCCGTATCGGATCGGGTTGCGACCGTTCGCCGACTAACCCACGGTACCCTCCAGACTGACGGAGAGCAGTTTCTGCGCCTCGACGGCAAACTCCATCGGCAACTTGTTCAGCACCTCCTTGGCATAGCCGTTCACAATCAGTCCGACGGCCTCCTCCGTATCCAGACCGCGCTGGTTGCAATACATCAGCTGGTCGTCGCTGATTTTCGATGTCGTAGCCTCGTGTTCCACGACGGCGTTCTCGTTACGCACGTCCAGCACGGGGAACGTGTGCGCGCCGCACCGGTCGCCGATCAGCAGCGAATCGCACTGCGAATAGTTGCGCGCATGCTCCGCCTTCGGATTGACCTGCACCAGACCGCGGTAGCTGTTCTGGCTGCGGCCGGCCGAGATGCCCTTCGAGACGATCCGGCTGCGGGTGTTGCGCCCCAGGTGAATCATTTTGGTACCCGTATCGGCCTGCTGGAAATTGTTGGTCAGCGCCACCGAATAGAACTCGGCCGAGGAGTTGTCTCCGGCCAGTATGCAGCTCGGATATTTCCACGTGATGGCCGAACCGGTCTCCACCTGGGTCCACGACAGCCGGGCATTCTCGCCGCGGCAGATGCCGCGCTTGGTCACGAAGTTGTAGATACCGCCCTTACCCTCCTTGTCGCCCGGATACCAGTTCTGAACGGTCGAATATTTCACCTCGGCGTCCTTCATCACCACGATCTCCACGACGGCGGCGTGCAGCTGGTTTTCGTCGCGGCGGGGCGCCGTACATCCCTCCAGGTAGCTGACATAGGCTCCCTCGTCGGCCACGATCAGCGTACGTTCAAACTGTCCCGTGCCGGCGGCATTGATGCGGAAGTAGGTGCTCAACTCCATCGGGCAACGCACTCCCTTGGGAATGTAGCAGAACGAACCGTCAGAGAAGACGGCCGCGTTGAGTGCGGCATAGAAGTTGTCCGTATAGGGCACCACACTGCCCAGGTAGCGGCGCACGAGATCGGGATAGTCGCGGATCGCCTCGCTCATCGAGCAGAAGACGATGCCCAGATCGCCCAGCGTCTCCTTGAAGGTGGTCTTGACCGACACCGAGTCCATCACGGCATCGACAGCTACGCCGCTCAGCGCCAGCTGCTCCTCCAGTGGAATACCCAGCTTGTCGAAGGTTTTTTTCAGTTCGGGATCGATCTCCTCCGCCTTGCCCTCACCCTTGGCTTTCGCCGTCTTGGGAGCGGCATAGTAGATGATGTCCTGGAAGTCGATCTCGGGAATGTCGAGATGGGCCCAGGTGGGCAGTTTCATCTTCTGCCACTGGCGGTAGGCGGCCAGCCGGTATTCGGTCATCCACTCCGGTTCGCCCTTCTTGGCCGAGATCAGCCGGACGATATCCTCGTTCAAGCCACGGGGAATGGTCTCCGTGGCGATATCGGTCGTAAAACCGTATTTGTATTCCTGTTCGGTAATGTCCCGCAACAGTTGGTTGCTGTCTTCCATAGTGTACAAGATTCTTTCGTACTCGATAGGCAAAGTTACGCAACTCGCACCAGCGGGCCAAATTTCCGGGAGAAATATCCGCCGTTCCGCCATGCGCTCTTCTCAAAAGACGCATACGACCTTCCGAATATTGTTCGGCCACCGTCTTTCTCCAATTTTAAATAGGTATGAATAAAAATTTCAGATTTGCGGAACGGCTTGACTTCCATTCCAAATTATCGCTTAACTTTGTTCCAAATTTTTCATCTACACCTTAATCTGACAGGACCATGGAGACTATCTACACCGTCATTGTCATCATTCTTCTCATTTTGGCCATTCTCGGTCTGGTCGTAGGAGTTTCCAACGACGCCGTCAATTTCCTCAACTCGGCCATCGGTTCCAAAGCCGCCTCGCGCCGCGTCATCTTTACCGTCGCCTCGGTGGGCATCCTGCTGGGCACCATGACCTCCAGCGGCATGATGGAGGTGGCCCGCAGCGGCGTCTTCCATCCCGACATGTTCACCTTCAGGGACGTGATGATGCTCTTCCTGGGCGTCATGTTCGCCAACGTCATCCTGCTTGACCTGTTCAACACCTTCGGTCTGCCCACTTCAACCACCGTTTCGCTGGTATTCGGTCTGCTGGGTGCCGCCGTAGCGGTCGCCTCGGTCAAGATCCACGAGGATCCGTCGCTCACCGCGGCCGACATGTCCCACTACATCAACTCCGGCAAGGCCCTCGTCATCATATCGGGTATCCTATCCTCGGTGGTCATCGCCTTCATAGTGGGCGCCATCGTGATGTTCATCAGCCGACTGATCTTCACCTTCCGCTACCAGAAGGTGCTGAGCCGCTTCGGCGCCATCTGGTGCGGCATCGCCTTCACCGCCATCGCCTACTTCGCCCTCTTCAAGGGTCTCAAGGATTCGGGCCTCATCCGCCCCGAATTCTTCGACATGCTCTCGGCCCACATCGGCTGGATCCTGCTGGGCTTCTGGGCGCTCAGCTCGCTAGTGATGTTCCTGCTGCAGCTGGCCAAGGTGAGCATTCTGAAGGTTACCATTCTGGCCGGTACCTTCTCCCTGGCCCTGGCCTTCGCGGGCAATGACCTGGTCAACTTCATCGGCGTACCGCTTGCCGGCCTCGACTCGTACAGCATCGCCGCCGCGGCCGGAGGAGACGACTCCATGCTGATGGGCAAGCTGAGCGAACCCGTCATCGCCAATCCGCTCTACCTGCTGATAGCAGGCATCATCATGATCGTCACGCTGTGGACCTCCAAGAAGGCCCGGAGCGTCAGCGACACGGAGATCAACCTCGCCAAACAGGACGAAGGCACCGAACGTTTCGGTTCGACGCTCTTCTCGCGTTCACTGGTCCGCGTGGCCCTGACCTTCAACGGCTGGTACGAAGACCATGCCCCCGCATCATTCCAGCGTGCCATCCGCAAACGGTTCCTGCCCCTGCGGGCCGATGAAAAGGGAGCGCACGCCCACTTCGACCTGATCCGCGCCACGGTCAACCTGACGGTCGCCTCGATTCTGATCGCCTCGGCCACCTCGCTGAAACTGCCTCTCTCGACCACCTATGTGACTTTCATGGTGGCCATGGGTAGCTCGCTGGCCGACAAGGCTTGGGGCCGCGAAAGCGCCGTATACCGCATCACGGGCGTCATCACGGTCATCACGGGCTGGTTCGTCACGGCGCTGATCGCCTTCATCATCGCCCTGATCGTCACCTATGTCCTGCTGTGGGGCGGCACGTGGGCCGTAATCGCCGTATCGCTCCTGTGCGTGGGCATGTTCATCCAGAGCTCGATCACCCACAAACGCCGCACCGACAAAGAGCACAAGACCGAATCGCTGGTATCCGCCTCGGGCAACAACACCCAGGAGGTCATGAACAACATCGTCAAGGAGATCAGCGGCATCATGACCCAGACCACCGAAATCTACAGCAAGACGATCCGCGCCACGCTCGAGGAGGACCGCAAGACGCTGCGCCAGATGGTGCGCGAGTCGAACGACCTCTTCTACAACGCCCGCGAGCAGAAATACGCCATGCTCCCCACCCTGCAGAAACTGCACGACCACTACATCGAGGCGGGTTACTTCTACGTACAGGTGGTGGACTACATCAGCGAGATGTCCAAGGCGCTGATCCACATCACGCGCCCCTGTTTCGAACACATTGACAACAACCACCGCGGCATGAGCGAGGAGCAGGTGGAGGATCTGCTCAAGATCAACGACCGCGTGTCTGAAATCTATGACCACATCCGGATCATGCTGCAGAACAACGACTACTCCGACACGAACGTGGTGCTGGAGATGCGCGACGAGCTCTTCGGCATGATCGACGAGGCGGTCAAGAACCAGCTGCGCCGCATCAAGACCAAGGCGACCAGCACCAAGGCCAGCATGCTCTACCTCACGATCCTCAACGAGACCAAGACGATGGTGCTGCAATCGCGCAACATTCTCAAGTCGCAGCGCTCCTTCATGGAGAATCAGGATCCGGCCAACGACCTCAAATAGCGGAGGCAGCCCTGCCAAACCAAAAACGGAGGGCGGAAACGTACTGTTTCCGCCCTCCGTTTTGGTTGTCCGGCCTCGCGCCTAGTCCAGCTCGGTAAACTGATCCTTGCCGACCCCACAGGTCGGGCAGACCCAGTCTTCCGGCAGATCCTCGAAAGCCACGCCGGGTGCGATGCCAGCATCGGGATCGCCGACTGCGGGATCGTAGATGTACCCGCACACGGAACAGATGTATGTTTTCATAAGGTTGCGTTTTGCGGCAGTCCGGAAACTGCCCGGTTTCTACAAGCGAAGGTAACAAAAGCGCGGCCAAAGCCGCCAATCCCGGACAAAATATTTTCCGGATTTCCCCGTTTGGGAAACAGTTTTGCCTCCGCATGCCACCGTGCCGGAGACGATACGCATATCGGCAAAAAAGAATTATCTTTGTCAATACGATTACGTTAACCCGCTAACCATCCGCACCATGAAATCCACCGGAATAGGCACCTACATTCTCATCACGATCCTGATCCTGCTGGTCTTCGGCCTGATATCGGTCGGTGACGTACTCAGCGCCGTGTTCTATGTCCTGCTGGGCATTGCCGTACTTATTCTTGCCGGCCTCCTGTTTCTCCAGTACAAACTCCGCCGCATCCGCCGCCAGATGGAGCAGAACGGCGAATCGGCCCGCTCCTACTCCTGGGGCTCGCGCAGCTCACGCCAACCCCGTCAGGACGGCGAGGTGACCGTACATCAGACCCGCACCGCTACCGAAAAAGTGGTCAGCAACCAGGTAGGTGACTATGTCGAATACGAAGACATCCGCGAAGAACGCACGGAGGAGACCACGAAGTAATCGGGAGCCATGCGACTGTTTGCGTTCATAGGACGATACTTCATGCTGATGGGAAAGGTCTTTTCCCGTCCCGAACGGTCGAGCGTCTACTACCGGCGCGTACTGACCGAAATGGTCTCGCTGGGTCTCAACTCGATCGGCATCGTGTCGCTCGTGTCGGTCTTCATGGGGGCCGTACTGATGCTCCAGATGTGCATCAACTTCGAGTCGCCCTTCATTCCGCGCGTGCTGATGGGCTACGCCACCCGTGAGGTGATGATCCTTGAGTTCAGTTCAACGGTCGTCGCCCTGATCCTCGCCGGCCGGGTCGGCTCGAGCATCGCCTCCGAAATCGGCACCATGCGCATCACCGAACAGATCGACGCCCTGGAGATCATGGGCGTCAATTCGGCCGGCTACCTCATCCTGCCCAAGGTCATCGCCACGATGATCAGTTTCCCGCTGCTGGCCGTCCTGAGCATCTTCGTGGGCCTGGTCGGCGGCTACATCATCACGATTGCCACGGGCATCATCCTGCCCGACACCTATATCGAAGGTTTGAAAATGGATTTCAAACTCTTCTCGGTCATCTACGCGCTCATCAAGATGGTCGTCTATGCGCTCATCATCACCTCCGTGTCGGGCTTCTTCGGCTACTATGCCAAAGGCAACTCGCTGGAGGTGGGACGCGCCAGCACGCGCGCCGTGGTGGTCAGCTCGGCGCTGATCCTGATGATGGACCTCGTGATCACTCAAATCTCCTACCTGTGATACGCTGCGAACATATCTGCAAATCCTTCGACGGGAAGACCGTACTGGACGACATATCGGCCCGCTTCATGCCGGGCGAGATCAACATGATCATCGGCCGGAGCGGATCGGGCAAAACCGTACTGCTCAAGAGTATTGCCGGCCTGTATGCGGTCGATTCCGGCGACATCTACTATAACGACACCCACTACTCCGCGCTCGACTTCCGCCAGCGCAAGGCCATCCGGCGCGACGTGGGAATGATCTTCCAGGGCGGCGCCCTGCTCGACTCCTCGACCGTCGAGGAGAACGTGCGCTTTCCGCTCGACATGTTCACCGGTCAGAGCATGGCCGAAAAGCGCGAACGGGTCAGCTTCTGCCTCGAACGGGTCAATCTGACCGGAGCCGAACGGCTCTACCCCTCGGAACTGAGCGGCGGCATGATCAAGCGCGTAGCCATTGCCCGCGCCATTGTCATGAATCCCAAGTACCTGTTCTGCGACGAACCGAACTCGGGGCTGGATCCGGTGACCTCCAATGTCATCGACGGCCTGATCCGCGACATCACCAAAGAGTATGCCATCACCACCATCATCAACACGCACGACATGAACTCGGTGATGGAAATCGGCGAAAAGATCGTCTTCATCAACAGCGGGCGCAAGGAGTGGGAAGGCACGGCGGAGGAGATCATGCATGCGGACAACCAGGCATTGAACGATTTTGTCTTTGCCTCGAAGATGGCGCAGAAAGTGCGTGCAACCTATCACTGAACCGCCGACGAGGGATTTCCGGGCAAACGATCATTCTTCCGACGAAAACGCTCCTCGGGCGAAAGATTTTTCCTATCTTTGTGTTAGAAAGGTCGCGCGGAAGGCATTCTTCCGGCAACTTTCTGCCGGTCAACAAATTAAGGAAACCACAAAATAACAACGTTATGATAAAAATTGGTATCAACGGTTTCGGACGTATCGGACGTCTCGTTTTCCGTGCCGCAATGCAGCAGGGCGGCGTTCAGGTAGTCGGCATCAACGACCTTATCTCGGTGGATTACATGGCCTACATGCTCCGCTATGATACGGTACACGGCAAATTCGACGGCACCGTCGAAGTGAAGGACGGCAACCTGATCGTAAACGGCAACACGATCCGCGTAACGGCCGAGAAGGATCCGGCCAACCTCAAATGGAACGAGGTAGGCGCCGAGTATGTCGTAGAGTCGACCGGTCTGTTCCTGACAAAAGAACTGGCCAGCGCCCACCTGAAAGCCGGTGCTAAACGCGTCGTGATGTCCGCTCCCTCGAAGGACGACACCCCCATGTTCGTCATGGGCGTCAACAACGAGACCTACGCAGGTCAGGAGATCATCTCCAACGCATCGTGCACGACCAACTGTCTGGCTCCGCTCGCCAAGGTTATCCACAACAAGTTCGGTATTATCGAAGGTCTGATGACCACGGTACACGCCACGACGGCTACCCAGAAAACGGTGGACGGTCCCTCGATGAAGGACTGGCGCGGCGGCCGTGCAGCAGCCGGCAACATCATCCCCTCCTCGACCGGCGCTGCCAAGGCGGTAGGCAAGGTGATCCCGTCGCTGAACGGCAAACTGACCGGCATGTCGTTCCGCGTGCCGACCCTCGACGTTTCGGTAGTCGATCTGACGGTACGCCTCGAGAAGGCTGCCACCTATGACGAGGTAAAGGCCGAAGTAAAACGCGCTTCGGAGAACGAACTGAAAGGCATCCTCGGTTATACGGAAGACGCCGTGGTTTCGTCCGACTTCCTCGGTGACGCCCGCACGTCGATCTTCGACGCCGAAGCCGGTATCGCCCTCAACGGCAACTTCATGAAACTGGTCAGCTGGTACGACAACGAGTGGGGTTACTCCAACAAGGTGATCGAACTGATCAAGTACACCGCCACGAAGTAATCGACCGACGGGCCCCGGATGATCCGAATCCGGACAACGTTCTGAGAGGCACTCCCTTCGAGGGTGCCTCTCTTTTTTTACCCCCTGCCGACTACTGCGGCCGCGATTTGTCCGTTGATTCTGCGGGACAAGCTGCCGACTTTCTGCAAAAAGTTCTATCTTTGCACGGTATGAGACAATTGGAACATAATCTGCTGCCCCGAATGGTGCTGATGCTGTGCGTGCTGATGCAGGCCGTACTGCTCATTCCGCACCACCATCACGGCGATTCGGCAGCCATCTGTCTCGACTATGCCCACATGTACACCGTGCGCAGCTGCGAGGACGCCTGCACGGAGCCGCAAACGGAGTCCGATGACGATTCCGGCAGCTGTGCCACCGACCGCTTCTTCATCTCCTCGCCCGTTGCCCGTGAGCACGTCACCGAGGTCGCCTGGCATGAACACGGCGCCGGTTGCGACTGTCCGCTCTGCTCGCCCGCAACCCGGCTCGATGTGCCGGCACTGATGGCGGCCGTCGTATTGGGCGGAAACGCTGTCCGCACGGCGGAACACACCTCCTATCTCCGGGAATACTTCACGGACGCACGCCCCTCGCGTGCGCCGGCTTGCGAAACGCTTTGCTGATGGCCGAAGGACGCTTCCGGCGTCTTTCCGCACCGTAACAAACCGTTTCACGTCCGGTCTGCGGATCGGACAACAAGTCTAAATCCATGAAAAAAAATATCTTGCTGACGGTTGCCCTGTGCGCCGTTCTGGCCGGTTGCGGAGGCCGCAACGCTGCCCCCGCCCCCCACAATCATTCCGAAAACGAAACCTCCTGCCCCTCCGAGGCGGCCGACGCCCATCCGGAAACGGAGAAGAAGAGCGATCCCGACCTGATCGAATTCTCGCCGGAGCAGGCTGCCCGCACCGATTTTGCGGTGGATACCGTCCGGCGCGGCACGTTCCGGGAAACCCTGCCCTGCGGCGGTGAAATCTATGTATCGCAGAGCGAAGTTGCCGTTGTCTCGGCCCCCATCGCGGGTGTCGTCACCTTCGAGAACGGCCGCGTGATGGAGAACTCGGCCGTTCGGGCCGGTGAAGGGCTCTTCCGCATCTCCTCGGGTCACCTGGCCTCGGGCGACGCCGTCGAGAAGGCCCGCATCGCCTTCGAACAGGCCGAAGCCGACTACCGCCGCATCGAAGCACTCTACCGGGACAAGCTGGTCACCGAACGCGACTACCTGGCCGCCCAGGCCGAATACCTCCGCACCAAGGCGGAATACGACCCCGTGCGGGTAGCCGACGAACGGGGTACGCTGGTCAAGGCACCGGCTGCCGGCTACGTACGCCAGCTCTCGGTGGCTCCGGGCGACTATGTGGCCATGGGACAGCCGCTGGCCACCATTGCCCGTTCGGGACGCATGCAGCTGCGCGCCTGGGTGTCGCAGCGCTACTTCGACCGGATCGGGTCGTTCACCGATGCCGCTTTCCGGCTGGCTTCCGACGATACGTTCCGCCGCATCAGCGACCTGGGAGGCGAACTCTACACCTCGGGGCGCATCATTTCGCAGGGCACCACGCTGGTTCCCGTCGTCTTTGAGTTCAACGACGACCGCCGCTGCCCCGACGGCGCCGCTGCCGAAGTGATTCTGCTGGGCAGCGAACGTCCCGACGTGGTCACCGTACCCCTGTCGGCCGTCACCGAACAGCAGGGCATCTACCACGTCTACGAGCAGCTTGATCCCAACCACTACCGTCGCCGGCAGGTATGGCTCGGCGGCAACGACGGCGAACGGGTCGAGGTACTGCGCGGCCTCGAGGGAGGCGAACGGATCGTCACCCGCGGTGCGGTACAGGTACGCATGGCTGCCGCATCGGGCTCCATTCCGCATGGTCACACCCACTAAACGACATCCGCCATGTTGAACCGAATCATCCGATTTTCGCTCGACAACCGGCTGGTTGTCGTGATCGTCGCCGTGCTGCTCACCCTGGCAGGGCTCTGGGCGACCTCCCGCATGGAGGTGGACGTTTTTCCCGACCTGAATGCACCGACCGTCGTGGTCATGACCGAGGCCCAGGGCATGGCTGCCGAAGAGGTGGAGCGGCTGGTGACCTTCCCGATCGAAACCTCGCTCAACGGCGCCACCGACGTACGCCGCGTCCGCTCGCAATCGACCACGGGCTTCTCGGTGGTCTGGGTCGAGTTTGACTGGGATACCGATATCTACATTGCCCGCCAGATCGTCTCGGAGCGACTGGCCTCCGTTGCCGAACAACTGCCGCCGACTGTCGGCCAGCCCACGCTGGGCCCGCAGTCGTCCATCCTCGGCGAGATGATGATCGTCGGCCTGACCGCCGACGGCGCGACGACGCCCGAACAGCTCCGCACGCTGGCCGACTGGACGATCCGTCCGCGCCTGCTCTCGGTGGCGGGCGTATCGCAGGTGGCCGTACTGGGCGGTGACATCCGCGAATACCAGATTCTCCTCTCGCCCGAACGCATGAATGCGCTGGGCGTCACCCTGGGCGACATGCTGGCGGCCGCCGAAGAGATGAACCGCAACGCCTCGGGCAGCGTGCTGTACGAGTACGGCAACGAATACATCGTGCGCGGCATGGCCTCCACGACCGATACGGCGCTGATTGCCGGCAGTCTGGTACGCCTCTCCGATACGGGCGAACCGATCCTCTTCAGCGACATCGCCGACGTGCGCATCGGGGCCAAACAGCCCCGTCTGGGCGTCGCCTCGGTGGAGGGTGAGCCGGCCGTCCTGCTGACCGTCACCAAACAGCCCTACACGAGTACCATCGACCTGACCCGCACCCTCGACGCCACCCTCGCCGACCTGGCCTCGTCGCTGCCCGAGGATGTGACCGTCAAGACCGACATCTTCCGTCAGGAACGTTTCATCGACAGCTCGATCGCCAACATCCGCCAGTCGATCGTCGAAGGCGCCCTGTTCGTCATCATCGTGCTGCTCTTCTTCCTGATGAACGGCCGCGTGACCGTCATCTCGCTGACGGCCATGCCGCTGTCGCTGCTGATCGCCATCATCGTCCTGCGCCTGACCGGCAACACGATCAACACGATGAGCCTCGGCGGTATGGCGATCGCCATCGGTTCGCTGGTGGACGACGCCATCATCGACGTGGAGAACGTCTACAAGCGGCTGCGCGAAAACCATGCCCGACCGCGCGAGGAACGCCTTCCCACCCTGAAAGTCGTCTATGACGCCTCGCGCGAGATCCGCGTATCGATCGTCAATGCCACCTTCATCACCATCGTGGCTTTCGTGCCCCTCTTCTTCCTCAGCGGCATGGAGGGACGCATGCTCCGCCCGCTGGGCATCGCCTTCATCGTCTCGCTGCTGGCCTCGCTGCTGGTAGCCGTCACCCTCACGCCGGTCATGTCGAGCTACATGCTCACCACCCCGCGCGCCCTGCGCCGCGGCGAGAAGGAATCGCCCGTAGTCCGTTTCTTCCAGCGCATCTACCGCCGCGCCCTGGAGTGGACACTCAACCGGCGCCGGGCCGTGCTGGGTACGGTCATCGTCCTCTTCGCCGGCGCCATCGTCCTCTTCTGCACCTTCGGCAGCAGTTTCCTGCCCCCCTTCAATGAAGGTTCGCTGACGGTGGGCGTAGCCACGATGCCGGGCGTCTCGCTCGAAGAGTCCGACCGCATGGGCCGCATGGTAGAGGAGATTCTCCTCGAGGTGCCCGAGATCCAGACCGTGGCCCGCAAGACCGGCCGCGCCGAACTGGACGAACACGCCCTCGGAGTCAATGCCTCCGAACTGGAGGCCCCCTTCGTACTGGACAAGCGGTCGCGCGACGAGTTTCTCGCCGATGTCCGCCACCGGCTCTCCGAACTGCGCGGCGTGACCATCGAGGTGGGCCAGCCCATTTCGCACCGCATCGATGCCATGCTTTCGGGTACGAAAGCCAACATTGCCGTCAAACTCTTCGGCGATGACCTGAACCAGCTCTACGCCACGGCCGTCCGCATCGGCAATGCCATCGGCGGTCTGGAGGAGATCGCCGACGTGAGCGTCGAGCAGCAGGTGGAGCGTGCCGAACTGCAGATCACACCCCGCCGCGACATGCTGGCCCGCTACGGCGTGACGATGCCCGAATTCAACCAGTTTGTCACCACGGCGCTGGCCGGTACGGTCGTCTCGCAGGTCTACGAGGGCAACAACACCTTCGACCTGACCGTCAAGGTGGACGACAGCCGGCGCAACACGATGGACCGCATCGGCGATCTGCTCGTGGACGGCACGGCCGGCAAGGTGCCGTTGAGCTACCTGGCCGACATCCGCTCCTCGGCGGGTCCCAATACGATCAGCCGCGAGAATGTCAAGCGCAAGATTGTCGTTTCGGCCAACGTGGTGGGCGGCGACCTGGGCGGTGCGGTGGAGGCCATCCGCAAGACCATCGACCGCGAAGTCACCCTGCCCGAAGGCTACTACATCGAATACGGCGGCCAATTCGAGAGCCAGCAGTCGGCCTCGCGCACGCTGCTCTTCGCCTCGTGCATTGCCCTGCTGGTGATCTTCATGCTGATCTTCCAGGAGTTCCGCAGCCTGCCCCTGTCGGCCATGATCATGGTCAACCTGCCCTTCGCCCTGATCGGCGGCGTGGCCAGCATCGGACTCACGTCGGGCGTGGTGAGCATTCCGTCGATCATCGGCCTCATCTCGCTCTTCGGCATCTCGGTGCGCAACGGCATCCTGCTCGTGTCGCACTACAACCAGCTCCGCGCCGACGGTCTGGGCCTGCGCGAGGCCGTCATCCAGGGATCGCTCGACCGACTGACCCCCATCCTGATGACCTCGCTGACCACTGCCCTGGCCCTGATTCCGCTGGCCCTCGGCAGCGAGGTCTCCGGCAACGAGATACAGAGCCCGATGGCGCAGGTCATCCTCGGCGGACTGGTCAGCTCCACCCTGCTCAACGGCTTCGTCATGCCGATCATGTATCTGATTTTCGGACGACGCGCCGTCGTCGCTCCGGCCACACCGAACGAAAAAGCTCTCTGCCATGAATAAGAAACTCGGAATGCTCGCCCTCGGTCTGCTGCTTGCCGGACCGGTGGCCGCACAGAACGAACTGCAATACGTCCTCGAAAGCATCGAGCGCAACAACCTCACCCTGCAGGCCGAACACTACGCCTCCCAGGGACGCACCTACGAGGCCCGCATGGGCAACTCGCTGGAACCGCTCTCCGTGGCCTACGAATCGGTTGGCGAAGGCGGACTGCCGGTCGGCCAGGCCGGCGAACTGGAGATCTCCCAGGAGTTTGCCCTGCCGATGCTCTACGCCGCCCGCAACCGGAAGGCCCGCTCCCTCGCCTCGCAGTACGAGGCCGAATACCTCGCCCTGCGCCAGCAGACGCTGCTCGAAGCCAAGGAGATCTACCTGGAACTGTGTGCCCTGCAGGCCATCGTCGCCGTCAACCGGCCGCGCATGCAGGCAGCCGAACACCTGGCCCGCCTCTATGAGACGCGCTACCAGACGGGCGATGCCACGCTGATCGACAAGAACCGGGCCGAATTCGAGGAACTGCTGCTCCGCGAGAGCCTCTCGACGGTCGACCTGCGGATCATCGAACTGGAACGCCGGCTGACGACCCTCAACGGCGGACAGCCCCTCGCATGCTCCTACGTGATGCCGCCGATGGAGACCCTCTCGCCGCTCGACTCCCTGCAGGCGGACTGGGAGGCCTACGCCCCCGATCTGACCGTAGCCCGGCTGCAGGCAGAGGCTGCCGGGGACGATGTCAAGGTCAGCCGCCGCGAGGCGCTGCCCCGGCTGGGACTCGGTTACAAGGCGACCTACGGTGAGGGAAGCTACAACAACGGCCTGACGGCCGGCCTCAGCATTCCGCTCTTCTCGAACCGCCACAATGTCAAACGGGCGCAGGCCTACGAACGGGCCGCCCGGGCCGAAGCGGAAGCCGCCGTGGTGGAGAAGCGCAATACGGTGAACGAACTCTATGCCAAGGCGGACTATGCCGCCCGCCTGCTGCAGTCGTTCGACATCATGCCCGATGCGGATTCCTACGTCGGCGTGTTGGTGCGCCTGCTCGAATCGGGCCAGATGAACATCATCGACTACTATTCGGAGCTGGACACGCTCTACCAGACGCTCGAGACCCGCATCCGGATCGAAATGGAGTACCGGCTCGGCGTGGCCCGGCTGCTGGTCATCTACCTGTAACCGGCCCGCTCCCTACGCAAAAGGAGGCTGCCCCGTGAAGGACAGCCTCCTGTTTTATGCGTTGCGCATCCCGGCCGCAGGGCGGTTACTCGAACAGCATCCGGTTGTTGGCCACGAGCGGCCGCACCGCTTCGAACACCTTGCGGGATACGCTGCCCCGCTGCAGCGCGTCGAGATAGCCCGAATTGTGGGTATCCGTTCCGACAAACGTATAGACGCCCTGACGCAGGAGCGACTCGGCGCACCGCCGGGCGTTGCCGCCATGGAATCCGCACAGGGAGAGCAGGTTGAGCTGCAGCTTATACTGCTTGAACAGATTCATCACCTTGCTGCCGCCGTCGTTCTGGACAAAGGCGTACCGCTCCGGATGGGCCAGAATGATCTCATAGCCGGCAAGCGCCGCCTCGAAAAGAATATCGAACGCATGGACGCTGTAACCGCTGATCGAGAACTCGGCCAGCACATGCCGCCCCGCCATGGTCAGCGGCTCGCCCGCCATGCGCTCGGCAAACTTGTCGTCAACGAAATACTCGGCTGCCAGCCGCACGTCCAGCCCCGCTTCGGGACGGAAGGCGGCAAACTCGCGCCACAGATCCGCCTCGGTGCGGCTGTCATAGGCACCGTGGATCAGATGCGGCGTCAGATACATGCCCCGCATCCCCATGCTCTGCATCCGGAGCTGCAGGTCGCGGCTCTTTTCGGGCGTGGCGGCACCGTCGTCCACCCCCGGCAGGAGGTGGCAGTGGATGTCGTAGTAGCCGTCGAGCAGGTCGGCGAGGTAATAATGCTTGCTGCAAAAACTGAACATATCGCAAAAAATAGGGTGTGCTATACGATGGTCCGGAAGTAGGCGATCGTCCGCTCCAGCCCCTCCCGCAACGGTACGCGGGGCTGCCAGCCGTCGAGCATCCGGCGGGCCAGCGTAATGTCGGGCTGGCGCTGCCGCGGATCGTCGGACGGCAGCGGACGGAAGACGATGCGGGAGTCGGATCCGACCAGTTCCCGGATCTGTCGGGCCAGTTCGAGGATTGTGAACTCGTTCGGGTTGCCGAGATTGACCGGTCCCGTAAAGCCGTCGCAGTTCATCATGCGGATCATTCCTTCGACCAGATCGGAGACATACTGGAAACTGCGCGTCTGCGAACCGTCGCCGTAGATGGTCAGCTCCTCGCCCCGCAGCGCCTGCACGATGAAATTCGAGATGACGCGGCCGTCGCCGATATTCATGTTCGGCCCGTAGGTATTGAAAATACGGACGATGCGGATATCCACGCCGTTCTGACGGTGGTAATCCATGAAGAGCGACTCGGCACACCGCTTCCCCTCGTCATAGCAGGAGCGCAGGCCGATCGGATTGACGTGTCCCCAATAGGCTTCCGTCTGGGGGTGCTGGTCGGGATCGCCGTACACCTCCGACGTGGAGGCCTGCAGAATGCGGGCCCGGACCCGTTTGGCAAGCCCCAGCATGTTGAGCGCCCCCAGGAACGAGGTCTTGGTGGTCTTGATCGGATTGTACTGGTAGTGGATCGGCGAAGCGGGACAGGCCAGGTTGTAGATCTGGTCCACCTCGGCGTAATAGGGCGAGGTGACGTCGTGACGCACCAGCTCGAAATTGCCGCAGCCCATCAGCGCCTTCACATTGGCCTTGCTGCCCGTAAAATAGTTGTCCAGACAAATGACGTCGTGCCCTTCGTTCACCAGCCGCTCGCACAGATGCGACCCGATGAAGCCGGCACCTCCCGTAACCAGTATCCTTTTCATCCGAAATCCGTTTTCTCTCCATCCGGCGGCCGGAACCGCCGACTGCAAAGGTAACCTTTTTCGGTAAACGATCGCCCGAAAAAGCCCGACGTTCCAGCGCCTCATACAATGAACGGCCCATTGCGGCGTTATTATATGCGGGGAGCAGCCGATCGGGATCGGGAGACGGCTTTTTTGCGTATCTTTGTTCCGATCCGCCATCGGGCGGAACCGACACTTCCCTTGTAGCATATGAAGGCCAGAACCAGAAGTTTCATCGTCACGGCAATCGCATCGGCCACGGTGCTGTTCGCAGCGGGCTGCGGTACGCAGGAGACCATCTTCAGCTCCCAGTTGGAGACCATCCGCACGTGGATCACCTCCCAGTCCGACAACAACGGTCCCGACTACGAGGAGGTGGCCTCGGGCGTCTACCGCGCCATCATCCTGCCGGACGACGGCCGCGGCGCGCCTTTCATCGCCGCCGGCGACAGCCTCTACGTGTGGTACGAGATCTACCAGTTCTCCTCGGGCTTCCAGCGGAACAACACCAGTGCGCTGATCTACACCAACAAGAAGGAGAAGATGCCGACGAATGTCCGCTGGGACGACGACGTGCTGAAGCTCCGGCTGGGCGACGGGTCGCTGCTGCGGGGCGTGGAGAAATCGCTGGACGGCTGTGCCCAGAGCGACACGGTCAGCGTCGTGCTGACCTCCAGCAACGCCTACGGCAAGGTACAGATGCAGCAGGTGCCGCCCAATACGCCGCTCATCTGGTTCATCGACGTTGAAAAAGTAATCAAAAACGAATAAGACAACCCCACGCTTATGAATCGCATCCTCTTCCTGCTTGCAGTCGGCTGCTCCGCCCTTGTCTCGTTTGCCTGCACCCACGAGAGCAAAACGGACACGGACGCCATCACGCGCCGCTCGTTCGAAGCCTGGATGGCCGCCCACGCCCCGCAGGCCGAACCGCTGGGCGACACGGGACTCTACTACGAAGTGCTGGCCCAGTCCGAGGAGGGTTCCTCGGGCAAGGTCGATGTCCGCGGCAAGTGGATCGACGTCAGCTACCGGATGAGCACGCTGGAGGGCGACATCTTCTACAACCGCGACGAAGCGACCGCACGGCTGATCGGCAACTACGACGACTATACGCACTATGTGCCCGAACGGTTCTACATCGCCAGTTCGTGGAACAAGAGCAGCCTGCCCAAGGGACTCTACACCGCCTTCACGGAGATCGTGCCGGGCCAGACGTGGCGTGTCTACGTGCCGGCCGACATGGCCTTCTCCTCGAGCGGTTTCGACATGACCTCCTACGGCTACGGTGGCCAGAACGCCCTGGGGGCCGACAAGGCCATCATCATCGACGAACTCCGCATCACGGACATCATCGAGAACCCCCAGCAGCAGGGCGACGACCAGATCCGTACGCTGGCCACCACACCCCGGCCGGAGGGCTGGGGCAAATACCCGAACGACACCGTCCGTCAAGGCCTCTACATGGATGTGCTCTACCGCACCATGGCGCAGGACACCATCCCGGTAGGCAGCCAGGTGGAGATCTACTACAAGGTAAGCTTCCTGGACGGCCAGCTGATCGACTCGAACATCGACTCCGTGCTGACCAACCGTTTCGGCACCGTCCGCTCGTCGGACATCACCTCGGCCATTACCGTGACGCGCATGGCCGAAGGCTCCACCGCCACGAACGGGTACCAGATGCCGGCCAAGGTCTTCTACGCCATCCTGCCCGACGTCTGCTACGGCGACTCGTTGCGGATTGCCGTGCCGGCCAAATACGGCTACTTCACGGAGTACATGCCGCCGAACAAGAGCGAATCGCAATGGACGGCCTCCACGACCTTCAACAACTACAAGGGATACGACTACGGAGACTACACCATCGACGACACGGACTACTATTTCGGCGCCTCGACCTTCTACATGCCGACGGCCTCCTCTTCCGTCGTCTCCATCGCCGAGATCAAGCCCTACACGCCGCTGATCTACGAGCTGGTGGTTCGCAAACCGGAGAACTAATCCCCCCTACATAATATATACAAAAGCGAGCGCCGCTGCCGGACCGGAATCCGCAGCGGCGCTCGCTTTTGTATCCAAAGGATGTTGCCCTACCGGATACGGTCAAGCGACCGGATGAGCAGAATATCCTTGCGGATACCCAGCAGGCCCAGGTAGGCGAAGATCAGCGCAAAGAGGGGGAAGAGTGCGGCAATGTGCATCCGCCAGGCCGCAGTGGCAAAGCCGCCCAGACTCTGTACGCCACCCCAGATGTAATAAATCTCGAAGACGATCGTACCGGCCAGCAGTACCATCTCCACCACGCACAGACGGAACTGCACGAGGCGTTTCTTGAAGAGGAAAATGATGACCAGTGCAAGCAGCGCGGCACAGCCGGCCAGCGCCGAAAGGCCATAGGCGCTCAGCACCATCTGCCCCTCCGCATCGAAGAAGCCGAGGGCGTTCAACTTCATCTCCGCGGCACCGCCGAGAAACGAGCTGAGCGGCATCGCAAAGGTCAGGCCGGTCAGCACGGCGGCGAGCAGCAGATAAAGCGATTGAATTCTCTGAATCATATTGGTTTCGTTATTGGTTTTTCATTCCGTTTCCGGCGGTCTGTCCGCCGATGCGTTCATCGATCAGGTAGCGGTTGCGGTCGGTGGCGTTGCGGTTGATCAGCTCGCCGAGGAAGCCCGCCAGGAAGAGCAGCACGCCCAGTCCGACGGCCAGCAGGCAGAGGAAGAAGAGCGGCTGGTCGGTCACGGGACGGAAGGCCACTCCGGCCGCCTGCCGGTTGAGCTTCTGGGCGATGATGATGACGACGGCCACGGCACCGAAGAGGAACATCAGCGTACCCAGGCTGCCGAAGAAATACATCGGACTGCGCCCGAAACGCGACAGGAACATCACGGTAATCAGATCGAGATACCCTTTCACGGCCCGCTCCCAGCCGAACTTGCTGTGGCCGTACTTGCGGGCGCGGTGATAGACCACCTTCTCGCCGATGCGGTCGAACCCGGCATTCTTGGCGAGAATCGGGATGTAGCGGTGCATCTCGCCATAGACCTCGATGCTCTTGACCACCTTGGCACGGTAGGCCTTCAGTCCGCAGTTGAAGTCGTGGAGCCGGATGCCCGACATCAGGCGGGCCGTCGCGTTGAAGAGCTTGCTGGGCCAGCGCTTGCCGATCGGATCGTGGCGCTCCTTCTTCCAGCCCGACACCAGATCGTACCCCTCGTCGTGCACCATCCGGTAGAGGGCGGGAATCTCGTCGGGCGAATCCTGCAGGTCGGCGTCCATCGTGATGACCACCTCGCCGCGGGCCGCCTCGAAACCGCAGTAGAGCGCGGCGCTCTTGCCGTAGTTGCGGCGGAAGCTGATGCCCCGCACCGCCTCGTCGGCCGCCGCCAGCTGCCGTACCGTCTCCCACGAGCCGTCGCGGCTGCCGTCGTCCACAAAGATGAGTTCATAGGAAAACCGGTTGGCCGTCATTACGTTCCGGATCCACTCGGCCAGTTCGGGCAGCGACTCCCGCTCGTTGTACAGCGGGACGACGACGGATATGTCGATTCCACTCTCAGGCTGCATCGCCGTCGCGTTTGGGTTCGTCCTCCCCGGCGGGAGCGAACGGTTCGGGTTTGCGCTGGGCCACGGCGCTCGTGAAGAGGCCGATCAGACCGCCCTGCACCAGATAGGTAATCACTCCGGCCACCACCAGCAGCAGCGGATTGAACATGGCCCGGTAGAGGCTGTCGTACGTGGTATCGAACTGATCCTGGGTCAGCAGGCCCCGCATCTCGCCCATGATCGTATCAATCGACATGACCACCGCATCCCGCACCAGGAAGTTGTACATCAGCGCCGTAGCGACCCCCATGATCACGCCCGTAAAAAGCATCATCGCCATCACGAAGCCCATGCAGCGGTTGTAGGGGAAGCCGTCGCGCGCCGAAGCACGACCGGCCATGCGCCGCGTGAAGCCGTAGAGCAGCAGGGCAAAAACCAGAATCGACACCCACTCGATCCACGACCTCGGCGCCGCAAACGACAGCCGCACCAGTTGCAGGGAAGCGGTCACCAGACCGATGATGGAGCCGCCCTTCATCGCCTCCGTCCAGAACATTTTTTTCGTTATTTCCATAGCATTTTGCTGTTTTTCGTTTTGCAACGGCACACCCTCCGCAGAGCCGGTGCGCGTAAAGGACAAATATACGCAAAGGAGGGCGCCGCGGCAAATGAAAATGCAGTTTTCGGCTGCGATGCCGCACTCCCGAGCCGCTCGCCGGCCAGGGTCAGTATTTGTACTTGCCCCGCCACAGGGCGGCCATGCGCCGCGCCAGTTCCGCCTCCTTGGGGTTGTCGGCGGGATCATAAAAACGGTGGCCCTCCAGTCCGGCGGGCATGAACTCCTGTTCGACGAAATGGCCCTCAAAGTCGTGGGCATACTTGTAGTCCTTGCCGTAGTCCAGCTCCTTCATCAGTTTGGTGGGGGCGTTGCGGATGTGCAGCGGCACGGAGCGGTTGTTCGTGTCGTGCGCCACCCACGCCATCGCCTTGTTGATGGCCATATAGGCCGAATTGCTCTTGGGGCTGGTTGCCAGATAGATGGTCGCCTCGGCTAGCGGAATGCGCGCTTCGGGCATACCCACCTTGTGAACCGTGTCAAAACAGGCGTTGGCCAGCAGCAGGCCGTTCGGGTTGGCCAGTCCGACATCCTCCGAAGCCAGAATCACGAGCCGCCGCGCAATAAATTTGGGATCCTCCCCCGCACTGAGCATCCGCGCCAGGTAGTAGATCGCCGCATTGGGGTCACTGCCGCGCACACTCTTGATGAAGGCCGAGATGATGTCGTAGTGCATCTCGCCGTTCTTGTCGTAGGTGGCAATGTTCTGCTGCAGCGCGTCGGTCACCGTGCGGTCGTCGATCACCAGATCGCCCTCGGTGGCGCCGGCCACGATATCGAGAATATTGAGCAGCTTCCGTGCATCGCCCCCGGCAAAGCTGAAAAGGGCGTTCGTCTCGCGCACCTCGATGTGCCGCTGGCGCAGTTCGGTGTCGGTGGTCAGCGCCCGGTCCAACAGCTCCTGCAGCTGGGCGTCGTCCATCGCCCGCAGCACATAGACCTGACAGCGCGAGAGCAGCGGCGAAATCACCTCGAAGGAGGGGTTCTCGGTCGTGGCGCCGATCAGCGTGATGTCGCCCTGCTCGACGGCCCCCAGCAGGGAATCCTGCTGCGCCTTGTTGAAGCGGTGGATCTCGTCGATGAAGAGAAAGGGGGCCGGCGTGTTGAAGAACTTCTGCTTGCGCGCCTGCTCGATCACCTCGCGCACATCCTTCACGCCCGACGTAACGGCCGAGAGGGTGAACATGCGCCGGTCGAGCGCCGTGGCCACCAGCCGGGCAAGGGTCGTCTTGCCCACCCCGGGCGGACCCCACAGGATGAACGAGGGGACGTTGCCCGTCTCCAGAAACCGGCGGAACACTCCGTCGGGCCCCACCAGATGCTCCTGACCGATATATTCGTCGAGGGTGTGGGGACGCAGCCTTTCGGCAAGCGGCATGTTGGACATAGCTTCGTTACGTTTTGACTTTACCCGACAAAATTAACGATTTTTTCCCGTACGGGAAGGCGCCCGCTCCGGGGCCAGAGCCAGGGTCCGAAAAACCGCCCGACGGCACAATATCACTCCCGCAGGGCGCGTTCTACCCTTACAAAACCGAAAAAAGCCGGATCAACCGAATGCCTATGCCGAAACTCGCCGCTATGATTTAGGGGACGCGCGGTCCGCCGCCCGTCTCCCCGCCAACGAACAACAACATCATATCGGATACTATGAACAGAAAATGGATTTTTGCAGGTCTGATCGTCGTGGCTGTCCTCTTCGGCAGCGGCGTCGCCCTGCTGACAACCAACAGCCTCCGCCCGGCCGATGAGCCGCGCACGCAGAAGCGGATCGCCTCGATCGAAACGGATCCGGCCGCTCACTTCACCTCGTATGAACCCCAGAACTATCCCGACCTGACCTACGCGGCCGAAAACGCGGTCAATGCGGTAGTCAACATCGAAGTCACCCAGGAGGTGGAGATGCGGAGCGTCGATCCCTTCCTGGAGCTCTTCGGCATTCCCCAGGGCTACTCGCGGGGCGGCATGGCACCGCGTGAGGTCAAGGCAGGCGGTTCGGGCGTCATCATCTCGCAGGACGGCTATATCGTCACCAACCACCACGTCATCAACAACGCCACCAAGGTAAAGGTCAAACTCTACGACGGACGCACGTTCGACGCCGAGGTGGTCGGTTCCGATCCCACGACGGAGGTGGCCCTGATCAAGATCGACGGACACAACCTCCCCACGCTGGCCTTCGGCGACTCAGATGCCCTGCGGCTGGGCGAATGGGTGCTGGCCATCGGTAGCCCCTTCGACCTGCAGTCGACCATCACGGCGGGCATCGTCAGCGCCAAGTCGCGCAACCTGGGCGCCATTCCGAACCAGTACCGGGTCGAGTCGTTCATCCAGACCGATGCGGCCGTCAATCCGGGCAACTCGGGCGGCGCACTGGTCAACACGCGCGGTGAGCTGGTGGGCATCAACACGCTCATCAAGAGCCAGACGGGCACCTACATGGGCTACTCCTTCGCCATCCCCAGCGCGATCGTGAAGAAAGTGGTCCTCGACCTCAAGGAGTACGGTGTGGTACAACGCGCCCTGCTGGGCGTAGCCTACCAGGAGATCAACGAGGAGTTCATCGAACGCTTCGGCGATGAATACGGCATCAAGGAGCCCGGAGGTGTCTATGTGGCCGAGGTACAGCAGGGCGGCGCCGCCCAGGCAGCCGGCATCCGCCGCGGCGACATCATCACCGCCATCGACGGCACGACCGTCAACCGGGCCGCCAACCTCGCCGAACTGATGTCGCGCTACCGCCCGAACGACAAGATCACCGTTTCGGTAAAAAGAGACGGCAAAGTGAAACAATTCGAGGTGGTTTTGCGTAATACTGCTGGTAAAGCAGAATTGCTTCCCCGCGACTACACGGCCGTGGCCGACGAGCTGGGAGGCAGCTTCACCGAGATCAGCGAGAAGACCCGCCGCGGGCTGAGAATCGACGGCGGCATTCAGGTCGCCCGCATCGAGCAGGGCGGCGTGCTGGCCCAGGCCCGGGTACGCGAAGGGTTCGTCATCACCCACATCAACGGCAAGGCGATCTCCTCGGTACGCGACCTCGACCGGATCGAGGGCCCCGTACGGAACATCGACGGAGTCTATCCGAACGGCCGCGCCATCAGTTACTCGCTGATCCGATAACACGGCATCGACCTCACTACGGAACGAAGCCCGGCCTGCGCAGCGCCATTTCCCTGCGAGGCCGGTTTCGTTTTCCCGAAGCGCAGGCACGGCCCGCCGAAGAGGAACAACAAAAGAAAGGAAACAGATAGCATGAGGCAATTAAAGATCACAAAATCGATCACGAACCGTGAGAGCGCATCGCTCGACAAATACCTCCAGGAGATCGGCAAGGAAGACCTGATCACCGTCGAGGAGGAGGTGGAGCTTGCCCAGCGCATCAAGAAGGGCGACCAGGAAGCGCTCGAAAAACTGACGAAAGCCAACCTGCGTTTCGTCGTTTCGGTGGCCAAACAGTACCAGAATCAGGGCCTGAGCCTCCCCGACCTGATCAACGAGGGCAACCTTGGCCTGATCAAGGCGGCCGAGAAGTTCGACGAGACGCGCGGTTTCAAATTCATCTCCTACGCCGTGTGGTGGATCCGTCAGTCGATTCTGCAGGCGCTGGCCGAGCAGTCGCGTATCGTACGTCTGCCCCTCAACCAGGTCGGATCGCTCAACAAGATCAACAAGGCCTTTGCCCGTTTCGAGCAGGAGAACGAGCGCACCCCCTCACCCGAGGAGCTGGCCAACGTGCTCGACATCCCGAAGGAGAAGGTGTCCGACACGCTGCGTGTTTCGGGCCGCCACGTCTCGGTGGACGCCCCCTTCTCGGACGGCGAGGACAACAACCTGCTCGACGTGCTGGTGAACACCGATTCGCCCAACGCCGACCGGGGCCTCATCAACGAATCGCTCTCCACCGAGGTGGAGCGCGCGCTGGCCACGCTGACCGACCGCGAGCGTGACATCATCCGCTACTTCTTCGGCATCGGCTGCCCCGAAATGACCCTCGAGGAGATCGGTGAGAAGTTCGGACTGACCCGCGAACGCGTACGCCAGATCAAGGAGAAGGCCATCCGCCGCCTGCGTCACAGCTCGCGCAACAAATTCTTGAAATCCTACCTGGGTTAGGCGTCCGGCCCGGCTCTTCCGCAACAAGGGAAATGCCCCGCACAGAGGGGTGTTTCCCTTTTTTCGTCTCCGCCCGTACGCTGCCCCGGAGCGAAAAGGCGGCTGGCGCAACGCACCGTCACGGTGCAATGCTTATCTTTGCGCCGCAAAACCAAACATCGCATTCATGAGAGGACTTTATACCGTTCTGCTGCTACTCTGTTCCAACGCCTTCATGACCGTCGCCTGGTACGGCCACTTGAAATTCAACGAGATGCGAACCGGCAATCCGCTGCCGCTCTTCGTTGTCATTCTGATGAGCTGGGGCATCGCCTTCTTCGAATACTGCTGCCAGGTGCCGGCCAACCGCATCGGCTTCATCGACAACGGAGGCCCCTTCTCGCTCTTCCAGCTGAAGGTGATCCAGGAGGTGGTTTCGCTGGCCGTCTTCACGGTCTTCGCCCTGCTGGTCTTCAAAAACGAAACGTTGCGCTGGAACCATCTGGCGGCTTTCATCTGCCTGATCCTCGCCGTCTACTTCGTCTTCAAGAAGTAAGGAGGATCCGTTTCCACCCCCAGGCGGAACCCGACCCCGTTGGCCGGTTCCGCCTTTTTGCATATATTTGTCCATGCACCATTAAACCATTACCATCATGACTGCAACTGACACCCTGATGACCAAAAACGGTCACGAACTGCATATCGGATTTCTCGGTCACGGCAGCCTGCGCTTCGACTGCCTGGGCCGCACGCTCTACATCGACCCCGTCGCCATGTTTGCCGACTACACGGACGCCCCGAAGGCCGATCTGATTCTGGTAACCCACCACCACGACGACCATTGCGACCCGGCGCTGATCAAACAGCTGCTGAAACCCGACGGTGAGGTGATCTCCACCGAGACGGTGGTCGGCCAGCTCGGCTACGGCACCCCGATGCACAACGGCGAGGTGCGCCGCATCGACGACCTGCTCACCATCGAGGCGATTCCGGCCTACAACACCACCGCCGGACGCGACTGCTTCCACCCCCACACGGGACGTGACAACGGCTACCTGCTGACGCTCGACGGCGTACGTATCTATGTCTCCGGCGACAGCGAGCCCACGCCCGAGATGCTGGCGCTGCGCGACCTGGACGTTGTCTTCCTGCCCGTCAACCAGCCCTACACGATGACGGTGGATCAGGCCGTCGCCACGGTACGCGCCCTGCATCCGGCCCTCTTCTATCCCTACCATACGGGCCAGACGGATTTCGTGACCGATCTGGAACAGCTGGCCGACCGGCTGAACGGCAGCGGCACGGAGGTGCGCATCCGGCCGATGGCATAACGCACGGGACCCTGCAACACGACAAGGGGAGGTATTCTCGGAATACCTCCCCTTGTCATATCCATGCCGGGCGCCTCACTCCGCGTCCCGTCCCGCTCCGAAGATGACGGGCGGCAACTGGTCGATGCGGCCGATGCGGATCACCTCCACCCCCTTGGGCAGCGGCGAGGCGTCCTTATAATAGGAGGAAACGACAATCCGCCCGAAGCCGAGCCGGGCCGCCTCCAGAATGCGCTGATAGGTACGGGGAGCGGGACGCACCTCGCCCGAGAGGCCGATTTCGCCCGCGCAGCAGATGCCGTTCGCCAGCGGCCGGTCGAAATAGGAGGAGATGACCGCAGCCATCACCGCCAGGTCGAGTCCCGTGTCGGAGACCTTGAAGCCGCCCGCAAAGTTCAGGAAAACATCCTTCTGGTACATTTTCAGTCCGACCCGCTTCTCCAGCACGGCCAGCAACATGTTCAGCCGCTTGAGGTCGAATCCCGTCGCCGAACGCTGGGGCGTACCGTAGGCGGCATTGCTCACGAGCGACTGCACCTCGATCAGATAGGGCCGGATGCCATCCGCCGCCGCCCCGACGGCAATGCCGCTGAGCGGTTCGTCGTAATGGGTCAGCAGAATCTCGGAGGGGTTGTCAACCTCCGCCAGACCGTCGCCGCGCATCTCGAAGACGCCGATCTCGTAGGTGGCGCCGAAGCGGTTCTTGTTGCCGCGCAGGATGCGGTAGACGTTGTTGCCGTCCCCTTCGAACTGCAACACCACATCCACAATGTGCTCCAGCACCTTCGGGCCCGCAATGGTGCCGTCCTTGGTGATGTGGCCGATCAGCAGGATGGAGGTACCCGTCGTCTTGGCATACTTGAGCAGCATGGCGGCACATTCGCGGATCTGCGATACGCTGCCGGGCGAAGATTCGATCGCCTGGCTGTAGATCGTCTGAATGGAGTCGATCACCAGCAGGTTGGGGCGCACCGCCTCCGCCTGGCGGATGATGTCGTCGAGCAGCGTCTCGGAGTAGATCAGACACTCGCCGTCGCCGCCGGGCAGCCGGTTGGCGCGCATCTTGATCTGCTGGGGCGACTCCTCGCCCGACACGTAGAGCGTCTTCAGTCCGTTGCTGCCGAGGGCCAGCTGCAGGGCAAGCGTCGATTTGCCGATGCCCGGTTCGCCGCCCAGCAGCACGAGCGACCCCTTCACCATGCCGCCGCCCAGTACCCGGTTGACCTCCGCCGATCCCAGATCGAGCCGGCGGTGGGTCACCTCCTCGATCTCGCCGACCGGCACGGGGCGCGACGAGGCCCGCCCGTAGGCCACCGGCATACGCTCCTCCTCGCCGCGGCTGACCACCTCCTCGGTGAAGGTGTTCCACTCGCCGCAGGCAGGACATTTGCCCAGCCACTTGGGGGCCTCATAGCCGCAGGCCGAACAGAAATAGGCTTTCTTGACTTTCGCCATGGCGTGTACAGTTTATTTGTTCGGGAAGAACAGCCGTTGCAGGTCGTTGCTCGTCGCATAGATCATCAGGGCGAAGAGCAGGGCCATGCCCACAATCTGGGCATAGGTCATGAACCTGTCGCTCGGCCGCCGCCCCGTAATCACCTCCACCAGCAGGAAGAGAACGTGGCCGCCGTCGAGCGCCGGAATGGGCAGAATGTTCATCACGGCCAGAATGATGGACAACAGCGCCGTGATCTCCCAGAAGACCGGCCAGCTCCACCGTTCGGGGAAGATGTTGCCGATGGCAATGGGGCCGCCCAGCGACTTGTAGGCCTCCGTCTCGGGCTGGAAGACCAGTTTCAGCTGTTTCCAGTAGTTGGCGATCTCTTCGCCGATGCGGTGCCATCCGGCAGGAATCGCCTGCCAGAGGGTATATTCGCGCGTGTGGACAGGCGTCACGGCCAGCATGTCGACCGCCGCGCCGATCCGCCCCTCGGGCGAAACGGCCACCGTCACGTCACGCCGCAGGGTCACCCCCGCACTGTCGCGCTCCACGGTGAGAGAGGCCTCCTGCCCCTTCAGTTCCGGGAACCGTTCGATGTATTGGTCAAAGTAGCGCAGCTCCTCGCCGTCGAGCCCCACCAGCCGGTCCCCGACCTGCAGGCCCGCCGCTTCGGCTCCGCTGCCCGGTACCACCTGCCCGATCAGAAAGGGATAGCGGGGTGTGATGAAGGCCGGATCCTCGGCCATGGCCAGCACGGAAGCCTCAGGCGTGCGGAAACGCACCGTGTCGCCGTCGCGCAGCACGACGATGTCGGCCTGCTGGTCGAGCAGCAGCGCCATCCGCAGCAGGCGGAAATCGTCGTACGCCTCGCCGTTGACCGACAGGATGCGATCGCCGTCCCGGTACCCCATGCCGCGGGCCTGGTCGCTGAATACGTAGCCGTAGCGCATGTCGTCGGTGGCGAGGTAGCTGTCCCCCCACTTCCAGCTCATGCCCACATAGATGAGAAAGGCCAACACGACGTTCATCAGCACACCGCCCACCATGATGAGCAGCCGCTGCCAGGCCGGTTTCGCACGGAATTCGTCGGGCTGCGGGTCATGCTTCATCTGCTCGGTATCCATGCTCTCGTCAATCATGCCGGCCAGCTTCACATAGCCGCCGAAGGGGATCCAGCCGATGCCGTAGCGGGTGCCGCCGCGGGTCACCGACCACCAGGGGCGCCCGAAGAAGAGTTGGAACTGCTCGACCCGCACCCCGAAGAGGCGGGCAAACAGAAAGTGTCCCAACTCGTGCACGATCACGAGCAGCGAAAAGCTCAGAATAAATTGCAGTATCTTGATCAGAATATCCATACCTTGTCTGTTGAAGGAAAGATTCCGGAGACCGGTTCCGCCCCGCCTACCGGATCATGGCGGCCGTCATGCGGCGCACCTCGGCGTCGCATGCCTGGTAGTCCGCCACCGTCGGCTCCGCCACGAAGGCGGCCTGCTCCAGAGCCCGCTCGATGAGCCGCACAATGTCGCAGTACCCGATGCGCCCCTCCAGGAAGGCGGCCACGGCCACCTCGTTGGCGGCATTCATCGTACAGGGCGCCGTACCGCCCCGCCGCAGGCAGTCGTAGGCAATCTCCAGCGCGGGAAACTTCTCCCGGTCGGGCTCCTCGAAGGTGAGGGTCGCCATGCGGGCCAGATCGAGCCGCTCGCCGCCGTAGGTGAAACGCTCGGGGAAGGTGAGCGCATACTGGATCGGCAGCCGCATGTCGGGCGTGCCGAGCTGTGCCTTGACCGCGCCGTCGTCAAACTCCACCATGGAGTGAACGACCGACTGGGGATGCACCAGCACGTCGATCCGATCGGCCGGCATGCCGAACAGCCAGTGGGCCTCGATCACCTCGAACCCCTTGTTGACCATCGTCGAGGAATCGACCGTAATCTTGGCTCCCATGCTCCAGTTGGGATGGCGCAGCGCCTCGCGGGCCGTCATTCCGGCCAGCTTCTCGCGGGGCGTGGTGCGGAAAGGTCCGCCCGAAGCGGTCAGAATCAGGCGGCGGGCCGGCGTCCGCTCGCCCACCAGCGACTGGAAGATCGCCGAATGCTCCGAATCGACCGGCAGAATGGGCGCACCCGTGCGGGAGGCCGTTTCGATGATCTGACGGCCGGCAATCACGAGGCTCTCCTTATTGGCCAGGGCCAGCTTCTTGCCCGTCTCCACGGCCGCCAGCGAAGGCATCATGCCCGCATACCCGACCAGCGCATTCACCACCGTATCCACGCTGCCGCCACGCACGATCTGCTCGATGGCATCGGCGCCCGCATAGACCTTCACGGGACGGTCGGCCAGCGCGGCACACAGATCGCCGTAGTAACGTTCGTCGGCAATCACCACCGCATCGGGCTCGAATTCGCGGGCCTGTTCGGCCAGCCGCTGCCACCGTTTGCCGGCCGTCAGGACGGTTGCCTCAAACCGGTCGCCATGCCTGCGCACGACGTCGAGCGTCTGCTCGCCGATCGACCCCGTCGACCCCAGCAGCGCGATCTTCTGTTTCATAGCTTCCTATTGAAAAATGATATAGTTCTGCGGATCCGCCGGCGCACCATCGATCCACAATTCAAAGACAAAATCCTCTCCGGCATGCGGATCGCTCTCGCTGCCGATGTAGCCCAGCGCTTCGCCCGCCTGTACGCGGTCGCCCGTCCGGCGCAGCGACTCACCCACATGCTTGTAGCACGACAGATAGCCGTCGGCATGCTGAATGGCGATCACATTGCCGTCGCTCGGCGTCCACTGGTCCACCACGACCGTACCGGCCAGCACGGCCAGAACCTGCTGGGCACCGTCCGGCTCCACCTCGACGCCATACATGCCGTGCAGCGGATCGAACGTCTCCGTGATCCGTCCCCGCACCGGCGAGGCGAACTCCCGGCGCGAAACCGCTTCGCCGCCCGCTTCGGCTCCCGCCACATTGAGGGCATAGCGGCCCGGCCCCTCGAGCTGGGCGCGCAGCAGCGAATCGGCTGCCGAAGGGGGCACCAGTGCCCGGTCGTGGGTCATCGTATCGACCGAACGCCCCACCGACACCGGCGGCACTTCGCCCGCCAGAATCAGCGACACGTCGTTGGCATAGCGCTGCATGATCCGCACGTCCTGCTCCATCGAATCGAGCCGGTCGAGGTTCTCCATCAGCAGCGCCCGCGCCTGACGGCCCGGATAGCCGGGCAGCTTGTCCAGCACGGGGGTATAGACTACGGCCGTCACCACCACGGCAAACAGGACGATCAACAGTCCCAGCGCGGCCAGCGTCGCCCGCAACGGACTGATGTAGAAGTGCCACACCTCCTCGTTTTCGCGGCGGCTGCGTACGCTGACGCGGTGTTTCTCGTCGAAATGGCGGAACCAGTAGCGCAATCCGCCTCGCTTTTTCTGATCTGTGCCTTCCGGATTTTTCATATCATAGCGAACAATTTACAAAAATAATAAATTACCGGCCCCTCCCGCTCTTTGCCGCCACATTTCGCATGCGGACAGCGCCCGCAGACACCGGCCTCCGAACAACAAACGCACCACCCGCCCGGAAATTGCCGGACGGCTCCGCCTGCCGCAGAAACAATACGGGGCGACGGCATGGCCGTCGCCCCGTATTGCGGTATTGGGAGATGCGCAAGGCTCTATGCCTCGATGTCCTTGTGCTCCTCTTCGTGGAATTCGTCCGACACGAGGATACGTCCGCAGTATTCGCAGACGATGATCTTCTTGTTCTGACGGATCTCGTACTGTCTTTGCGGGGGAATCCGGTTGAAGCAGCCGCCGCAGGCATCACGCTTGACCGTCACCACGGCCAGCCCGTTGCGCACGTTGGAACGGATACGCGTGTAGGCAGCCAGCAGGCGCTCGTCGATCTTGGCCATGGCGCGGGCCTCCTCCTCTTTCAGGCGGGCCATCTCGTCGGCCGTCTCGTCGTCGATGCTGTTCAGCTCGGTCTGCTTGGCCTCCAGGTCGATCTTGCGCTCGGCCAGCACGGCTTCGGCCTCCTCGATCTGTTTCTTCTTGGTCTTCACATCGGCCGTGTACTCCTTGATATGCTTGTCATTGAGCAGAATCTGCAGTTCCTGGTATTCGATCTCCTTGTTGATGGCATCGAATTCGCGGTTGTTGCGGACATTCCGCTGCTGCTCGTTGTATTTGGCGATCTGCGCTTTGGCCTGTTCGGTATCCTCCTTTGCCTGCTTTACGCGCAGGTTCAGATCGTCGATGCTGCTCTTGATGTTGTCGATGCGGGTCTGCAGGCCGGCCACTTCGTCCTCCAGGTCCTGCACCTCGGTAGGAAGCACACCCTTGATTTTGTTGATGGCGTCGATCTTGGAATCGATCTTCTGGAGATCGTAGAGCGCCATAATCTTCTCCTGCATCGAGTAATCGACGACATCCGTCGTTCTTCTGCTTGTTGCCATATCTGTCGTTTCTTTGCTTACACCAAATAGTTCACAGGATTGACCGATCGTTCGCTCCTATGAAGCGCAAAATTAGTTATTTTTTTTCTAATAATTTCACAGATAAGCCCGATGGCGCAATATTCGCTCTCAAAATGGCCCACATCGGCGATAACCAGATCGTTGTCGGCATCCAGAAAGTCGTTGTAGCGGAAATCGGCCGAGATGTAGAGGTCGGCCCCGCTGCGACGCGCATCGGCCATCATCGAGGCGCCCGCCCCCGTGCAGAGCGCCACGCGGCGCACCGTTTCGCGCACCAGCGCGCTGTGACGGATGGCTCCCGTCCCGAGCCGCTCGCGCACCATCCGCAGAAAAGCCTCGGTCGGCATTTCGCACTCCGGACGTCCCACGACGCCGAATCCGGCGCCCGCAGCCGCCCCGGAGGGGGTCAGCAGCTCCATCTCCTGCAGACCCAACTGGCGCCCCAGTGCATAGCTCATCCCCTGAGGCGCGCTGTCCAGATTGGTGTGACAGGCATAGACGGCGATGCCTTCGCGGACGGCCCGCCGCACGGCCCGTTCGATATAGGTGGTGCGCGAAAGCCGCTTGAGCGGATGGAACACCAGCGGATGGTGGGCAATGACCAGTCCGGCCCCCCGCTCGACCGCCTCCTCCAGCACCGCCTCCGTCACATCAACGCAGACCAGCGCGGCATCCGCCTCGTTGTCGGGATCGCCCACAATGAGTCCCGCATTGTCGTAATGCTCCTGCAGCGCCAGCGGTGCAAACTCCTCGAGCGGCGCCACAATCTCCCTGATTTTCATCGCTTACCTCCCAATTTATATCAAAACAGCGTCTGTTCAATGATCCGGGGACGCTCCTTGGCCGGTTCCTCTTCGCCTGCGGACTCCGCCGGCGTTTCCTGCCCCTCGAAGGCAGCCCGAGCCGACGCAAAGCCCTCGTCGGAACGTTCCGCCGTGCCTGCCTCGAGCAACTCGACCGGTACGGCCACCTCGAACAGCATCTGCTCCTCGAAAGGCGGCTTGACCGGCGCCGGTTCGGCAGCAGGTTCCTCCTCCGCCAGTTCGTCGTCATCGACCACGATGCCTCCCGTCGTGAGGTCCTGCTTGATCTCCAGCAGAATGGCCCGAATGTGCATCAGGTGTTCCGCAATCTCGGTGTCGCGATCGACCTCCTTGCGGTAATCGCGGATGTATTTGCGCGCCACCTCGATCTTCATCTTGCGCTCCTTGAGCAGATGGTAGATGACCCGGATGTTGTCCACATCCCGGGGCGTGAAGAGCCGGTTGCCCTTCTTGTTCCGGTGCGGCTTCAGGATGTCGAACTCCTGCTCCCAATAGCGCAGCAGCGACGGGTTGACGTCGAACATCTCGGCCACTTCGCCCATCGTGTAATATACCTTGTTCTTCTTGTGCTCTATCTCCTGCATGACACGAAATCGCGTGGGGTGAATACCTAATTTGATGCAAGTTACGAAAAAACACCGGCCGTCCATCCTCTTTGCGCAAAAAAACATGCGCCACCCCCTCTCTGTCCGGCGCCGCCTCCCCTGCCGCGCAGCCCTGTCCGGCCGGCTGTCCCTGTTCGGCCGGACTCCCGCCCGGCCGCTCCCGTTACGCACAAACACCTATTTACCAAAACAAAACACACTGCAAAACAACCGTTTATGCCATCCATACCCACCTCCGGAAAATACCGACCAGTTTATAACCGTTATTTATGAAAATACAACAAACAACAACTTATGGTTTTCCGACAGACTGCGACGCTCCGGGAGGCGCTCTCCGCCGGAGCCCTGGCCGCCCGGGAGCAGGGCGGTCATCTGGCCGACCGGGCCATACTGTGGCTGCTCGACCGGCCGGACAACCTGGCCGTCCGGCTGCTGGGCCGGTTTGTCCGCCCCTGGGAACTGCTTCAGATCGCCACCCGCATCCGGCTCGACCCGGCCCTCCGCAAACCGGAAACGGACACCCCCGAAACCTTGCTGGCCGCACTCGAAGGGTTGCGCCCGGCACTCGGCGACCTGGCCGATGCCGCGCCGCTCCACTCCGGCCTGTTGCTGCTTCTGCTCCTGCGAGAGGAACGGTTCGTCGCCTCCCGCATACTGGCCATGTATGCCATCCCGGCGGTCGAGATCGCCACGCTGCTCCGCGCCCTCCCTGCGCAGGAGGAGGGCGCATCGGAAGCATCCGCCGAGCCCGACACGCCGGCGCAGCAGCCCGACGCCTTCACGACCGACCTGACCCGGGCCGCTGCCGAAGGGCGGCTCGATCCGGCCATCGGACGCGACCGCGAAACCGACCGGCTGATCCGCACCCTCTGCCGCCGCCGCAAGAACAATCCGCTGCTGATCGGCCCGGCCGGCGTCGGGAAAAGCGCGCTGGTGGAAGGGCTGGCCCAACGGCTGGTGCAGGGCAACGTGCCGCCTCCGCTGCGCGGCCGGAGGCTGCTCGCGCTCGACCTGGCCGCACTGATCGCCGGCACTACCTACCGGGGCGATCTGGAGCAGCGCGTCCATGCCCTGCTGCGCCGGCTCGAACACCACCGGGAGGCCATCCTCTTCATCGATGAGCTGCACCTGATCGTCGGAGCGGGAGCCGGACGCCAGGAGGGGCCGGACGTGGCCGATCTGCTGAAGCCGGCGCTGGCGCGCGGTCTCTTTCCCTGCATCGGGGCAACCACCCCGGAAGCCTACCGCCGTACGCTGGCCGGAGACCGCGCCCTGGCCCGCCGCTTCCAGCCCCTCCTGCTGGAGCCGCCCTCACCAACGGAGACCCTGACCATTCTCCGGCAGTTGGCCCCCCGTTACGAACGCCACCACCGGGTCCGCTACTCCGACGAGGCGCTGCGGGCCTGCGTCGAACTCTCCGGGCGCTACCTCTCCGACCGGAACTTTCCGGACAAGGCGATCGACCTGCTCGACGAAGCAGGCGCACGGGCCGGTCTCGGCACGCCGGGTGCCGCCCCGCCCCGACCGGTCACGGAAGCCACCGTCCGACGCACGGCCGAAGAGATAACGGGTGTGCCGATCCGCGAACCGGCCGCCGAAGCCGCCGCCCGCCACCGCGCCCTGCTCACCCGCCTGACGGAAGCGGTCGCAGGGCAGGAGCAGGCCGTCGAGCAGCTGGCCAACACCCTGCGGCGGCTGCACACGGGGTTGAGCGATCCCGACCGGCCCGCCGGCGTACTGCTGCTGGCCGGACCGGCCGGGACGGGCAAGCGACGCATGGCCGAAGCACTGGCCGAGGTCCTGGCCGGCCGGACGCGCTGATCCGGTTCGACCTGACCGCCTGCACGGATCCGCAGCAGGTGGCCCGCCTGATCGACCCGACCGCCGAAAGCCATCACGGCGCCCTGGCCGAGGCCGTCCGGCAACACGCCGCACCGGTCATCCTGCTGCGCCACATCGACCGCGCCCACCCGGATCTCTTTCCGATCCTGCGCACCGTCTTCGACAACGGCACGCTGACCACCGGCGACGGCGGACGCATCGACTTCCGACGGGCGGTAATCGTCATGACGCTCGACACCCCTCCGACGGGCGGCGTTGCACCGATCGGCTACCCCTCCCCGGCCCAGAAACTCCGGCCGGCCGACCTGCCGGGCATCCCCGCCGATCTGGCGGAACGCACGGATGGCGTCATCCGCTTCGTCCCGGCTTCGTTGCCCGCCATGCGCCGCATCGTGCGCAACCGCTTCACCCCCCTGGCCGCACGGGCCGCCGCACAGGGCATCCGGCTCGCACTCTCCGACCGGGCATGCGACCATCTGGCCCGCCGCGTGCTGCACCGGCCGGAGACCCTGCGCCGACTACTGGTCGACACGGTCGAGGAGCCGCTCGCCGCGCTGCTGGTCGGCGGCCGACTCGCCGCCGGCGAGCAGGTTCGGATCGCCACGCGCGGTTCCCGCATCATCCTGCAACGCATCCGCTCCGGCCGGACGAAGCACACCCGCCGCAACCGTCCGGAACGGCACTGAGGCGGATTGTCCGAGCCGTTTTTATATGTACCTTTGCGCCGCTGCGGGCGGAGGCCGACTCGCCGGGAGATCACCCCGGCGGGCGCAGGCCGCACCGGAAAGACGGGCCCCGACGGCCCGATCGCAGCCCAACACACCAACCACATCGTGTTCAAAAGCAGATTCAACCGGAAACCCTACTACAACCGGGTGCTCCGGCTCGCCTTCCCGGTCATTCTCTCGCAGGCCGGACAGATGCTCGTCCAGCTGGTGGACAACGCCATGGTGGGCCAGCTGGGGGCCGTTCCCCTGGCCGGCGTCGCCTTCGCCAATGCCGTCTTCTTCATGCTCTTCGTCTTCGGCACGGGCATGTCGCTCGGACTGACCCCGCTGGTGGGCGAAATGTATGCGGTGGGCAACCACCGCCGCTCGGCCTCGTTCCTCCAGAACTCCATCCTGTTCTACGCCTGCATGGGCTTGCTGATCTTCCTGCTGGCCATGGTGGTGCGCCCCTTCATGTACCACATGGGCCAGGCGCCGGAGATCGTCGACCAGGCCCTGCCCTACTTCGGCTACATCTCCGTCTCGGTCATCCCCTTCATGATCTTCGCCTCCTTCAAGCAGTTTCTGGAGGGCATCGGCAACACGCGCGTGGCCATGGCGATCATCATCACCTCGAACCTGATCAACATCTTCTGCAACTGGCTCTTCATCTACGGCAACTGGGGCGCGCCCGCCCTGGGTGCGGCCGGAGCCGGACTCGCCACGCTGATCTCGCGCATTCTCACCCCGATCCTCATCATCCTCTACTTCTGGCGGCGCGACAGTTTCTACCGCTACTTCCGGCTCTTCCGCCGCGACAACTTCTCGTGGGAGACGATCCGTTCGCTCATCCGGGTCGGCTCGCCCATCGCCCTGCAGATGTTCATGGAGGGCTGCGCCTTCGCCCTGGCCGGCATCATGATGGGATGGGTCGGCACCCGCGAACTGGCCGGCAACCAGATCGCCATGGTCATCTCCAACTTCGCCTTCATGATCATCCTGGGCGTCGGTTCGAGCGTCACGATCTGCATCAGCCACGCCTACGGCCGCCGCAACTGGACCGAGATACGCCGCTATGCCGGCACCGCCTACCGGCTGGGACTGATGTGGAACGTCATCACGGCCCTGCTGTTCATCTCCCTGCGCCGCCAGATCCCGCTGCTGTTCACCTCCGACCCCGCCGTCGTGGAGATGGCCGCCCACTTCCTCATCTTCGTGGCCATCTTCCAGGTCTCCGACGGCCTGCAGGCCAACTCGGTCGCCATCCTGCGCGGCATCCAGGACGTGAAGAGCATCATGCGCATCTCCTTCTTCTCCTACCTGCTGCTGGCCCTGCCGATCGGCTACCTGCTGGCCTTCCACACCCCCGTGGGGGCATCGGGCCTGTGGATGGGGCTGATTATCGGACTGGCCATTGCCGCCATCCTCTACAACACCCGCTACCGGATGCAGGTACGCCGTCAGTTGCAGCGCCTCACCGCGGCGCGCCGATGAGGGGTTTCCGCTGCGCCGCATCGGAAATCCGCAGGGATTTCGTATATTTGCAGGAATATACTTCATACGAATGACAGCGTTTCAAAATAAAAAAGATAAGGAAGAGCGCGTCCTCGACATGGGGCGCGGATGCGAATTCTGCGGCTGCGGCACGGATGACGTCTCGGTCACCGTGTGCGGAGGCTGCCACAAGCTGCACGTCACCGACTGGCTGCAGGAGTACCCCGACAGCATCCCCTCGGACATCTTCGAGGTGCGGTTCAAAAATACCCGCCGGAGCTACTACCGCAACGTGAACGGCCTCTCGCTCAAGGAGGGCGACATCGTGGCCGTCGAAGCCTCGCCGGGTCACGACATCGGCATCATCTCCCTGGCCGGCGACATGGTGGCCCGCCAGATGCGCCGCGTGGGCTTCAACCCGCAGAACGGCGAATTCAAGAAGATCTACCGCAAGGCCAAGCCCTACGACATTGACAAGTGGCAGGAGGCCATCGCCCTCGAGCACGAGACGATGATCCGCGCCCGCCAGATTGCCGCCGAGATGAACCTCAACATGAAGATCGGCGACGTGGAGTACCAGGGCGACAAGATCAAGGCCATTTTCTACTATATTGCCGACGAACGGGTCGACTTCCGCGAACTGATCAAGGTCTTCGCCGAGGTGTTCCACATCCGGGTGGAGATGAAGCAGATCGGCGCCCGTCAGGAGGCCGGACGCATCGGCGGTCTGGGATCGTGCGGCCGCGAACTCTGCTGTGCCTCGTGGATCTCCAGCTTCATGTCCGTCACCACCAACGCGGCCCGCACGCAGGACATCTCGCTGAACCCCCAGAAACTGGCCGGACAGTGCAGCAAACTGAAATGCTGCCTGATGTACGAGTACGACGACTACATGGACGCCCGCCGCGAGTTTCCGCGCGTCAACGCACCGCTGCAGGTGGCCAACGGCGAATACTACTTCGTCAAGAACGACATCCTGGCCCGCACGATGAGCTTCAGCGCCACACAGGGATCCCTCGAGGGGCTGGTCACCATACCGATCGAGCGTGTCCGCGAGGTAATGAAACTCAACGCCAAAGGCATCCGTCCCGAACGGCTGGAGGGTGAATCGCGCACGACGGTGGCCGAGACCGATCCCGGCTTCGTCAATGTCATCGGCGAGGACAGCATCACCCGCTTCGACAAGGTGCGCGGCGGCCGCAGGCGCAACCGCAACCGGGGTGACCGGCAGCAGAACAACACCGCCGCCGAAAACAACGGCAACAACAACAATAACGGCGACACCGCCGCCGGGAAACCGGAAGCCCAGGAGTCCCGTCGCGGCCGGAACCGGAACGACCGGAAAGCCGGGGACCGCACCGGTGAAAACCGCGAGCAGACCGCACCGAAACAGCCGGCGCAATCGGAAAACAAAACCGAACGCCAGCCGGCCGATAAAAATCAGAACCGCCGCGACAACAACGCCAGCAACGGCAACAATACCAGCAACCGCCGCAACGAGGGCAATCGCCGTGGCGGTGAACGCAAACCGGCCACCGATCCGGTCACCGGCAACGCCGCCAACGGCGACGGAGCAGCGGAGAAGCGCCCCCAGCCGCAAAACGGCGAACGCAGGGAGCGCACCGACCGGCCGCAGAACAACAACCGGGGCGGCAACCGCCGCAACGAAGGCAACCGCCGCGAGGGAGGTGAGCGGACGGCCGAGAAGCCGGCCGCCGAGGCCAGCAACGCGCCCCGCAAAGGCGACGAGCCGCGTACGGAGAACGGTCAGGGCGGCAGCCGCCGCTCCCGTCAGCGCCAGCGCAACAACCAGAACCAGCAGTCGCGCGAGCGGAAAGAGGAGCGCCGTCCGGAAGGGACGACAGGCGCCGGAGCCGCCCGCAAGGAAGAGGCCTGACCCCAGCCGCAACAATCCTGCCTGCCATGAGAATCAGATCCTACCTGCTGCTGACCGCCTGCCTGCTGCTTGCCGGAGGATTGGCCGGATGCGGCCGCAGCGGCAGCGCCGTGTACTGCGAACCGGTTGATCCGTGCGGCTGGCAGCCGGGAGACACGCTCCGGATCGTCCATCATAACACGGATACGGTCGGACGATACGACATCGAACTCTTTGCCTCCTGGGCAGCCCGTCCCGCCGCACTGCACCGCGATACGGCAACCGTACGGCTGATCGTTCGGACCCCCGACTCGCTGCGCTGCACGGAACTCGTCCGGCTGCAGGACGACCGGGCCGGCAACCGGCCGCAGGAGTGGCAGACCAGTTACCGGACCGGCGTACGGTTCGCACAATACGGCGACTACGAATTCGCATTCGTCCGGGAAACGGGCGAACCCCCGATCGGCCTGCGGGCCCTCGGCGTGGAAATAACGCAAACGAAACATGGGAAAAGATAAACTGCGCAGGTTCGCGGAGAACCTGACCTTCAAAAATATGGTGCAGCCCGAATTCGACGAGGTGTTCGGGCGCGACTTCCGTCTCAAGGGACGGTGGCACGAGGAGTTCTTCGGCAACGACCACCCGATCGTGCTCGAACTCGGATGCGGCCGGGGCGAATATACGGTGGCCCTGGCTGCCCGGCACCCCGAATGCAACTTTATCGGCATCGACATCAAGGGAGCCCGCATGTGGCGCGGCGCCAAGACGGCCACCGAAGCCGGCATGACCAACGTCGGCTTTCTGCGCACCCGCATCGAATTCATCAACTCGCTCTTCGCTGAAGGAGAGGTGGACGAGATCTGGATCACCTTCCCCGACCCCCAGCTCAAGAAGCAGCGCGTCAAGAAGCGGCTCACCTCGCCCATCTTCCTCGGCTACTACGCCCGGCTGCTGAAACCCGACGGCGTCATCCACCTGAAGACCGACTCGCAGCACCTGCACGCCTACACCAAAGCCGTCATCGACCGCAACGGGCTGCCGCTGCTGGCCGCCGGCAATGACATCTACGGGACGGGCATGGCCGACACGGACCTCTCGATCCGCACCGCCTACGAATCGAAATTTCTGAAACAGGGGCTGCCGATCACCTACCTGCGTTTCTCGCTGGGCGGACGGACCGTTTTCGAGGCCCCCGACTTTCCCGAGGAGGAGAATCTCGACGCCCACCGGCTCGAACGGCTCTGACAGCCGACCCGCGCTTTCCACACGGCTTTTTGCGGCAAATGCACTGCGAAAAGCCGTTTTTGCTTGCCGGATTTCTCCAAGAAAAAAGTACTTTTGCGACCGATTTACGGTAGGCCGCGCATGAACAACACGCCAGAACAACTGAAACAGATCGCAGAATTCATCGCCTCGTATGCCACCTGCCTGCTGGGGGCCGGTGTCCACACTTCGCGGGTGCTGCGCAATTCGACCCGAATCGGCGATGCCTTCGGCGTCTCGATCCACATGACGACCCTCTCCAAAACGATCGTCATCACCATCCTGGACAAGGGCAACGACAACAGCCACACGGAGGTGGCCCAGATTCCCGCCCTGCCCATCTCGTTTGAATACAATGCCGAGCTGAGCGCCCTCAGCTGGGAAATCTACGACCGCCACCTTCCGCTGGAAGAGGTGCAGAAACGCTACGAGGAGATCCTGGCCCGCCCCCGCATGTCGCCCAAACTGGTGCTGCTGCTGGTCGGCTTCGCCAACGCCTCCTTCTGCCGGCTCTTCGGCGGAGACTGGGGAGCCGTCGCCATCGTCTTCGTGGCCACGCTGCTGGGCTTCTTCACGCGCCAGAAGATGCAGCAGCGCCACTACAACCACTTCATCGTCTTCACCGTCTCCGCCTTCGTGGCCTCCATGGTGGCTTCCGTATCGCTGCTGTTCGACTGCACGCCCAACATCGCCCTCGGCACCAGCGTACTCTATCTCATCCCGGGCGTACCGCTCATCAACGGCTTCATCGACATTGTCGAGGGCCACACGCTGACCGGCACGTCGCGTCTCATCCAGGCCTTCCTGCTGATCATCTGCATCGCAGCCGGCCTCTCCGTTCCGTTGTTGCTCTTTACCAAGAACCTGCTATGATCGTCCTAGACGTTATCGCCGACGGCCTGCTGGCCGCCGTGGCCGCCATCGGATTCGGCGCCATCTCCAACCCGCCCCGCCGGGCCTTCAAATACATCGCGGCACTGGCCGCCATCGGCCACGCCACCCGCTTCGCCCTGATGACCTACAGCGGCATGGACATCGCTTCGGCCTCGTTCTGCGCCTCGCTGACCATCGGTCTGGTGGCCCTGTGGTTCGGACGGCTCTCCCACTGCCCGCTCACGGTGCTCTACATCCCCGCCCTGCTGCCGATGATCCCCGGCATGTATGCCTACCGCAGTTTCTATGCCCTCATCCAGCTGATGCAGTGCATCAACAACTACGCCCTCTCGGAAACCTACATGCACCAACTGATCGTCAATGCCACGGTCACCTTCAGCGTGGTCTTCCTGCTGGCCATCGGCGCCACGCTCGTGCTCTTCATCTTCCCCTCCAAGGCCTACGCCATGACGCGACGGAAAAACTATCCGGAGCCGCCCGCCCCCTCCTCGAAGTAACCCCCTCAGCCGATCCGATGCAAAAAAACGCATCGGATTTGCTTTTCCGAAAATTGTTCGTATATTTGCGAACAAAGAAACCGCACCATGGAAATCAGAAGATATTCGGCCGAACAGGAACAGCTTGCCCGCTTTGCGAAGGCAATGGGCCATCCTGCGCGGATCGCCATCCTCAACTTCCTGGCCCGGCAGAGTTGCTGCTTCTTCGGCGACATCCACGAGGTGCTTCCCATCGCCAAAGCCACCGTATCGCAACATCTCAAGGAACTGAAGGAGGCGGGGCTCATCCAGGGCTCCATCGAACCGCCCAAGGTACGCTACTGCATCAATCGTGAAAACTGGGCCATCGCCCGCCGGCTCTTTGCCGATCTGTTCGAGACCTGCGCCCCGAAAACCGAATGCTGCGAATAACCTCTTTTTTTACCCCGAATGTTCGTATTTCGACGAATTACAAATATAGGCAAGCCATGAGAAAGATACTGTTGCTCGGTCTGCTGACCCTGCTCGCCGCATCGGGGTCGGCGCAGTCACACTGGCCCCAGCTGACGGTGCGGGATCTGAGGGGCCGGACGCACCCCCTGACCGCCTATGCGGCCGAACGCGGCGTCACGCTCTTCGTTGTCTGGAAAACCTGCTGTCCGAACAACATCGAGATGATCGACGAACTCCATCAGGTATGGTCCGCCTCGGATCGTGACCGATGGCCGGTACGGGTGGTGCTGGTCTCGCTGGACGACCAACGCACGGCCTCACGCGTGCGGCCGCTGGTGAGCGCCAACGGCTGGGGCTGGGAGGTCATCATGGACCGGAACGGCGACATGGCCCGCACCTACAACATCATCATGCCGCCGCAATGGGTGGCCTGCGATCCGACCGGCCGGGAACTCTTCCGCAGCAAGGTCACCAACGGTTCGCTCGATGCGGCCATCTATTATCGGGAACTGATCAACACACTCAAATCACAAAAGCCATGAAAAAACTGCTGCTCCTGCTCACCGCATGCGTTCTGATTGCCGCATGCGGCCGTACGTCGGCCCGCAAAACCGCTGCCGCGGCTGCGACCCCCACCGAAGACCGGGTGGAGGTCCTCTACTTCCACTCCAAACAACGGTGCGCCACCTGCCTGGCCATCGAGAAAAATACCCGCGAGGCACTGGAAGCCCGGTTTGCCGATGAATTGAAGAAGGGAACGCTCGTTTTCCGCTCGATCGACATCACCGAACCCGAGAACCAGGCACTCGCCGAGACCTACGAGGTGACCTGGTCTTCGCTCTTCGTGACGGAGTGACGGGACGGCCGGTCCCAGTCGGAGAACCTCACCGAATTCGCCTTTGCCAACGCCCGGACGGCGCCCGAACAATTCCGGAAAGGACTGACGGACGACATCGCCGCACGGCTGCGCTAAACCTCCGCGCCCCATGGAATGGTTACAGTCGCTGCTGAACAGCGAGGCTACCCCCGCGCTGACCGCTTTCGTACTGGGTCTGCTCACGGCCATTTCGCCCTGCCCGCTGGCCACCAACATCGCGGCCATCGGCTTCATCGGCCGGGACCTGGACAACCGGCGCCGCATTTTCCTCAACGGCATGCTCTATGCCCTCGGCCGGATCATCGCCTACACCGCACTGGGCGTCCTGCTGATCACCGTGCTGCGCCAGGGAGCCAGCCTGTTCGGCATCCAGCAGTTCGTTGCCACTTACGGAGAAAGACTGCTCGTCCCCGTCCTGCTGCTCGTCGGCCTCTACATGCTCTTCGGCCGGCGGTTGCGGCTTCCCTCGTTCGGCTAGCGGGGCAACGGCGAAGGACTGGCGCACCGCGGCGGCTGGGGCGCCCTGCTGCTCGGCATGCTCTTCGCCATGGCCTTCTGCCCCACGAGCGGCATCTTCTACTTCGGCATGCTGATTCCGATGGCGGCTGCGGCCAAGGCCGGCTACCTGCTGCCCGCCCTCTTCGCCGTGGCCACCGCACTGCCCGTCCTGCTGGTTGCCTGGCTGCTGGCCTTCGGCATGCAGCATATCGGCAGCTTCTACGGCCGGATGCCGAGCCTCCAGAAATGGATGAATCGCATCGTCGGCATCCTCTTCGTCGCCATCGGCCTCTACTACTGTACGCTCATCTTTCTGTAAACCGCACTAAAATCACCGTATCATGGAAATCAAAGTACTCGGCGCCGGCTGCGCCAAATGCAAAACGACCTACGACCTGATCCAGAAAGTCATCGACGAACACCACCTCGACGTCACGCTGACCAAGGTGGAAGATATCATGGAGATGCTGCAATACAACATCATGGCCACGCCCGCCATCGTCATCGACGGCGTCGTACGGCTCAAGGGATACGTTCCCTCCACGGCCGAAATCGAAAAACTGCTCGGACTCTGACACCGCCTCCATCATGGATACCCGCAAAGAACTGAAAACACTGGGCTGGATCATCGCCGTCTTCGCCTTCGTCTTCTTCATGCCGATCGCCGATCCCCGTTTCCGGACGGCCATCGACGCCACCCTCGACCTGGTCCAATGGTACGCACAGGAACATGTCATCCTGTGCCTGCTGCCCGCCTTCTTCATCGCAAGCACCATCTCCGTATTCGTCAGCCAGGGAGCCGTCATCCGCTACTTCGGCGCCAACGCCAAACGGTGGCTCTCCTACACGGTGGCGGCCCTGTCGGGCGGCATACTGGCCGTCTGCTCCTGTACGATCCTGCCTCTCTTCACCAGCATCTACAAACGGGGGGCCGGACTGGGACCTGCCATAGCCTTCCTCTACTCCGGTCCCGCCATCAGCATCCTGTCGATCATCCTGACGGCCCGCATCCTGGGCATGGAGCTGGGCATCGCCCGCATCCTGGGGGCCGTCCTCTTCGCCGTCGTCATCGGCCTGCTCATGTCGCTCTTCTTCCGCAAAGAGGAACGCGCCAAAAAGGAGGCACAAATGAACCTCACTCCGCCCCCCGAGACACGCCCCGTATGGCAGACGGCCTTCCACTTCTTCACGCTGGTCTTCATCCTCGTCTTCGCCAACTGGGGAGCTCCCTCAGCCACCGATACGGGTCTCTGGCGCGCCATCTTCACCGGAAAATGGTACATCACCGGTGCCTTCGCCCTGCTGCTGTGCTGGTCGCTCGTGCGCATTCTCCGGCTGCGCGCCGCATGGGTCACGTTCGGCGCCCTGCTCACGCTGACCGCCGCCCTGCTGGCCAACCGGTTCATCCCCGACCCCAGACTGGTGCCGCTCGTACCGATGGTTGTAGCCATCGCCGCCCTCTCGGTCATCCTGCTCTATGACCGGCGCAATCCCGAAAACCGGGAATGGGCACTGGCCTCCTGGGGGTTCGCCAAACAGATCATGCCCCTGCTGGCCGCAGGTGTCGTCACGGCCGGATTCCTGCTCGGCTCCACTCACGGCGACACGGCCATTGCCGGCATCATTCCCAATCGCTGGATCGAATGGGCCGTGGGCGGCAATTCGCTGCTGTCGAACTTCCTGGCCAGCTTCACGGGAGCCTTCATGTATTTCGCCACGCTGACCGAGGTTCCCATCATCCAGGGCCTCCTGGCCTCGGGCATGGGCAAAGGTCCTGCCCTGGCGCTGCTGCTGGCCGGTCCGTCGCTCTCGCTGCCGAACATGCTGGTGATCCGCAGCGTAATGGGAACCAGGAAGACCGTCGCCTACGTCAGTCTGGTCATCGTCATGGCCACGCTGGCCGGGTTCATCTTCGGCAACTGGTGCTGACGCCCGAAGGGCACCACGCCAGCCCATACGGAAACATCCCGCACTGCACTCGCAGGCGGGATGTTTCCTTTAAATATGAATCTGGTGTTGTGCAGAGCGCGCTTCTACGGCCGCCCGGCGTCTTCCTCGGCGGCCAGACAGGCCAGCACCTGCCGACGGTCCTCGTCGATCTGACGGCGCAGCGCCTCCCGGGATTCAAAACGACGCTCCGGACGCAGGAAGTGCCGCAATACGATCGTGATGACGCGGCCGTAAAGATCGCCCGCGAAGCCGAACAGATGGGCCTCGGCCAGCCGCGCGCCCGCCTCGACCACGGTCGGACGCGAACCCACATTGACCATCGCCCCGTAGGTCTGCCCCTCAACGGTGACGGTGGCAGCATATACGCCGTCGCGCAGGTCGTCATCGGCGGCCACGGGAATGTTGGCCGTCGGGAATCCCCATTGCCGGCCGATGCGATTGCCGGCCACGACCGTTCCCGTAAGCGTATGGAGTATCATGGTTTGCGTCAGTTGGTTGGCATCGGCGCGGGACACCGGCTGTTTCGCCGCACAAGATTCCTTTCCCGCTCCGATCGCCGCAAAGGTAGAAAAAATCGCCGAGACCGACACGCCGGCCCCACCACTCCACCGTCCACGTTGATGCGCCGTTCTCCAAAATCCTTAACTCTGCCGTTGAAAATGAGTCGGACATGAACAAACTCTGGATCGGATTCTTTCTCATCGCCGGGCTGACCGCCTGCACCGGCCGTTCCCAATCGGATCAGGGAACCCGGGTGCGCATCGAAACAACGCTGGGTGACATCACGGTCAAACTGTATGACGAAACCCCCGTACACCGCAACAATTTTCTCAAACTGGTCCACGACCACGTCTATGACAGCATGCTGTTTCACCGGGTCATCCGGGAGTTTGTGATCCAGACGGGCGATCCGACCAGCAAACACGCCAGCGACACCACGGCACTGGGGACCACCGATGTGGGCTATTCGCTGCCGGCCGAAATCCGACCCGCACTGTTTCACAAGCGGGGCGCCCTGGCCGCCGCACGGGAGGGCGATGACGTCAACCCGGAACGCCGCTCCTCGGGCAGCCATTTCTACATCGTCACCGGCAAGACCTATACCCGGGAGGAACTGGCCGAACTGGAAGACCGCATGAACGCCTCCGCCACCCCCTCCGCAGCGCCTTTCCGTTTTTCCGAGCCGCAGATCGAAGCCTATACCACCATCGGAGGCGTGCCGCGCCTGGACGGCAGCTATACCGTATTCGGAGAGGTGGTTGAAGGCATGGACGTAGTCCGGCGCATCGAGGCCGCGCCGACAAATGACGCCGACCGGCCGATCACCGATATCCGCATCCTGAAAACCGTCCTTGTCGAATAGCGCGGCACTGCGGGCGATGCCGTTGCTGGCAGCCATCATCGATTTGACAGCGCCACACCTCCCGAGATTCAAAAAACGCTCCGAACGCAGGTAGTGTGACAATACGCTTTGATAACGCGGCCGTAAAGATTGCCCACGCGACCGAACAAATGGGCCTTGACCAGCCGCGCGCCCCCCTCAACAACGGCCGATGCAATTGCCTGCCACGAGTTCGTCTAAACGTATCAATCATCTTGCTGCACCTGTTTTGTATGGCCTCTCACACTCGTTATTGCTGCCTAAGTTTAACAAATAGTGCATCTGTTAATTCTAATGCCTCCAGGATTTTTTTCAGATTAGAGAAAATTTGAGGAGCACTCAAAGCGGTTTCATAAAAATATGTACTATTTAATGGTTGAGGATTACGGAAATCTTCTTCATGTTCGGACAATTTAACGATATTTTTCAACTTACTCATAAAAGAGACCTGCTCATCTCCAGAGTATAACGTCATCAAAGTGCTCAAGATATATTTGTAAAGTTTAATACCCTTATATCTATCCCCGGACAACTTCTCTTCCAAAAATACCGCATATTCAATTTCTTTAATTTTAATAGGATACTGTTCCAAAAAGTGTGTCTGAGATAGAGGAATAAAAAAGTCTACAGATTTTTTAGATTTGTAAAAGCAAAAAGGAACAAAAACTAAAAAAGGAGTAGACTTTATGGAGTTCACAAAGGAACAACTT